>NZ_CP065053.1:6813037-7432405 GCF_015689335.1 Massilia antarctica | reverse complement strand
GTTGGCCCGACGCGACTCATTCACTTGCGGCGCGTCTTCGCGCATTGTTTTGCGGTGCGATGCCCACAGCGGCGCCAGCGCGCACGGATCGGGCGCGGCTGGCCGGCTTCGCCGCCGTCGTCGTCAGCATGCGGTCAACAGCAACTGGCGAGGGCAACGCGCCCGGTTTGCGTGGTCCGGGTAGCGATTCTTCCCGCGATTGCACCCCTGATCGATGTCAATGGAAGCGGGCGGAAAACTCGCAAAATCCTGTTTTTTTTGAAAGAATGGCTTGGTCGCTGCAATGTTGCATGACTAAACTCGCTAGCGATGGAGGCAATCTCGAGCTGCACACAGGCTGTCGCAGCGCGCCGCAAAAGAAGTACAGGGGAGGTCCATGGATTGCACCGGTGGGTCCATGCTCCTCCTTTTTTGGAGGACAAAATACGTGAAAATCTTAAAAATCCTGTTCATGGGGAGCCTGGGCGCCGTGGTGGCTTGGTCCATTTCGGGACATGGACGCGACGGCATGGACAAGCTGCTCGGATACCTTATTTTATTTAACAGCATCTCGTTTGCAGTGACGCTAAAACGAAAAAAAGGCAGCAGCGCACCCGAACAGCGGGCGCCAAAGTGAGTGCAAGAAGTCCGTGATATGACGATGCGGTGCCGCCGCGTCAGATTGAGCAGGGACAGAGCATCGCCGCCCACATGTTATCGACAGGCCTTGCCTATTCGCTGCCAGGATAGTGGCGTCAGGCCGGCGTCAGGTCCAGCAGGTACACGGCGCCGTCGACCCTGGCCTTGTCGACCGTGGCCAGGCGCGTCAGGTCGCCCGCGTGGACGAAGCCGCATTTGTGCAGCACCGCCGCCGACCCCTGGTTGGCGAGAGTGACTTTGGCGCGCAGCTCGTTCAGTTGCCAGCTCGAGCGGGCCAGCCCGATCAGGTGCTGCAGGGCGAACGTGGCCAGGCCCTTGCCTGTCTGGTCATGCGCGATGCGGTAACCCACTTCGGCCGAACCCTTGATCCTGTCGATGTCCTTCAGATTGGCGCGGCCGACGATCCGGCCTTCGCCGTCGAGCAGCACGCAAGGATGCCAGGTGCCGGCCGCATGCCCGTCCAGATAGTGGGCGATATGCCGCGCCACGCCGTCGGGCGAATAGAACGCCGGGTCGCGCGCTTCGACGTGGCGCTCGAACCAGGCGCGGTTGGCCAGTTCAAACGCCAGCAGGGCGCCGGCGTCGCCGTGCGCCAGGGTGCGTATGCCGGGGGCGGGCAGGGCCTGCATGCCGGCTTACGCCGCCGCGCTGGCGATGGTGGCCAGCACGGCGCGCACGGCGTCGGGAACGGGGACCGAACGGTTGCTCGCGCGCTCGACGTAGACATGGACAAAATGCCCGGCCGCCGCGGGCAGCGCTTCATCGTTGCGGTACAGCGCCAGCTCGTAGCGCACGCTGGAGTTGCCCAGCCTGGTCACGCGCATGCCCACGTGCACCGTGTCGGGAAAGGCGATCGAGCGAAAGTACGTGCAGCCCGTGTCGACCACCAGCCCGACCACGGCGTCGGCGTGGATATCGAGCACGCCGCGCGCGATCAGGAACTGGTTCACGGCGGTGTCGAAAAAGCTGTAGTAGACGACGTTGTTGACGTGCTGGTAGGCGTCGTTGTCCATCCAGCGCGTGGGAATGGCCAGAAAATGCGGGAAGGCGGAGCGGGGCGACTCGCGCATGTCAGTGCTTCACGTCGCTGGCGGGAAGCAGCACTTCGACCGGCGTGCCGTCCACGAACAGCTGCGCGCAATCGACCTTGTCGAAGGAGTAGTGCTTGCCGCAGAAATCGCAGTCGATCGCCAGCTGGCCCAGCTCATCGAGGGCGCCGTCGACTTCCTCGCGGCCCAGCATCTTGAGCATGTTGCCGACTTTTTCGCGCGTGCAGCTGCAGTGGAAGCGGGGGTGGGCCGGCTCGAACACGCGGATCGTCTCTTCCCAGAACAGGCGGTTCATCAAGGTCTGGATGTCGGTCGAGAGCAGCTCTTCCTGCTTCAGGGTCGAGGCCAGCATGACGGCGCGGTTCCAGGTTTCCAGCTCGTCGGCTTCGCTGCTTTGCTTGATCTGGTCATCCTTGCCGCTGTGGCGCGGCAGCTTTTGCAGCAGCAGGCCGCGCGAGACGCCATCGTCGGCCGCCAGCCACAGGCGCGTGTCGAGCTGCTCGGAACGCAGCATGTAGTTTTCGATGACGGTCGCCATGTCGTCGCCATCGAGCGGCACGATGCCCTGGTAGGGCTGCTGGCCGGGCATCTTGTCAGTCGGGTCGAGCGTGATGACGAAGCGCGCCTTGCCGCCCGCGTTGAGCAGGTCGGTCAGGCTCGTGTCGTCGGCCACCGTCACGCCTTCCGCCAGCTTGGCGGTGGCGCGCATGCGCAGGTCGGAATCGCATTCGACCACCAGCAGGCGCACCGGCCCGTCGCCGTGGATTTGCATGACGATGGCGCCGTTGAACTTGAGGTTGGCCGACAGCAGGGCCGCCGCCGCCACCATTTCGCCGAGCACCTTCTTGACGGCCGGCGGATAGCTGTGGCGTTGCTGGATCTCGCCCCAGGTGCTGGAGATTTCGACGAACTCGCCGCGCACGGCGGCATTGTCGAAGATGAATTTTTGCAGGGTATCGTTGTTATTTTCTGTAGTCATTGTTTATCCAATCTTTTTCAGTTGCGTCTTGAATAGCTGGCCGCGTGCCACATAGCTGGCGGCGCTGCCTTCGAGACGCGCGATGTCTTCCGCGCTCAGGGTGCGCACGGCCTTGGCCGGGGCGCCGATGATGAGCGAGTGGTCAGGGAATTCTTTTCCTTCGGTCACCAGCGCACCGGCGCCGACCAGGCAACCCTTGCCGATCCTGGCGCCGTTCAGGATCACGGCCTGGATGCCGATCAGCGAGCCGTCGCCCACCGTGCAGCCGTGCAGCATGGCCTGGTGGCCGACCGTCACATTGCTGCCGATGGTGAGTGGAAAGCCCATGTCGGTGTGCATGACCGTGCCTTCCTGCACATTGCTGTTGGCGCCGATCGTGATGCGCTCGTTATCGCCGCGCAGGGTGGCGCCGGACCAGACCGAGGTATTCGCCTCCAGGGTCACTTTGCCGATCAGGCTGGCGGAATCGGCGACGTAGGCGGAAGAGTGAATCTCGGGCGCATGCTCGCCCAGTTGGTAGATAGCCATTTTGGTGTCGGGAAGCGTTGGAATGGCGCTATTTTACGCCGCCCCGGCACTTTCGACGCGGCATGGCCATTCACCGCCGCGTCACGGGAAGGTTGGGGGCTTTCTTCTAATCACAAGGCGGGGCGGCGCAAAACTACCTGTTTCGCGTAGGATAGCTTTCTTTTATGACACGTTTATAGCGGAGGCATCATGCGACTTTCCCCTGTTTCGCGCCTGGCCGGGGCGCTGGCCTTGGCCGGCGTCCTGGCGGTCCCGGCGGCGCGCGCTGCCGATTTCACCACCACCGACGGCTACACCGCCGCCTGCCGCGAGGTGGCGAAGGGGGCCGTGCCCAGGGATGACGATGCGCGCATTGCCGCCGTCATCTGCCGCGACACGGCACTGGTGCGCCAGATCGTCACCTGGGGTACGCAGGGCTTCGAGCGGATACATAAAGACCGTACCTCGAACGACGCCATCTTGGTCGAGGTGACCAAGGAAATCGATTACGTGATCGCCGAACTGGGCGCCACGCGCAAGCTGCTGGCCCAGGTCAAGCTTGGCAAGCGCAAGTCGCTGCGCCTGGCACCCGCGCAGTGGGAGCTCGACCTCGACAGCGACGGCCAGGTCAAGCTGTGGGAAAAATACCTGTTCGCCCTGCCCAAGCGCGGGCACCAGGCGTTCCGCTTCAGTGGTCCGAGTAACGATCAGGAATATTACGACCGCGAATACAATCTCGGCGCCGTGATCCGGGTCGACCAGAGCGATATTTTATGGTCGCTGTCGTATCATCATTTCATCGAGGGCTTGCTGACCAATGTGCGCGCCTTCGACTTGGCCAAGGACTACAACGGCGTGATCCTGGCGCGGCCAGCCTTGCTCAAGGCGGCGCACCAGCTGATCGGCAATGGCTTTCTGATTTCAGGCAAGATGCGCCAGGAAGCGCTGGCCGAAACCGATGACGACGAGGAGTGGATCGGCCATCCCGGGCAGGCCAGCAGCGTGTTCCCGCTGCCGCTCGATGCGGCCGATTTCGCCAGCTGGGGCATGATGATCAAGGAAATGTCGGCGCTGTGGCAAGGCCGCAGCTTGCTGCCGGCCACCCAGGGTGGCAGCGGGATGCTGGCGGCGATGGCGCCCTTGTGTCCCGAGGGCAGTGGCTTGAACGTGGCCAGGGTGTATCTGCAACCGCCGCCGGCCGGTACCTTGTACGGGTTTCGCCATACCAAGCTGCCGACCGCCCATTGCCAGCGCATCGACAAGGCGCATCCGGTCTCGCCGCTGGCGCAAATGGCGGAACAGGCCAGCAAGTCGCAGACCGGCATGGGCTTCCTGCGGTATTTGTACTGGACTAACTGAATACGGCACCCGTGATCGCGCACTGCCCCATGGATGCACGGATGATCGGCGTCGATGTTGACGGCTTTCGTGCACCAAAGGCAGACTTGACTATTCCAATGTTGTATCTACAATGTAGATACAACAGGAGGTAAAAAAATGGAATTGTCGGTACAAAAATGGGGTAACAGCGCGGCAGTGCGACTGCCCACCGAGTTGCTTGGCATCCTGAAGGCGACGTTGGGCGACAAGCTGACCGTCAGCGTGCAAAACGAGGGTGTGCTGCTGAAAGTAAAGCGACCGGCGTATTCGCTGGCGGACCTGGTGGCCCAGTGCGACCCCTCGGCACCGGAGCCCGTGGATATGGCTGCGTGGAGCAATGTCACGCCAGTAGGGCGTGAAGCGTGGTAAAGCGAGCCAAGTTTGGGCGTGGCGATATCATCCTCGTCAATCTTGACCCGACCAAGGGCCATGAACGACAAGGCATGCGGCCTGCGCTTGTGTTATCGACCAGCGTGTTCAATGCGCTCGGCCTCGCGCTGGTGGCGCCAATTGCCCAGGGAGGCGACTTTGCACGGCATGCCGGCTTCGCTGCGCCCTTGACTGGATCGGGCACGACAATCCAGGGCGTGGTACTGGTCAATCAAGTGCGCATGCTGGACCTGGAGGCGCGCGCCGCCAGACGGGTGGAAACGGCGCCCGAGTTTGTTGTCGATGATGCGCTCGCACGCCTGCGTGCAATTACCGACTGAGGGACAATCTCATTGGCTGCCTGGAAAAACCATCGAACCAGGCAATGGCAATCCACGTGATCCTGAATGCGTCTATTCCGATAAGCGGGCTCAAGACGATATCGCTGCATGAAAAAGTTCTCCGGTATAATACGAACGGTCGTTCTTTTTTATTGTCGAGTGTCCCATGAAACCATCCCGATCCGAATTCCTGACCGTGCGCGGCTTGCGCACCCACGTGCGCCACTGGGGCAGGGAGGGCGCGCCCAAGCTGTTCATGGTGCACGGCTGGATGGATGTGTCGGCCTCGTTCCAGTTCGTGGTCGATTGCCTGGAGAAAGACTGGCATGTGATCGCGCCCGACTGGCGCGGCTTCGGGCTCTCCGAACGCAGCCATTCTGACACTTACTGGTTTCCCGACTACGTGGCCGATCTCGATGCCATGCTCGATCATTACGCGCCTCGTGAGGCGGTCAACCTGCTCGGCCACAGCATGGGCGGCAATGTGGTCGGCATTTACGCCGGCGCGCGCCCGGCCCGGGTGCGCCGCCTGATCAACCTGGAAGGCTTCGGCTTGCCCGCGTCGAGCCCGGACAAGGCGCCGCGCCGATACGCCAAGTGGCTTGACGAGATGCGCGCGCCGCCGTCCTTGCGCACCTATCCGAGCCAGGCGGCGGTGGCGGCGCGCCTGCAAAAAACCAATCCGCGCCTGCCCGACGAGCGCGCGCACTTCCTGGCGCGCCACTGGTCGGCGCAAAACGCGGCCGGCGAATGGGAAATCCTGGGCGACCCGAATCACAAGAAGCCCACGCCGCTCGGCTACCAGGTGGAAGAAGTGATGGCGTGCTGGTCGGCGATCAGCGCGCCGGTGCTGTGGGTCGAGGCGGAAGACACGACTATGTGGCAATGGATGGGGCCGCGCGAGGAAGCTCGCATCGAGGTCGACCGCCGCCTGGGACACTTGAAAACGGTGAGCACGCGCATGATGGCCGACGCCGGCCATATGCTGCATCACGATCAGCCCGAGGCGCTGGCCGCGATGGTGGAAGCGTTCCTGGTTTAGCCGCGCGCCGCGTGCATCGCTCAGTCAGCGTACAATAAAGCCTGTCTCCACTAGTTGCCGATCCGAGCCTTGCCTGCGTATGCTGAATGTAGATCTCCATTGTCACTCGACCGTGTCCGACGGCGTCCTGGCGCCTGCCGCCGTCGCCAACTACGCGCACAAGGCGGGGGTGAACGCGTGGGCCCTGACCGACCACGATGAAGTCGGCGGCGTGCCCGCCGCGCGCGCGGCGGCCGCCGACCTGGGCATGCATTTCGTGTCCGGCGTCGAAATCTCGATCACCTGGGCCAACCATACCGTGCACATCGTCGGCTTGCAGATCGATGCCGACAATCCCGGCCTGGTGCAGGGCCTGGCCGCCACCCGCAGCGGACGCGATGCGCGCGGGCGCGACATGGCCGAGCAACTGGCCCGCGCCGGCATCCCCGGCGCCTACGAGGGCGCGCTCAAGTTCGTCGATAATCCCGACCTGATGTCGCGCACCCATTTCGCGCGCTACCTGGTCGAGTCCGGCGTGTGCGCGAATATCCCGGAAGTGTTCCGTAAATACCTGGTCGAAGGCAAGCCCGGTTATGTGCCGCACCGCTGGGCCAGCCTGACCCAGGCGGTCGGCTGGATCCGCGGCGCCGGCGGGATTCCCGTCATCGCCCATCCGGGCCGCTACAAGCTGGGCATGGTGGGGCAGGGCGCCTTGTTCGATGAATTCAAGCAACTGGGTGGCACGGCGATCGAGGTTGTCACGGGCAGCCACACGCCGGACCAGTATCACCTGTACGCCGAGGAAGCGCGGCGCTATGGCTTCCTGGCGTCGCGCGGCACCGATTTTCACGCGCCTGGCGAGTCGCGGGTCGATTTCGCGGCCTTGCCGCCGCTGCCATCGAGCGTCAAGCCGGTCTGGCACGACTGGTTCTGAAGGTTGACCTAGGCTGGGCCGGATGCTTACCGCAGGCTTAAAACGCGCCCGGCGCGCCATGGGCGCGGCGGCGCGGCTCTTGTATTTGTAGCGGCCAACCCTATCTTGTTTTCCTGTTCATTCATCTCGCAGCCGGGAGGCTTGCCATGAAGCGCATTTTGCTGTTCCTTGCCACTAACCTTGCGGTGATCCTGGTCTTGACCGTGGTGCTGAACGTGTTCGGCATCGCGCGTGCGGTCAGTGCGTCCGGCATCAACATCGGCCAGTTGCTGGTGTTTTCGGCCGTGGTCGGCTTCACCGGATCCTTCATTTCCTTGCTGATGAGCAAACCGATGGCCAAGTGGTCGACCGGCGCGCGCGTGATCGACAACCCGGTCAATCCCAGCGAGGTGTGGCTGGTCGATACCGTGCGCAAGCTGGCCGAGCGGGCCGGCATCAGCATGCCCGAGGTCGCCGTGTACGAGGGCGCGCCGAATGCCTTCGCCACTGGCGCATTCAAGAATTCCGCCCTGGTCGCCGTCTCCACCGGTTTGCTGGAAAGCATGGACCGCGATGACATCGAAGCCGTGCTCGGCCACGAAGTGGCCCACGTCGCCAATGGCGACATGGTCACCCTTACCCTGATCCAGGGCGTGGTCAATACCTTCGTGGTGTTCCTGGCGCGGGTGGTCGGCTTTTTCGTCGACAAGGTCGTGCTGCGCGGTAATAGCGACCGTGGTCCCGGCATCGGCTACATGGTCACCGTCTTCGTGTGCGAACTGGTGTTCGGCCTGGTCGCGTCGATCATCGTCGCCTGGTTTTCGCGCCAACGGGAATTCCGTGCCGACGCCGGCTCGGCCAGGCTGCTGGGCAGCCCGCGCCCCATGCAGCAGGCGCTGGCGCGCCTGGGCGGCCTGGCCCCCGGCACCTTGCCGTCGCAAATGTCGGCGTTCGGCATTTCCGGCCCCGGTTCGGCCTGGGGCGCCCTGTTCGCCACCCACCCGCCGATGGAAGAACGTATCGCCGCCCTCAACAACCTGCCTCCCGCATGAGCCAATTTTTCGCGATCCACCCCGACAATCCGCAGGCGCGCCTGATCAAGCAGGCCGCCCAGATCATCCACGCCGGCGGCATCGTCGCGCTGCCGACCGATTCATGCTACGCCCTGGTGTGCCATCTGGACGACAAGGGGGCGGTGGAAAAGTTGCGCCGTATCCGCGGCATCGATGAAAAACACCACCTGACCCTGCTGTGCCGCGACCTGTCCGAGATCGCCGTCTACGCGCGGGTCGACAACCGCCAGTTCCGCCTGCTCAAGGCCGCTACACCGGGTCCGTACACGGTGATCCTGGAAGCGACCCGGATCGTGCCGCGCCGCCTGTCTCACCCCTCGCGCAAGACCATCGGCTTGCGCGTGCCCGAGAACGCCATCGCCCAGGCCCTGCTGGCCGAACTGGGCCAGCCGCTGCTGGGCACCACCCTGATCCTGCCCGACCTTGACGGCGAAGGCAGCGAGCTGCTGACCGACGCCGACAGCATCCGCGCGCGCATCGACAAGCAGGTCGACCTGATCGTCGATGGCGGCGCCTGCTCGCTCGAACCGACCACCGTGATCGACCTGACCGGCGACGACGTGGTGCTGGTGCGCCAGGGCCGCGGCGATGCCGCCGTGTTCGGCCTCTGAACCGCCGCCCGCCGCAGTTCCGGGGCCGTGCGCCCGCTCTGCTAGAATCGTGCGATGAATAGCACTCACCAGACCATGCAGGCACTGTTTGTGTTCGCGATTCCGGTCCTGTTCGCCATTTCCCTGCATGAAGTGGCGCATGGTTACGTGGCCCGGTATTTCGGCGATCCGACCGCGGCCAACGAAGGTCGCCTGAGCATCAATCCGCTGCGTCACATCGATCCCTTCGGCACCGTGGCCTTGCCGCTGGTGCTGTACTGGCTGATCCAGTTGCCCTTCGGTTACGCCAGGCCGGTCCCGGTGGAATACGACCGCCTGCGCAATCCCAAGAAACACATGGCTTTCGTGGCCTTGGCCGGCCCGGCCGCCAATTTCGCCATGGGCGTGGCGTGGACCATCATCGGCATCCTGCTGGCCGCCGCCGGCGTGGGCGAGCGCTTCCTGTTCGACATGGTGCGCGCCGGCGTGAGCGTCAACGCGGTCATGATGGTGTTCAACCTGCTGCCCATTCCGCCGCTCGACGGCAGCCATGTGCTGGCCAGCGTGCTGCCCGAACGCGTGCTGCGCCTGCTGCCGACCGTGCCGCCGGATGGCGGGCGCACCCTGGCGTCCCTGCTGCCGGGCGCCATGCTGGCGGCCTTGCCCAAGCGCCTGTTGCGGCTCGTGAATGATGTGGCCGTGATCGACGTGCTCATTTTCGCCGCCTTCATCCTGCTGATGCGCCTGCATGTGCTCGACAGCTTCCTGTTCAAGGCGATGACGGTGGCGATTGCCGCCTTTTCCCGGGTCGCGTCTCCCTTTTCTTTTTTCCTGAGTTAATTCATGTACCCAGATCGTGTTGTTTCCGGTATGCGCCCGACGGGCACCATGCACCTTGGCCATTACCACGGCGCCCTCAAAAACTGGATCAAGATGCAGGCGGAACAGCCTTGCCTGTTTTTCGTGGCCGACTGGCACGCCCTGACCACCCATTACGACGACCCCGGCATCATCGAGCGCAGCACCTGGGACATGCTGGTCGACTGGCTGGCGGCCGGGGTCGACCCCTCGCAGGCGACCCTGTTCATCCAGTCGCGCGTACCCGAGCATGCCGAACTGCACCTGCTGCTGTCGATGGCCACGCCGCTCGGCTGGCTGGAACGGGTGCCGACCTACAAGGACCAGATCGAGAACCTCAGTAACAAGGACCTGGCCACCTACGGCTTCCTCGGCTATCCGCTGCTGCAGGCGGCCGACGTGCTGATCTACCGCGCCAGCCAGGTGCCGGTGGGCGACGACCAGGTGCCGCACATCGAAATGATGCGCGAGATCGCGCGCCGCTTCAACCATATGTACGGCAAGGAAAAAGGCTTCGAGGAAAAGGCGCTGGAAGCGGTCAAGAAGCTCGGCAGCAAGCGCGCCCGGCTGTACCAGGAATTGCGCACCGCTTACCAGCAGGAAGGCAAGGACGATGCGCTGGAGCAAGCCCACGCCATGCTCAACGATGCCCAGAGCCTGTCGATGATCGACCGCGAGCGCCTGTTCGGCTACCTGGAAGGCAGCCGCAAGCTGATCCTGGTCGAGCCGCAGGCGAAGCTGACGGTGGCCTCGCGCCTGCCCGGGCTGGATGGGCGCAAGATGTCAAAAAGTTATGGCAACGCCATTTCCCTGCGCGAAGACAAGGAGTCGGTGGTCAAGAAAGTGCGCACCATGCCGACCGACCCGGCGCGCGTGCGCCGCAGCGACGTTGGCGATCCGCGCAAATGCCCGGTATGGCAATTGCACGAAGTTTATTCCGACGAAGCGACCCGCGACTGGGTGGTCCAGGGTTGCACCACGGCCGGCATCGGCTGCATCGAATGCAAGCAGCCGGTGATCGACGCCATCGTCAAGGAACAGGAACCGATGCACGAACGTGCCCAGCAATACCTGGACGACCCCTCCTTGGTGCGCGCCATCGTCGCCGACGGCTGCGAAACGGCGCGCAAACTGGCACAGGAAACCATGCGCGACGTGCGCGAAGCGATGGGCCTGGCTTACACTTGATAAAGGAATTCTTGATGACCGACACACTCACTACTGACGCCTCCGCCTGGATCGCCCGCTTCGCGCCGCTGGCGCCGCGCGGCGAGGCGCTCGACCTGGCTTGCGGCAGCGGCCGCCACGCACGTCTGCTGGCCGCGCTCGGCCACCCGGTGATCGCGCTCGACCGCGACCCCGAGGCCCTCGCCGCCGCCGCGGGCGAAGGCATCAGCACCATGCAGTTCGACCTCGAAGACGGCAGCGCGCCCTGGCCGTTCGGGGAGGGGCGCTTTGCCGTGATCGTCGTGACCAATTACCTGCACCGCCCGCTCATCCCCGCACTGGTGCGCAGCCTGGCGCCGGGTGGTTTGCTGATCTATGAAACCTTTGCGTGCGGAAATGAAGAATTTGGCCGCCCGAGCAATCCCGCCTTCTTGCTGCACGAGGGCGAGCTGCTGCGCCAGGCGGCGGCCCATCACTTGCGCGTGCTGGCCTTCGAAGACGGTTTCACCAGCCTGCCCAAGGCGGCCATGGTGCAGCGCCTGTGCGCCGCCGGGGCCGATTTTGCGCGCGCCGATGCCCGTCTGGACGGGGGCGCGGCGCCGACCGAAGCGCGATTCTAGTCAACAATGAACCATTCCGGCGGACGATCCGCTACAATCAGGCTTTTACTTACCAGCATAGTTACCTACATATGATCAAGGGCAGCATAGTAGCAATCGTCACCCCGATGCATGCAGACGGCAGTCTGGACCATCCGGGCCTGCGCAAGCTGATCGACTGGCACATCGCCGAGGGCACCGATGGCATCGTCATCGTCGGCACCACGGGCGAATCGGCCACCGTCAGCGTCGAGGAACACTGCGAACTGGTCAAGCTGGCCGTCGAGCATACCCGGGGCCGCATTCCAGTCATTGCCGGCACCGGCGGCAATTCGACCGCCGAAGCGATCAAGCTGACCGAATTCGCCAAGGAAGTCGGGGCCGATGCCGCGCTGCTGGTGGTGCCGTACTACAACCGTCCGACCCAGGAAGGCATGTACCGCCACTTCAAGGCCATCGCCGAAGCGGTCGACCTGCCTATCATCCTGTACAACGTGCCGGGCCGTACCGTGGCCGACATGAGCAACGAGACCATCGTGCGCCTGTCCGCCATTCCGAATATCGTCGGCCTCAAGGATGCGACCGGCAACATCGCGCGCGCCCTGGAACTGCTGCGCAATGTCGACCCCTCGTTCGCCCTCTACTCGGGAGACGATCCGACCGCGCTGGCCTTGATGCTGTGCGGTGGTGCCGGCAATATTTCGGTCACGGCCAACGTGGCGCCGCGCGCGATGCACGAGCTGTGCGTGGCCGCGATGAGCGGCGACATCGCCCGCGCCGTCGCGATCAATAACAAGGTCATGCCGCTGCACCAGAAACTGTTCATCGAGCCGAACCCGGTCCCGGTCAAATGGGCGATGGCGGAAATGGGCCTGATGCCTGACGGCATCCGCCTGCCCCTGGCGCCGCTGGGGCAAGACTGCCACGATGCGGTCCGCGCCGCCCTGCGCGAAGCCGGCGTCCTACCACAGCCCTGACCCGCAAGGGTTGGATCATCCCAGACACCAGCTGCCTTTCAGCTTCTCATCCAGTAACGACATGACTATTCGTAAGACAATTACTTCGGCCTCGGCCACGGCATTTCCTCCGGCGGCGACGCGCGGCCTGGTGCTTTCGGCGCTGATGGTCAGCCTGTCCGGCTGCGGCATGATCAGTTCCGTCATCGAACAGGACAAGCTCGATTACCGCGGCGCCAAGAAGGCGGCCACCCTGGACGTGCCGCCCGACCTGACCCAGCTCGAGCGCGACAACCGCTACAGCATTCCCGAAACGCGCGGCGTGGCCAGCGCCTCGACCTACCAGCAGCCCAAGGGCACGACGGCCATGCCGGCCCCAAGCGGGCAAGCGGTGGCCGTGGCCGGCACCGATGGCGTCCGGATCGAGCGCAGCGGCAACCAGCGCTGGCTGGTGGTGAACCAGACGCCGGAGCAGCTGTGGCCGCAGCTCAAGCAGTTCTGGGCCGATTCGGGCTTTACCATCATCAATGAGTCGGCCACCACCGGCGTCATGGAGACCGACTGGGCCGAGAACCGCTCGAAGATCCCGCAAGACTTCATCCGCCAGTCGATCGGGAAGGTATTCGATTCGCTGTACTCGACGGGCGAGCGCGACAAGTTCCGCACGCGCCTGGAGCGCACCCCGAACGGCACCGAAATCTACATCAGCCACCGCGGCGCGGAAGAAGTGCTGGTCGGCGCCCAAAAGGATTCGACCACCTGGACCGTACGTCCGAACGATCCGGGCCTGGAAGCGCAATTCCTGAGCCGCCTGGTGGCCAAGCTGTCGGGCATGGCCGACGTCAAGCCGGCCGAAGCGGCCGTGGCCGCGGCGGTGGTGGCGCCCCAGCACGCCAAGCTGGTGGGCGACACGGTGGAAGTGGACGAAGGCTTCGACCGCGCCTGGCGCCGGGTCGGCCTGGCGCTGGACCGGGTCGGCTTCACGGTGGAAGACCGCGACCGCGTGCAGGGCGTGTATTTCGTGCGCTATGTCGATCCCGACCTGGCCGCGAAAGATGGTTTCCTGAGCAAGCTGTTCAGCTTTGGCGCCTCCTCGGACAAGGCCAAGGAAGCGCAGCGTTTCCGGGTGACGGTCAAGTCGGAAGCCGGCGCGACGGTGAGCAAGGTGGCGGTGCAGAGTAACGACGGCAAGGCGGAAACCTCGCCGACCGGCGCCAAGATCCTGAAACTGCTGAGCGACGAATTGAAGTAAACGTCGATGCAGCAATAAAAAAACCGGCCGAGGCCGGTTTTTTTACGCCGCTGCACGGGCAACGGGCGCTGAAGCGGCGCCGGGCACGGCTGCCATCGGCCCCGCCTGCGCGCGCAAGACGGCGTGGACGCAAACCTGCGGGCGAAAAAAAACCGGCCCGCGGGCCGGCCTTTTCAAATCGCGCTGATTACTTGGCAGCGGATGCAGCAGCCGAAGCAGCAGCCGAAGCGGCAACCGAAGCGGCGTTAGCAGCGTCAGCAGCTACGGAAGCGGCCGAAGCAGCGGTTGCTGCAGCGCTAGCGGCTTCGGTTGCTGCTGGAGTTGGAGCTGCAGCATCAACTGGAGCTGCTGGCGGAGTAACCGCTGCTGGGGTTTCCACAACTGGGGTTGGGGTAACAACTGCTTCTGGTTCTTTTTTGGTGCAAGCAGCCAGGGCAACGGCCAACAGGGAGACGATCAGCAAAGATTTTTTCATGGGTTTTCCTTAATTAATTCACTAAATTATGACGACGTATGTTGCGATGAATAATTACCGGTAATTATCGCTCGTTAGGGAATTCTCGTTAGCTTTCGTACCTGTAATGGTGCTTGACAGACAACGGAAACTTCCTAACCCGATATTATAGCTAAATTTGGTGCTCCGCAATAGCGGGAAGATGCTTTTATGGAAGCTTTTTGCGAACTGGCAACATTCATCTTGTGATAAAAGACATCTTTATGCTTATTTCATCGGTCATTTTGCGACAACTCCGATTTATATTCTGACCGTCCGGTTTTAGGCCTTACAAACCCTTACAAACCTGTGGTGGTCGGATGCAAGGTTGAAACGGCCTCGATCCAGATTCCCGCGAATCTTTCCTGGCTCAGTTCAGTCGCCTTGGGCAGGTCGAAGCTGGCTTCGCCGCGCATGTGGTCGCTGTGAAAGCGGCGCACGATATGCATGCCGTCCGCGATGCAGAAGGAATCGGTCAGGTGATGCAGGGAGCGCGGCGTCGCGCGCGCCTCGATCTTGTGGTTGAACTCGCGCAGCAGGCGCAGGAAGCGCGGGTAGTGGCGTTCGATATGGGCGCTGTCATGCATGGCGATCTGGATCGCGCCACCGCCGGCCAGGAAATGCCGCAGTGCGGCATCGGTCTCGCTGCTACCGAGCGGAAAGACCGAAAAATCCGGATCGAACAGTTGCAAGGTCGAGCGCGCCCGCCCCAGGCAGTCGCGCAGCTGCGCCTCGAATTCGGCGTGCGAGTTGAATGGCAGGGCGGTAAGGTCGGTCATGGCTGCATTCCTTTAGGCGAGTTCAATCCATCCATCCTGGTACCAGGTGTAGAGCGCTTCCATCACATCGTCGGACGCGCCGGCCAGGGCGGTACCGGGCAGGGCGCGCTCGTTGGCCAGCACGTCGAGCACGGCCTTGTCGGCCCGGCCCACGGCGAACGATTCGCCGTTGATGAACACGTGCTTGCCACGATACAGCATCTGCGACTTGAGCGAGAGCGCCACGCCGCGCTTGCCCGCCGTCTCGGCGAAGCGGCCCATGGTCAGCGGCTTGGCCGGGCCCGTGAAGAACACATTATGCTTCGGTTCGGACATGTGCTCGCCGACGAAAATCGTCACGTCTTCCTCGGTGAAGCGCACCTTGTTCATTTCCTCGGTAATCGCCGCCAGCATGTTGCGCGGAATTTCGGCCGGGTGTTTCGCCACTTCCAGGTCCGGATCGGCATAGCGGCCTGGCAGGTCGATCGAGTCGGCCATGAATTGCAGGAACGCTTCGCCCAGTTCCTGGTAGGACGGCGAGCGAAAGCCGATCGAGTAGGTCATGCACTCGCCCTCGGCCACGCCATCGTGGGCGTAGTGGGGCGGCAGGTACAGCATGTCGCCCGCTTCGAGCAGGAATTCTTCCTGCGGCTTGAAGTTCTTGAGGATCTTGAGCGGCTTGCCTTCGACCAAGGACAAATCCTTTTGCGCGCCGATGCGCCAGCGGCGCTTGCCGTGCGCCTGCAGCAAGAACACATCGTAGGAATCGAAGTGCGGACCGACCCCGCCGCCATCGGTGGCGTAGCTGATCATCAGGTCGTCCAGGCGGGCGTCCGGGATGAAACGGAACTGGCGCAGCAGCGCATCGGCGCCCTTGTCGGCCAGGTTGGCGCCCTGCACCAGCATGGTCCATTCGCGCTGGGTGCGTGGCGGCAGTTCGGTCAGCGGACCGTGCTGCATGCTCCAGTCGCCGTCGACCTGGGTGATCAGGCGCGATTCGACGTGGTTCAGCTTGGCGAGCGCGGCCAGGGCCTCGAACTTGAGCAGCGGCTTGAAGCCGGGGATTGCCTGGCGGATCAAGAGCGGTTTCTTGTGCCAGTAATCGCGTAAAAACTGGGCGGGCGTGATATCGCCCAAGAGCGTTAATTTTTTCATGCGACATTATAACCAAGTCCGAAACAGGGCAAGGCAGCGGGGAGGTATAATCCGCCAGTACACACTGAAAGGAAGCACTATGAAGATTGCCAAAAACACGGTCGTAACGGTCAAATATAAATTGTCCGACGCGCAGAACAATCTGATCGAAGACGGCAGCAAGCCGATGGTCTATCTTCACGGCGGTTACGAAAATACCCTGCCGAAGATTGAAGAAGAACTCGATGGCAAGGAAACGGGCTATGCCTGCGTCCTGCAGATCGAACCCGATGATGCGTTCGGCGACTACGACTCCTCCCTGGTCAAGGTCGAAGCGCGCGAACGCCTGCCGGAGCCGCTCGAAGTCGGCATGCAGTTCGAAGGCATGCCCGACGGCCCGGATGGTTCGGAAGAAGCCATGATCTTCACCGTGACCGACATCGCCGACGACAAGGTTGTCCTCGACGGCAATCACCCGCTGGCCGGCATGGCGTTGCGCTTCGAACTGGAAGTAACCGACGTGCGCGACGCACTCGATGTCGAGATCGCGCACGGCCACGTGCATGGCGCGCATGGCCACGACCATGACGACGAGGACGATGACGGCGAAGAGGGCGACCACTTCCGCAGCCACCCCGTGCATTAAACCCCGGCTTGCCGGGCGGCCCACGGGTCGCCTGGCAGGCGCGCGCTGCCAGGGCCGACGGCCGGCAGCGCGTGGCGCTTTACGGTTTCTGAAGCAGGAACATTTTTTCACTGCCTGGCGCCACGCGCATGCGCAGCACCTCCGATCCCACGCTCACATGCCCCAGGTTGGCGCGCCAGGCGATCGCCGGCGCCGGCCCCGCTGGTGCCGCGGTATCGATCAGCAGCACCTTCCCCGCGAATTTTTGCGCCATCGTCAGCACCTGGTGGCGCGCCGCCGCATAGCCGTCCTGGCGGCTCTCGCCCGGTCCCAGCATGGCCAGCAGCCCCGGCTTGTCGCTGTGCGCCTTCATGTCGCCTTCGGTAAACAGCACCACCGCGTCGAGCTTTTTGCGGTTGGCGATGCCGAACAGGCGCTTGAGCCAGAAGCGGTTGGCCACGGCGCGGTCCTCGAACTCGCTGTTGCGGCCCGCCTCGGGACGGTAGTGATTATTATCCGAGGGCAGATTCATGGTCGCATACAGCACGCTCCCCATCACCCAGTGCGCGTTCTCGGCATAGCTGCGGAACTGCGAGGTAGCCGACAGGCGCGTCAAGGGCAGCTTGCGCTTGCCGAGCGAATCGGCGTCGGGATAAAACAGTTCGCGCATGCGGTTCAGGCGGTCCACCGCCAGCTGGCTGCCGGCGCCATTGGTGCAGCCGCTCCAGTCGCTGGCGGCGGGGGCCACGATCATGGGCCGGCGCGCCTGCGCGAACAGGTCGCGCCGCTGCGTGTACAACTCGTCGCTGCACGGCTCGCGCTCGCCCTTGATGCCGGTGGCGACCACGAAGGCGACCGCGCCATCGTCGCTGGCGGCGATGGCTTGTTCGAGCTGGGCGTCGCCGCCGCCATCGGTGAAGCGGTGGCCGATGATGGCGAACTGGTAGGGCGCCGGGCCCTTGACGGGCGCCGTGCGCGCCTGCGCGGCGCCGGCGTCGGCGCGCACCGCCAGCAGGGCCGCGCACAGGAGCGCGGCAAGTGGCGCGCCGCGCATCATGGCGCGGCCAGGCGCTTGAGCTGATACAGCTGCTCGAGCGCTTCGCGCGGGGTCAGGGCGTCGGGATCGATGGCGGCCAGCGCGTCGCGTAGTGCCTCGTGCAGTGCATCGTTGCTTGCGTCGTGGGGGCCTGGCGGCGTGGTGGCGTCGTCGTCCGGCTCCACGCACGGCAGCGCGAACAGGTCCAGCTGCGGCGTGCTGTCGAGCGCCTGCGATTCGAGCCGCGCCAGGTGCTTGCGGGCGGCCTTGATCACCGCCTGCGGCACGCCGGCCAGCTGCGCCACCTGCAAGCCGTAGCTTTGCGACGCCGGTCCGGGCTGCACCGCGTGCAGGAACACGATGCTGTCCTTGTGCTCGACCGCCGACAGGTGCACGTTGGCCGCGCTCGGGTGGCTTTCGGGCAGCTGGGTCAGTTCGAAATAGTGGGTGGCGAACAGGGTGAAGCTGCGGCTCGCGTCGATCAGGTGGCGCGCGATGGCCCAGGCCAGCGCCAGGCCGTCGAAGGTCGAGGTGCCGCGCCCCACTTCATCCATCAGCACCAGCGACTGCGCGGTGGCGCCGTTGAGAATGGCCGCCGATTCGGTCATCTCCACCATGAAGGTCGAACGCCCGCCGGCCAGGTCGTCGGTGGCGCCGATGCGGGTGAAGATGCGGTCGATCGGGCCGATCGTCGCGCTGGTGGCCGGCACGTAGCTGCCGATATAGGCCAGCAGGGTGATCAAGGCCACCTGGCGCATGAAGGTCGATTTACCGCCCATGTTCGGACCCGTGATCAGGAGCAGGCGGCGTTCGTCGTTGAACTTGCAGTCGTTGGCGATGAAGCGCTCGATCTGTTTTTCCACCACCGGATGGCGGCCTTCGCAGATCACCAGGCAGGGCTCGCCCACCAGTTGCGGCGCGCACCAGTTGTGCTGCAGCGCGTGGGTGGTCAAGGCGGTCAGGGTGTCGAGCTGCGCCAGCCCTTGCGAAATGGTTTGCAGGGTGCCGATGTGCGGCGCCAGGTCGGCCAGCAACTGGTCGTACAGGATTTTTTCGCGCACCAGCGCCTTGTCTTGCGCCGACAGGGCCTTGTCCTCGAATACCTTCAGTTCCGGCGTGATGTAGCGCTCGGCGTTTTTCAGGGTCTGGCGGCGGCGGTAATCGTCCGGCACCTTGTCGGTCTGGCCGTGCGTGACCTCGATGTAGAAGCCGTGCACCTTGTTGTACTCGACCCGCAGGTTGGCGATGCCGGTGCGGGCGCGCTCGCGCGTTTCCAGGTCGACCAGGAACTGGCCGGCGTTCTCGGACAGGCCGCGCAGTTCGTCGAGTTCCGCATCGAAGCCGCGCGCGAACACGCCGCCGTCGCGCACCATGGCCGCCGGTTCCGGGGCGACCGCGCGCTCTAACAGGTCGAGGGAGATGGCGGGGGTGGCCAGCGCAGCGTGGATGGTGGCCAGCAGGCTTTCTTCGCCTTCCGTGAACGCATGCTGCACCGAGCGGCGCAGGGCCGGCAACTGGCGCAGGCCGTCGCGCAGGCTGGCCAGGTCGCGCGGGCGCGCGGAGAGCAGCGCGATGCGGGTGGTGATGCGTTCGATGTCCGGCACCTCGGCCAGGGTGGCCGACAAGGCGCCGGCGGCATCGCTCTGGGCCAGCGCGGCAATGGCCGCATGGCGCGCGCGCGCCACGTTCTGGTCGCGCCGCGCATGGTGCAGCCAGTGGCGCAGCAGGCGCGAACCCATCGCCGTGCGGCAGTGGTCGAGCAGGGAGAACAGGGTGGGCGACTCCTGGCCGCGGATGGTTTCGGTCAGTTCCAGGTTGCGCCGGGTGGCGGCATCGAGGCCGATGAATTCGTTCTCGGTTTCGGTCGACAGGCTGCGCACATGCTGCAAGCCGCGGCCCTGGGTCGACTGGGCATAACGCAGCAGCGCGCCGGCCGCGCCGAACGCGGCGCCCAGGCCATCGGCGCCAAAACCGGTGAGGGTGGCCACGCCCAACTGGTCGAGCAGGGCCTTGTGGCCGCCGACGACATCGAAGTGCCAGTCTGGCACGCGCTGGGTGTGGGCCGTGCCATCGTCGTCGAACAGCTCGGCGCCATCGCCGCGCAAAATTTCGGCAGGGGCGATGCGTTCGAGTTCCTGGCGCAGGCGCAGGCCGACGGTGCGGCTGTCGCCCGAGAATTCCATCAGTTTCAGGCCGCCGCTGGCCAGGGACAGCCACGCCAGTCCCGTGGTGACGACCTTGCGCTGGCTGATCATGCACACGGCCAGTAGGGGACGTTCGGCCTTTTCGGGCAGCAGGTCGGCATCGGTCAGGGTGCCGGGGGTGACCACCCGCATGACCTTGCGTTCGACTGGGCCCTTGCTGGTGGCCGGGTCGCCGATCTGTTCGCAGATGGCGCACGACTCGCCCAGCTTGACCAGCTTGGCCAGGTAAGGGTCGAGCGAGTGGAAGGGGATGCCGCACATCTTGATCGGGTTGCCGTTCGAGGCGCCGCGCGCGGTCAGGGTGATGCCGAGAATGCGCGCGGCTTTTTCGGCGTCGTCGTGGAACAACTCATAGAAGTCGCCCATGCGGTAAAAGACCAGCATGGTCGGGTAGTCGGCCTTGATGCGTAAATATTGCTGCATCATTGGCGTGTGTTTTTCCGTCGGGCCGTTCTTGATGGCGGCGGCGTTGATCTCTGAAGGGGTGGTGGTCATCGTTACTTTCAATCCGGTGCGGGCGCGGCGTTTGCTCGGCCGCGTCGTGAGGCCGCCATTTTACCGCCTCGGCACGCGGAGGAGGCAAAGCGATCGACCGTGCAGCCGATGAGCGCCCGGCGCCATGTCTCATTGCATGTTCCTGCCGCGACAGATCGGCTTGGCGCCAGTGATTCCTTCTACTCGAGTAATAGTATTGAAATTTAATACTTGCGGTTATAAAAACACGACAGGGAAAAAATAATAATATAAATATAAGGTTAAGTGTCCCGCACAGTGTTTACAATGCTATTTAGCAATTTTTAGTTGGTTTATGAAACGGATTGATTGTCAACAGTCGGCCTCCCGCGCCTTCCCTCATCCGCCTTCCAGACGAGCCGCAGAGGGCGTCGTCCGGTTCTTCCACAGCAGGTTTTTTGTTCAATATGAAACACACCGGTGTCACCAAAGCATCATTTTTCTGGGTTGTACAGAGCCTATGTGCTCTCCACAGAAAACCTTACTCCCCTGAAATAGCCCAGCAACAATTGGCCGCGCCACACTCGATTGCTTCCCTGACGAATGCCATTGTGTCATTCGGGTTCAAGGCTAGTGTGGCCTCCGTCAAGCCGGCAAAGCTGCACGGGGAGTCGTTCCCGCTGCTTGCATTTTTGCGCGATGGCGATGAAACGGATGGCGCGGGGCCTGAGGCCAGCTGCGTTGCCGCCCTCATCCTGCAGGCGGACCGTGGCAATGTCCTGATTGTTGAACCCCACGATAGCGCACCCCGTACCGTTCC
This sequence comes from Massilia antarctica, assembly GCF_015689335.1. GTDB lineage: Bacteria > Pseudomonadota > Gammaproteobacteria > Burkholderiales > Burkholderiaceae_D > Telluria_A > Telluria_A antarctica. The sequence continues at coordinate 7,411,189 of NZ_CP065053.1, read as the reverse complement.
CCTGGCCGAGTTTGCCGAGCGTTTTCTGGGGAAAGTCATGCGCGTGACACCTGACAACGTGGATGCCGGCGACCCCGACAGCGAAGAACTGGCGCGCCAGTCGCGCCGTTTCGGCTTCAGCTGGTTTGTCCCGGAGTTACTGAAACACAAAAAACTGTGGCAGGAAGTGTTGCTTGCCTCATTAGTGATCCAGCTGATCGCGCTGGCCACGCCGCTGTTTACGCAAGCGATCATCGACAAGGTCGTGGTGCACCACAGCCAGAGCACCTTGATTGTCATTGCCATCGGCATGGCCGTGTTCATGCTGTTTTCGGCGGCGCTGTCGTGGATGCGCCAGTATTTGGTGCTGCATACCGGTAACCGGGTCGATGCCGCCCTGGGCGCCTCCGTATTCGGGCGCCTGTTCAAGCTGCCGCCGATGTATTTCCAGCACCGGCCCACCGGTGTCATTGCCGCGCGCCTGCATGGCGTTGAAACGATCCGCGAATTTATTTCCAGCGCGGCCGTGACCCTGGTGCTGGACTTGCCCTTCCTGCTGATCTTTGTGGCGATCATGTTTTACTACAGCGTGACCCTGACCCTGGTGGTGCTGGCGATCCTGGCGGTCATCGTTGTGCTGAGTATGGTCGTTGCCCCGATCTTCCAGGCGCGCCTGCAAGAACAGTTCCTGCTGGGGGCGCGCAACCAGGCCTTCCTGACCGAGTACATCGGCGGCCTGGAAACGGTCAAGTCCTTGCAGATGGAACCGCAGCTCGACGCACGCTACAGCAATTACCTGGGCAGCTATCTCGACGCCAGCCTGGCGACCAAACAACTGGCGAATGGCTACAACTCCTTGTCGAACCTGCTTGAACAACTGATGAGCCTTCTCATCCTGGGTGTGGGCGCGTACACGGTGATGAACAGCAGCGACTTTACGATTGGCATGCTGGTCGCGTTCCAGATGTTTTCCGGCCGCCTGTCGCAACCGATGCTGCGCCTGGTCGGACTGTGGCAGCAGTTCCAGCAGGCCAGCCTGTCGGTCGACCGCCTGGGCGACCTGATGAATGCGCCGGTGGAACCGTATTCCCTGGTTCCCGCACGCGCCAATGCGCGCGCCGGCAAGATCGAGATCGATACGGTCGCCTTCAAGTACGCCGAGCACTTGCCGCTGGTGTATCAAAACCTGTCGCTGACGGTGCAACCAGGGCAGACCATCGGCATCATGGGCGCCTCCGGCTGCGGCAAGAGCACCCTGGCCAAGCTGCTGCAAGGTTTTTATCAGCCCAGCGCCGGGCGCATCCTGGTCGACGGCGTGGATATCCGCTATCTGTCGGCCAATGAGCTGCGCAGCCATTTCGGGGTCGTGCCGCAGGAAACGGTGCTGTTTTCAGGAACCATCTTCGAGAACCTGCAGATGGCCAGTCCGGATGCCAGTTTCGAGCAGGTCACGGCGGCTTGCCAGATGGCGGAAATCCATAACGCGATCGAAGCGTTGCCCAAGGGTTACCAGACCGAGATTGGCGAGCGCGGGGCCGGCCTGTCCGGCGGGCAGAAGCAGCGCATCGCGATTGCGCGTGCCTTGCTCAAGCGCCCGAGCATTCTGGTTTTCGACGAAGCGACCAGTGCGCTCGACCAGTCCACCGCAGAACAATTCGCCCACACCATCAACGCCCTGCGCGGCAAGGTGACGATGCTGTTCATTACGCACGGCTTGCCCAAAGGGTTGCAGCTCGACGCAGTCTACCGCCTCGGTCCGAACGGAGCGCAGCGCATCACCCTGGCGCCGGTTCCCGCTTCGCTCGGCAACCCTGAGCGCCCGCAAGCCGAATCGCCCGCTACCGCCGCATAAATAAAGATGACTACCATGAGCCCGAATCAAACATCCGCCGCCGCGGCACCACCCCTGGCCGGCCCTTCCGGGGCCACGGTCATTCCGCTGCGCCCACCCAAGCGCTGGCACGATCCCCTGAGCCGCATCGAGCGGCAGGGCCCGAGCACGGCAGGCCGCATAGTGCTGCGTGCGGTGTCGGTACTGGTGCTGGTCATGATCGTGTGGGCTGCCTTCGGCAAGCTTGACGTCATCGCCAGCGCCGACGGCAAGCTGGCGCCGCAGACCCTGGTGAAGATCGTGCAGCCATCCGAGGCGGGTGTGGTCAAGGAACTGCTGGTGCATGAAGGCGACACGGTCAAGGCCGGACAGGTTCTGGCGCGCCTGGATGCGACCATCGCCAGTGCCGACAAGACCGGGGTCAGCAGTGACCTTGGTATCCAGCGGATGCAGGTGCGCCGCATCGAGGCTGAACTGTCCGGCAAACCGATGCTGGCGCGGGCCGCGGATGACGCGCTGCTGTTCGCGCAGGTGGAGCGCCAGTACCAGGCGCGTCGTGGCGCATTCAACGATAGCCTGGAGCAGGAGAAGGCGCTGCTGCAGAAAATGGAGTTTGAAAAGAAGAGTGCTGGCGAAACGCTGGCCAAGCTGGAGCAGACCTTGCCCACGTACCAGGCGGCCGCAAAGAGCTTGGCCGAGCTGTCGCAGGAGGGCTATGTGCCGCTGCGCCAGAGTGCCGACAAGGAGCGCGAGGCCGTTGAAAAGGCCAGGGACCTCGATGCACAACGTTCGACCGTGGCTGCGTTGAATTCGGCGATGGCGGCGCAACGTCAGAAACTCAGCCAACTGCACAGCACGTACAAAAGCGATCTGGAGCGCGAACTGGCGGAGATTCGCGCCAAGCTGGGCCAGTTGCAGCCGAGCCTGGACAAGAGCAGCTATCGCGAAGGACAGATGGTGTTGCGGGCGCCGCAGGATGGCGTGATCAAGGATCTGGCGACGACCACCACCGGCGCGGTGGTGCAGCCGGGCGCGGTTGTGCTGACTTTGGTGCCGAAAGATGAGCTGTTGTTTGCGGATGTGAATATCAAGAACGAGGACGTGGGTTTTGTCGCGGTGGGGCAGAGGGCCAAGGTGAAGCTAGCGGCTTATCCGTTTCAGCGGCATGGCATGTTGAGCGGGACGGTGATTCACATCAGCGCCGATGCCAGCGAACCGCCACGGCCGGAAGCAGGGAGAGAGGGGAGTAATGGACAGGCGAGCGGCAGCGCAAGTTACAAGGCGCGGATCCGCCTGGATCAGCAAGCGCTGAAAGACCCGCAAGGCAAGCGTCTTCATATCACGCCTGGGATGCAGGTGGTGGTCGAGATCAATCAGGGGCAACGGACAGTGTTGGAGTACCTGCTGTCGCCGGTGCAGAAAGCGGTTTCTGAAGCGGCGCGCGAGCGATGAGTGACGGGAAAGCTGCTACTCGCAACGTCGAACCGAAATCGAGGGGTGAGGAATAAAGAAGCAAATCGTTCTGTAAGAGGTTTCACGTCACAGCTATTTTATTTTTATTATTTTATATTTCTGTAGTGGTGCGCTTGAGAAATATTTATGGTAGGGTTTAGGTTGAAAATTAAATATCTATACCAAAAAATGGTGGTGACAGGTTCTCAGAAAATTGCAAAATCTTTTGTTAAATAATGAAGAGGTTCGCAATCTAGCGAGTTGGGTTCAACTGATGTTTTTGGAGGATAAATATGAAAATTAGTAACGATAAAATGTCCGTGTCGAGATTAAAAAAATGTTTTATTGGCGTGATAATCGTATCGATGACCTCGATGTTGGCAGGATGTTACCTTCCGAAAGCGATTGATGATTTTAGCGTGATGGGCAATGATACTTTATCTGACTTGGTGCGAAATTCTTATGGAGATGGAAATTTGACGCCCGGATATAGTTCTGGTGTAAGTGGAGTAGGTCGGATCAGTAAATCAAAAATTGAATTTTTGGCAAGTAATTTATTTGCAAAGCAAGAGCGAAATAAAATTGAGGCGACGTTTGTAAAAATGGTGGTCATTGTGTTGAAGGCGTCGTACCAAGAGATGCAGTATGTAGTTTTGTCAGAAAGTGGAAATTAAAAAATACTGGCGCTCCATTTGATACTTCAAACTGGTCCGACCCAGCATTAAAAGTCAACATTAAATTCAGATTTGATGAGCATGATCGAATGCAGGATTTATTCTTGGAAATTATTAATGTAACGGCATATGAAAAAAAATTAGAGGGTGGGAAATGGATAAATTTTCGAAGCACACTCATTCAGTCTGGGATTGCCAAGGTCTCCGGTAAGGCATGACTTCTGGGCTTTAAAAGGCCCTTCTCGATCAGTTATTGCGGAATTCCATGGAAAAAATCAAGGATAAAGATTCTTAGCCAGAAATCTCCAGATTAACGCGGGAGGGAGGCCGCTGATCTTCCGGGAGGTGTCAGCTGAAAAGATTTCGCACGTTTTTTTGCCGAATTCAAAGTTATTAACTAATCCGGGAAATATAAATATACGAATATGTATGATATTTTCATCAATGCGATTTTGGCTAATGCTTCTTATGCGGATGATTTGGTAGATCGGTGCCGAAGGGATGTCGTTAAAATTTTTGCTGGAAGAGCGAATGGCCCGGTTCTGGCCGAGTTTATTTCAAAGGAATTCAGCGTCATCAGTCATAAGGAATCGGGCGATATCGTGGGGAGTGGCTTCGACGCCACGACGTGGAAGCAAAAGTCTACGAATAAAATATATATTTCCTTCCAAGGCACGTTCGGCGTTAAAGGTATCGCGGCAGATCAAAACGGGCAAGCGTCGAATTATCGAGTATTTTTTGGCGCTGGTGCAGGGCGCGACTCGGGAAGGCTTGTGTGAACGTTAATCATTGCGCGGTGGACTCAGTCCTCGGGGCGATTGCATTTGCGGCAGATGTTGGTTTGAAAATGCGTAGCAACTTGCAGAAATTTAAAAGGATGATGTAGTTATGGGATTATATTATCTGGCATTGCTGTTGATCTGGTTCGGTGTGCTCTGGTGGGTGGTGAAGGGTCTCACATGGCGGCTCGATCATCGGTACAAGAGGTTGATTTCGCTGATTGTCATTGTCATTGTCTATCCGCTGCCGCTCGCTGATGAAATTATTGGCGCGATACAGTTCAGCAAATTATGCGAGCACCAGGTGATCTATAAGGATCCGGACATGGAGAAAAAAAGAGGTGCGCGTCTCATATTTGATCCTCATGAAAAGAGGCAAATTGAAGGAAAGGCGCTGCCCATGACGAGCGAACTTTGGGAATTCGTTAACGAAAGCGATAAATCAGTGATGCTTAGCTATGTCGTATTCAATACGGGCCAGGGACGTTTGACTCGACATGCCCAGCTCAACGAGGGAGGAAGCCCGTTGATCTTTAGCGGAGTGTGCTACCCGAAAGAAGATAAAAATCTTTACATTTATTACAAAATTGTAAATTAAGAAAGTCAAAAAATGAATATACACGATACTTTCATCAATGCGATTTTGGCTGATGCAACAACGTTATAAATTAAAATGGGGTAATATTTATGAGTGCGAATGATATTTTTGTTAATGCGATCTTGGCTGATGCAACATATGTAAATGGTTTGGCGGCTGAGATGACAGGAGAGTGCCTAAAGAAGGTGCTGCAGGATCGAATGAAACCAGAAAGGATGATGTAGTTATGGGATTAGTCTATTTTATATTGATGGTGATCTGGTTCGGTGTACTCTGGTGGGTGGCGAAAGGTATCACATGGTTGGTCGATTTTCGGTATAAGAGGTTGATTGCGACGATTGTCATTGTCGTTGGCTACCCGCTTCCGATCGCCGATGAAATTATCGGAGCAGTACAGTTCAGCAGATTATGCAAGCATCAGATGATCTATAAGGATCCGGAGATGGCGAAAAAAAAAGGGGCGCGTCTTATATATGTGCATCATGAAAGAAAGCGCATTGACGGAGTGGCGCTTGCCATGACAAGCCAACTTTGGGAGTTCGTCTACGAAAGCGATAAATCACTGATGCTTAGCTATGTCGTATTCAGAACCGGCCAGGGACGTTTGACTAGATATGTCCAGATCAACGAGGGAAGCAGCCCGTTGATTTTTAGCGGAGTGTGCTCCCCCAAAGAAGAAGAAAATCTTTTCCTTGATTACAAAATTATTAATTAGCTAGGGCAATAGAAAATGAATATGCACGATATTTTCATCAATGCGATTTTGTCCGATGCAGCTTATGCAAAGGATTTGAAAGATGGTCTGGAAGGGTTCGCGTTAAAGGAAAAGTTGCTGAATAGAATGACCCCAATCTTGGCCGAGCTAATCGGAAACGATTTCAAAATCATCAGTCATATGGAATCCAACGACATTAGCGGGAGCGGCTTCGATGCCACGATGTGGAGGCAAAAGTCGACGAATAAAGTCTATATTTCCTTCCAAGGCACGTTCGGCCTCAAAGATATCGCGGCAGATGTTGGGTTGGCAATAAGTGGCGCGGCCCGCAAGCAGGTGCTTGATATGGTCAACTGGTGGCTTCGTGAAACAGGAAAGGGTGACGACGCATCGGTACGGCAGATTGCACTCTGGGCTCCACCGCCGAACCCCGGAACGATCTCCCCTTCGGATCCAAAGCCTGGCACTTTCGTCAACGGGTCCAATGGCGTGGGTACCGGTACGATCACTGCACAAGACATTGCCAATGGTGTTGAAGTGAATGGCCACAGTCTGGGCGGATATCTGGCGTCCGCTTTTGGACGCCTGTTCAACGTGCAAGTACCGACTATGCACGCGACAACCTTCAATGGCGCAGGGTTTTCGTTTCGCAGCGATGAAGCGTTCAAACAGCTGGAATCATTGCTCGGGCCGGGATTTGGGTCGGGAAAAAATCCCAGCCTGATGGAACAGGACAATTTTTATGCGGAAAACGGCATCAATTTTACCACTAATGATTGGTGGTTTGATCAAAGCGGATTCCGCCAAACGTTATTTAACGAAGAGTCGGCCAATCCCGTCGACAATCACTCCATGTACAAACTCACCGATACGATGAGCTTGGCTGATGTCATGGCGCGGCTCGACAAAACGTTCGATATGAAAGACTTGAACGCGCTGTTGAAGACAAGTTCGAACCGGGCCGAAAGCAGTCTGGAAAATGTGCTCGATGCATTGCGTAAAATTCTGATCAACGAAAAAGCTATGCCGACGATGGTGGGGGATGTGTCCGATAGCGCTCCGAGCCGGCAGATGTATCACGCAAATCTGTTGCTCTTGAAAGTGGCACTTGATTCCGGTCTCTCTCCCGCACCGCTGGCGCAGTTAAACGGCAAAGTCAACATCACCGTTCCGACAAGCTCGGTTCCTGCCCGGAGCGACGAGCTCCATTATCTGCCGTATCTGCTTGCGCTGAAGTACCTGTTGCCGATTCAGGTTACGCCGGATAATCTGGATGCGCTGGCTATCATCGCCGCGAAGCATGTAGAACTAACAGGAAAAATTGCCAGCGATCAGTCGGATTTTGAGCAGAACGAGCGCTTGGGCGCATTGAATTTCAGCGACTTGTATCTTTCCAGCAGGTCCTTGATGCTGAAAATGATGATTGAGAGGAATAAGTCCGACGTGACCGGGATTGCGCCCTACCCGAATCTGATGTTCTACGATACCGTCACCGATACCACCTTGCGCTCCGGAAGTCCCGATTCCGGCGACGCGGGACGACGCCAGATCCTGTTTGGCGGTGAATACGGCAACGTGCTGACAGGCGGCGACAAGTACGACGAGATCTACGGCGACGACGGCGACGATACGCTCGGCGGCGGCGGCGGCAACGATTACATCGAGGGCGGGGCCGGCGACGACAAGCTTGACGGCGGTACAGGCAGCGACTGGCTGCGCGGCGGCAGTGGCCGCGATACCTACAGCTTTGGCGCCGCGTTTGGGAACGACACCATCGTCGACAGTGACGGTGTGGGAAAAATCGAAATCGCCGGTAGCGTGATTACGGATGGAAAAGGCGTCGGCAAGCGCAACCAATGGGTCGCCCAATTGGCCTCCGGCGAGTACGTTGGCATGGCGGTGTACGACGCCTCGTCCAGTGTCACGGGCAAGCGCATGATCATGACCAAGGGACTCGACAGCAGCAACGCGGTCACGATCGACAATTTCGACCTGGCGAAGGCATTGAGCAGCGAGGGATATCTTGGTATCAAGCTCGAGAGCCAGTCGAAAGTCGCCCTGAAAATCGGGCCGGGGAAAAACGTGTATAACGAACCCGGCTTTGTCGAATCGAGCCTGGCGGCGCAGCTGGCGACCATCAGCGAAGGCGGCGCCGCCACCTTCACCATGTCCTTGAGCGCGGCAGCCGGCGCGCACGAGACGGTCACGCTGTCGCTGTCCGGCGTCAGCGGAAAACTGATGGTGATGGTTGACGGTGCCCTGGTCGCCGCCGAAGGCGCCGTCATCGCGCTCAGCGAAGGTCAGACCGAAGTCGTTTTCGCGCTGGTCCAGCGCGGTGATTTTGAAGGCGATGTGCCGGGAACGCTGAAGGCCAGCCACAACGGCCCGGGCGGCGTCGCGAGCACCAATACCATTGCGCTCAGTCTGAAAGACACCGGAAAGTCCACCTTTACCATTATCGGAGATCAGCACGCTCCTGCGGGAAAGACCAGTGCCGACTTGTATAACTGGTCCGCAGTGACATTCCTGGCCGATGGCACCCTGGTCGGTGGCGTCGCCGAGGCAAATTTTTCCGACGTTCTAATGGGGGGAGGCGTCAAAAACAAGATTTTTGGCCTGGGAGGCAACGATCTGATCGATGGCGGCGAAGGCGACGATATGATCGATGGCGGTGACGGAGACGACATGATCGCCGGCAGTCAGGGCAACGATCACATCCTCGGCGGCAAAGGCAATGACTATATCAGCAGCGCTTCGCCTTCCAATGGACAGCGGCGTCTGTCTCCGGACCAGATGTGGACCCCCCCCGCTGGCAAGACAGCCATCGCCGCCGGCGCGGCCTGGGGTGTCTACGATAGTGGAAAAGGCAGCAATATATGGGATGGTGTGGATTCATCTTACTATGCAGACAATGATTTTGTTGACGGTGGCGAGGGCGACGACCGTATCATCGGAAGTCACGGTGATGACCAACTCCTCGGTGGAGCCGGAAGTGACGTGCTCTGGGGCTTGTCGGGCAACGACGATATTGAGGGCGGCGGCGACGACGACCATCTCTTCGGGGATGGATATCATGCAGACCCGCAACTGCTGATTTACCAGGCACCTGAGCACCATGGTGCCGACTTCCTGGACGGCGGCGCTGGCAACGATCGCTTGGTCGGCCAGGGATCGAGCGACGTGCTGTACGGCGGTATCGGCAATGACGTTCTGTTTGGCGACACCGGAGGCGGCCCGACGAGCGACCCGGACTACATTCCTTTCCAGTACCAGGGCAACGACTATCTCGACGGCGAAGAGGGCGATGATTGGCTGTACGGCGAAGGCAAGGACGATACCTTGTATGGTGGCGCGGGCAAGGATACGCTGTGGGGCGACATGTCGGCCTCTACCCTCTCGCCCGGTGACGATGCCTTGTATTGGGGGCGCGACGTGCTCGATGGCGGAGCCGGCGACGATATCCTGGTCGGTGGCGGCAAGGATGACCAGTTGTATGGCGGCACCGGCAACGACAAGCTGTGGGGTGACGAGAACATCAAGAGTTTCAACCAAGAATTTAGCGGCAACGACTTTCTCGACGGCGGCGACGGCGACGACCAGCTGGTCGGCGGCGGCGGCGGCGACCGCCTGCTCGGCGGCGCGGGCAATGATCGCCTGATCGGCGATGACGATGAATTCGTTCCCGCAGCCTTCCAGGGAGACGACTATCTCGATGGCGGCGCCGGCGACGATATGCTCGCCGCGGGCCTTGGTAACGATACGTTGTTTGGCGGCGCAGGCAATGACACGCTCAACGGCGGCGGCGGCGCCGACTACATGGTTGGCGGCGCCGGCAACGACATCTACGTCATCGACAGCGATGGCGATATCATTGTCGAGGAGGGGCGCCAGAAGGCCGGCGCCGGCACCGGTGCGCGCGGAGCGACGCTGCCGGCGCCCGGCGACGCCCGCGCCGACGAGCCGGGCACCAACGATGTCGAAGCAAGCATCAGCTATACCCTTGGCGCGCACCTCGACGCCATCAGGCTGACGGGAATCAATGCGATCGATGCCACCGGCAACAGCGCCAGCAATGGGCTGTTCGGCAATGGCGCAGCCAATGTTCTCACCGGTGCGGCAGGCGACGATTACCTGGTCGGCGGCGGCGGCAACGACGTCTATGTATTCGACCGCGGCGATGGCAAGGATACGATCGAGAACACCGATGTCTTGTCCGACAGCGCCGATCCCGCGCGTGCGCCGGCCGTCGACATCCTGCGCTTCGGCGCCAATGTGTCCGAGCGCGATATCGTCGCTTACCGTGATGGCGATATCCTGTCGCTGCGGATCAGCGGTTCGAGCGAACAGGTCAATATCCTCGACTACTTCGCGGCGAACAAGGTCGACGGCACGGTCACATCCGACCGCAAGCTCGATCGCATCGAATTCGCGAACGGCGTTGTCTGGAACCCGGCAAAGATCGACGCCATCCTGCTGCGCCAGGCGAATAACCAAGCCCCGGTTGCCGGTCCTGGCGTCCCATTTCTTAGCGCGCGCGCTGGCGACCCGTTCAGCTACACGCTCGCTGCGGCCAATCTGACCGATCCGGATGCGGACGACAAGCTCCATTACAGCATCCAGCTGGAGGGCGGCCTGCCGGCGCCTGCCTGGGTCAAATTTGACGCTGCGACCCGTACGGTGTCCGGCGTGCCCGACGACGCCAGCGTCGGCAAGTTAGTGCTGATCGTCGTAGCGATGGACAATTATGGCGCCGGTGCCGGTATCGGCATTGCTATGAATATCGGCGCAGCCAATCGTAAGCCCGTATTGAACGCTGTCCCGGTCGATGCGAAGGCGTCGCGCGGCACGCCGTTGACCTACAACGTTCCCGCTAATGTATTCACGGATCCCGACGGTGATGCGCTGACCTACAAGGTGACCTTGGAAAAAGGCGGCAGCCTGCCATCCTGGTTGAGCTTTAATCCCAAGACGGGCGTACTGAGCGGTACACCGAGCACGCTCGAACACCTGGTGCTTGCCATCACCGCCACCGACGTGCATGGCCTGAGCGCCCAGACCTTGATGAAACTCGATGTCGACAATCGGGCGCCAACGTTCGGCGCCTGGACGCAGGTGCCAGGTGGTGCCGCCAACGATGTGTGGCAGTTTACGGTGCCGCAGGGGAGTTTCACCGACAGCGACCGGGGCGATACCCTGTCCTACGCCGCCACGTCGCCCGATGGCAGCGCGCTGCCGGCATGGCTCACATTCGATGCCGCCACCCGCACGTTTTCCGGCCGCCCGCCGGCAGTGGGAAAGTACGATGTGCTGGTCAAGGCAAGCGACATCAACGGCGCAAGCGTATCTGCTGTGCTTCCGATCACCATCGACCCGAATCAGGTCTACTCCGGCACCGATGCGGCCGATGTGAAAGAGGGCGGCTGGGGCCACGATAGCCTCAAGGGTCTGGGCGGCAATGACACCTTGCTCGGCTCCTTCGGCAACGACCGCCTCGATGGCGGCGCCGGTAACGATTTGCTCAAGGGTGGCGGCGGTGCCGATACTTATGTCTTCGGCAAGGGCTACGGCAACGACACCATCGACAACCAAGACTTGCCATTGCAGGCTGGCATCGACACCATCGAGTTCCTGCCTGGCGTTGCGGTGGGCGACGTCAAGCCGACCCGCGCCGACAACGACCTTATACTGAGCCTGCCTGCCAGCGGCGACAGCTTGCGCGTGCTGAACTACTTCAAGGCCGACGAGCTTGCGCTGTCGCAGGTCGAGTTCATCAAGTTCGCCGATGGTACAAGCTGGACTTTGGCCCAGATTCTTCCATTCTTGCTGGTGGGCTCCGCCGGTAACGACAAGCTGTACGGGTCCGACACCAACGACATGCTCGACGGCGGGGCCGGCAACGACCGGCTCGACGCTGGCGCGGGCAACGATACCCTGGCCGGCGGCACCGGCAGCGATGACCTTATCGGCGGTACCGGTGCGGACACCTACCGCTTCAACAAGGGCGACGGCAAGGATACGATCTCCGATGTCAGTCCGGTCGTCACTGTGCCGGATGTGGACCGGCTGGAATTCGGTGCCGGTCTGATGCCGGCCGATGTCGAGGCCGTGCGCGATGGCGCCACCTTGCGCCTCAATTTCGGCAACAGTGGTGACGCGGTCACCATCTGGAGCTATTTCAGCACGAGGACCGACCTGAATCTGGCGGTCGAGCAGATCGCCTTTGCCGACGGCACCTTGTGGACCACGCCCATGGTCTTGCAGCAGGTACTCAAGGGCACCGACCTGGACGACAAGCTGGAAGGCACTGCGGGCAACGATGTCATCAGCGGCCGCAAGGGCCAGGATAGCTTGCTCGGCCTGCAGGGCAATGACACCCTGTCCGGCGGAGCAGGCAATGACACGCTCGATGGCGGCGTTGGCGACGATGTGCTCGACGGCGGCGCCGGGCGCGACCGCATGGTGGGCGGCGCCGGCAACGATATCTTCAAGTTCGGCCACGGTGACGGTCCGGATGTGATCGTCACCGGCGACACGGCGCCCGGAAAGATCGACACCATCCGCTTCGCAGACGACGTGCTGGCCAGCGATGTGCTCGTCGAGCGCTGGAAAGACAGGCTGGTGCTCATCATCAGCAGCTCTGGCGATACCTTGTTCGTTGAAGATTATTTCCGGGAAGTGAATGGAGTACGCACCGGAAAGATCGAACAGGTGCAATTTGCCGACGGCAGCAGCTGGAATACGGCTGCCGTCGACCAGATGGCGGTTCCACACTCCAACACGCAACCGTATATAAGGCAGACGGGGGGCGATTTTTACGGTAACGTCAACAGTACTTTCAACACGGTGATGCCTCTGGACTGGCATCTGGAAGTCGATGTGGGTGACGCCCTGTCCTACAGCATTGAGGCCTTGCCTGGCTATCCTGCCGTGCCCGCATGGCTGCACTTCGATCCGCTCACCATGAAGATGTGGGGTACGCCCGGCGCGAACGACCAGGGCGTGTCCTCGGTCTACTTTTATGCCACGGATCTTTACGGCGCAAAGGCCGGCATATCAATCAACATCCATGTCGGCGCGGTAAGCGTCGCGCCGACGGTAGCGTCGCCCGTAGCCGATCAGCTCACGTCGCAAGGAACGTCCATCCGGTTCAGCCTCGGTGACGTGTTTGCCGACGCGGATCAGGGCGACGTGGTCGCATACAGCGCCACCTTGAGCACGGGCGCCGTGCTGCCCACATGGTTGACCTTCGATCCGGTTGCGCGTGAGTTCAGCGGCATGTCCGCCGCCGCCGGGACCTTGAGCGTGAAAGTCACCGGAACCGATCTTGGCGGCAAGTCAGCCTCGGATGTCTTCGATATTGTGGTCGCGCCGGACAGCATTATTACTGGCACTGCCGGCAACGATACCTTGAAAGGCGGCGCCGGCAACGACATCGTCAGGGGCCTCGGCGGCAACGATGAACTCGAAAGCGGCTTAGGGCGCGACACCCTGGAAGGCGGCGCCGGCGATGATACCTACCTGATCAACCACGACGACGATACCGTTGTCGAAAACGTGAACGAGGGCATCGATACGGTGCGCACCGCGTTGCCGAAGTACACACTGCCGGCCAATGTCGACAACCTTGTGTTTAACGGCGAGGTGGCAGGAATCCTGACAGGTAATAACCTCAATAATCAACTCAGCGCGGGGGCGGGGGCCCAGACCATCGATGGCGGCGCGGGAGCCGATACCATGGCCGGCGGTGCCGGCGATGACCGCTATGTGGTCGACAGCGTGCTCGATAACATCGTCGAACTGCCTGACGGCGGTAACGATACGATCACGTCAAGCCTGAGTCTTACCTTGCCCGTCAACGTGGAAGCGCTGGAATTGACGGGGACCGAAAACATCGATGCCACCGGCAATGCTGCCAACAATAAAATCCGGGGTAATGCGGGGAATAACCGCCTCGACGGTGCCGGCGGCCGCGACGATTTCTACGGCGGCGATGGCGACGATACCTATGTCGTCGACAGCATCGACGACTGGATTTCAGACGACAGCGGTAACGACACGGTTGAAACAAGCATCAGCTCCCCAAACCTGCTGTCCGGCAGCGTCGAGAACCTGACCTTGACCGGTGCCGCGCTCTCGCGCTTCGGCAATGCGCTCAACAACATCATCAAGGGCAATGCCCTGAATAACACGCTCAATGGCCTGGAAGGCAATGATCAGCTGTTCGGCGCTGGCGGCGACGATACCTTGTCCGGCGGGGCGGGCAATGACGTGTATGTCGTCGAACGTGGCGATGGCAAGGACGTCATCCTCAATGACGATGTGGCCAGCGCGGTCGATACCCTGCGTTTCGGCAAAGACATCGCGGAGGGCGACATCTGGGTGCAGCGCAGCGGCGAAAACCTGCTCCTGCTGCTCCGCGGGACCACGGATCAAGTGACTTTCTCCAAGTACTTCGCCGCCGACGTGACCAAGGACGGCGCCATCGTGAACAACAAGATCGAGCGGGTCGAGTTTGCCGGCGGTGTGGTATGGGACCAGGCAAAAATCCAGAGCCTGGTCGATATCTCCAGCGCCAACAAGGTGCCGGTACGCGGCCCGGTGAGCGTGGCGCCGTTCAAGGCGGAGGTCGGTAAACCGCTGAGCTTCGCCCTGGCAGCCAATACCCTGGTCGACCCGGATCCTTTGGATACCTTCGTCTACAGCGCGTCGTTGGCCAATGACGTGCCATTGCCGGCCTGGCTGAAGTTCGATGTGGCCTCGCGTACCTTCAGCGGCACGCCGACCGTCGCCGATGTGGGCTCGGTTCCCGTCAAGCTGTGGGGGACCGACAACCGTGGCGGGCGAGGCTACATCGACCTGCCGCTGGTGGTCAGCCCGGCCAACCGCACGCCGGTGCTGGCCGCCGCGCTGGCGGACCAGTCCAACGCCTTGGGCACCGCATTCAGTTACGTGGTGCCGGCTGGCGCATTCACCGATCCGGATGCGGGAACGGTGCTCAGTTACAGCGCCACCATGGCCGACGGCACGGCTTTGCCGGCCTGGCTGTCGTTCAATGCCACTACCCGGGCATTTGGCGGCACCCCGCCGGCTGCCGGAACCTTCAGCGTGAAAGTGAGCGCGCGGGATAGCGGCAATCTGAGCGCCAGCGATGTCTTCGATCTCGTCGTCAGCGTGAAAAACCTCACCTTGACCGGGACCGCCGGCGCCGACCAGTTGAACGGTGGTGCGGGTAACGATATCCTCAATGGCCTGGACGGCAACGATAAGCTGAACGGCGGCGGCGGCAACGACACCATGGATGGCGGCCTCGGTACCGACACCATGACCGGCGGCGCGGGCGACGATGTGTACGTGTTCGACCTGGCGGCCGACGTGGCGGTGGAAGCCGCCAACGAAGGCAATGACACGGTCAAGTCGAGTGTGAGCACGGTCCTGGGCAACAACATCGAGGCCCTGACCCTGACCGGCACGGCGCCGCTCAACGCCACCGGCAACGCATTGAACAATGTACTGACCGGTAACTCGGGCGACAACACGCTCGACGGTGGTAGCGGCGCCGATATCCTCAACGGTGGCTCCGGAAACGATCTCTACATCGTGGACAACGTTGGCGATATCGTCAACGAGGGCAATTACGTCGGCGTCGATACCGTGCAGACGGGCTTGAATTACGACTTGGGCCCCTACCTCGACAACCTGACCCTGACCGGTAGCTTGGCGGTCGATGGCAAGGGCAATGCCGGCAACAACGTGATCAAGGGAAATGCTAACAACAACGTGCTCGATGGTGGCAGCGGGGCAGACGCACTCAGCGGCGGCGCCGGGAATGACACCTATATCGTCGACAATGCCAGCGATACCGTGGTCGAACTGGCGAACGAAGGCATCGATACCGTCAAGTCCGGCGTGAGCAGCACCCTGAGCGCGAATATCGAAGCGCTGTTCCTGACGGGCGTGAACGGGATTAGCGGCACCGGTAACGCGCTCAACAACCTGCTCGTCGGCAATGGTGCCAACAATGTGCTGAACGGGGACGCGGGCGACGACCTGCTTCAGGGCGGTGCCGGGCTCGATACGCTCACCGATACCCTCGGCAATAATCTGCTCGATGGTGGCGCCGGCAACGACACACTCACCGCCGGCGTTGGCAGGGAGATGCTGATCGGCGGTGCCGGCAACGATGTGATCCTCACTGGCGACGGGGCCGATATCATCGCTTTCAACCGCGGGGATGGGCAGGATGTGGTCAATGCCAGCACCGGCAAGGACAATACCGTTTCCCTGGGCAAGGGCGTGCTGTACGCGGATTTGCTGTTCAAGAAAACCGCAAACGACCTGGTGCTGGTGACGGGCGCGGCCGAACAGATCACCTTCAAGGACTGGTACGCGGCGCCTGCCAATCGCAGCGTCGCCAATCTGCAGGTGGTGATTGAAGGCGGCAGCGACTATGACGCCGCGTCGGCCAGCAAGCTCAACAACAAGAAAGTCGAGCAGTTCAACTTTGACGGTCTGGCCGGGGCGTTTGATGCTGCCCGCACTGCCAATCCGGCATTGACGAGCTGGGCCCTGTCGTCCTCCTTGCTCAGTTTTTACCTGAGCGGCAGCGACACGGCGGCACTGGGCGGCGACCTTGCCTACCAGTACGCCAGGACCGGCAATCTGTCATCGATGTCGATGCTGCCGGCCGGCGCTTTGTTGTCGAGTCCGGCGTTCGGTGTCACTGCGCAACCATTGCAGGCGGGTTCGGCATTGCGCGACCTGTCGCCACAGCTTGTGTAACTGACTGCTCAGGAGCGGGTCGCGTACCCGCTCCATCATCTCCACAAGCCGCCCGGATCGCACCGGGCGGCTTTTTTTCGATCCGGAAACGAACGCTGACGTCGAACCGCGCCCTCAACTGCGGGGAAACCGGTCAATTCGACCCGCTCGCTGGCCCCTGCCAAACAAAATTCCCAATGACCCTCATTAATACAAACAATGAGGCGCTCGACTCATCTTGTCGTATCATAATAACCAATGAGAGCTTCTCATTCGATAGTTTTTCTTAACCCACAAAATTCACCTACGAGGATACCCATGTCGCTGATCAATACGCAAATTCCGGTTTTCAAAACCCAAGCTTTCCACAACGGTAAATTTGTTGAAGTCTCGAACGAGTCGATGAAGGGCAAGTGGTCGGTCGTCATTTTCATGCCTGCCGCATTCACCTTCAACTGCCCGACCGAAGTCGAAGATGCGGCCCAGAACTACGCCGAATTCCAGAAAGCCAACGCGGAAGTCTACATCGTCACCACCGACACCCACTTCTCGCACAAAGTCTGGCATGAAACCTCGCCTGCCGTCGGCCAGGCCAAGTTCCCGCTGGTTGGCGATCCGACCCACACCCTGACCCGCGCTTTCGGCGTGCACATCGAAGAAGAAGGCCTGGCACTGCGCGGCACCTTCATCATCAATCCGGAAGGCGTCATCAAGACCCTGGAAATCCATGACAACGCCATCGCCCGCGACGTCAAGGAAACCCTGCGCAAGCTCAAGGCTGCCCAGTTCGTCGCCGCCAACCCAGGCCAGGTATGCCCTGCCAAGTGGAACGAAGGCGCCAAGACCCTGACCCCATCCTTGGACCTGGTCGGCAAGATCTAAATCGCAGCAAACAGGAAGGGCGCGGCGCCTTGCGCTGCCTTTCCTGCACCGGGAACCCGCCCGACGGTTCCCGGTTTTAATTCAAGGCACTTTCTTACGGATATGAACATGCTTGACACGACCCTCAAAACCCAGTTGCAAGGCTATTTGCAGAACCTGCGCGCGCCGATTCGTCTCATCGCAACGCTCGATCACAGCGAAAAAAGTGCCGAACTGCGTGAACTGCTGGCCGAGATCAGCAGCCTGTCCGATAAAGTCAGTGTCGACGAGTCGGGCACCGATAGCCGCAAGCCTTCGTTCGTGATCGCCCGCGAAGGCGAAACCCACGGCGTGCGCTTCGCCGCCATTCCGCTCGGCCATGAATTCACCTCCCTGGTGCTCGCCCTGCTGTGGACCGGCGGCCATCCGCCGAAAGTGGAACCCGAAGTGATCGAGGCCATCAAGGCGCTCGACGAAGCAATCGATTTCGACGTGTATATGTCCCTGTCCTGCCACAATTGCCCGGACGTGGTGCAGGCAGCGACCCTGATGGCGGTCTTCAATCCGAGGATCCGCACCGTGATCATCGATGGCGGCCTGTTCCCATCGGAAGTCGAAACGCGCCAGGTGATGGCGGTCCCGATGGTCTTCAAGAACGACACCATGTTTACCTCCGGTCATATGACCGTGGAAGAACTCGTCGCCAAGCTCGACGTGAATTCGGCTGAACGTGAAGCCAAGAAACTCAATCACAAGTCCGCCTTCGACATGCTGATCGTCGGCGGCGGCCCGGCCGGCGCGGCGGCAGCGGTGTACGCGGCACGCAAAGGCATCCGTGTCGGCGTGGCGGCGGAGCGCTTCGGCGGCCAGGTCAACGACACCATGGCCATCGAGAACTACATCTCGGTGCTGGAAACGGACGGCCCCACATTCGCCGCCGCCCTCGAAGCGCAGGTGCGGCACTATGAAGTCGACATCATGAACCTGCAGCGGGCCGAGCGCATCGTTCCCGCCGCCACCCCGGGCGGCCTGGTCGAGGTGCACATGCAAAACGGCGGCGTGCTCAAGGCCCGCAGCGTGATCGTCTCGACCGGCGCGCGCTGGCGCAACGTCAACGTGCCCGGCGAAGCCGAGTACAAGAACAAGGGCGTGGCCTACTGCCCGCACTGCGACGGCCCCTTGTTCAAAGGTAAGCGCGTGGCCGTGATTGGCGGCGGCAACTCCGGCGTGGAAGCGGCCATCGACCTGGCCGGCATCGTCCAGCACGTGACCCTGGTCGAGTTCGCCGATTCGCTGAAAGCCGATGCGGTCCTGGTCAACAAGCTCAAGAGCCTGTCGAACGTCACCATCCACGTCAATGCCCAGACCACCGAGATTACCGGTGACGGCCAGAAAGTGAACGGCATGGCTTACAAGGACCGTGCCACCGGAGCCGATCACCACGTGGCGCTGGAAGGCGTGTTCGTGCAGATCGGCCTGGTGCCGAATACCGAATTCCTGAAAGGGACTTTGGAACTGAGCAAGTACGGCGAGATCGTTGTCGATGCCAAATGCCACACCAGCCTGCCGGGTGTGTTTGCCGCCGGCGACGTGACCACGGTGCCGTACAAGCAGATCGTGGTCGCCGCGGGCGAAGGGTCGAAAGCCGCGCTCAGTGCGTTCGACTACCTGATTCGCCAACCGGTGGTGAGTAATGTTGCCAACGAAGAGGAAGTAGCGCTGGCGGCCTGATCTCAGCAACCCGTCGCTTCGCAAAAAAACCGCCCGGCTGGAAACCGGGCGGTTTTTTTTCGCCCGTGAACTTTGGTTCAGGAAATGCAACCGCCTGCCGCACCGGCTTTTCCGCAATCGGGACGGCGTGTGCGTGCCGCCGTCGCCTGATGTGGCGCAGACGCGCGCGCACTCACCGGCCTATTCTTGAAACGGGCCATGCGCGCGCCACGCCGCACTGCCCGGGCCGGGTTCATGTTCGC
The DNA here is from genome assembly GCF_015689335.1 of Massilia antarctica. GTDB lineage: Bacteria > Pseudomonadota > Gammaproteobacteria > Burkholderiales > Burkholderiaceae_D > Telluria_A > Telluria_A antarctica. The sequence goes on along the minus strand of NZ_CP065053.1, from coordinate 7,391,569 downwards.
CGAACCCATCCGATTTCCGTCAAGGAGTCTTTCATGTCCGTCCCCCGGCATTGCAACAGACTGGTCCTGATTGCCGCCCTCGCGCTGCCGCTGGCAGCCCCGGCGGCGACGCGCTACACCGTCACCACGGTCGGCGTCGCCGGCAGCAGCGCGCGCGACATCAACCTGAGCGGTCACGTGCTCGGCGCCTATACCGACAGCAGCGGTACGATGCGCGGCTTCCTCAACACCGGCGCCATGCCGCTGGACCTGGGTTCCTTCGGCGGCGACACCATCCCCAACGCGCTCAATGACGGCGGCATGGTGGTGGGCACCTCGACCAACCGCGCCGGCCAGGAGCGCGCGTTCAGCTACGGCAACGGCAGCATGCGCGATCTCGGCACCTTGGGCGGCACCTACAGTAGCGGTTACGGCGTGAATCATCGGGGCGACATCGTCGGCAGCGCCAGCACCGCCAACCCGGCCGAACAGGACCTGGAGCGGGCATTCCTGATGTCCGGCGGGGTGATGCGCAACATCGGCACCTTGCCCAATGGCGACATGAGCCGCGCGCTGGATGTCAACAATACCGGCCAGGTCACCGGGCTGTCCTCGGTCAGCAGCGACAGCGGTCCCGAGCATCCCTACCACGCCTTCCTGTACAGCGGAGAGGTGATGACCGACCTGGGTACCCTGGGCGGGCTGTACAGCACGGGTTACGCGATCAACGACCGCGGCGCCGTCGTGGGCGACGCCGGCAGCAAGGAGGAGTTTCCGTCCGGGCACGCAATCCCGCACGCCTTCCTGTATGTCAACGGTGTGATGAGCGACCTCGGCACCCTGGGCGGCAAGGAAGCCGGCAGCATGGCCTTCGACATCAATAACCTGGGCCAGATCGTCGGCGAAGGCAGCAGCGACAGCGTGCAGCGCGCTTTTCTATCCTGAATTTTGCATAAAAAAGGGCAAGAATGCCGTAAGTGATTGATAGAATGGGAGTTATCTAGAAACCTACCCTGTCAACAAAAACGCCACCTTGCCCGACATGAATTCTACCCCAGAGCAGCTCCGTTTTGCATCCATTCCCGCGCACAGCGTCCGCGCCGATTTCGCCGGTGGGGGTTTGTCGTCCGATCTCGGTCCAGTTTTGCTGCGCGGAGTCGACCTCCAGATTGGCTTGACCAAGCGCCTCGCTGCGGCCTTGCCTGACCGCCGTCATCAGAGTTACGTCAGCCATTCGTATCACGATCTTCTGACACAGCGCATCTACCAGATCGGCTGCGGTTACGAAGACGGCAATGACGCGAACAGCCTGCGCCACGACCCGATGTTCAAACTTGGCGCGGCCCGTTTGCCGTTCGACGACGAGGCCGCGCTGGCGTCCGGGGCGACGATCTCGCGCTTCGAACATGCGGCCAGTCGCCAGGACATCTACCGCGTCAGCGAAGCGCTCGTGGAACAGTTCATCGCCAGCTTTTCCAGCCCGCCAAAGAGCTTGATTCTCGACCTGGATCACTCCGAGGATGCGTGCTACGGCCAGCAGCCGCTGGCGTTCTACAACCACCACTATGGTTCGACCTGCTACTTGCCGCTGATGATTTTCGACGGCCAGTCGGGCGGCTTGATCGCGGCGGTGCTGCGGCCCGGAAGGCGACCATTTGGCGAAGAGAACGCGATGATCATGCGGCGCGTTCTGACGCGGATTCGTCAGCACTTCCCCGCTACTCATGTTCTCGTACGTGGCGACGGACATTTTAGCGGGCCTGAATTAATGAGCCTGATCGACAGCATGTCGAACGTGGACTTCATTTTTGGTTTCGCCTGCAACCCCAAGCTCCTTGCGATGGCCGAGCCGACCAGACTTCGCGCCATTGACCGGTGGGTGGCTGCACAATCGCAGGACGTGGTGCCCAATGCGGTGCGTCTGTTCGACGAATTTGCTTACCAGGCGCGTTCTTGGCCGAGAGCCTGGCGCGTGTTGCTCAAGGCCGAGGTCATGGCCCTTGGCGAGAACACGCGCTTCATCGTCACCTCGCTGCCAGGACTCGATGCCGGTATGTTGTACGAGGATATCTATTGCGCGCGCGGTCAGGCCGAAAACTATATCAAGCATCTCAAGGATGACCTCGCCGCCGACCGTACCTCCTGCACCAGCTTTCTCGCCAATTGCATGCGCCTGTTGCTGCACGCGGCGGCCTACATCCTGCACCAGCAACTGCGCACCGAAGGGCTGCGGCATACCGCGCTGTCGCAGGCGCAGCCATCAACGGTCATTTCCAAACTGTTCAAAATCGCCGTGCAGGTCAGGCAGTGCAAGAACAAGATCGTTCTACATTTACCAAGTGCCTGTCCAGTCAGAGATCTGCTGCAGACGTTGACCGAAAGACTGTATTTGGCAACGCCCGCCAAGTCCTTGAACTCGTCCTGAGTAAGACACGTCCGGTCTGCCGAGAATTGACCACTCCGTCGCCAACATCAACCTCATACCGCTCCATTTGATATGCCGATTGATCGGGTAGGCGGGCTATTGCCCGCGACATCGTGATCGTCACCGAGAAGCTCATGGATCGCCGAACCGGCACTGCGGCAGCAGTTTATGAAACATTCAGGCTATATGAAAACGGCGTCCTGCGCGACCTCAACACCTTGATCGATCCGGCCTTCGGCTGGGTCTTGCAAGAGGCGCGCGCCATCAACGACATGCAGCAGATCGCCGCCACCGGCTGCAAGGGTGGCCAGTGCTACGCCTTGCGGCTCGATCCGACCAGTGCCGTGCCCGAGCCCGACACCTATGCGGTGCTGCTCCTTGGGCTGGTCATGGTCGGCTTTGCCGCGCGCCGTGCCGCCGGCGTGGGCGCCAACCGCACGGTGTCGAGCAGCGCGCGGCAGGGTGGCACCGCGCTGCCGTTCGCCCGGTGAGCGATGCCCTGCACGGCGGCGAGGCCGCGCGCAAGGGCAGGGAAGAACGATCTTACACGCCGCAGTAAGCGGTTTTGACAGTGGTGAAGAACTCGGCCGCGTAAGTGCCTTGTTCGCGCGAACCGTAGCTCGATCCCTTGCGTCCGCCGAACGGCACATGGTAGTCGACACCCGCGGTCGGCACATTGACCATCACCATGCCCGCTTCGGCATGGCGCTTGAAGTGGGTCGCGTACTTGAGCGAGGTGGTGACGATGCCGCTGGCCAGGCCGAACTCGGTATCGTTGGCCATGGCCAGCGCATGCTCGTAGCTGTCGGCCGGGATCACCATGCCGACCGGGCCAAAGATTTCCTCGCGACTGATGCGCATGTCGTTGCTGCAATCGGTAAACAGGGTCGGACGCAGGAAGAAGCCCGGCGTCGCGCATGCCACCCGCTCGCCGCCGAAGGCCAGGGTCGCACCTTCCTCGCGGCCGATGCCGATGTATTCCATATCCTGATCGAGCTGGCTCTGGTCGACCACGGGGCCGATGTCGATGCCGTCGCCGAGCGCGTCGCCAACTTTCAATGTGGCCAGCTTGTCGCGCATGGCGGCCACGAATGCCGGGTAGATGCCTTTTTCGACGATCAGGCGGCTCGATGCCGTGCAGCGCTGGCCGGTCGAGAAGAACGACCCCTGCACCGCGCAGTTGACGGCGGTGGCGAGGTCGGCGTCGTTGAGGACGATCAGCGGATTCTTGCCGCCCATTTCGATCTGCACCTTGGCCATGCGCCCGATGGCGGCGGACGCCACCTTTGCGCCGGTCGCGGCCGACCCGGTGAAGCTGATCGCGTTGACCCGGCGGTCATGCAGGAAAGCCTGGCCGACCACCTTGCCGCGGCCCATCACCAGGTTGAACACACCAGGCGGCAGGCCGGCGCGGCTGATGATTTCGGTCAGGGCCCAGACGCTGGCGGGCACCAGTTCGGCCGGCTTGATCAGCACGCAGTTGCCGTAGGCCAGTGCCGGCGCGATTTTCCAGGAGGGAATTGCAATCGGGAAATTCCACGGCGCGATGATGCCGACCACGCCGACCGGCTCGCGCGTGACTTCCACGTCGAGGTTGGGACGCACGGACGGCAGCTTGTCGCCGCGCAGGCGCAGGCATTCCTGGGCGAAGAATTTGAAGATGGCGCCGGCGCGGGCGACTTCGCCGATGCCTTCCGGACGGGTCTTGCCTTCCTCGCGCGAGAGCAGGGTGCCGAGCTCTTCTTTGCGGGCCAGGATTTCGCTGCCGATCTTGTCGAGCGCATCGGCGCGCATCTGGATGTTGGACAGGGCCCAGCCGGGCGCGGCGGCAGCGGCGGCGGCGATCGCCAGCTCGGTTTGCTGCGCGTCGGCCTGGGCGTAGTGGCCGATGATGTCGGTGGTGTTCGAGGGATTGATATTGGCGGACGACGAAGCGCCGTCGACCCAGGCGCCGTTGATATAGTTCTGTTTCATGGAAGCTTTCTACGTGGCTCGCAGGGGGACCGCGATGCGTGTTTATCAAAAAACAAGAGCTTACCATTGCGCGAGGAATGCTGCCGCAGGGAGCCGCTCGATGATGGGCGATTGTGCCGATTGCGGCGTGCTTGGCGGGTGCCAGTAACCCTAAACACGTCGTTCCCGCGCAGGCGGGAACGCATGCGTTCCACCCAAGTTTGCGCTGTAGCCACTGGCTGATCTACGAAATTGGGTTCCCGCCTCCAGGAACTGCCTTTTGGACTCAATGGCGTTAGGTTCAGCGTTTTTCTGACCACAAGCTTCAAAATCGTCATTCCCGCGCAGACGCACTGTCGTCCGGAATAATTTTCTTGACGCGCTCACGAGAAGAGGCATCCTTGAATTTCTGCGAATTCGTGCGCCGCTTGTCGTCGTCGGCGATCATGTAAATCTTCGGTGTCCGTACGTTGAAATAGGGTTGCGCGGACGAAGCAAAGGCAATCCCACAGGGTCCGTTTCACACGGTTGGACTCGTTGAACAGTGCAACCAACAAATAACTGATGAGAGCGGTATATAGTGGATCCACATTTTGAGACAGTGGCCACGGGGTAGTTTAAGCTATCGTCCTTGAAAGGATGACAGCAAATGGGTGAAGCAAAAAAGCGCAAGGTACACACGGCCGAGTTTAAGGCGAAGGTCGGCCTGGAGGCGGTTCGCGGGGTCAAGACAATCAGCGAGATCGCGCAGTCATACGCCGTGCATCCGCAACTGGTCGGGCAGTGGAAGAAGGAAATTCTTGAGTCCGCAGGGGCGCTGTTCGAGGGTAAGCGCGGGCCCAAGCCGGCCGAGGACAAGGGCGACGAAGAGCGGCTGTATGGCGAGATCGGGCGGCTGAAGATGGAAGTCGATTGGCTCAAAAAAAAGTTGGGGGTGTGAGCCAGGAAGCCAGGATGAACTGGATCGACGGCGCCGAGGAACTGCCTCTGAGCCGACAGTGCGAGCTGGCCGAAGTGCCGCGCGCGACGGTGTACCGGCGACTGACTGCCAAGGTGCCGGAAGATGCTGGTGCCGAGGACTTGCTGTTGTGCCGGCTGATCGACGAGCAATACACGAACCGGCCGTTCTACGGCAGCCGGCGCATGGTGGTGTTCCTGCGCGCGGCGGGCCACGTCGTCAACCGCAAGCGCGTGCAGCGACTGATGCGCCGCATGGGGCTGGCCGGGATGGCGCCGGGGCCGAACACGAGCAAGGCTCATCCAGAGCACAAGGTGTATCCGTATCTGTTGCGGGGCGTGCCGGTGACGCGGCCCAACCACGTGTGGTCGACAGATATCACCTACATCCGGTTGGCGCGGGGATTCGCCTACCTGGTGGCGGTAATCGATTGGTACAGCCGCAAGGTCCTGTCCTGGCGGCTCAGCAACAGCATGGATGCGTCGTTCTGTGTGGACTGCCTGGAGGACGCCCTACGCGAGCATGGCAAGCCCGAGGTGTTCAACAGCGATCAGGGTTCGCAGTTCACGAGCAAGGCGTTCACGGACGTGCTCAAGCGCGAACGGGTGGACATCAGCATGGACGGGAGAGGGCGGGCCCTGGACAACATCTTCGTCGAGCGCCTGTGGCGCAACGTGAAGTACGAGGACGTGTACCTGAAGGGCTACGCCAACATGGCCGAGCTGATGGTGGGATTGGCCCAGTACTTCGCGTTCTACAACGCGGAGCGTCCTCACCAGTCCCTTGGCTACGAGACGCCCGCCAGCGTCTATCGCAGCGGGACCGGCGGCGGAGCGCTGATCGTCGACAAGTATGGCGACGCCGAGGCGGTCGTTGAGGGAACGGTGTGCGGGTAGAAAGCCCTGCCGGGGGCGGCCACTGGAGGATGATGCCCTCCAGCGGCATGATTAGAGAATCACGGGGCAGCGCCGACCAGCTGCAGCGGTGGAAACGGACACAGCTTAAACTTGCTGAATAATTGTCTTGACCGATGGGTCCACTTTAGTAAGTATCTGAATCCGGACCGCGTTTTCAGATCGTCCGAGGAACTGCTTGATCTTGAGGTGCTGCTTGATCCATTTGAAGAACAGCTCGATTGCCCAGCGCTTTTTGTAGTGCTGGGCAATTTCCATGGCACTACTGTCGAAGTCGTTAGTAGCCAGAACGATGGGCGTATCTTTGTTCGGCCGCGCCACGATGACACGGCGCAAAGGCTTCCCAAAGTAGAGATTGATCCGTTTTCCGCCGAGCCGTTTGTGCTTGAAAGTAACGATTTCGTCGCTGAGCACGATGTGCGCATCATCAGCAGGGATGTCCGATTTCTGCAGGACGTTGACAGCGGCGTTGTTCTTGAAACGAGTAACAAAGCGCGCGTTGGCCTCGTCAATGGATTTCCACCAATTGAAATCGCAATAGCCCTTGTCAAATACATAGAGCGCGTTCGCTTCGAGCGGTACGTCAACTGCCCGTTCAACGTCATTGACGTTGGGGTGGCTAATGTCGTGCCAGACAGGGATTGCATCATGGGCATCATACAAAACGTGCAGCTTCAAGCCTTGCGTATTGCGAGTGCTATTCTCGGGCGTCCACCTCTCAAACTCCCGTCCCTTCAACGTCAACGAGGTGGAGTCAAGCAAATACATCAGATCATTGCTTTGCTGGCGCAGCTTACGCGACACCTTCCCCATCAACCAGGCAGCGGTATCACTAAACACCGTGTCAGATCGATTCTCATTGGCGTCAGCCAAGGTGGAGCGCTTGATCGCTGACGTACCAAGATGGTAGTGATGCGCGACATGACTGTTGAAGCCAGTCTCCAGTGGTCGCAACCCCTTCGCCTCACTGATCTGCGCGTAGAGCATGGCAATGAGATGATCCCAATGCCCGAACTTCTTGCAATATTTGTCGGCATTGTGCCGTTCGACTAGTTGAGCGAAGGTTCCTCGCGGGAGCCCCTTCATTAAACGCTGAAAAGTAGTTATGCTGAACATGTTGCAGGTTTGGTTTTTAAGTTGGCAAACAGAGGTTAACCCTCGTAAACCAATACCTGCAACCCTTTTAACGTTGTCAACCCACTTTATTCCGGACAGCAGTGCGCGCAGACGGGAACCCAATTTTGTACCGTAGCCGTTGGCTGAGCGCCGGACCTGGATTCCCGCCTTCGCGGGAATGACGGAGCATAAGCTAGCGGCATTAGCATCTGGACTTGCCTCGTTCCACGGAATTGGAGAAGTTTCTTAGGAACTGGAGGCTGCGCGGGAGCGACGGAGGGCTTAATACTTGTAATGCAGCGCCAACCCCACCGCCCGGTCATAGCGGCGCGTATCGCGCACCAGGCCCGGGTCCTTGTTGAAATAATCGTGATACGGCTGGTCCAGCAGATTATTCCCATCCAGGGTCACGGTCAGCTGCTTGCTGATCCGGTACGACAAGGACCCGTCGAGCGAGCGCAGCGGCGCCACATACAAGTCCAGCTTGTCATTACCCCGATAGCGTTCCTCGGCCATGAACTTCGAGCGCCAGTTGTACGCCAGGCGCGCCGACCACGCCTCCTTCTCGTACAGCCCCACCAGGTTATACGAGGTCTTCGACATCCCCAGGAAGGTCGACTCGCGTCCATCCGGATTGGTCTGCTTGCCGGTGATGTACGTGAAGTTCGCCTCCAGCCCCAGCCCGCTCAGCATCCCCGGCAGGAAGTCGTAGAACTGCCGGTAACTCATCTCGACGCCTTCCAGATTGGCCTTGGCCAGGTTGTAGCGGCGCGTCACATCGTACTCGCGGCCGTTGATGATTTCGCGCGCCGCTTTTTCCACCGAACGGTCGGTGAACTTGTGCTGGAAAATCGTTCCCGTCAACGAACCCGTCGGCGCAAAATACCATTCCAGCGCCACGTCGATATTGTCCGATTTGGTCGGCCGCAGATTCGGATTGCCGGCCGCGCCGGTGCCGACGATGCCCGACGAATTCGACGTCGCCGCCACCCCTTCGGTCAGCCGCAGCGCCGGATTGTAGTCGGCAAACGCCGGCCGCTCGACTGCACGGCCGCTGACCAGGCGCGCCACCAGGGTTGGCGCCAGCTCCGCGCGCAGCGCCAGGCTAGGCAGCACATCGGTGCGGCTGGTATCGACCGACACCGGCGCGACTACGCCGACGATCGACGAATTGCCCTTGAGCGTCTGCTCGGTGCGCACCACGCGCGCGCCCACCACGCCGCTGATCGGCACGCCCATGTGGAAACCGAACTTGGCCTTCGCGTACAAGGCCGAGGTGCGTTCCACGTCGCTGTAGTACGACAGCGGATTGTCTTCCAGCTGCGCGGGCGAGCCGGTCAGGATGGTGCGCACGACGTCGGTATGGTCGAGGAGATAGTTATGGTCGGCCACCACGTAGCGGTTCACGCCATAATTGCCGCCGGTCGGCGCCGACAAGGTCCACAAGCCGGGAAAGCTGCTGGCCGGTACGCCATTTTGCGGACTATTCGCGTACCACATGTCGCGGATCCCGCGCGACGAGGCCTTGCGCTCGGCCAGGCGCACGCCGCCGGCCAGTTCCTTCACAAAACCGAGCACGCCGTTCTCGCTTGTGTCGTAGACCACATCGCCGCGCCAGTCGTTCGAGGTGCCCTGGCGCGCGTTGGCGATGTCGGTGCCGCCGCGCACGCGGAACTTGGCGTCGTCCGGGTCTTCCATGTTCGTGCCCGGGAAGTCCAGGTAGCCGCCGCCCGAGCGCACCGCGCCCAGGAAGCCGCGCGCCGTGTAATCGAAGTCGAAAATCACGCGCCGTTCCTTGAAGTAGCTCGCGGTGCGCGCCACTTCGGTGGTCAAGCGCAAGGTGGGCGTGGCATCCCAGCGCGCGCCGACGGCCACCTGTTGGTTGGTCACATCGTGCTGGTAAGCCTGGGTCGACGAGAAGCCCGGCGCATCCTGGTTCAGGCGCGTGATGGTGTCGAGATTGTTCGTGCCCGGCTTGGTCGTGATGGTCGCGCCGGTGAAGTGCGGCGGGAAACCGATCATGAAATTGTTCTGGAAGCGGTGGTCGATATTCGTGCGGAAGCCTTCGGCAAACACTTCCACGGTCGGACTCGGACGCCATTGCAGGGCGATGTTCCCTGCCTCGCGCTTGCGGTCGCCGTTACCCATGAAACGGCCGAAGTTCTCGGCGCCGGTCACGCCATTGTCGATCGGGATCGGAAAGCCGGCGAACGCCACTTCATCGTGGTAGCGGCCGCGCTGGTACGACAGGCCGACCAGCGCGCCGAACTCGCCGATATCGGTCTTCCAGCGGTCGCTGACCATGGCGCTCAGGTCGGGATTATTGGTCTTGGCCTTGTCGCGGTTTTCCACGCGCGCATTCAGGTTGACCTGCCGGCCCTTGAAGTCGAACGGGCGGTTGGTGCGCACGTCGATCACGCCGGCGGTGCCGCCTTCGGGCAGGTCGCCGCCCTGAGTCTTGTAGACGTCGATGCGTTGCAGCATGGAGGCCGGCACATCGGCCAGGTACAGGCTGCGGCCGGTGTCGGAGAAAAACTCGCGGCCATTGAGGAGGGCCACCACGCCGCCCAAGCCGCGGATGATGACCGTGCCGGCCTCGCCGCTGCCGCGCGAGACTTGCACGCCGGGGACGCGTTGCAGGATTTCGGCCACGTTCTTGTCGGGGAACTTGCCGATATCGTCGGCGACGATGGAATCGACCACCTGGTCGGCGTTTTTCTTGATCGTTTGCGCGCTCTGCGCCGCCTTGCGCACGCCGCTGACGGTAACGACGGCGGTGTCAGGAGAGGCGGGGAGTGCTTCCTGGGCGGCGACCGAGACATGACTGAGCATGCCGGCGCCGAGCAGGGAGGCTACCAGGGATTTGAGGACGATGGGACGGGCCGTGCGGGCGCGGCCGCGGGCGGGGGCGGGATTGTTCATGGGTCTCCGATGATTGTTATCGAGCTCAATGCTCTTATTTGCCCGAATCATAGGGGACACGCAGAAATTGCTCCAATCATGTTTTTGCCGTTGCCGATACCGATCTTGGTATCGGCAGCACCGCTGTCGTTCCCGCGCCAAAGGGGAGTCGGCGGGAACCCAAGTCCGCTCCGCAGCCAACGACTGAGCGCGGAACCTGGGTCCCCGCCGAGTGCCGCCTTGGCGCGGGGACGACTCTACCTTTGATGGCCTAGTCGTCGTTTTGCCAGAACGGACCATTCTCCACGAACACCACTGTTGTTCGTGGCGGAATGCTGAAGGTGCCGCTGGCGCGCTCGTACGTCGCCGTCCTGGCCAGCCGGTCATTGTCCGACTTGCGCTGCACCTTGTGCACGGCCAGCTTGCGCCCCTTGAGTTCATCGATCGTGATGGTCCTGGCGACTTTGTCGACGTTGAAAAAGGTCGCCACGCTGGCGTATTTCGCGCCCGGATAGCGGCGCCCGTCGATGCTCATCGCGATCAAACCGGCGACCTGCTGCGGCCCCACGTTGTGGAACCTGAGCCGCTCGCTCACATCCCTGGCGCTGCGCAGGCGGAACAGGGTGGTGTCGTTGCGTATCTCCAGCAGGTCGAGGAAGTAATCGCGCACCGACACAATCGCCGCCGAATCGGGCTTGATCAGCGCATTGGCGAGAATCGGCGACATGAATTCCCAGTTGGCCTTGTTCACACCAGCCATCGGCAAACCGACGCCGAAGTTATTCGACTGGTAGGAAAAGTCGAGGCGGTTGAACCAGTCGCCGGCGTTGTAGCTGTCGCGGTCGAGCGACTTCGAACGCAGGATGTCCTGCCCCGCGTGGAAGAACGGCACGCCTTGCGACAGCATGTTGATCGCCGCGCCCAGGTTCTGCACGCGCACGCGGTCCGCAAAGCTGGTCGCCTGCGGCAGCTTGAAGGCATTCAGGTCGAACAGGGTCTGGTTGTCATGCGCTTCGACGTAGTTGATGGTTTCGGCCGGACTGGCCGCGAACCCCGCCTTCTGCCCGAAATAATCGATGTCCGCATTCTTGCGCACCACACCAGTGCGGTCGGTGAAACTGTAGTCGCGCAGGGTGCCCGACAAGCCCACCTTGATCAAGTCGCCCAGGCGCAGCAAGTCGTCCTTGGTTTGCGTGCTGGTGGCATTCGGGTCGTAAAAGGCGCCGTTGATGAAGCCCTGCTGGCCGATCAGGTCCGCCCCGCCATCGCAGCAGCCGCCGCCCCGCACCGCGTCGCGCAGGCGGTCGTTGAACGAGCCGATACCGCTGCCGAACATATTGGCCTGGCGCGCCTGCACGAAGCGCGCGTCGTTGCCGACCACGCCGAAGTTCCAGGCTTCGCCGTACAGGTAAATGTCGCGCTGGGCGGCGCGCTCGACCGTCGCTTTCAGCTTGGTGATGACCGCCAGCGGCGCCATGCCCATGATGTCGAAGCGGAAGCTGTCGACCTTGTAGTCGGTGGCCCAGGTGACGACCGAATCGGTCATCAGCTTGGCCATCATCGCGTTTTCGGCGGCGGTGTCGGCGCAGCAGCTGTCGTTGGTGATGGCGCCGCTCGGATTGAGGCGGTAGTAGTAGGCCGGCACGATCTTGTCGAGCACCGACAGCGGGCTTTGCTGCGCGCCGCTGGTGTGGTTGTAGACCACGTCCATCGTCACGCGCAAGCCGTGTTCGTGCAGCGACTTGACCATCGCGCGGAACTCGCGCACGCGCACCGCGCCGTCGCTGGCGTCGGTCGCGAAGCTGCCCTCGGGCGCGCTGTAATGGACCGGATCGTAGCCCCAGTTGAAGCAGTCGCTGTCGCCGGCGGCCGCCACGGCGGCTTGCTGCGCCTCCGAATTGGACGCCGCGGCCGGAATGACTGGTGTGCCGCAACCGGTTTCGTTGACGCTGGCGATGTCGAAACTTGGCAGCAGATGGATATGGCTCATGCCGGCGCGCTGCAACGCGCGCAGGTGGCGCATGCCGTTCGAGTGCACATCGGTGAAAGCGAGGAACTTGCCCCGATGGCTGGCCGGCACAGTGAGGTCGCTGGCGCTGAAATCGCGCACCTGCAGTTCGTACAGGGAGATATCGGTCGGATGCTCCAGGCGCGGAATCGGATGATAGTCCCAGCCGGACGGTTTGAGCGCGGCGCTGTCCAGGTTCGCGACGAAGCTGCGCTGGCCGTTGGCGTTCAGGCTCAATGAGTACGGATCGGTGACCACGTTGCTGACCACCGTGTTGTTGGCCCAGCGCGACAGCACATTGACCGTGTAGGTGTAGTAGGCGCGGTTGGTCCAGGCGGCGTTGGGGGCCGTGTAGTGCCACACGCCGCTGGCCGTGTCGCGCGTCATCGGCACGCTGCTGGCGCTGGCCGCGCCGGCATTCGCGTACACATTGAGCGCGACCGATTTGGCGGTCGGTGCCCACACGCGGAAGGTCGGCACGCCGGCCCGGTTGAAGGTGGCACCGAGCGCGCTGTTGGCGGCGGCCGGGGCGAACAGGGCATCCAGCAGGCCGCTCGTTTGCAGCGACGTGACCTGTACCAGCTTGCCCGCCGCGTCGAACTGGGCGATGGCGAACTGGCCGCTGACTTTGGCGGGCAGGCCGGCCGTGTCGGCGCCGGATAGTGTCAGCGTGGTGGACCCGGCCAGGTGCGGATACTTCGCTTGCAGCGCCGGCGACAGGGCACCGGCCGCGCGCAGGTCGATGCTGCCATCGGCGCCGGTAACGCCGCCCGCTGCGGAACCCAAGCCACCGTTGGCCGCGTAAAACAGCTTGTAGCTGCCACCGGCCGGCGTGCCCGGCCACACCACGGTATCGGGCGAGAGCCAGTGCGCGGCGGCGTTGGCCAGGTTGCCGAAGCTGATCGCCGGGGCGCTGGTGTAGACCTTGCAGTCGCCTTCGAGCAGCCAGATTTCCTGGCCTCGGGTGGCGATGTCCGCCGCAAAATCGCCGGCCTGGTCGCTGGCGCAGTTCTTGTTGCCGCTGCCATCGGTAAGCAGGAAATCGATTTTGGTCTTGGTGGCATCGACCGCAATATCGACATAGCCGCCGTAGCTGTCGCTGGCGGCCAGCATGAAGCGGTCCTTGATCCATTCGACGCTGGGCTTGGCCGGGCCGGACCAGGAATACACGCCCCACTGCGCTTCGTCGCGCTGGGCGCGCCGGTAGTGCATGCGGATGGTGCCGGGTGCCACGGCGGCTGCCGCGACCGATGCGCGCTGGACCGACTCCGACATCATTTTCGGGGTTTCGGGGGCGCTGGTGGAATCGGAACCACCGCAGGCGGCCAGCAGGCTGGCGCACAAGCTCGCGCTGAGCAGGCGCTGAGATGGCGATGTGAGTCGTGAAGTAATACTACCTAGAGAATGCATGTGCAACTCCTGAAGAGGGGGATGTGCAGCGGCGCCCTTGTCCTTGATACGTCGTTTTTGTGACGCCGCTGGCGATAGGCTGTGAGCCTATGTAATATTACTACATATTGTTTTACCGAGTTATAAGAAAATCAAGGCGAACGCCGGCCGCCGCCGACGAGGGCGGAACGGACGATGGCTGGGGCAGGGAAAGGAAGGCGGAGCGGGACGTACTTGTGCTACGAACAGGTCAGGGCAGGGCCCAGATCCAGCGCACGATGTGGAAGAACACCGGAGCGGCGAAACCGAGCGAGTCGAGGCGGTCCATGTAGCCGCCGTGGCCGGCGATGCCCGTGCCCCAGTCCTTGGCCCCGAGCGAGCGCTTCACGCCCGACATGACCAGGCCGCCCATGACGCCGCCGATGACGATCAGCGCGGCCATGCCGGCCGCCTGCAGCGGCGTGAACGGCGTGACGAAGGCCAGTAGCGCGCCGATCCCCATCGTCGCCAGGCCGCCGCCGATCAAGCCTTCCCAGGTCTTGTTCGGGCTTAGCTTGGGCACCAGCTTGTGCTTGCCGAACAGCTTGCCGAAGACGTACTGCAGCACATCGCTGATCTGCACGATGAAGACGAAGAAGAACAGCAACTGGGCGTTGTGGCCTTCGAAGTTCGGTATGTCGAGCATCAGCAGGGCCGGCGCATGGCTGACGCCATACACGCAGATCATCACCGCGAACACGATGCGTGCATTACGCGACAGAAAGTCCTCGGTATCCTGGCTGATCGCGCTGGCGGCCGAGATCAGGAAAAAGATATACACCGGGATCATGATCGCGAACAGGCCGTACCACTGGGTCCACAGCAGCCAGTACTGGGCCGGCAGGGCGATGAAGAAGGCGATGAACAGTGGCCAGTAATCGCTCTTGCGGGTCGGCGTGAGGGTGAGGAATTCGCGCAGCGCCATCAGCGAGGCGAAGCCGAACACCACGATCGTCACATAGCGCCCCAGGACCAGCGCTGAAAACAGCACGCCGGCCATGATCCACCACGCGTTGATGCGGGCGTTCAGGTTGATGATGGTCGCGCTGCCGGGATTCCTGAGCCGCAGCACGAAGCCGACGCCTGAGGCGACCACCAGGATCGCCAGCAGGATCTGGCCGGTCAGTATGAATTGGGGAGTCATCGGGAGCGCCTCAGAAAGTATCGGCCAGGTCGCACACGGCTTGGTGCATGCGCGCGAGGAAGGCCTCCTTGTCCTCGCCGCGGTCGTTGTACAGCGGCGCGCCGAAGTGCGAGCGGCACAGCAGCGGCAGCGGGAACGGGGCGCCCTTGGGCAGCGCGCGGTGCAGGTTTTGCTGGTACACCGGCACCAGGGCCAGGGTTGGGCGATCCTTACTCAGGTGATACAGCCCGGATTTGAACTCGCCCGGCAAGGTCGCATCCTTGCGCGTGCCCTCGGGGAACACGATCAGCGAATCGTGCTGGTCGAGCGCTGCGGTCAGCGGCACCAGCGCCTCGGCGCCGCCCTTGGCGCGGTCGACCAGCACCACGTTGAGCAGGCTGTGCGCGATGTAGCGGCGCAGCGCCGTCTTGTCCCAGTAATCGGCGCCGGCCACGGGGCGCGTGCGGTCGCGCATGGTGGGCGGAATGGCACCGAGCAAGCCCGTGGTATCCAGATGGCTGGTGTGATTGGCGAAAAACACGCAGGGATGGGCAGGCGCTACATCGTAGAAGGCGGCGCCACCGACGATCAGCCGCTGCAGGCCGAGCAAGGCGTCGCGCTGCAGGCGGAAGAAAGGGTTCACTGCCTGGCTTTCTGTTCGAGCTGGCGGCACAGGGCCAGGGTGCGGGTCACGCAGGTGACCAGGCTCAATAGGACGATGATGGCCATGGCCATGGCCACGCCCATGGTCGGGTAACCGAGCGGAAGGACCGGCACGACAGCGGCGGCCAGGCAAGCCACGGTGAGGACGGCCATGCGGTGCTGCTTGGCCATGGGGCCGCGGAAATCGTGGCCGAGGCCGCAGGAAGCGCCATACACGCGCACGTAGGCGGTCAGGGCGGCGGCCAGGGCTGCCAGCCAGCCGAGCACGGGATCGGCGGCCGCATAGCCGGCGGCGACCAGCAGCAGGGAATCGGCGATACGGTCGGGGAATTCGTTGAACACGGGGCCGAGCGGCGTGGCCTTGTTGTACTCGACGGCGACCATGCCATCGAACAGATTGCACAAGAGGCGGCCCTGGATGCACAGCGCGGCGGCGATCGGGAACAGGGCGGGATGGTGCATGAAGAGCCCGCCGCGGATGAGCGCAGCGGCGCCGAGGGCGGCAAAGACGATGCTGAGAACGGAAATCTGATTGGGGCTGATGCCTCGGTCGGCCAGCCATCGTGCAATCCGCCTTGCCCAGCCGGCATCGCGCACGGTAATGGGCCGGCGATCGGATTCGTCGTGTTGCGTCATGGCATCTATTATTGGCAGTAAAGGCGCCCCAGTGTAGTTGTTATTTAACTGTCTATCAACATTAATATTTTTGCTTTGGGCAACACATGCACAACCGGGGTCTGACCTCTGATTAGCAATTAATTACCGTGTCGAATCAAGATCCCGGCTCCAGTGTTGCCGGCGCGCGTCATCGATCTGGTGGATCGGGAGCCGGCCGCAGAGTGAGGAAGTACGCTGCCAGATGACGTATCCGTGACGTATCCGAACCGGGCAGCTTGCTTGTTCAAAACAATTTCTAATCAGAGGTCAGACCCCGGTTGTAGGAGGTCTGCCCCGATTTCGCGGATTTTCTGACCTCTGGCAGGCAATTATTTCTAATCAGAGGTCAGACCCCGGTTGGGAAATTGTGAGTGGCGGTTAGCCTTGGGCGATGCGGCTGGCGATGTGGGCCAGCGCTTCGTCGACCTGGTCGATCAGGATCAGGCACAGGTCGCCTTCGCCGAGACGCGCCAGCGCCGTGTCGATCGCAACGAACTCGCCGTTGATTTCGTCCACGTGCGTGGTGCGCGCGGCGCCCGTCAGGCCCTGGCGCAGCAGCGCGACGACTTCGCCGTCGGCACGCCCGCGCTGGCACTGGTCCTGGTACAGCAGCACGTCGTCGAAGGCCGCACCCAGAATCTCGGTCTGCTGGCGGATGTCTTCGTCGCGCCGGTCGCCCGCGCCGCTGATGACCACCATGCGCCGCTTGGCCGGCATGCTTTCCACCGCACCCACCAGCGCCAGGATGGCGTCCGGATTGTGGCCGTAGTCGGCAATCACGGTCGCGCCGCGGTAGCTGAAGACGTTGAAGCGCCCCGGCGCATTGTCGCTTTCGTTGGCGAACGATTTGAGCCCGGCGCGGATGTCGTCCCACGCCGTGCCGACCGCCCATGCCGCCGCCACCGAGGCCATCACGTTGTCGACCTGGAAGCCGATGCTGCCGCCGCGCGTGATCGGCACCTCGGCCAGCGCGATGCGGTGCTCCACCTTGCCTTGCGCGGCGACCAGCATGCCGCCGTCGACGTAGACCACGCGCTGACCCTGGGCGCGGTGGGTCGACATGACCGGATGCCCGCTGTCGGCGGTGAAGAAGGTGACCGTGCCGCGGCAGTTGTCGGCCATGCCCACCACCACCGGGTCGTTGGCGTTCAATACCGCCACGCCGCCGTTGGCGACATTTTGCACGATCACGCGCTTGAGCACCGCCAGGTCTTCGACCGTGGTGATGTAGTTCAGGCCCAGATGGTCGCCCGCGCCGATGTTGGTGACCACGGCCACCTGGCAGCGGTCGAACGCGAGCCCTTCGCGCAGCATGCCGCCGCGCGCGGTCTCGAAGACGGCGGCGTCCACGTCGGGGTGCAGCAGCACGTTGCGCGCGCTGCGCGGGCCGCTGCAGTCGCCGCTGTCGATGCGCCGGCCTTCGATGTAGACGCCGTCGGTGTTGGTCATGCCGGTGCGCAGGCCGCCGGCCGTGAGCAGGTGGGCGATCAGGCGTACCGTGGTGGTCTTGCCGTTGGTGCCGGTGACGGCCACCACGGGAATGCGGCCGTCGTCGCCGTCGGCGAACATGGACGAGATGATCGCTTCGCCCACCGGACGGCCTTTGCCGAAGGAGGGCGACAGGTGCATGCGCAGCCCGGGGGCGGCGTTGACTTCGACGATGCCGCCGTTCTGTTCTTCGATCGGTTTGAGCACGCTGTCGCACACCAGGTCGACGCCGCAGATGTCGAGGCCCACCATGTGGGCGGCGGCAATCGCGCGCGCGGCCACTTCGGGATGGACGTCGTCGGTGACGTCGCTGGCCGCGCCGCCGGTCGAGAGGTTGGCGTTGTTGCGCAGGATGACGCGCTGCCCCTTGGCTGCAACCGATTCGGCCACCAGCCCTTGCTTGGCCAGGCTGGCCAGCGCGATGTCGTCGAAGCGGATCTTGGTCAGCGAGGTCGAATGGCCGTTGCCGCGGCGCGGGTCGAGGTTGACCTGGTCGACCAGTTCGCGCACGGTGTGCTTGCCGTCGCCAACGACGATGGGCGGGTCGCGCCGCGCGGCGGCAATCAGCTTGTTGCCGATGACGAGCAGGCGGAAGTCGTGGCCGGGCAGGTAGCGCTCGACCAGGATATCGTCGCGAAATTCGGCGGCGGCGTGGTAGCCGGCCACCAGCTGTTCGCGGGTGGTGACGTTGACCGTCACGCCTTTGCCCTGGTTGCCGTCCTTCGGCTTGATCACGACCGGCAGGCCGATCTCCAGCGCGGCGGCCCAGGCGTCGTCCGGGTCGGCGGCCACGCGCCCCAAGGGCACCGGCACGCCGGCCGCGTGCAGCAGTTTCTTGGTCAGTTCCTTGTCTTGCGCGATCGATTCGGCAATCGCGCCGGTGCTGTCGATTTCGGCGGCCTGGATCTTGCGCTGGCGGCTGCCCCAGCCGAACATGACCAGGCTGCCGTCGGTCAGGCGCCGGAACGGGATGTTGCGGGCCACGGCGGCTTGCACGATGGCGCCGGTGCTCGGGCCCAGGCGCACGTCTTCATCGAGGTCGCGCAGTTGGGTCAGGGCGGCGCCAAGGTCGAACGGGGTGTCGGCGGTGGCGGCGGCGCACAGTTGTGCGGCCAGGTCCATGGCCAGGCGGCCCACCACTTCTTCGGAATACTCGACCACGACCTGGAAGATGCCTTCCTCTGGTGTGGCGGTGGTGCGGCTGAAGGTGACCGGGCAGCCGGCTTGCGCCTGCAGCGACAGCGCCGCCAGTTCCAGCACCTGGGCCATGGCGATGGGGTCGTGGTGGCCGAGCGTTTGCAGCGGGCTCATTTCGGGGAACAGCGCGCGCAGGCGATCTTCGAAGCCGGGCAGGGCGCCGACATCCTGTTCGGCACTGGTGCAGGCAACGACCGCTTCGACCGAGGTGTGGTGGCTCCAGAGGTTGGGGCCACGCAGGGCCCGTACGCGAGATACTTCCATAAACCGTTTCATCCTATGTGGTGCGCTGGTGCGTCGCTGCGCCCTCGGGCGTTGACACTGCCGGCAGCCCGGCCATCCGGCCGGGCGCTGTGTTGTTAAAGTTTGGCTTTGGCGGCTTTGTTGGCAGCCGTGTCGAAGGTGCGCAGGCCGGCCCCGATCAGGGCGGCCGGTACATCCAGCGCCCATGCCGCCGCCACCGCCGCCAGCACCGTTTCGGGATACTTCGCCGTGCCCGGCTTGAGCGTAGACATCTGGAACAGCACCGTTTCCTGCGCGCCGTCGCCGAGCACCACGTCCTGGCCGCGCATGAAGACGGCGCGCTCGCCGGCGCCGCGGTGGGCCGCGATCACGGGCAGTTCGGGGTCGAGCGCGTAGAAGATCACGCGGCCGTCGCACAGGTCGGCCAGCGCCGCCACGCGCGCGTCCGCCGCGTTGAGGACCGCCGCGCCGTCGGGCAGGATCACGTCGACCTGGGTGCGCAGCACGTTGGCCATGCCGTCGGCGTCGTTGATGTGGAATTCGGCCAGCGCTTCCTGGCCATCCATGTCGGTCACCACGCCCACCGTGCACTTGTCGTAGGCCAGGCCTTCGGACAGGATGGTGTGCGCATTGCTTTCGAAAACAGCCGCTTCGACGGTGCGGTTGATCAGCAGGCGCTGGCCGGCCTCGAAGGTCATGGCGTTCTCGCCGGTGACCTGGCGCTGGTCGAGGAACAGGCCCTGGCCGCTGGCCACGCCCGTATGCTTGCCGGTCAGGTGCACCAGGCAGCCGATCAGGCGCGCAATCAGGCTGGTGCCCCTGGTGCCGGTCACGCCGATCAGCGGGATGCGCCCGCTTTCGCCGGCGCCGAACAGGTGCTCGATGATGGCGGTGCCGACCGGGCGCGCTTCGCCCTGGCCGGGTTTCAGGTGGGCCAGCAGGCCCGGACTGGCATTGACTTCGATGATGGCGCCGCGCTGGGTGTCGAGCGGGCGGGTGACGTCTTCGGCCACCAGGTCGATGCCGGCGATGTCCAGGCCGACGATGCGCGCGGCCAGTGCGGCGGCGTGGGCGATCGATGGGTGCACCTGGTCGGTGACGTCGATGGCGACGTTGCCGTTCGGCTGGATCAGCACTTTCTGGCCGGCCAGCGGGACCGAGTGGGCAGTCATGCCCTGGCGTTCGAGTTCGAGGATGATTTCGGCGGAGATGTCGGGCGCGATGAGGTTGAGCGGCGAATCTTCGCCGACGCCGCGGCGCGGGTCGATGTTGATCTGGCTGTCGACCAGGGCGATGATGTCGCCCACGCCGTCGCCGGTGACCCACAGCGATTCGCCCTTGGCGGCGGCGATCATGCGCGTGCCCACCACCAGCAGGCGGTGTTCGTCGCCGGGGATGAAGCGCTCGACGATCACGCTGGCGCTTTCGCCCTTGCGCGCGGCCAGGTGGTAGGCTTTTTCAACGTCGGCCTGGGTCATCAGGTTGAGCGAGACGCCGCGCCCGTGGTTGCCGTCGTACGGCTTGACCACCACCGGCAGGCCGATGTCCTGCGCTTCTTCCCAGGCTTGGGCGGCGCTGCGTACCAGGCTGCCCTCGGGCACCGGCACGCCGCACGATTGCAGCAGGGTCTTGGTCAGGTCCTTGTCGCTGGCGATGCTTTCGGCAATCGCGCTGGTGCGGTCGGTTTCGGCGGTCCAGATGCGGCGCTGGGCGGCGCCGTGGCCGAGTTGCACCAGGTTGCCGTCGGTCAGGCGGATGAAGGGAATCTTGCGTTCGGTGGCCGCTTCGACAATGTGGGCCGTGCTGGGGCCGAGGCACTGGCGGTCGACGATGTCCTTGAGGGTGGCGACGGCGGCGGCCAGGTCGAATCCGGTGTCGTCGATGGCGGCCATCAGGAGGGCGCGCCCGGTCTCGAGCGCGGCCAGGCCGACTTGTTCCTGGCGCGTGCGGAAGGCCATCTTGTACACGCCAGGCTGGCCGGTGGAGCGCGTCTTGCCGAAGCCGGTGCGCATGCCGGCCAGGTTTTGCAGTTCGAGAACGACATGTTCAAGGATGTGGCCGGACCAGGTGCCTTCGCGCAGGCGCTCCAAAAAGCCGCCGCGCTCGCCCACGCCGCAACGGTGTTCGATCAGGCCGGGCAGCCAGGCGGTCAGGCGTTCGTACAATCCGGGCAGCAGGTTCGACGGAAAATCCTCGAGCGCGCCGATATCCAGCCACGCCTCGATGACCGGGCGATAGGTCCAGATGTTGGGTCCGCGCAGGTGACTTACCCGCAGAACACTGATTTCTTTCTTCTTTGTCATGTCGTTATTTCTTGATAACAGGCCTGGGCTTGTTCACGACCCAAGACCTTGTGAGGCTTTTCAAAGCGCATCATGTTGTATACTTGCTAGAGACGAAGCTTACCGTGCTGAACCGATTTCTGCCAGTCTGGATTCCCGAACGAATCGCGCGGGCCTGCCCCGCGGCGCTCTGGTACGGCATCTCCGGGAGCCATCCTGATCGCTTCCACGTTGAACAATTTCCGCCCGTAAATTCGTGGCCCAGAGCTGGAACCGCACTACGATGACTATAGATCCATCTGTTTCTCCTATGACGACGCCCTCCGGCCCGCTTTCCCTGCCGCAACACTGGCAAGACGACGTCGCTAAAAAACTTGCACCTGGGGAAAACGTTTTAAGTTGTGTCGAGGTTGACCTCGATGCCAAATTGCGCTTTAAAAAAGGCTTGGTGCTGGTCACCAGCCGCCGTTTGCTGGCGCGCGCGCCGGGCGAAACCGCATGGCGCGAGTGGGCTTTCCGGCCCGGATTGTCGCTCATGCACCACGATCACGCCGGTGTTGGCCATCTGCAATTGTTCGACGAACAAGGTTTGCTGAGCTCCTGGCGCTTCACCCTGGGGCAGAACCTGCACGCCATCCGCGTGCTCGACCATTTCAGCGAGCAGCGCGACAGTTTCCTGAGCGGCTTGCCGGTGCAGCTGGCCGAACAGAATATGTGCCCGAGCTGCAAGGCGCCGCTGGAGCCGGGGCAGGATGAATGTCCGATCTGCACCAAGGTGCTGTACACGCCGCCGTCGACCTGGACCCTGTTCCGCCTGTGGCGCTTCGCCAAGCCGTACAGCGGGCAGCTGGGGCTGGGCTTCTTCCTGATGCTGGCCAGCACCGCGGCGCACATGATCCCGCCATACCTGACCATGCCGCTGATGGATAACGTGCTCATTCCCTTCCAGAACGGGCAGCCGGTCGATCAGAAACTGGTGTGGATGTACATGGCCGGCCTGTTCGGATCGGCCGTGCTGGCTTACCTGTTGGGATGGGGCAAGACCTACGTGCTGGCGCTGGTGTCGGAACGGATGGGCGCCGACCTGCGCTCGGCCACCTATGAACACTTGATGAAGCTGTCGCTCGAATATTTTGGAGGCAAGCGCACGGGCGACCTGATGTCGCGTATCGGCAGCGGGAGCGACCGCATCTGCGTGTTTTTATCCTTGCACCTGCTCGACTTCGCGTCGGACGTGCTGATGATTATCATGACCGGCGTGATCCTGTGCTCGATCAATCCGATGCTGGCCGTGATTACCCTGGTGCCGCTGCCGTTCATCGCCTGGATGATCCATATCGTGCGCGACCGCCTGCGCACCGGCTTCGAGAAAATCGACCGGGTGTGGGGCGAAGTGACCAATGTGCTGGCCGATACCATTCCCGGCATCCGGGTGGTGAAAGCCTTTGCCCAGGAACAGCGCGAAGCGACCCGGTTCAGGGAAGCGAACCGGCATAACCTGGCGGTCAACGATAAGCTCAACCGGGTGTGGTCGCTGTTTTCGCCGACCGTCTCGTTCCTGACCGAACTCGGTTTGCTGGTGGTGTGGGTATTCGGCATCTGGCTGGTTTCGCAAAAAAATATCACGGTCGGCGTGCTGACCTTGTTCATTACCTACAGCAGCCGGTTTTACGGGCGCCTCGATTCGATGAGCCGGATTGTGTCGGTGACGCAGAAGTCGGCCTCGGCCGCCAAGCGCATCTTCGATATTCTCGATCACGTATCGAGCGTTCCGGAGCCAAGCAATCCGGTCAAGCTCGACAAGATCGAAGGGCGCATCGATTTGCGCGAAGTGGGTTTCCGTTACGGTAACCGCGCGGTGAATCGCGGCATTTCGCTCAATATCAAGGCGGGTGAATTCGTCGGCCTGGTGGGGCATAGCGGATCGGGCAAGAGCACCCTGGTCAATCTGATCTGCCGTTTCTACGATGTGTCGGAAGGCGCGATTCTGCTCGATGGCGTCGATATCCGCTCGTTCGCGGTGTCCGATTACCGCCGCAATATCGGGCTGGTGCTGCAGGAACCGTTTTTGTTCTTCGGCACCATCGCCGAAAATATCGCGTACGGCAAGCCGCTTGCGACGCGCGAGGAAATCATCGCCTCGGCGCGCGCGGCCCATGCGCACGAATTCATCCTGCGTCTGCCGCAGGGCTACGATTCGATGGTCGGCGAGCGCGGGCAGGGCTTGTCGGGCGGCGAGCGCCAGCGCATTTCGATCGCGCGCGCGCTGCTGATCGATCCACGCATCCTGATCATGGATGAAGCGACCTCCTCGGTCGATTCGGAAACCGAAAAGGAAATCCAGAAAGCGCTGGATAACCTGGTGCAGGGCCGCACCACGATCGCCATCGCGCACCGCCTGTCGACCCTGCACCGGGCCGACCGGCTGGTGGTGCTGGACCGCGGCGTGGTGATGGAAGAGGGCAGCCATGACGAATTGATGGCGCGCGAAGGCGCCTATTTCCGCCTGTACGAAGCGCAGGCGCGCAACGTCGATACGGATATGGACGACAAGGATGGGGATTAAGACATGGCAAGCGCAGCAAGCTCGGTATTTACATTAAGCCGCGACAGTTTCGGCAAACTGATTTTGACGGCGGAAGACGGTGAAGTGCATGTCGGTGTGTCGCCGGTGCGGGCGTTTCCGATCCAGGCGCCGGACCAGGGTATTTCGATGGTGCTGACGAACGGCAAGGAAGTCGGCTGGATCGACGATCTGGGGGCATTGCCAGCGGCAATCCGCGAATTGGTGCAAGATGAACTCGATGGGCGCGAATTCATGCCGGTGATTCACCATATTGTCAGTGTCAGCAGTTTTGCCACGCCATGCACATGGGAAGTCAAGACCGACCGGGGCGATACCGCGTTGACGCTCAAGGGCGAAGAGGATATTCGCCGGATCGGCGAGGCATCGCTGCTGGTGGCCGATAACCACGGCATCCAGTTCTTGATCCGCGATATGTTCACCATCGACAAGCACAGCCGGAAGATTCTCGACCGGTTTTTATGATGGCGTTTTGATGGAGATTGCATGCACTATTTGTTATGTTACGACCTGGCCCCGGATTATCTCGAACGTCGCGGCCAGTACCGCAATGAGCACCTGAAACTGGCGTGGGAAGCGCAGGAACGCGGTGACCTGATCCTCGCCGGCGCCTGTTCCGATCCGGCCGATATGTCGTTTCTCATTTTTCAGAGCGAGTCGACGGCGCTGATCGAGGCGTTCGCCAAGGCCGATCCCTACCTGATCCACGGTATCGTGACCGGTTATAAGATCCGGAAGTGGAACACGGTGGTCGGCAAGGATGCCTTTACCCCGCTGCGACCTGAATAATAGCGCTAACCTGGAAACCGTCGTTCCCACGCAGGCGGGAACCCAAGTTTGTTGAACCGCCTGTAGCTACCGCTCGAACTTGGGTTCCCGCCTGCGCGGGAACGACGCGGACATCAACCCATCTGGTAATCCATGCGCGCCTTCCACGCCTCCGTCCTCCTCTTTCTCGCTGTCTTCCACGCCACCGTTCTCGCTGACGACATGCCACGCCGCCCCAAAATCGGCCTGGTGCTCTCCGGCGGCGGCGCTCGCGGCGTGGCCCATATCGGCGTGCTCAAGGTATTGGAAGACATGCGCATCCCGGTCGACTACGTAGTCGGCACCAGCATGGGTTCGATCGTGGCCGGCGCCTACGCCATGGGCAACCGGCCGGATGCGCTGGAAAAGCGCATCGCCGCCGTCGAATGGGACAAGGTCCTCACCGACAGTCCGCCGCGCGGAGAACGCTCCACTTACGCCAAGGCGACCGAGCGCAAAAACATCGTCAGCGGCGAAATCGGCTTTTCCGACGCCGAAATGCGCCTGCCGCGCGGCTTGAATTACGGCCAGCAGATCGAATTTTTTTTCAATACCCTGGCATCGAAAACGGGCGACGTCGCGCATTTCGATGAACTCGATATTCCTTTCCGCGCCGTCGCCACCGACATTGAAACCGGCAAGATGGTCGTGCTCGAACGCGGCGGCATTGCGCGCGCGATGCGGGCCAGCATGTCGGTACCCGGTGTCTTCGCCCCGGTTGAAATCGACAACCGCGCGCTGCTCGACGGCGGGCTGGTGCGCAATCTGCCGGTCGACGTGGTGCGCGCGATGGGTGCCGATATCGTCATCGCCGTCAACCTCGGCACGCCCTTGCTCAAGCGCGACAAGATCGTGTCGGCCTTCGGCGTGGGCCAGCAAATGCTCAATATCCTCACCGAGCAGAATGTCGAAGCCTCGCTGCGCGAATTGACGCCGCGCGACGTATTGATCCTGCCGCAGCTGGGCGACTTCAGCGCGGCCGACTTTGAAAATTCGGCCAAGACCATCGACATGGGCGCGGCGGCCGCGCGCGTGGCGGCGGATCGCCTGGCGCCGCTGGCTTTGTCCGAAGCCGGCTTCAAGGCGCACCTGGCGGCGCGCGCCGCGCGTCATCCGGCCGCAGTCAAGGTCAATTCGGTGCGCATCGATACCCGGCAGCTGAAAAATGTCAGCGAGAGTTTCATCAACCGCAAATTCTCGATCAAACCGGGCCAGGCATTCAGCACGGCGGAACTGCATGCGAATATGAACAGCCTGTATTCGACGGGCGACTTCGAGAACGTCACCCACCGTTTCGAAAATGGCCCGGACGGGCGGACCCTGGTGATCGAACCGGTGGAAAAGGAATGGGGCCCGAATTACCTGCAAGCCGGGGTGCGCCTGTCGACCGACCTGGCCGGCGAAAGCGACTTTACGATCCTGCTGGCGCACCGCAGCAAATGGCTGACGCGCTCCGGGCTGGAATGGCGTAATACCGTCTCGCTGGGCCAGGTCAATTCCTTCACCTCGCAGCTGTACCAGCCGTTCGGTGGCGACAGCCGCTGGTACGTGGCGCCCTCGGTGCGCTTTTCGCAGAACAAGGATAACCTGATCATCAACGACAAGGCGGTGGCGACGTACAGCGCCAAACAAGCCTCGATCGGCATCGACCTGGTCAATCACGTGGATGACGACAGCACCTTCAAGGTGGGACTGGAACGCGGCACCGAACGAGCGGACCCGAGCATCGGCGTGGCGCAGCTGAGCACCGAGAAAAGCCAGATCGGTGTGATCAAGTTCGAATACGTGCAGGACCGCTTGGACGATTGGGTGTTTCCATCGACCGGTAACTACAGCTTCGTGAATGCCCGGATCGCTCCGACCTCGGTCGGCGCCACGGTCGAATACAAGCGGCTCGAAGCGGGCCACGAAATGGCCTGGAACCGCGGTCCGCACCGGTTCAGCGTGGCCGGACGCGCCGGCCATCTGTGGGGCGA
This sequence comes from Massilia antarctica, assembly GCF_015689335.1. Taxonomy (GTDB): domain Bacteria; phylum Pseudomonadota; class Gammaproteobacteria; order Burkholderiales; family Burkholderiaceae_D; genus Telluria_A; species Telluria_A antarctica. Next base: position 7,364,867 of record NZ_CP065053.1, on the reverse strand, counting down.
CGATTTACCGCTGATGGAATTGTTTTCTCTGGGCGGATTCTTGAACCTGTCCGGTTACCAGGCGCGCCAGTTCCTCGGCGGCGATTATCTGTTCGGGCGCGGCGTGTACACGCTCAAGACGACCTTGCTGGGGACCCGTAATGTGTACCTGGGCGGTTCGGTCGAACTGGGCAAGATGTCGCGGCGCTTGAATGGCGACCAGATGGACCGCGCCCAGTTTGCCGGCTCCGTGTTCGGCGCGGTCAATACGGCGCTGGGGCCATTCACCGTGGCGGTTGGCGTGGGCGAGCGAGGCAACCAGACGTTTTATCTGTTCTTCGGCAAGCCATGAAGGCGCGCCTGGCATTGCGACGGTCGGGTCAGACCGGTTGAGGATGCCGCGGCACGGCGGCATCCCTGTCCGGCGCGATGCTATTTTGCCGATGCAATCCAGCGATCCACCCGCGCTTCAAGCAGTGGCAGCGGCAAGGTGCCGTCGCCGATCACCACCTCGTGAAATTTGGGTAGGCTGAATTTGTCGCCCATCGCCTTGCGTGCGCGCTCGCGCAATTCCAGGATTTTCAGCGCGCCGATTTTGTAGCTCAAGGCCTGCGCCGGCCACACCATGTAACGCTCGATCTGGTTTTTGGCGCGCGCCTCGCTGTAGCCAAGCGTCTTGCTGGCATACGCAATGGCTTGCTCGCGGGTCCAGCCTTTGGCATGCATGCCGGTATCGACCACCAGCCTGACGGCGCGCAGCAATTCATCGTTCAGGTGACCGAAGTACGCTTCCGGATCGTCGTACAGGCCGAATTCGTGGCCCAGGGTTTCCGAATACAAAGCCCAGCCTTCGGTAAATGCACCGATATTCGGATTCTCGGTATTGAACTTGCGGAAATCCGGTACGTCGAGTTCCTTCAGCAGCCCCGCGTGGAAATGGTGACCGGGCTGGCCTTCGTGCAGGTACAAGGTCACCATGCCGGTGCGGCTGTATTGTTTGGGGTCGTTCACGACCGCCCAGAACACACCCGGATGCGAGCCGTCGGCCGCCGCCGGGGTGTAATGGTCGGACGCCGTGGCGCGGGTCAGTTCGGGCTCCAGCTGCAATTCGAGCGGCGCTTTCGGCAGCAGCGAAAACAGCGCAGGCAGTTTGGTCCTGACCTTGCTGTCGATCTGGCGATACGCGTCGAGCACTTCCGCCTCGGTCTTGAACGGCTTGAATTTGTCCTGCGCTTCCACCCATTGCGGCAGCTCCGCGGGCGGGCCGCTGTAACCGAGCTTGGGACCGAGCAGCGCCCATTGCTGCTCGATGCGCGCCACTTCCTTCAATCCCAATTGGTGAATCTCTTCGGGATTCATCGACACCGTGGTGCGGTCCTTGATCTGGGCCTGGTACCAGGCCGCGCCATTCGGCAAGGCGCTCCAGCCATCGGTATTACGGCTGGCGGGCAGGTATTCCTTTTCCAGGTAGAGCGCCAGCCGGTCCAGGGCCGGCGACAGGCGAATGGCGACCGTTTTGCGGTAGGCGGCCGTCAGGCGCTCCTTGTCCGCTTGCGAAAACGCGGCGGGCAGATTCTTGATCGGCGTATAAAAAATATTCGCTTCCGGCGTGGCGCTGCGCAGTTGCTGGAACTGGGGCAGCATCGCCACCGTAATCGCCTTCGGTTGCACGATGCCGCGTTTGACGCCTTCGCGCATATTGGCGATGGCCTGGTCGAGCCAGGCCGGCAACTGATTCAGACGGCTCAGGTAAGCCTGGTATTGGGCCACGGTATGCAAGGGCTGCGAACCGGTGCCGCTGGCGTAATTGGCCAGGGTGCCGGGAACGTTCTCGAAGTGGTTCAGCGGGAGCAGGTGCTCGGGGAATTTTTCCAGCCCCAGGCCGCTATCGAGCTCGAATGCCAGCAGGTCGTAATTAAGCTGTTCCGCGTCGCTCAAACGGGCGCGTGGAATGGCTTTTAACTGGCCCTGCATGCGGCGGTACAGCGCAAACTGACGCGCGCGGCTTTTTGGCGACATACTCATTCCCAGCTCGCTGTCGTAGCGGCTGTCGCCGTTGGCGGTAATGAGCAGCGGGTCGAAGTGCGCGCGTGCCCGATAAAAGGCGTCGGCCAGTGTATGCAGCTGACTGGCTGCGGCGGAGGTGGCGCTGGCGGTGCTCTGGCTGGCGGCCGGCGCGGCGCTGGCGCCGCAAACAGGCAAGGTTAATACGGCCAGCAATGCCGTGGTGCCGAGCAGCGGGCGGGATAGGCGCAAACGCATGGAGCTTCCTTGGTCGTGAAGTGAGGGGAACCCCGGCAGGATAGCGCAAATGGCGCCGGCTGGGCAGCGCGGCGACGCTGTATGATGAGCGGCGCTTTGCGTCGCACTACCCCTATATGGAAACGCCATGTCCGATGATTCGTCCGTTTTGCCGCATATTGTCGTCGTCACCACCGGCTCCGCCGGCGACCTGTTTCCGTTCCTGCGGCTCGCGCTCGGGCTGCGCGCGCGCGGCCATGCGGTCACGGTCCTCGCGCCGGACATGCACGAGGAGCTGGTGCGTCATTCCGGCCTGGCGTTTCATCCCATGCCGGCCGATCCGGCGGTCTTGAACGATCCCGACCTCTGGCATCCGCGGCGCGGCTTCGGCGTGGTGTGGCGCGCCATGCGGGCCGGCATGGAGGCAATGCACGCGTTTGTCGCGGCCCTGCCGCCGGACCAGCCGTGCACCTTGCTGGTTCATCCGCTGGCTGTCGCACATGCCGACCTGTGCCGCGCGGAGCGGCCCGGCATTCGCATCGTGGCCGGCTTCCTGGCGCCGTCCAACCTGCGCACGGTGCACGACTTGCCTGTACTGGGCCCGTTTCCGGTGCCGCGCTGGATGCCGCTGGCGCTGCGGCGCTGGATGTGGCGCGGGGTCGAGGTGTCGGCGATCAATCCGGTGGTGGTGCCCGAGCTGAACGCGGCGCGCCGCCTGCAGGGACGCGCGCCGGTGTCGAGCTACATGGACGAAATGTACAGCGCGCCCGATTTGTCGGTCACCCTGTTCCCCGAATGGTTAGCCGCGCGCCAGCCGGACTGGCCGTCGCCCCTGGTGTGCGGCGACTTTCCCCTGTACGATCCGCACCCGGACGCCGCCATCGCGCCGGCATTGGCGCAATTCATGCGCGCCGGCAGCGCTCCGCTGATCGTCACCCACGGCACCGGCAACTTGCAGGCAGCCGCGTTTTTCGCCAGCGCACTGGCAGCGGCGCAACGCCTTGGCCGGCGCATCGTGTTCCTCACGCCGCACCGGGCGCAGGTGCCGGCCAGCCTGCCGCCCACGGCGTTCTGGCAGGATTACTGTCCGCTGGCGGCATTGTTGCCGGGCGCGGCGGCGCTGGTGCATCACGGCGGCGTCGGCACCATGGCCGAAGCCATGCGCGCCGGCACGCCGCAACTAATCGTGCCGATGGCCTACGACCAGTTCGACAATGCCTTCCGGGTCACGGCACTGCACGCCGGCCTCACGCTCAAGGCGACCAGCGCCAGCGCCAGCGCCAGCGCGCTCGGCGACATCCTGGAGCGCCTGTTGCAATCGCCGGAGATCCACATCGGTTGCGCGGCGGTGAAAGCACGCCTGGCGGCCGGGGGAAGCCTGGATGGCGTGATCGATGCCATATCGAAAACGGTATCGAAAACCGGAAAAATATGATTGGATTGATTCTTTGGCTTTCCTTAGTATCAGGTTCAAGGGCTCAAAATACCCAGGAATCATATAACTAGAACGCCAAGGAGACGTATGACATCGCACGCACAAGGCCCCGTCACGGCCATTTCCCGCACCCCCTTGACCTTGAAATTGACGGTGGCGGCCCTGGCCGGCGCCGGCATCCTGAGTAGCGCCTCGGTGTGGGCCCAGGATGCGGTCGCGGCCGACAGCACCAGTGTGGTCACCGTGTCCGGGGTGCGCAAAGCAGCCCAGAGCGCGCAGACCATCAAGCGCAATGCCGATGAAGTGCTCGACTCCATCGTCGCCGAGGAAGCCGGCAAGTTCCCGGACAAGAATGTCGCCGAGATGCTCGGACGTATCACCGGTGTGCAAATCCGCCGCGAGAATGGCGAAGCGCGCGAAGTCGTCATCCGCGGCTTGCCCGGCCTGGTCACCCTGCTCAACGGACGCGAAATGTTCACCGCCGGTAAGGAAGGACGCAGCCTGTACCTGGCCGATATTCCGGCCGCCATGCTGCAGCGCGTGGATGTATATAAAACTCAAGGCGCCGACATGGTCGAGGGCGGCACCGCCGGCGTGATCGATGTGCGCACCGCGCGTCCGTTCGATGCCAAGGGCTTCACGGCCAGCGTCACGGGCAGGGTGGAAAACCGCGACAAGTCCAAGACCAACGATCCCAATCTGTCGGGCATGATCTCGAACCGCTGGAAAACCGGCTACGGCGAGATCGGCGCGCTGCTCGGCCTGTCGTACCAGGATGGGAATTATCACGACGAGGTCACCTGGAATTCGCCGCCGAAAGACCGTGCCGCCGATCTCGGCGCCGGCATCTCGGCGCCCGACGAACTCGGTCATGTGCTGTACCAGGGCCAGCGCAAGCGCGTGGCCGCCAACCTTGCCCTGCAGTGGCGCCCGAACGCCGACCTCGAATTCTTTGCCGAAGGCATCTCGACCGAAATCCATCACGATGCGGAACGCCAGTTCTATGTCGGCTCGCTCGGCCTGAACAAGAATTCCAGCTATACCCTCATTCCCGGCACCAACCAGGTCCAGACGGCCACGTCGACCAACGCCAACCCCTTCGCGCTGGGCTCGACCCAGGCGCCGCACGATTACTCGCTGGGCAGCCAGGGCGCCATCGGCGCGCGCTGGAACGCGGCGCCGGGCTGGCGCGTGACCACCGAGCTGGCGCGCACCTTGAGCAAAGTGCGCCAGGAATTCCCGATCGTCGACCTGATAGCGGCGCCGCCTACGATCACGGGCAATACCTACGTCAATGGCGGAGCGCAATTTTCCTATCCCGGTTACGACATGACCAACCCGAACAATTATCGGGTCGCCACCTTCTTCGATAACCACAACCATGCCGAGGGCCGTTCGACCGACTGGCGCGCCGACACGACCTGGAGTCCGGACAACGATGGCGTCATCAAGGAAGTATCGAGCGGCGTGCGGGTCGCCAAACGCACCGCGGCCTATGTGCACGAGCTGAACGGCTTCCAGCCGGCGCCGGGCAGCATTCCCCTCGCCTCGGTGCCTGGCCTCGCCTGCAATTCGATGCCGATGGCGGGCGACTATGGCATGGCCTCATGGGTCACGCCGTGCGCTTCCTACATGCACGACAACATCGCTTCCTTGCGCACCCTGTTCAACGTCAACGGCAACGGCACCAGGACCGGGGACGACAAGCTGTCCGGGTTCAATAACCAGGAAACCACCTACGCCATCTACACCAAGGCCAAGTACGGTTTCCGCGCCGGCGCCATTCCGGTGGACGGGACCGTCGGGGTGCGCGTGGTGCGGACCAGTGGCGTACTGAACGGTTATTCGCAGGCCAACGGCGTGATCTTGCCGGTATCGAGTTCGCCAACGTCGACCGATGTGCTGCCCAACGCCACGCTCAAGGCCATGATCCTGCCCGAGGTGCAGGCGCGCCTGACGGCGGGCAAGTCGGTACAGCGCGCCAATTTCGACCAGTTCAATCCCGGCGTGTCCTACAACGTGCCGAGCACCACCGTGCAAGCGGTGGGCACCGGCGGCAATCCCGACCTGAAACCGATCGAAGGCAAGAACTTCGATGCCGCCGCGGAATGGTATTTCGCGCCGACCGGCTCGCTCACGGCCACCTTGTTCCGTCACGACTTCAAGAATTACATCCTGACCAGTTCGACCAAGGAAACGTATAACGGCATCGTGTACGACGTGAATCGTCCGCGCAATATGTCCAAGGGCAAGCTGCAGGGCGCGGAACTGTCTTACCAGCAGTTCTACGACAAGCTGCCGGGCTGGCTGGGCGGCTTCGGCCTGCAAGCGAACGTCACCTACATGAAGGGCGAGCTGACCGATACCGGCGGCGTGCTCAAACCCTTCGTCGGCATGTCCAAGCTGTCGTACAACATCGTCGGCCTGTACGAGCGCGATGGCTGGTCCGGCCGCCTGGCCTACAACTGGCGCGACAAGTATGTCGATACCTTCAACTACCGCGGCCTGGGTTTCGATCTGATCGTCGACCCGATCAAGACCACCGATGCCTCGATCTCCTACAAGATCAGCGACGCGATGAGCGTCACCATGGATGTGGAGAACCTGCTTGACCGCAAGTACCACGATTACCATGGCGTCGCCAGCAACCCGCGCGACATCCGCCGCTACGACAGGGTGGTGGGCCTGTCCCTGCGCTACAAAATGTAAGCCGCGGCGCCGACCGCGATCATCATCCCGGAAGCGTTGCGTGGAGTGGCACGCAGCGCTTTCTGTCCTTGCATGGCTGAGAAAGTGTGAATGAATATGCTGGCTAAGAATTCCCAACAATTGTCGACCCTCGAAAAAGTCGGTTTCGGCACCGGCGACATGGCACTGAATGTCGTGATCTCGTCGATGATGCTGCTCATCACCTTCTTCTACACCGACATCTACGGCTTGCGCACCGAGCACCTGGCGCTGCTGTTCGTGGTGGTGAAAATCATTGGCGGGGCGGCCGACCTGGCCATGGGACAGGTGACCGACCGCTTCACCGCGCGCATGGGCCGCTATCGCCCGTGGCTGCTGTGGCTGTGCGTTCCCTACGGAGTCAGCGTGTTTTTCGTGTTCACCACGCCGGCCTGGGGTTATGACGCGAAGCTGGTGTGGGCGTACGGCACCTACATCCTGATGACCCTGATGACGGCCGGGGTCGGCATTCCCTACATTTCCCTGATCAGCGGATTGACCAGCGACCCGCAGGAGCGCCTCTCGGCCAACGGCTACCGCCTGTTCTTCGCCAAGATCGGCGCCTTCATGGTGACCATCATCGTGCCGCTGCTGGCCGAGGAATGGGGCAAGGGCAGTGCGGCGGCCGGTTACCAGGCGGCGATGGCGGTCATGGCGGTGATGGGCGTGGCGCTGTTCCTGTTTTGCGTGTTCACGACCACCGAAAGGGTGATTCACGTGGTCGAGCGGCAATCGCTGATCGATCAGTTCAAACTGCTGATGCGCAATGACCAGTGGCTGATCCTGTGCGGCGTGTGCGTCACCGGCACTGTCGGCTACGTGGTGCGCGGCTCGGTCGCCATTTACTACGCTACCTATTACCTGGGCCTGGGGCCGAAGATGGTATCGGCCTTTCTGTCGACCGGCGTGGCGGCGGCGATCCTGTCGATGATTGCCTCGACCTGGATCACCAAGTCGTACTGCAAGGTCAAGCTGTTCCGCTACACCCAGCTCGGCGTGGCCCTGATCAGCGTGCTGATGTACCTCGCCATCAAGCCGGGCGACGCCGTGCTCGCCTTCATCCTGTATTTCATGCTGTCCTTCGTGGTCGACCTGCATGCGCCGGTGTTCTGGTCGGCCATTGCCGAAACCATCGATTACGGCCAGGTCAAGACCGGCAAGCGCGTCTCCGGCTTTGCCTTCGGCGGCATTTCGGTGTGCCAGAAAGCCGGCATGGCGGTGGCCGGCGGCATGGTCGGCCTGTTGCTGACCTATTTCCAGTACGTACCCAACCAGGCACAGACCCCGCTGGCGCTGAGCGGCATCGCACTGATGCTGACCGTGATCCCGGGCTTCTTCCACTTCCTGATGGGCGCGCTGATGTTCAAATACCGCATCACCGACAACTACTACACCGACGTCAAGAGCGACATGCGCAAGCTCGGCTTCGCCACGACCTGATTTTCCATGTACAACGCCACCACCATGCAGACCCTGACACCCCTGATCGCGCAACGCGCCGATCCCTTCATCTACAAGCACAGCGACGGCTATTACTATTTCACGGCCTCGGTGCCGGAATACGACCGCATCGAAGTGCGCCGCGCGCGCACCATCGCGGAACTGCCACACGCGCCTGCGGTCGATGTCTGGCGCAAGCCCGATAGCGGGCCATACAGCGAACTGCTGTGGGCGCCGGAGATTCACTTCAACCAGGGCGCCTGGTATGTCTACTTCGCCGCCGCGCCCAGCCGCGAGATCAAACATAAACTGTTCCAGCACCGCATGTACGCCGTGCGTAACACCAACCCCAATCCGCTCGACGGCGAATGGGAATTCATGGGCCAGATCGATACCGGCATCGACACTTTTTGCCTCGACGCCACCACCTTCACCCATGACGGCGTGCTGTACTACCTGTGGGCGCAAAAGGACGAGGCGATCGAAGGCAACTCCAATCTGTACATCGCGACTATGGCCACGCCGTGGCAGTTGGGAGGGCCGCCCGTGATGCTGAGCAAGCCCGAATTCGACTGGGAAATCCGCGGCTTCTGGGTTAACGAAGGGCCGTCCGTGCTCAAGCGAAATGGCAGGATCTTCATCAGCTACTCGGCCAGCGCCACCGACGAGAATTACGCGATGGGTTTGCTGTGGGCCGACGAGAACGCCGACCTGCTCGACCCGGCGTCGTGGACCAAGCTGGCCGAGCCGGTACTGCAAACCTGTTACGAACACGGCGTCTACGGTCCGGGGCATAACAGTTTCACGTATGGCGAGGATGGCGACACGGTGATGCTGGTGTACCATGCTCGTACCTATACCGAGATCGTCGGCGACCCCCTGTGGAACCCCGACCGCCATACATTCGTCAAGCCATTGCGCTGGGACGAGCGGGGCATGCCCGTGTTCGGGCGTCCATCGCTCGCCTGAGGAACCTTAACGAGGAGCACCGTGCAAGCCAGTATCACGCAAACCGCATTCGGCCACCTGCCCGACGGCAGGGCCACCACCCTGACCACCCTGACCAACCCGAACGGGCTGGTTGTGAAAATCACCGATTTCGGCGGCATCATCACCGAAATCCACGCGCCCGACCGCCATGGCGTGCTGGCCGACATCACGCTTGGCTTCGACACGGTGGCGCCGTACGTGAAGGACTCGCCCTACTTCGGCGCCCTGATCGGACGCTACGGCAACCGCCTGCGCGACGGCCGCTTCACGCTCGATGGCCAGCTGGTGCAACTGCCCACCAACGATGGCGCGCACCACTTGCACGGCGGGGCGCTGGGCTATCACCGGGTGCTGTGGCGTGCCATTCCCTTCCAGGACGGCGACTCGGTCGGCGTCACCCTGATCTACCGCAGTCCTGACGGCGAGCAGGGCTATCCCGGCACGCTCGACGTGACCGTGGTGGTCGAGCTGACCGCCGCCGATGAACTGGTGGTGGCCTTCGACGCCGTGACCGACAAGGCCACGCCGGTCAATCTGACCCAGCACGCGTACTTCAACCTGGCCGGCGGCGGCGACATCCTCGGCCACGTGCTGCGCATCGATGCCGATGCCATCACGCCGATTGACAGTACCCTGATTCCGACAGGCGAGCTGGCGACCGTGGCCGGCACCGCCTTCGACTTCCGCATCCCGCATCCGATCGGCGAACGCATCGGCAACGATGAAGAACAGCTGCGCCACGGCAGCGGCTACGACCACAACTTCGTGCTCAACAAACCGGCACCCAGGGCGATGACCCTGGCCGCGCGCGTGCACGAGCCGGTGTCGGGCCGGGTGCTCGAACTGTTCACGGAAGAACCTGGTGTGCAGTTCTACAGCGGGAATTTTCTCGACGGAACACTCGCCGGCAAGGGCCGCACCTACGGCTTTCGCAGCGGCTTTTGCCTCGAACCGCAGCACTTTCCCGACTCGCCCAACCAGAGCACGTTTCCGAACACCATCTTGCGCCCTGGTGAGGAATATGCGACCGTATCCAAGTACAAATTTTCGGTGGAGAAATGATGCTTGAATTAATGGTCGACGCAAAAAATGCGCTGGGCGAATGCGTGCTGTGGTGCGAGCGCAGCGGGCGGGTATTCTGGACCGATATTCTGGGCTCGACCCTGTGGGCGCACCATCCGGCCACGGGCGCCACGCGCAGCTGGGCCGTGCCCGAGCGGCTGGCATCGTTTGCCTTCACCGACCATGACGGACGCCTGCTGGTCGGACTGGCGACGCAGCTGGCGTACTTTGAGCTCGACAGCGGGGCGCTCACGCCGATTTGCGAGGTCGAGGCCGGGCTGAGCACGCGCCTGAACGATGGGCGTTGCGACCGTCAGGGGCGTTTCGTGTTCGGCACCTTCAATGAAGTCGAGCCGCGCCTGCCGATCGGCGGTTTTTATCGGCTCAACCGCGACCTGAGCCTGGAGCGCCTGGCGCTGCCGCATGTGGCGATTGCCAACAGCATTTGTTTCAGTCCCGATGGTGCGACCATGTATTACTGCGATTCGCCGGATCGGGTGATCCGCTGCTGCGACTACGACGTGGTCAGCGGCGCGCTGTCGAACCAGCGCGTGTTTGCGCAGGTGGAAGGCGAGGGCGAGCCGGACGGGTCGTGCGTGGACGCGCGCGGCTATGTGTGGAACGCCCAGTGGGGCGCGGGCAAGCTGGTGCGCTACGCGCCGGACGGCAGCATCGACCGCACCGTGGCGGTGCCGGCCAGCCAGCCGAGTTGCGTTGCGTTCGGCGGCGCGCTGCTCGATCAGCTGTTTGCCACCAGCGCGAGGGTGGGGCTGGCCAATGCGACGGATGCGGATGGGGGGCTGTTCACGGGCAGGGTGCCTGGTGTGCGCGGCTTGCCGGAGAGCCGGTTTATTTGCTGACGGATGCTCGATCAGGCCTGACCTGCTTCACTCCGGAACTGCGCGCTGATTGCCTGGCTGCAGGGCGTTCTCCCCGGAAAGGACAGCAAGGCGCCGATTCCGGGCGCCAGGTTGAAGACCGGACTGGCCACGACGCGTTGCAGCACCTGCCAGCGGGCATCGTGTGACGGATGCCGAAGCATCCGTCGCGGCATCTTGGGAACGCGTAGCAGCCATGGTCGATCCAGTCAAAAAGCAAGTTCGTGGACACTCGGTCAAGTGCCCGGGACGTACTTTAGTGGCTGGTGGGAGCTGACCTTCCGGCAATCTTGCGATTGCAAGCGATTGATTCTAAAATTAAAATTTCTGTTCTTATGTCAAAAACGCAGCCCGAGTATATTGCCGCGTGAATGCGCAGCATCCTCATGCGGCCCAAACGGCTGGATCACGTCCCCGATCTGCTTATTTCAAAGCCAGCACGGCTCTAACCACGAGGCGTGATCCCCTCCGCGACGATTGGTTCACCTGGCGATGGCCCCATCACCCCGTCGTTTGACAGAATCATGCGTAACAACGTGACCGGGAAAGATGCGTGCATTGTTCTTGGGATCCTGCCTCCACGGGTCGTCCAGCCACGGCGTATGCATTTCCGCGTCGGCGTTGCCTTTTATCCGGGCCAGTTTCGCGCCGTCAAAAACGACCCCAAGTGCGCTCGCTTCTCCCAACATCCAGTCCAGCGCCAGATCCGACAAGCCAGACTCATCGACGACATAGCCGCCGCCAACGTCCGCGTGCGCACCGGCAAACAAGAATTGCTTGACGTTGTCGCGCTCACTCCAGATGCACGGCTGAAAGGTCGCGCGGCGCTCATGCATGGAGATGGCATGGCGGCCGTGCTTGACCTTTTCATGCAAAACGTTATCGGTAAATTGAAAGGCGTCGCCATGCTCGTCGGGCTTGACCGAAGGAATACCCAGAGATCCGACAGTGTCCCAGACGGCGACGGCATGAATGTCGCTTACTTCACGCAAAGCACCCACCTTTGTATGCGCCGACTGCAGAAAGCCGCTCAAATTCGTCAACACTGTCGCGATCTTGGCAAGTGTCTTGCCCTTTTCCTCGTAATGGTCGAACCAGACCTTGGTCCCTTGCCGGTGCGCCTCGTCGCCTGACAGCGGAGGGGTATTGGAGAGCAGGCCCTTGTTCGCGATCAGACCGGCCAAGGCCCGCACCGTGTAAGCACCGCGACTGAAACCCACCAGCACAATTTTGTCGCCCGGATTATAGAGACGGGACACATAGGTGTAACCCCTGACGATCCGGACGACCAAGCCGGTCCCCAAGGCGCCCGCAACATAATTCTCGATTTTGGTGGTACCGTTTCCTACGCCATTGATATATTTCGCGCACTGAACGATTTCGGCGTGGTTGGTGTAGTTTTTTTCCTGGTCCGACTTTTCACCTTCAGCATAGCCCGGCAAGCAGTCGAAAAACTTGTAGACGTTCGAGTTTTCGTTGAGTGGATCATCTGAGTCGTGGGCTGAATTCCACGTCCCATCGGCGCAAAAAATGATGGTTTTATTGGGCACAGTAAACTCCTTCGGCAAAGGAACATCGATGGGGCGCTTGGACCAGCCCACGCCAATCGGGATGGCTGTTGCATGCGAGGCCAATCGTCACGCGGCTGAAAAATTGTTGGCAGAGGCGGCAACTCAACTGCGCCGCTCCCCCTGGCGGCGCTCGACAGGAACGATCAGGGGATGCACGGTGGCGGTGCGCCGCTCTACAATCCGTTTGCTACCCCACTTGTTGCCCAGGGCTTGGCACAGGCGCAGGATGTCGTGCCCGGGTCCCTGCGGCGCTTGCGGATTGAGCGGCAACTGTGCGGCGCCCGCTGCGTCGCGCAATGCGAGCATGCCAATCCGATAGCCAAGCGAACGGTAGCTTTCGAACTGGTTTTCGTCAAACCATTGGTCGGTCGTGCTCTGGTGGGGAAAGGACTTGTTCGTTTTGCGATAGTTCAGCACGTCCGCTGCCTCGGTGCCAATCAGCGAGGGCTTGATGTACAGCAGCGTGCCTTCCGTACCGCCCTGGTCCGACTTGTCATAGCGTATCGTGCCTTTCACGCAGTGGGCGCGGCTGAAGCGGAAGTCCGGTTCGAGGTCGATATCGCCCACACCGATGTCGATCTCGACGTGCAGGTCGGTCGCACATTTGCGCAAGGCATTGCCCAGGTCCTCGAAATTCAGCCCGCCATCGGCGCCGGCGTCGACCGCCACAATCAGGCGGCAGCGGCGCCGGACCAGTTCATAGATGCCCAGATTTTCGAAATGACCGCCGTCGGACAAATAGACATGATTCGAATCGGCATTGGTCAAGCCAAACAGTTCCGACAACAAGGGAAACAAGCCCATCAAGGGCGACGTTGAACTGCGGTTCGGTATGCGCGTGCGCGGGTTTTCAAACCAGCGCCCAAGCCGCACGTTGAACAAGGTCATCAGGAACGACAGGGCGGGCGAGGAGTGATAGCCCATGCTGGGACTGGCGGCCGCCCCGGAGACCGCCATGGCCATGCCGAGCCGGATCCCGCTTTCTTCCTTGTGCAGACTGCCGTTGCTGGCGCGGTAATCCGAGGTTCGCCGGTACGCGCCGCGCGACGCTTCCGCACGCGGGTTGTTGGTGCCCGGTTGCGACATGCCCGGCAGCTCGAAGCCGCAAAAGGCCGGTGTGAACGAAAAGCCGGCTGCCTTGCGCGTCTGCCACGCCAGCTCTGCGCCGTTGACCAGGTTCAGCGCCGTGTTGACGATGAGATAGGGACGCTGCATGCCGCCATTCGCCTTGAGCAGCTCGTCCATGCGCACATCGTCGTGATCATCGAAATTGGTAAAGGGATGGGGCAAGCGTTTGGCATTGCTCGCGCCCAGGTAGGTGCGCACCAGCCGGTTTCGGTACATCATGTGGAGAGAAAATTTGTTGATATCGACCCGCCGCGTGAGCAGCAGGCCAACACTGAGCAGAGTGGCGAGAGCGATCAGCAGCTTGGGCAATTTGGCCAGACGCGTTTGCGCGTTGTACAGCTCGAATGCTTTCGAGAGCGACAGTTTTTCTGGCCTGACCGGGAAGGCGACTGCGTCAAACAGCGCGGCATGCAACAGCGCTGATACCAGACACAATGCGCCCACCGAGAAGACGAAGGGCGCAAGCGCAGCCACGGATTCCAGATAAGGCCGGCTGGCCCCTTTGCCCGATGCGCTGCTATGGCCGAGCAACAGACCGCCGACCGTCGTGGCAACCCAGCTCAGGCTTAGCGCGGCAAACCATTCTTGCGCCCCATGCCGGCCGTAGGCGATCACGGCCGGCGCATACAGGCTGACGGCGACCAGCGCCAGCCAGGCGCACACCATGATCGACGTCCATGCACCTTGCCGGCTCCACCATTCACGGCTGCGGTCGGCATACATGCGCCCCACCAGGCCCACCGACAGGACCATCGTGATGCCAAAGATGCACAGGATGGCCGGCAGGCCGAACGACACCACCTGGACAATGCCCACGCCGCGAGGGACTTTCTCGAGCGGATAGATGTCGGCCAGATGCGCGACACCGAGAATGACGATCAGGGCGCCCACGGCAAACGCGGCGACCGCGCACAGCAGGTGTCCGATGACTTCACCCAGCAGTGCCGGTGCGGGGCTATCGTTCTCGCGCCGCACGTGCTGGGGTGCGGCCGTGCCTGCTTCGGTGCGTTGCAGATCCCGGGCCGCACGCTCCCGGCCCAGGTCTGCCTCAAGTTGCAGGTTAAAGCCCTGGGCAACCAGCCACCCCACGGCCCAGGCCGCGAAATAGCAAAGGCCGGGCAGGTAGAACCAAGCCAGAAACGCGCTCCCATCGGCGTCTGGATTGAGTAGCTGCCCCCATCGCAGGGCAATATCGGCCCGGCTATTCCAGAGCGCGCAACCTCCGGCAAAGGCGGCCACCAGCAAGGGCAGGACGATAAACAGCAGGATGGATGCCTGGCTTTGACCGCGCAGCCATCCGGTGCGGCGCGGATTGGGTTTGGTCGAGATACTGATTGCAATGCAAAAGACGGCGAACGCAGCGGCCCCGACCGCGACGATAGACCATATGTTCCACTGGTTCGCCGGCATGGAGGGCAGGTTCGCAAGGGTACCGCCACCGAACTGGTCGTTCACTAGCCACACCAGCAGGCGCGGCACCACCATGCTGGCAGCGAGCAAGGAAACCAGGATGGCCAGATTGAGCAGCGTATTGCGCGCGTAGGTCGTCAGCACCGACCAGGTATCGGCGCTGAACAGGCCCGTCTTGGGCGTCAGGTAATTGCTGTACTGGCGCAGGAAGCCGATTTCACCGGGCTCGCGATCGACCGGCTTGTCCGGCGTGCCAGGCATGAGTGCCTGCTCCAGCCGGGTGATGTCGCCCCCTTCCCGGTGCAGCCACTTTGAAAACCATGACCCAATGTAGCCGCCGCCCGATACCGTGGAGAGATAGTCGAAATCGCGCAGCATCCGCATTTCAGCCAGCGCCTGCAAAATTCCCAGGTTAAACGTGGCGCTGCGGATGCCGCCGCCGGAAAACGCCAGACCCGCCATGTTGGCCTGGTGCACGCTGGCAATCAGCGCATCCCGGTCGGCGGGGCGCACGCTGTCGGGGACGGCGCCGCGGCAACCCTCGAACTCGAACTGCCAGGCTTCGGTAAAGTAGGTGCCGGCCTGGCGATTGATTTCCTGCCAGGTTGCCAGATTCATCTCGCCGGTCACAAGGAGTTCGGCGTACTCCTCGTCATGGTTAGCGGCCTGGAATTTCTCGACGGCGCTGCGGGTGACCGGGCCATACTGGCCATCGATCGCGCCCTGGTAGTACGCGCCGTCGCGCACAGAAAGCGAGGCCAGCTTGCGTTGCACGTCGCGCACGTGGTCTGAACACTGGTGGTCGAAATGAAAAGTCATGGTCGAGCTCCTGAGCGGAAAGCAAACGACTGATGCCATTAAGACATTTGATACTGGACCTGTTAGCTGCCGATAGCAATCATTGGTCAGTAATATTTTCCCACTGTGCCGACAAATTTATATGGAATTCACAACGTTTTTACTGTGAGCAGGTCGCTGCAACGCTGGCCCGGCCGGCTCGCTGAGGCAATGCCCGGCGCCCTGCCGCCACCCAGCTACGCAGCGAAGGCCCGCAGCCGCACAGGCACGCCGGTATGGAGGTCGCGAGCGTCCCCGGAGCATCGCCGCGACGAGGCTGCTGTTGCTTTTTTGGGATTATTACATTTGGTGATATTTCCAAAAGGCTTTTCATTAATACTACGAGCTAGTTGGCCGATTCGTATCCTCAGGGGGAGAAGCAATGCCGGCATGTCTGAACCACTACGTTTCGCGCTCCCCTGTGCGCTATCGGGGCCTGCAACGGGTCCACGCTACCGCCCCCCTTGCGCGCTGCGGGTCGCGCATCCAAGCCGGGCTTGTGTTGCCAATCGGTTGCAAGCGTCGCGCGGAGCCATCCATCAGGACGGGCGCCATGATCAGGTTCTCGCTGCTGTTGTTGATGCTGCTCGTTCCGGGGCGCGCCTTCGCATTTGAAAGTTGGGAGCACAAGCGCCTCGGCGACCTGGCCTACCACGTCGCATGGAATATCTACTGCGATAAAAACCCGAGCGCGCCAGAATGCCGGCATCGCGTCAACCGCGGCATCGATATTGCCGAGGATGACGAAAGCCTGCGACAGTTTTACGATCCTCTTCGCGATCACGAGAACTTTACCGTACAAGGCGAGCGCGATCCCAAACGCGAGATTCATGAGATCACTTATGGCGACGTGGTGATGTGCGTCGATTACTTTCTTTCGCCCGACAAGCTCATCGCCGGCCGGGAACATAACCTGATCAGCGATGGCCCGAAATTGAAGCCAGGCGCTGCGCAGGCGCGCCCGGAAGCCCGACTGTTTCCATCAAGGCGGGTGCAGCTGGACATTTCGTATCGCGATCGCTGCAACGACGACATGCTTAATCTGGAAGGGGCGCGCTCAGGGCACGTTAACCACACCCATTTCCAGGCCGAATTGCTGGTGGCCCAGCGCCACAATCACATCCTCGCGCTCAGCATGCGTTCCATGGAAAACAATCTGTTCAGTGCCCTGGTCATGAACGCAGTGTCCGATCACTTCCTGCACGATGGTTTCGCTCCGGGCCATATCACAACGTGGCGCAGTCGCCTGACCGACCTTGCCGCCAACGCCTATCACGACAAGGTCAATCGTATGGGTTGGCCCGCCACCGCCGACAAGGAAACCTTCCGGAGCCTGCTGACGATCACGGACGAGCAGGGGCGGAAACACGATTTAACGCATCTGATCGCCCGGCAGCTGAGTGAAAAGGTCAATGGCGCACGGGAGCACTATTTGCAGAGCAGTTTTTTCCTTCCCGTGCCGTCCAAGGATTGTTTCCGCAAGTGCCGCAGCCAGGCTGAGTTCGATCCCGCGGTCAGCCACATGGGGCTGCTTCAAAAGATCATCGAACAGATAGAAAATAACAAGGTGAGCCGTCTCCACGTATTCCTGCGGGGCGATGGCGATTTGTGGAGCGCCGATCACGACGAACAACGGTTTCTGATGCTGCTGTTCGAAGTACGCTCCATTCTGGATGTACTGGAAAGCAAAGGCGCCAATGAACAGGCGATGACCTATCACATGGTCGATTCCTTCCGCCACAGCAGCTGGCAATGGCAATTCACGGAAGAAGTGAAACGCGCGGACAGCTACATCGAGCGCCGTCTTGGCGCACTGAACTGGCCACCGTCGGTCCTGCGCGCCCACGTCGGCGCGCTCGATTATGAAATGTATCAGGAGAACGACAAGCCCAATGGCGTCGAGAGCACAGTGCGCACCCTGGATTACGCCTCGCTGGACCAGATTTTCGGCATTAGCCTGGGCGCGGACAATATGAACTTCGGGGACGCCCAGACCCGCTATGTGACCAACCTCGAGACCATGGTCTGGGGCCGGGCAAAGGCAGGCAAGCTTGCCAACTACGGCGTGGTGGTGGGCGTGCAGCCGTACAAAAGCCGCGACTTTGGCGGCATCGCTGTCGGCGGACGCCTGGTGACGGTATTGCCGGAGATCGAAACCAGTATCAGCGTCCCGCTACGCTACATTCGGGTCAAAGCCATCAACGGGGAGAGCAGTTGGCATCCGACAATCGGATTGCGCATCGATGCAGGATTTACCAGCTTCCTGACGTTTTACTTGCAGGTCACAAGGGATGTCGCCGCCCAGCGCGATGGACAGATTCGCATCGGTCCATCGATCGGCGCCGGGATTCAGCTGGCCGCGCCGCGCTGCCGGATTCCGCTCATAAAAAAGAGCTGCCAGAATTAATCGTGGAAACGGTGCTGTTGCCAATGTCAATTAAAGGATGCGATTCGCGCCCACCTCAAGCTCAACAACGCCGATCCGACACCCTTCGTCTGGGCAAAGTCAGGAGACGCCATCCTGTCGGGCATAGAACGATTTTGTCTGTGAATTTCCAACTCAGGACACTAGGATAAAAACGATCGGTAGCATGACGGCAGCCGAGGCTTCCACTCCACGCAAATAGGCGAAGCGATTGTTGAGCTTATGCGTAGTATTTGACGTTCTCTATTTTTTCGCCCCGCGTGCCCATTTTGGCCGAAAGCGGCCAGTCACAGAGTTATTTTCCAAATCGAGCACGACAATAGCATCTTACCTCCTTCGCCAAGAGATGCTTGGGCAGGCATGCGATGTTGAAATGCAATTTCCTCTGTTTAGCGTACTATTTTGTCCATTGTCCCTCTTCTTCGCCCACAGTACAAATTTTCGTTTGATATCAAAATCGATATCGATAACGCAGAAAAAGTGATTGGAAAGGCATCCCAAGAATCTTTAGTATTCCTCTATCGCTGACCGAACGACGGCATGAGTTCGAGGTGGCATCAGAATAACCAGGAGGAATACATGTCTGAGACGAAAAAACCGAAACTGCGCTCCGCGGAGTGGTTCGGCACCCAGGATAAAAACGGTTTCATGTACCGCAGCTGGATGAAAAACCAGGGCATTCCCGACCATGAATTTCAAGGCAAGCCGATCATCGGCATCTGCAATACCTGGTCCGAACTGACTCCCTGCAACGCGCATTTCCGCCAACTGGCCGAACATGTCAAGAAGGGCATCCTCGAAGCCGGCGGTTTTCCGGTCGAATTCCCGGTGTTTTCCAACGGCGAATCGAACCTGCGTCCGACCGCCATGCTCACCCGTAACCTGGCCAGCATGGATGTGGAAGAATCGATCCGCGGCAATCCGATGGATGCGGTCGTGCTGCTGGTCGGCTGCGACAAGACCACGCCAGCCCTGCTGATGGGCGCGGCCAGCGTCGACCTGCCGACCATCGTCGTCAGCGGCGGTCCCATGCTCAACGGTAAGCTGAACGGCAAGAATATCGGTTCCGGCACCGCCGTCTGGCAGTTGCACGAACAGATGAAGGCCGGCACCATCACCCTGCACCAGTTCATGTCCGCCGAGTCCGGGATGTCGCGCTCGGCCGGCACCTGCAACACCATGGGCACGGCCTCGACCATGGCCTGCATGGCCGAAGCGCTCGGCACCTCGCTGCCGCACAATGCCGCCATTCCCGCCGTCGATTCGCGCCGCTACGTGCTGGCCCATATGTCCGGCATCCGCATCGTCGAAATGGTGCAGGAAGACTTGCGCCTGTCCAAGATCCTCACGCGCGAAGCGTTCGAGAACGCGATCAAGGTCAACGCCGCCATCGGTGGCTCGACCAACGCCGTGATCCACCTGAAAGCCATCGCCGGCCGCATTGGCGTGCCGCTTGAGCTGGAAGACTGGACCACCATCGGCAAGGGTACCCCGACCATCGTCGACCTGTTGCCGTCCGGCCGCTTCCTGATGGAAGAGTTTTACTACGCCGGCGGCCTGCCGGGCGCGATCCGCCGCCTGGGCGAAGGCAAGCTGCTGCCGCACAAGAATGCGCTGACCGTCAATGGCAAGAGCCTGTGGCAGAACTGCGAAGAAGCGCCGATCTACGACGACGAGGTGATCCGTCCGCTGGCCAAGCCGCTGATCGAGGATGGCGGCATCTGCATCTTGCGCGGCAACCTGGCCCCGCGCGGCGCCGTGCTCAAGCCGTCGGCCGCCTCGCCGCACCTGATGAAGCATCGCGGCAAGGCTGTCGTGTTCGAGGATTTCGATCACTACAAGAGCCGCATCCTCGATCCGGACCTCGATGTCGATGCCGATTCGATCCTGGTGATGAAAAATTGCGGGCCGAAGGGTTATCCCGGCATGGCGGAAGTGGGCAACATGGGCTTGCCGCCCAAGCTACTGGCCCAGGGTATCACCGACATGGTGCGCATTTCGGACGCGCGCATGAGCGGCACCGCTTACGGCACCGTGGTGCTGCACGTGGCGCCGGAAGCGATGGCGGGCGGTCCGCTGGGCATCGTGCAGGATGGCGACTTCATCGCGCTCGACTGCCACAACGGCAGCCTGAACCTGGACATTTCCGATGAGGAAATGGCCAGCCGCCTGGCGGCCCGCGCCGGATCGCAAGCGCCGGTGGCCAAGAGCGGCTACCAGAAGCTGTACATCGACCACGTGCTGCAAGCCGATGAAGGCTGCGACTTCGACTTCCTGCTCGGCAGCCGCGGTTCGGCTGTCCCGCGTCATTCCCATTAAAGCGCCCGGTGTCGGTCTGACATCCGGACACGGGCTCATCCGCTTAGCGTTTGAGCCTGTGTCCATTTGCCGGACCTGACACCGCAGGCCTGTCATCACCGGAGACCACCATGTTACTCGTACAATTTACCAATGAAGCCGGCGCGCGCCGCGTTGCCGTGCTTGAGCAAGATCAGCTGCGCGTTGTCGATGGCTACGCCAGCACCTACGCCCTGGCGCGCCAGGCAATCGCCAGCAAGACCAAACTGGCCGAACTGGCCGCCGCCGCCATCGGTGCCGAAACCCACTCTTACGAAGCCGTCGCAAGCTCGGGCCGCCTGCTGGCGCCACTCGACCACGCTGACGAGGCCCACTGCTACGTCACCGGCACCGGCCTGACCCACCTCGGCAGCGCCGACACACGCGATGCCATGCACAAGAAAATCGGCGGCGACGTCGAAACCCTGAGCGACAGCATGAAGATGTTCCGCATGGGCGTGGAAGGCGGCAAGCCGGCCGAGGGCGCGCGCGGCGTGCAGCCGGAGTGGTTCTACAAGGGCGACGGCTCGGTGGTGCGCGCCAGCGGCCAGCCGCTGCGGATGCCCGATTTCGCCCTCGATGGCGGCGAAGAGCCGGAAATCGCAGGCCTGTACCTGATCGGCGACGATGGCCAGCCGCACCGCCTCGGCTACGCCATCGGCAACGAATTTTCGGACCACGTGACCGAGCGCCAGAACTATCTGTACCTGGCCCATTCCAAGCTGCGCAATTGCGGCCTGGGCCCGGCGCTGCTGGTCGGCGAACTGCCTCTTCATGTGGCCGGCACCTCGCGCATCATCGCGGCCGACGGCCAGGTGCGCTGGGAAAAGGCGTTCGTGAGCGGCGAGCAGAATATGTCGCACTCAATCGCCAATCTGGAATACCACCATTTCAAATATGGCCTGTTCAACCGCGCAGGCGACGTCCACATCCATTTCTTCGGCACCGCCACCCTGAGCGTGGCCGACAACATCACGGTCCTGGCCGGCGAAACGTTCGAGATCGAATCTCCCGTCTTCGGTCCGGCCCTGCGCAACCGCCTCGACCGCGAAACATCCACCTTTACGAAAGTGAACGCTTTATGACCATGACCGGTGAAGCACTGATTGGCGGCCGTGCAGTCCGCGGCAATGGCGGCTCCTTCCAGGCGTTCGACCCATCCACGCGCGCGCCGATCGAACCATCCTTCCACATGGTCGATGCCGCCCAGATCGACGAGGCTTGCCGCCTGGCGGAAGCGGCGTTCGATCCGTTCCGCGCAAGCAGCAATGAAGCGCGCGCTGCCTTCCTGGAAACCATCGCGGCCCAGATCCTGGAACTCGGCGACGAGCTGATCGTGCGTGCGATGACGGAATCCGGCCTGCCGCGCGCCCGGCTCGAAGGCGAGCGTGGCCGCACGATGGGCCAGCTGAAGCTGTTCGCCGACCTGCTGCGCGAAGGCTCGTGGGCCGACGTGCGCATCGACAGCGCCCTGCCTGACCGTCAGCCCTTGCCGCGTCCCGACCTGCGCTTGCGCATGATTGGCCTGGGTCCGGTTGCCGTGTTCGCGGCGAGTAACTTCCCGCTGGCGTTTTCGGTTGCTGGCGGCGACACCGCCGCTGCACTGGCGGCTGGCTGCCCAGTCGTGCTGAAAGCCCATTCCGCCCATCCTGGCACGTCCGAACTGGTGGCGCGCGCAGTGGTCAAAGCGATTGAACTGTGCAAGCTGCCGGCGGGCGTGTTCGCCCTCTTGACCGGCACTGGCAACGGCATCGGCCAGGCTCTGGTGGCGCATCCATCGATCAAGGCTGTCGGCTTTACCGGTTCGCGTTCCGGTGGACAAGCGCTGATGGCCGTGGCCGCCGCGCGCGCGCAGCCGATTCCCGTGTATGCGGAAATGAGCAGCATCAATCCCTTCTTCCTGATGCCGGACGCGCTGGCCGCGCGCGGCGAGCAGATCGCTACCGCCTTTGCCGGATCGATGACGATGGGCGTGGGCCAGTTCTGCACCAACCCGGGCCTCGTGCTGGGCTTGAAGGGACCGGACTTCGACCGGTTTGCCGACAAGGCCGCGCAGGCGCTGTCAAGCATCGAAGCGGGGACGATGCTGACGGCGGGCATCGCCGCGGCGTATCAGAGCGGCGTGCACAAGCTGGCGCAGCACGAGGCGGTTGACGCTTTGAAGGAAGCGGCGCACACGGAAGGCAAGGGCGGCCCGGCGCTGTTCCGTACCACCGGCAAGGCGTTCCTGAGCGAGCCAGCGCTGCATGGCGAGATATTCGGACCGGCGTCGCTGCTGGTCGCTTGCGACAGCGTCGATGAAATGCGCGCCATCACCGAAAGCCTGGAAGGCCAGTTGACGGCCACGGTGCAGATGGACGAGGGCGACACGGAACTGGTGCGTGCCTTGCTGCCTGTGCTGGAACGCAAAGTCGGGCGGATTCTGGCCAACGGCATGCCGACCGGCGTGGAAGTATCGACCGCGATGGTGCATGGCGGGCCGTTTCCGGCCACCTCGGATGGACGCAGCAGCTCGGTTGGCACGGCGGCGATCCAGCGCTTCCTGCGGCCGGTGTGCTACCAGAACCTGGCGCAGAGTTTGTTACCGGAGGTGCTGCGCGACGATAATGAAGGTGTGTGGCGTCGTCGGGATGGGGCGTTGACGAAGGCTTAAAAGTACCGCAGCTATCCCGATAGCCGTCATCCGCGCCAGATTTAGCACCGTCGAACGTTGCGCCGCCTTTGTCGTCGTCCCCGCGCAGGCGCGGATCTATAGCACCGATGCGCAATGGTGTCATGGATCCCCGCCTGCGCGGGGACGACGGTGGGTAAGGCAGGAGCACGAGTACTAACAAAAGTAAAAAGTTGGAGACACCATGAAAAAATCAGCCACCTACCCGAGCCTGCAAGGCAAGCGGGTTTTCATCACCGGCGGCGGCACCGGCATCGGCGAGTCGCTGGTGGCCTCCTTCGCCGCCCAGGGCGCGCAGGTCGCCTTTGTCGATATCGTGCGCGACGCCAGCGAAGCGCTGTGCCTGCGCGTTGCCGAATCGGGCGCACCGGCGCCGCTCTTCCGCTACTGCGACATCACCGACATCCCCGCACTGCAAGCGACGATCGCCGACTTGGCCACGCAGCTGGGCGACTTCGACATCCTGGTCAACAACGCCGCCAACGACCAGCGTCACCAGACCGAAGACGTCACCGTCGAATTCTACGACCAGCGCATCGCCATCAACCAGCGCCCGATGTTCTTCACCTGCCAGTCGGTACTGGCGGGCATGAAGAAAAAGGGCACCGGTTCCATCATCAACGTCGGCTCCATGTCGTGGCACGCCAAGAACGGCGGCTACCCGGTGTACGCGGCCACCAAGGCGGCCACGGTCGGCCTGACCCGCGGCCTGGCGCGCGACTTCGGCGCCCATGGCATCCGCGTCAACACCGTCACACCAGGCTGGGTCATGACCCAGCGCCAGCTCGACCTGTGGGTCGACGAGGCCGGCAAGGCCGACATCAAGCGCAACCAGTGCCTGCCAGGCCCGCTGATGCCGGACGACATATCGGCCATGATCCTGTTCCTCGCGTCCGACGACAGCGCCATGTGCACCGGCCAGGATTTCATCGTCGATGCCGGCTGGATCTGACCACGCATTCACGTCGTACCCACAATAAAAACGATTCAGGAGAGAGAGTATGAACATCATCAAACAAAGCATCGCCGCCATCAGCCTGGTGACCATCAGTGCCTGGCCCGCGTTCGCCGCGAACCAGGTCAAGGTGACGATCGACGCCGGCAAGCCGGGTGCGGTCATCAACAAGAATGTCTACGGCCAGTTCGCCGAACACCTCGGCACCGGCATCTACGAAGGCATGTACGTCGGCACCAGCTCGAAAATTCCGAACACCAAGGGCTGGCGCAACGATGTCGTCGGCGCGCTCAAGCAATTGCACGTGCCGCTGGTGCGCTGGCCGGGCGGCTGTTTTGCCGATGAATACCACTGGAAAGACGGCGTGGGTCCGCGCGCCAAGCGGCCGGTCAAGGTCAATACCAACTGGGGCGGGGTGGAAGAGAGCAACGCCGTCGGTACGCACGAATTCTTCGACCTGGTCGATCTGCTGGGGGCCGACGCCTATGTGAACGGCAACCTCGGTTCCGGCAGCGTGCAGGAAATGGCGGACTGGGTCGAGTACATGACTTCCGACAGCAAATCGACCCTGGCCAATCTGCGCCGCAAGAATGGGCACGAGAAGCCGTTCAAGGTGGCGTACTTCGCCATCGGCAACGAAGCCTGGGGTTGCGGAGGCAATATGACGCCCGAGCACTACACCAATCTGTACAGGAATTACGAAACGATGCTCAAGGCGCCGAAGGAAAGCCGGCCCCTGATGATCGCCAGCGGCGGCAACGATGACGACACCAAGTGGACCGACGTGATCAGCAAGAACGCGAAAGCCCAGACCACGGGCATCAGCTTCCACTACTACACCATCCCGACCGGCAAGTGGGAAGGCAAGGGCGCGGCCACCGGCTTTGCCGAGCCGCACTGGATCTCGACCCTGGCGAACACCTTGAAAATCGCGTCTATGATCAAGAGTAACGTCGCGGTGCTGGACAAGAACGATCCGGAGAAAAAGCTTGGCCTGTACGTGGATGAATGGGGCACCTGGTACGACGTCGAGACCGGCACCACGCCAGGTTTCCTGTACCAGCAGAACACTTTGCGCGATGCGGTGGTGGCAGCGCTCAACTTCAATATTTTCCACCAGCATGCCGACCGCGTTCGGATGACCAATATCGCGCAGATGGTCAATGTGCTGCAGGCCATGATCCTGACGGAAAAGGACAAGATGCTCCTGACCCCGACCTATCACGCCTTCCACATGTATGTGCCGTTCCAGGACGCGACCTCGCTGCCGGTGACGGTGGCGGACGACAAGGCCTACACCTTGGGCGACACGACGATTCCGGGCATCAGTGCGTCGGCCGCCCGCGCCAAGGATGGCAAGCTGTACCTGTCGCTGGTCAATACCAATCCTGGCCAGCCGGCCGATGTGGTGGTGAATGTGGCGGGCAAGCAGTTGGCGGGTGCAAACGGCCAGGTGCTGACGGCAACGGCGATGGATGCGCATAATACTTTCCAGAACCCGCAGGCGATCAAGCCGGCGCCGTTCAGCGCAAAAGCGAGCGGAGGTAAACTCACGGTGACGGTGCCGGCGAAAGCCGTGGTAGTGGTAGCGCTGGAAGGCTGATCGGCTTCCATTCCCTCATCCTAAGCTCCGTCGTTCCCGGCCTCGGCGGGAACCCAGGTTGGTGGCGCAGTTGCCGGCTAATCAAACAAACTTGGGTTCCCGCCAAGGGGGCCGCCGAGGCCGGGAACGACGGGAATGTGTTCACTTGGAGACTACCATGCAGTCACTGATACCATCTCTTGTCTGCATTGTCAGCCTGCTCTTCACCACCGTCACCCACGCCAAACAAGTCAGCGTCCACGACCCAGTCATGGCCAAGGAAGGCAATACCTTCTACCTGTTCAGCACCGGCCCCGGCATCACCTTCTACAGTTCCACCGACATGCACAATTGGAAGGAAGAGGGCCGCGTGTTTCCCGGCGAACCCGCGTGGGCGAAAAAAGCCGCACCGACCTTCAACGACCATATCTGGGCGCCCGACATCTCCTTCCACGACGGTAAATACTACCTCTACTACTCCGTCTCCGGCTTCGGCAAGAACACGTCCGGCATCGGCGTCACCACCAACGCCACCCTGAACCCGCGCGCCGCCAACTATCAATGGCAGGACCAAGGCATGGTCCTGCAATCGATCCCCGGGCGCGACAACTGGAACGCCATCGATCCCAACATCGTCGATGACAGCAGCGGCACGCCGTGGATGTCGTTCGGCTCGTTCTGGAGCGGCATCAAACTCGTCAAGCTCGATGCCTCCCGCACGCGCCTGGCGGAGCCGCAAGCCTGGCACACCATCGCCCAGCGCACGCGGCCGGCCGGCATCCCCGACGACGAAGCGGGTCCGGCGGAAATCGAGGCCCCGCACATCCTCAAGAAGAATGGCTACTACTACCTGTTCGTCTCCTGGGGCCTGTGCTGCAAGAAAGAGGCGAGCACTTACCACGTGATGATGGGCCGCTCGAAGGATGTCACCGGACCCTATCTCGACCGTACCGGCAAGGACATGGCCAGGGGCGGTGGCTCGCTGCTGATCGAAGGCAATGCGCAGTGGAAGGGCGTTGGCCACAACAGCGCCTACACCATCGACGGCAAGGACTTGCTGGTTATGCACGCCTACGAAACGGCCGACAACTACCTGCAAAAGCTCAAGATCCTCGACATGAGATGGGACAAGGACGGCTGGCCGGCGGTCGACCCGCAAGACCTGAACCGCTACCAGAGCAGGCAACAACCATAAGGGCGCCATGAAACACCTCCTTGCAGCCGCGCTGATGGCGGCATGCGCGCTGCCGGCCCTCGCCGCCGAACGCTTTGCGCTGGCCGACGTACGCCTCACCGCCAGCCCCTTTCTCGACGCCCAGAACACCAATCTGCGCTACCTGATGGCGCTCGAACCTGAAAAGCTGCTGGCGCCATTCCGCAGGGAAGCCGGCTTGCCGCTGAGGCAGGAAAGCTACGGCAACTGGGAGTCGAGCGGGCTCGACGGTCACATGGGCGGCCATTACCTGTCCGCCATGGCGCTGATGTATGCCGCCGGCGGCGACCAGGAAGTTCTCAAGCGCCTGAACTACACCATCGCCGAACTCAAGAAGTGCCAGCAAGCGAACGGCAACGGCTACCTGGGCGGCATCCCTGGCGGCGGCGATGCGTGGCAAGCCATCGCCAAGGGCAAGCTGGAAGCCGACAATTTCTCGGTCAACGGCAAGTGGGTGCCCTGGTACAACCTGCACAAGGTCTACGCCGGCTTGCGCGACGCCTATCGCTACGCAGGCAATGAGGATGCGCGCGCGATGCTGATTTCGCTGTCGGACTGGGCGTTGAATCTGACCGCGACGCTGACGCCGGAACAGATGCAAACCATGCTGCGCAGCGAACACGGCGGCATGAACGAGGTCTTCGCCGACGTCTACCAGATGACGGGCGACAAAAAATACCTGGCACTGGCGATGCGTTTTTCGCACCAGGCCATCCTGGACCCGTTGCTGAAGTCGCAGGACAAGCTGACCGGCCTGCACGCGAATACGCAAATTCCGAAGGTTATCGGTTTCCAGCGTATCGGCGAGCTGAGCGGCGAGCCCAAGTGGCACGAGGCCGCGCAATTTTTCTGGACCACGGTACGCGAACGGCGCACGGTGGCCATCGGCGGCAACAGCGTCAAGGAGCACTTCCACGACGATCAGGATTTTTCGCCGATGGTGAACGAGGTTGAAGGTCCCGAGACCTGCAACACCTACAATATGCTGCGCCTGACGGAAATGCTGTTCCTCAAGGACCAGCAGGTGCGCTATACCGATTATGTGGAGCGGGCGCTGTACAACCACATCCTGTCGTCGCAGCGGCCCTCGGATGGCGGTTTCGTGTACTTCACGCCGATGCGCCCGAATCATTACCGCGTGTATTCGCAGGTCGACCAGGCGATGTGGTGCTGCGTCGGGTCCGGTATCGAGAGCCAGTCGAAGTACGGCGAATTCATTTACGCGCACGACGGCGATGCGCTGTTCGTGAACCTGTTCATTCCCTCGACCTTGCACTGGCGCGCGCAGGACGTGAAGCTGACCCAGAGCACCCGTTTTCCGGACGAAGGCAAGACCCGGCTGACGATTGAATCGGACAAACAGTTTACGCTCAAGCTGCGCTATCCGGGCTGGGTCAAGGCCGGGGCGATGCAAGTGACGGTCAATGGCGCGGCGCTGAAGGTCGACGGCGCGCCGGGGACCTACGTGAGCCTGCGGCGTAGGTGGCGCAAGGGCGACACGGTCGATGTGACCTTGCCGATGCACACGACCCTGGAGCAAATGCCGGACAAGAGCGACTATTACGCCGTCCTGCACGGTCCCATCGTGCTGGCGGCCAAGACCCAATTATTCGCGGACGAAAAACTGAACTTTGCCGCCGATGCCACACGCATGGGACATATTGCCTCCGGGCCGGTGTGTCCGCTGGAGGCGGCGCCTATCTTTGTGAGCAATACGCGCGATTTCGTCGCCAGGTTCAAGCCGGTCAAGGGCAAACCGCTGACCTTCACCGCGCCGGGACTGATCCGGGGCAAGGGCGCGGGCAGCTTGCGGCTGATGCCGTTTTTCCGTTTGCACGACTCGCGCTACATGGTGTACTGGCCATATTCGACGCCGGCCAATCTGGCGCTGACGCAGGCGGCTACGGCAAAGGGTGAGGCTGAGCGGCTGGCGCTCGACGCGCTGACTATCGACCAGGTGGCGCCGGGCGAGCAGCAGCCGGAGTCCGATCACGGTTATCAGGCGCAAGGCGGCGACGCGGGCGTGAACAAGGGCAAACACTGGCGCCATGCGAGCGGATGGTTCAGCTATGTGCTGAGCGACCCGAAGCTGGAAGCGGCGGCCTTACGGCTCAGTTTCTCGACACTCGATGCGGGACGCAGCTTCGATGTGGTGGTCAACGGCGAGACGATAGCAGCGGTCGAGCTCGATGCGCCGCCGGGACAGGAAATCCATGCGCGCGATGTTGTGATTCCGAAGCCAATCGTCGCCGCCTCGGGTGGAAAACTGGTGGTGAAATTCGTCGCCAGACCGGGCTCGATCGCGGGCGGATTGTATGGACTGAGACTGTTGCGCGGCGATCAGCAAGCAGGGATACCGATTCCGATATCTCAGACGTCAAAAAATTGATTGGATGGCTATGTGACTTTCTCCTAACATACAATGACAAACGGAGTCCCGAATTCCACCCCTAAAAACAGGAGACAACACATGAATATTACCCGCAGGGCCGTTCTGGCCACCGCAGTGCTTGGCGCTTTCACCGGCGTGTTTGCCAGTCCTTCCGCGCTTGCCGCCAAACCGCTGACCATTGGCTTTTCCCAGGTCGGCGCCGAAAGCGAATGGCGCACGGCCAATACCCTGTCGATCAAGGATGCCGCCAAGAAGGAAGGCGTCAACTTGAAATTTGCCGACGCCCAGCAGCGCCAGGAAAACCAGGTCAAGGCGATCCGTTCCTTCATCGCCCAGAGGGTCGACGTGATTGCCTTTTCGCCGGTCGTGGAATCGGGCTGGGAAACCGTGCTGCGCGAAGCCAAGGACGCGAAAATTCCCGTCATCCTGACCGATCGTGCCGTCAACGTCACCGATCAGTCGCTGTATGTCGCCTTCATCGGTTCCGACTTCGTCGAAGAAGGGCGCCGTGCCGGCCGCTGGCTCATGGAACGTGCCGCGAAAACCCCGGATCGCACCTTCAATATCGTGGAATTGCAGGGCACCGTCGGCTCGGCGCCGGCCATCGATCGCAAAAATGGCTTTGCCGAAGTCATCGCCGCCAATCCGAAGCTGAAAATCACGCGCTCCCAGACCGGCGACTTTACCCGTGCCAAGGGCAAGGAAGTGATGGAAGCTTTCCTCAAGGCGCAAGGCAAGAGCATCGATGTGCTGTACGCCCACAACGACGACATGGCCATCGGCGCCATCCAGGCGATTGAAGAGGCTGGCCTCAAGCCCGGCGTCGATATCCTGGTGATTTCGATCGACGGCGTGAAGGGGGCATTCCAGGCCATGATCGCTGGCAAGATGAACGTCACCGTCGAGTGCAGCCCGCTGCTCGGACCGCAACTGATGTCGATCGCGCGCGATGTCGTGGCAGGCAAGCCCGTGCCGAAGCGCATCACAACGGTCGAGGGCGTGTTCCCGGCTGAAGTGGCTGCCAAGGAACTGCCAAACCGCAAATACTAGGCTGTCCCATGAGTCAGGCAATGCAAGCCGACCCTCCGGTGCTGGAGCTGCGCGGTATCAGCAAGCAATTTCCCGGCGTGAAGGCACTCAGTAACGTGGGCCTTCAGCTGTATGCGGGTGAAGTCCACACCCTGATGGGCCAGAACGGGGCCGGCAAGTCCACCCTGATCAAGGTGCTGACGGGCGTGTATGCGCCCGACAGCGGCACCATCGTCATGGAAGGGCAAGAGATCCGCCCGGGTTCGACCCAAGATGCGCAGCGCCTCGGCATCAGCACTGTGTATCAGGAAGTGAACCTGTGCCCGAACCTGTCGGTGGCCGAGAACATTTTCATCGGCCGCTATCCGCGCAAGTTCGGCATGGTGGACTGGGCCGGCATGCGCGCCCAGGCCGCCATCCTGCTGGAGCAGCTGGAAGTGCGCATCGACGTGCGCGCCCAGTTGTCCAGCTTTCCGCTGGCGATCCAGCAAATGGTGGCGATTTCCCGTGCGCTCAACATTTCCGCGCGCGTACTCATTCTCGACGAACCGACCTCCAGCCTCGACGAGGCGGAAGTGCAGTTGCTGTTCCGCGTACTGCGCAAACTGCGCGACCAGGGCATGGCGATCCTGTTCGTCACCCACTTCCTCGAACAGACGTATGCGATTTCGGACCGCATCACCGTCATGCGCAACGGCGAACGCGAGGGTGAATATGCCTGTGCCGAGCTGTCGCGCCTGGCGCTGGTGAACAAGATGGTCGGCGCGCCCGATGCCAGCGAGCATCCGGCCGAGCTCGTCCATGCGAGTGCCGCGCAGGCTGCGCCGTTCACCTTGCTGCAAGCCCGCGGGCTGGGCCGCAAGGGGGCGCTGGCGCCGCTCGACCTCGAACTGCGCGCCGGCGAAATGCTGGGCCTGTGCGGCTTGCTCGGTTCCGGCCGCACCGAGGCGGCGCGCCTGCTGTTCGGGGCCGACAAGGCCGACAGCGGCACGATCCGCATTGGCACGCGTACCCAGCCGTTCAGCTCGCCGCGCGATGCCATCGAAGCCGGCATCGGCTTTTGTTCGGAAGACCGCAAGCACGAGGGCGCGATCCTGGAACTGTCGGTGCGCGAGAACATGATCCTGGCCTTGCAAGCGCGCGCCGGCATGCTGCGTGCCATTCCCTTGCGCCAGCAGCAGGCCTTGGCGCAAGACTATGTGAAGTGGCTGGACATCAAGACGGCCGATATCGAGACGCCGATTGGATCATTATCCGGCGGGAATCAGCAAAAAGTGCTGCTGGCGCGCTGGCTGGTGACCGCGCCGGCCATGCTGATCCTCGACGAACCCACGCGCGGCATCGACGTGCGCGCCAAACAGGAAATCATGGATTACGTTAGTGGACTTTGTCGCAAAGGGATGGCAATTCTCTTCATCTCCTCCGAACTCCCGGAAGTTCTGCGCTGCAGCGACCGGCTGGTCGTGATGCGCGACCGTAAGGCTTGCGGCGAATACCAGCGCGGCGAACTGGACGATACCTCGGTGCTGCAAGTCATTGCGGGAGACGCGGCGTGATGGCCGCACCGGCACAGGCCGCGGCGAGGGACGATGCAACGCCAGCCCTGGCAGCGCTGCTGCGCCATTCACTGTTCCGTCCGCTGGCGGCGCTGGCGGTCCTGCTGCTGATCGACCTGGTCGCCATTCCCGGCTTCTTTCACCTGTCGATCAAGGATGGCCACCTGTACGGCAGCCTGGTCGACATCGTCAACCGCGCCGCGCCCCTCATGCTGGCCGCGCTCGGCATGACCCTGGTGATCGCCACGCGCGGCATCGATATTTCGGTCGGCGCCGTGGTGGCGCTGTCGGGCACGGTGGCAGCCATGCTGATCGGCGGCGGTCCGCAGGCTGAACTGCCCCTGATATGGGCGATGGCGGCCGCCATGGGCGCGTCCCTGCTGTGCGGGCTGTGGAACGGGGTGCTGGTTTCTGCGCTGGGCTTGCAGCCGATTGTCGCCACCTTGATCCTGATGGTGGCGGGCAGGGGACTGGCGCAGTTGCTCACCGATGGGCAGATCGTCACCGTGTACTACGAACCCTTCTTTTTCCTCGGTGGCGGTTACTTCGCCGGCCTGCCGTTTTCGCTGACGGTGGTGGCGCTGGTGTTCGCGGTCATCGCGCTGATGATGCGCAAGACCGCGCTCGGCCTGTTCATCCAGGCGGTCGGCATCAATCCGGTGGCGGCGCGTCTGGCGGGATTGAAGACGGCGTCCTTGATCATTTTTGTCTACGTGTTCTGCGCTGCCTGCGCCGGACTGGCCGGGCTGATGATCAGTTCCAACATCAAGAGCGCGGACGCGAACAATGCCGGCCTGCTGCTCGAACTCGATGCGATCCTGGCCGTCACCCTGGGCGGTACCTCGCTGGCCGGCGGCAAGTTCAGCCTGGTCGGCAGCGTGATTGGCGCGCTGATCATCCAGACCCTGACCTACACCATCTACTCGCTGGGGGTGCCGCCGGAAGTGAACATGGTGGTCAAGTCGGTCGTCGTGTTCCTCGTGTGCCTGTCGCAATCGGCCGAGTTTAAAAAAATGTTTTCGCGTGCGAGGGCTGCATGAAATCGCCTTACTTTACCCCACTGGTGACGGTCGTCCTGCTGTTTGCCATGCTTGGCATCGGCGGGGCCGTGTATCCGGGCTTGCTGTCGGTTCAGGTTATCCTGAATTTGTTGATCGACAATGCCTTCTTGCTGGTGCTGGCGATCGGCATGAGTTTCGTGATTCTGTCCGGCGGCATCGACCTGTCGGTCGGCTCGGTGCTGGCACTGGCGACCATGATATCGGCCTGGCTGTTGCAGGTGGCGCACTGGCCGCCGCAAGCGGTGATCGCGCTGGTGCTGGTGCTCGGTGCGCTGTTCGGCGGCGGCATGGGCGCGATGATTCACTACTTCAAGCTGCAACCGTTCATCGTGACCCTGGCCGGCATGTTCCTGGCGCGCGGGCTCTGCTACCTGATCAGCATTAACTCGATCACCATCGACGATCCGCTGTACCTGGCCATGTCGCAAACCCAGCTCGGCTTTCTGGGCGGTTTCGTGTCGCCAAGCGCGCTGATCGCGCTGCTGATGCTGGCGCTGGCCATTTTCCTGGGCCACTTCACCGCCTTCGGGCGCGGCGTGTACGCCATCGGCGGCAATGAGCAGTCGGCCCTGATGATGGGCTTGCCGGTGGCGCGCACCAAGGTGCTGGTGTACGCCTTCAGCGGCTTTTGCGCGGCGCTGGCGGGAGTGCTGTTCTCGTTCTACATGCTGTCGGGCTACGGCCTGCATGCCCAGGGCACGGAACTGGATGCCATCGCGGCGGTCGTCATCGGCGGCACCTTGCTCAGCGGTGGGTATGGCTATGTGGCCGGTGCGCTGTCCGGGGTGCTGGTGCTGGGCACGATCCAGACCTTGATCGCCTTCGATGGCACGCTCAGTTCGTGGTGGACCAAGATCGTCATCGGCGCCTTGCTGTTCGTGTTCTGCGTGGTGCAGCGCCTGATGGCCATGGGCGCTGCGCGGCGTGCGGCGGCCTGATCGGCCCGGCCTGCGCGGCCCGGCGCGGCCCGACCTGCGCGGCCCGACCTGACCTCATTCTGACTGATAACAACGGGAGACAAGCATGATCAAATACGCACTGGGCGCACTCGCGCTGGGCATCGCCACGGGAGTTGCCTCGGCGGCCAACCCCATCGTCAGCAATGTTTTCACGGCCGATCCGGCGGCGCTGGTCGACAAGGGCCGCGTCTATTTGTACGTCGGCCATGACGAAGCTAAACCGGACGGCAAGAATTTCGTGATGAACGAATGGCGCGTATATTCCTCGTGCGACATGAAAACCTGGAAAGACCACGGCTCGCCGCTGAAGTTTTCGACCTTCAAGTGGGCCGGGCGCGATGCCTGGGCGGGCGACATCACCAAGCGCAACGGAAAATACTATTTCTATTCGACGGTCGACCACAAGACCATTCCCGGCAAGGCCATCGGCGTGGCCGTGTCCGACAGCCCGACCGGGCCGTTCGTCGACGCGCGCGGCAGCGCCTTGGTGAGCAACGACATGACCAAGCAGACCGACATTTTTTGGGATGACATCGATCCAGCCGTGTTCATCGATACCGATGGCCAGGCTTGGCTGTACTGGGGCAACACCGTGCTCAAATACGCCAAGCTGAAGAGAAACATGACCGAGCTGGACGGGCCAATCATGAGCCATGCGATCGAGGGCTTCACCGAGGCGCCTTACGTGCACAAGCGCGGCGCCACGTATTACCTGTCCTATTCGCGGTCCTTCCCGGAAGAGATGGTCTACGCCACCAGCGCCAGCCCGGCCGGACCGTGGACCTTCAGAGGCGTGATCATGGAGAAGAACGAGAATGTCAACACCATCCACCAGGCGATTATCAAGTTCAACGGAAAGTCCTACGTGTTCTATCACAACGCCAAATTGCCCGGTGGCGGAGAATTCCGGCGTTCGGTGGCGGTGGAAGAGTTGTATTACAACGCAGGTGGCAGCATCCGGTTCGTGCCGCAGACAGCCGCCGGCCCGGCCGCCAACCCGTCTCCCGGCTGTCAATGATATCCGGATCGGTATGTTGCCCCGCGTACCGATACTTATTAGGGGTATGATTCCATGATGGAGACACTCAACCCCAACTGGTTTTTAAAGGCGCGCCTGAAAACGCGCCAACTGCTGCTGCTGATCGCGCTCGACGATCACCGCAACATCCACCGCGCCGCCGAAGCGCTGCACATGACCCAGCCGGCGGCGTCCAAACAGATCAAGGATCTGGAAGAGATGCTCGACGTCAAGCTGTTCGAACGTTTGCCGCGCGGCATGGAGCCGACCATGTTCGGCGAAACCATGGTGCGCCACGCCCGCATGGCGCTGACCAGCCTGGCCCTGGCGCACGACGATATCCTGGCCCTCAAGGCCGGGCTGGCGGGGCAGGTGGAGGTGGGGGTGATCATGACACCCGCCATGGCGCTGCTGCCGCGTGCTATTTCCCGCATCAAGCAGCATGCGCCCATGCTGCGGATTGGCGCGCACGTGGAAGCGAGCAATATCCTGCTCGACAAACTGCAGCACGGCACGCTCGACTTCATGATCGGACGCATTCTGGAAAAAGAAAATTCCGCCGGCCTGATCTACGAAGAATTGAACGAAGAGCCCGCTTGCGCGGTGGTGCGCGTGGGCCATCCGCTGATGGAGGTCCCCAAGCTGGAGTTGAAGCACATCGCCGACCAGCCCTGGATCCTGCCGCCGCACGGCAGCATTCTGCGCCACCGCTTCGACATGATGTTCCGCCGCGCCGGGCTCGATATTCCGGTGAACGTGGTCGACACCACGGCGCTGCTCCTGATCACAGCGCTGCTGCAGCAGACCGATTCGCTGCACGTGATGCCGGTCGACGTGGCGCAGTATTACGCCTCGCTCAATGTACTGAGCATCTTGCCGATCGAATTGCCGTGCAAGATGGATGCCTTCGGTATCATCCGCCAGAAAGACCATTTGCTCTCGCCGGGCGCGGAACTGCTGTTGCAGGCGGTGCGCGACACGGCGCTGGAAATGGCATGAACCGCTGGCCGGCTAGAAATTCGGGCTCCCGCCTGCGCGGGAGATGCATCGTCAATATTGGGAACCCATGCAATGAGTAAAGACACCACCGTAGTGCGACCGCGCGAGATCACCCTGCGTTTCCTGGCCGAGCCGACCGATGTCAATTTCGGCGGCAAGGTGCACGGCGGCGCCGTGATGAAATGGATCGACCAGGCCGGCTACGCCTGCGCGGTCGGCTGGAGCGGTTATTACTGCGTCACTGTGTATATCGGCGGCATCCGCTTCTATAAGCCCATCTTCATCGGCCAGATCGTGGAAGTGAAGGCGATGGTTGTCCACACAGGCAACTCCAGCATGCACATCGCCATCGATGTCTCGGCCACGGAACCGAAGACGGGCGCGCGCAAGCGCACCACGCGCTGCCTGATCGTGTTCGTGGCGGTCGACAACGCCGGGGACACCGTCACGGTGCCGACCTGGACCCCGGTCGATGAGGATGACAAGCGCTTCGAGCAGTACGCCATCAATATGGCGGCCTTGCGTAAAGAGCAAGAAGACGAGCTGCAGGCCACCGAAGCTGCCCCGCCGGTGTGACCAAAACACCACAGTTGTGGTTTTTTGGTGAAAACTTTTCAATTTCAAAACAGTTATGTTCGCTACCGAACCGAAGCACTGTTGTGAATAAGGAATAGTGGATACCGAGCTAAGCACAAACGCATTAGCGATGACCTAATCAGCGATAAACCAACGGGCAGGCCCAGTCTGCCCCAACACATAAACGAGAGAATACAACATGACCCTGACTAAGAAAATCGGTACTCTGAGCGCAATCGGCATCGCCATGCTGGCAGGACAAGCATCGGCACAAGACCAGTTCGTGAATCCAGAGTGGGCAAACCACGCCACCTACATCGGCGCCGGTATCGGCCAGTCGCGCAGCTATACCAAGGCGGCTCCAGTGATCCGCAACCTGAACGCTCAGGGCGGTTTTGTCAATTCGTGGAACGCTGACGAAAAAGACATGGGTTACAAATTGTTCGTCGGTAAGCAACTGAGCCGTTACTTCGCTATCGAAGCCGGTTTCTTTGATCTGGGTAACTTCACCCTGAAAACCACCAACAACTT
Organism: Massilia antarctica; assembly: GCF_015689335.1. Lineage (GTDB taxonomy): Bacteria > Pseudomonadota > Gammaproteobacteria > Burkholderiales > Burkholderiaceae_D > Telluria_A > Telluria_A antarctica. Next base: position 7,327,865 of record NZ_CP065053.1, on the reverse strand, counting down.
CGGCGGTGTCGTCAATGCTGAACAGAAATACAAGGGCGTGAACCTGGACCTGATCGGCCAAATTCCGATGGGCGAGCGTTTCTCGGTCTACGGCCGTGCCGGTATGCATTACACCAAGGCAAAAACCCAATTCTCCGGTAACCGCGCTGTCGGCATGTTCGCCGGCGAGCACAGCGAGAAGAAGCTGAACCCGAAAGTCGGCGTTGGCCTGGAATACAAATTCACCGAAGCGCTGGCACTGCGCGCCGAAGCTGAAAACTATCGCGTCGACGATGCGCTGCGCAACAACGGCAACGTGCGCCTGTACTCGATGAACCTGGTTTACAAACTGGGCCGTCCAGCAGCATCGGCACCAATGCCAGCACCGGCGCCAGCGCCAATGCCGGAAGCCACGCCAGCACCAGCACCGGCACCAATGCCGGCACCAGCACCGGCCCCAGTGCCAGTGTCGGAAAAAGTATCGTTCGCTGCTGAAGCCCTGTTCGACTTCGACAAATCGGTTGTCAAGCCAGAAGGCAAAGCCGCTCTGGACGATCTGCTGAACAAGCTGCAAGGCATGAACACCGAAGTCATGGTTACCGTTGGCCACACCGACTCGGTCGGTTCGGACGCTTACAACCAGAAACTGTCGCTGCGCCGCGCTGAAGCTGTGAAAGCCTACATCGTGTCGAAAGGCGTGGAAGCATCGCGCGTGTACACCGAAGGCAAGGGCGAGTCCCAGCCAGTCGCTGACAACAAAACGGCAGAAGGCCGCGCTAAAAACCGTCGCGTGACGGTTGAAGTGGTCGGTACCCGTACCACCACCAAGTAATCTTCCGCTGCACTGAAAAGCCGCCGTGCCCGCAAGGGCCGGCGGCTTTTTTTACGTTTACTGCTGAGTGTGTTGCCGCGGTAATGAATATTTCCGCTATTAAAACGCTATGTACGGTGGCGAACGGAGGGGGGCGTAGTAAACGGCAATAGTGAGTGACGTCGCTGCTTTCCAGCTACATGCTCACACCCAAGGAACAACAATGAAAATCACTATGCACGCGAGGGCGCTCATTTGCGCCGCCGGATTGCTCGCCGTCGCCCTTCTCGCCGCGTGCGGCGGCGGCGGGGACAAGGGGCGCGACCCGATTCTTGGCCAGCCGGCCGCCGCCCTGGTCAGCGTCGCCGTCACGCCAGCCAACGCCACCGCGCTGACCGCTGAAACGCGCCAGTTCACCGCCACCGCCACCTACGCCGATGGTAGCTCGCGCGACGTCACGTCGGCCTCGGCCTGGCTGTCCGGGTCGCCCGGCATTGCCAGCGTCACCCCCGCCACCGGCCTGGCCACCGGCCTGTCTGCCGGCAGCTCGGTCATCACCGCCTCGTTTTCCAGCAAGTCCGGCGCCGCCACCCTGGCGGTGACGACGCCCTTGCCGCCGCCGCCGCCCGTGGTCACCTTGTCGTCCATCGCGGTGACGCCGGCGACGGCCTCCATCCAGGTGGGATCGACCCAGCAATTCATTGCCATCGGCACCTACTCGGATAACTCGACCGCCATCATCACCAACGCGGTGACCTGGAACTCGGCCACCAACGCCAGCGGCACGATCGCGCAATCCGGCATGGCTTCCGGCGTCGCGGCCGGCACCACGACGATCAGCGCCAGCGGCGGCGGCAAAACCGCCAACGCCATCCTGACGGTCACCGCCGTGCCAGTCGTACCGCCGGTCGTACCGCCAGTCGTGCCACCTGTTGTTCCACCGGTCGTGCCACCAGTCGTGCCGCCAGTCGTTCCACCGGTCGTGCCGCCAGTCGTGCCACCGGTCGTGCCGCCAGTCGTGCCACCGGCTACCAATATCAGCCTGGGCCGCGCCGCCAGCTTTGCCGTGCTCGCGGGTACCTCGATTACCAACAATTCCGGCGGTACCACCCTGGTGACTGGCGACGTCGGTGCGCCATCGCAAACCACCGCGCCAACCCAGTCCGCCGGCTATGCGAACTACAGCTCCGGCGCGATCCTGGCGGGCGCACTGGCTGACTTGCAAGTTGCCGTGACCAGCGCGAACAGCCAAACCTGTACCGTAAGTTCCGCTTCCGGTGTCGACCTCGGCGGTCTGGTGCTCACGCCTGGTGTGTACTGCTATGCCGGCGCCATCAGCATCACCGGCACGCTCACGCTCAACGGTCCTGGCGTGTATATCTTCCGCACCGCCTCGACCCTCAACAGCACGGCCAATGCCATCGTGGCGCTGACCGGCGGCGCTTCGGACAGCAGCCTGTACTGGATTCCGGCCGGCCCGACCACCCTGGGTGCGAACGGCGTCTTCAAGGGAGCTATCCTCGCCCAGTCCGCCGCCATCACCGTCGGCGACAACACGAGCCTGTTAAACGGCCGTGTACTGAGCGGCGCCGCGGTCACCCTGCGCAATAACCAGATCAGCAAATAATCCGCCCCCCGGCCGACCTTCCATTTTTCGAAAGCACATCATGACAATAGCAAAACATATCGGCGCCCTGAGCGTCATCGGCTGCGCCCTTCTGGCAAGCCAGGCGGCACGGGCGGACGAGCCCTTCGTCAACCCGGAGTGGGCCAACAGCGCTTGGTATATCGGTGCCGGGATCGGCCAATCGCGCGCCAATATCGACAACGAACGCCTCACGCGCAGCCTGACCGCCAATGGCGCCGTGCTGAACTCCTTCAAGGTCGACGAGCGCGAGCTGGCTTACAAACTGTTCGTCGGCAAGCAGTTGAACCGCTACTTCGCGGTGGAAGCCGGCTATTTCGATCTGGGCAAATTCGGCTTCGATGCGAGCACGTCCCAGAATGGGCGGCTGATCGGCGAAGCGGGCTTCCGTGGCGTCAACATGGATCTGGTCGCGCAAGTGCCGCTGTCCGACCGCTTTTCGGTGCTCGGCCGGCTCGGCATGAATTACGCCAAGGCCAGCACGCACTTCCGCGGCAACCGCCTGTTTGCGGTGACCAATCCCAACCCGACCGAGCGCAAGCTCAATGCCAAGGCCGGGCTGGGCCTGGAATACAAATTCAGCGAAGCGCTGGCCCTGCGCGGCGAAGTTGAGCGCTACCGGGTCAACGATGCCGTCGGCAATCGCGGCGATGTCGATTTGGCGTCCCTGAGCCTGGTCTACAAGCTGGGCCGTCCCGCAGCAAGCCGGCCAGCGCCGGTCGCGCCGATGCCGGCCCCGGCGCCGGTAGCGGCCGCTCCGGCACCGGCCCCCGCCGCGCCAGCGCCCGCCCCGGCCGCCCCGGTCGCCGTATCGGAAAAAGTCTCGTTTGCCGCCGAAGCGCTGTTCGACTTCGATAAATCGGTGGTCAAGCCGCAAGGCAAGGCCGCGCTCGACGAGTTGCTGGCCAAGCTGCAAGGCATGAATACCGAAGTGATGGTCACGGTCGGCCATACCGATTCGGTCGGTTCCGATGCCTACAACCAGAAACTGTCGATGCGCCGTGCCGAAGCGGTCAAGGCCTACATCGTCTCGAAAGGTGTCGAGGCGTCGCGCGTGTACACGGAAGGCAAGGGCGAATCGCAGCCGGTTGCCGACAACAAGACGGCCGAAGGGCGCGCCAAGAACCGCCGCGTGACGGTGGAAGTGGTCGGCACCCGTACCGTCAACAAGTAATAGCTCCGCCAGCAACTGTTGCTCAACCGGGGTCAGACCCCATTGCATCGACAGCAACAGTTGCTGAACCGGGGTCAGACCCCATTACATCAGCGGCAACAACCATACCTCACGCGCAAGCGCGGAAAGCGATGCCTGCCGATTTTGGCCCGAAGCGGGCAGTGAATCGGCCTGGCGAGACTTTCCCGTTGTGTTTTAGTACAATGTTGCCAATCTTTAAGCCGTTATGTTCGATGGCGCACAGAAGAGCTTTGTGCGTGAGAGAATAGTGTCGAATCTATCTCGTAACGGCGAGAAATTTTCATTCCCAAGGATGCTTCAATGAACATTAAAAAATATGCAACAACCCTGCTATGCGCGAGCGGCTTGCTGGCCGTGTCCCTGCTGGCAGCCTGTGGCGGCAGCGGCGACCATGGCCGCGATCCGATTCTCGGCTTGCCGGCCGCGCAACTGGTCAGCGTCACGGTCACCCCGCCAACGGCCACCGTACTGACCGGCGCCAGCCAGCAATTCGTGGCGACCGCCAGCTACGCCGACGGTACCTCGCGCAACGTGACTGACGTGTCGGTATGGGCCTCGGCTTCGCCAACCATCGCCCGCGTGACCCCTGCCGGCGGCCTGGCCACCGGCCTGACGCCGGGCAGCGCCGCCATCACCGCCGCCTTCGGCGCCAAAACCGGCGCCGCCACCCTGGTGGTCAACGCACCGGTACCGGTCAACCCGCCGGTGGTCGTCAGCCTGACCGGCCTGTCGGTCACCCCGGCCGCCGCCAGCGTGCGCGTCGGCGCCAGCCAGCAGTTCACCGCCATCGCCACGTATTCCGACAGCTCGACCGCCGTCGTCACGAATAAGGTGAACTGGACCTCGGGCAGCACCGCCATCGCTACCGTTGCCGCATCGGGCAGCGCTACCGGGGTGGCCGTTGGCAATACCGTGATCACCGCCAGCTCGGGCGACAAGAGCGCCACCGGCGCGCTGACCGTCACCCCGGCCGTGATCGTCGACCCGCCGGTTGTTCCGCCAGTCGTTCCGCCAGTCGTGCCACCAGTTGTTCCACCGGTCGTGCCACCAGTAGTGCCGCCAGTAACCAACCCGCCAGTGACGCCCGTCATTGAGGTCCCGCTTAACGGCGGCATCGGCCTTGGCCGCGCACGCGAATTCGCTGTGCTGGCAGTGACCACCATCACCAACAATGCTGGCGGCACCACCTTGGTGACCGGCGACGTCGGTGCGCCCGTGCAAAACGTCGAGCCGCCCCAGCCCATTGGCTTCCGCAACGTCAAGTCCGGTTTCGAGCTGAGCGGTCCGTACGAAGATCTGCAAGTGGCCGTCACCAATGCCAACAACCGTCCTTGCGCCATCCTGTCGGACGCCGGCATCGACCTCGGCGGTCTGGTGCTCCAGCCTGGCGTGTACTGCTATTCCGGCGCGATCAGCCTGACCGGCAAGCTGACCCTGAGCGGCAACGGCACCTACATCTTCCGCACCATGTCGAGCTTGAACACGGCCGCCAACTCCAGCATTGTCCTGACCAACGGTGCCAGCCTCGACAATCTGTTCTGGGTGCCGGTCGGAGCGACCACCCTGGGTGCCAACAGCGCGTTCCAGGGTACCGTCCTGAGCCGGAGCGAAGATATCACCGTCGGCGACGGCGCGACTGTGTTGAACGGTCGTTTGTTGAGTGGCAAGGCTGTAACCTTGCGCAACAACAAGATCGCCAAATAAGAAAAATTTCTGAGAGAGAACAATGACCTTGACTAAAAAAGCGGGCCTCATGGGCGCCATCGGTTGCGCCCTGATCGCGGGGCAGGCAGTAGCAGCGGACGACGTCTTCATCAACCCGGAGTGGGCAAACAGCGCCTGGTACGTGGGCGGCAACATCGGCCGCTCGCGCGCCAATATCGACGACGTGCGCCTGATCCGCAGCCTGACCGCCAATGGCGCCGGCCTGAACTCGTTCACTGCGGATGAGAAAGATGTCGGCTACAAGCTGTATGTCGGCAAGCAGCTGAACCAGTACTTCGCGGTCGAGGCCGGCTTTTTCGACTTGGGCAAGTTCAGCTTCAAGTCGACCACCACCCAGAACGGCACGCTCAACGGCGAAGCCGGTTTCCGGGGCGCCAATCTGGACCTGGTGGCGCAGGTGCCGCTCTCGCAGCGTTTCTCGGTATTTGGCCGCGCCGGCATGAACTATGCCAAGGCGACCACGCGCTTCGATGGGAACCGCCTGTTCGCGGTGACCAATCCAAGTCCGAGCGAGCGCAAGCTCAACGCCAAGGCCGGTCTCGGCCTGGAATACAAGTTCAGCGAAGCGCTGGCCCTGCGTGGCGAAGTCGAGCGTTACCGGGTCAACGATGCCGTGGGTAACCGCGGCGATGTCGACCTGTTCTCGGTGGGCCTGGTCTACAAGATTGGCCGTCCGGCCGCCAAGGCCGCCCCGGCACCGGTCGAGCCGGCGCCGATGCCGGTCGTGCCGACCGTGGCGCCGGAAGCGGCCCAGCCAGCGGCCGAGCCAGTCAAGCCGATGAATCCGGTATCGGAGAAATCGACTTTCTCGGCTGAAGCCGTGTTTGCCTTCGACAGCGCCGTACTGCGCCCGGCCGGCAAGGCGTCGCTCGACGGCTTGCTGGCCAAGCTGCAAGGCATGGATGCCGACGTCATGATCACGGTCGGCCACACCGACTCGATCGGCCGCGCCGCGTACAACCAGAAGCTGTCCTTGCGCCGTGCCGCTTCGGTCAAGGCTTACCTGGTGTCGAAGGGTGTCGATGCCGCGCGCGTCTACACCGAAGGCAAGGGCGAAACCCAGCCGGTAGCCGACAACAAAACGGCGCAAGGCCGCGCCAAAAACCGCCGCGTGACGGTGGAAGTGGTCGGTACCCGCAGCGGCGCCAAGTAATCGTTGGCAAAGCTGAACCAGAAGCGCCGGGCTCGATGCCCGGCGTTTTTTTTGCCTCAACCGTGCAAGCTTGCCCGCAGCGGCGACTGGGTCGGCGAAGCATCCCCGGACCGCCTCAGCGCATCGGCCGGCTCAGCGCCTAGCGCTTGCTGGCCAGCACCAGTACGCCGCCAGCCACCATGGCGATGCCCGACCACTCGCGCAGGCTGGGCCGTTCGCCCAGAAATGCGAAGGCGAACACGGCCACCAGCACCAGGCTGAGCTTGTCAACGGGTGCGACCTTGGAGGCCTCGCCCATCTTGAGTGCCCGGAAATAGCATACCCAGGACGCTCCCGTGGCCAAGCCCGACAATCCAAGGAATAACCAGGTGGTCGAGGTCAGCGCCAGCGGATTGGACCACTTGCCGGTGTACACAACGAAGGCCGCCAGGAGGACCATGATGAACGCCGTCCGGATCAGGGTGGCGAGATCGGAATCGACATTCTGGATGCCGATCTTGGCGAAAATGGCGGTCAATGCCGCAAATACGGCGGAGAGAATCGCCCAATAGAACCAGTGATGCGCTGTTGCCATGGCGCTTGCCTTTATCGGTGTGGTGAAACTGACGGTTGCGGGGATGGCGTGCCTTGAGCGCCACACGGTCATCTTTTTCAAACGGGACTGGAGACGAGTGTAGCGGACCGCATGGGCGTCGATGCCAATATCGACCAGCATAATGCAGGCTGGTCGTACGAGCACATCGACGTCAGCGCCGTGTTCGTGTGGCAGCGTACGGTAAGCGCCGGCGCGCTGGAGTGTAATGAGGGCTCGCTTCCCACCGACAATCTAACATGCGCAAGAAAACCAATGGCGCTACCGTCGCCGCCGCGCTGGCGCGGCCCGGCTTCGTCCAGGTGCGCGGCGCGCGCGAGCATAATCTCAAGAACGTCGATGTCGACATTCCGCGCGACGCCCTGGTCGTGTTCACCGGCGTGTCCGGCTCGGGCAAGTCCTCGCTCGCTTTCGGTACCCTGTACGCCGAGGCGCAGCGGCGCTATCTGGAATCGGTGTCGCCCTATGCGCGCCGCCTGTTCCATCAGATGCCGGTGCCGGAAGTGGACGATATCGACGGCTTGCCGCCCGCTGTCGCCCTGCAGCAGCAGCGCGGCTCGCCCACCACCCGCTCCTCGGTCGGGAGCGTGAGCACCTTGTCCAATTCCCTGCGCATGCTGTACTCGCGCGCCGGCGACTATCCGGCGCACCAGCCGCTCCTGTACGCCGAATCGTTTTCGCCGAATACGCCGCAAGGGGCGTGCCCCGAGTGCCATGGCCTGGGCCGCGTGTATCAGGCCAACGAACAGTCGATGGTCCCGGACGACAGCCTGACCATCCGCGAACGCGCCGTCGCCGCCTGGCCCACCGCCTGGCACGGCCAGAACCTGCGCGATATCCTCGTCACGCTCGGCCACGATGTGGATACGCCGTGGCGCGACCTGCCCAAAAAAGTGCGCGACTGGATCCTGTTCACCGACGAGCAGCCGACTGTGCCGGTGTACGCCGGCTTGACGCCGGCCGAAGTGCGCGCGGCGCTGGGGCGCAAGGAAACGCCGAGCTACCAGGGCACCTTCACCGGCGCGCGCCGCTACGTGCTGCACACCTTCGCCAGCACCGAAAGCGCATCGATGAAAAAGCGCGTGGCGCGCTACATGGTCAGCGCCGAATGCCCGCTGTGCCGCGGCAAGCGCCTGCGCCAGGAGTCGCTCTCGGTCACGTTCGCAGGCATGGACATCGCCGACATGTCGCGCCTGCCGCTCGACCGCCTGTCAAGCTTGCTGCGGCCCTTCGCCGATGGCAGCGCGCCGAAAAATGCCAGGGCGGCGGCACTGCATCCTGAAAAAGCCATCGTCACGCGCCGCATCGCCGACGACCTGGCCGCGCGCCTGGACGTGCTGCTGGCGCTGGGCCTGGGCTACCTGTCGCTGGAACGCAGCACGCCGACCCTGTCCCCGGGCGAACTGCAGCGCCTGCGCCTGGCGACCCAGGTGCGTTCGAACCTGTTCGGCGTGGTGTATGTGCTCGACGAGCCGTCCGCCGGCCTGCATCCGGCCGATACCGAAGCCTTGCTCACCGCGCTGGCCCAGCTCAAGGCGGCCGGCAATTCACTGTTCGTGGTCGAACATGCGCTCGACGTGATCGGCCACGCCGACTGGATCGTCGATGTCGGCCCCGAAGCCGGCGAGCAGGGCGGCCATGTGCTGTACAGCGGCCCGCCCGATGGCCTGCGCCAGGTCGAGGCGTCGCACACGCGCCGCTATCTGTTCGCGGCCGAGCCGCCGACGCCGCGCGCGCCGCGCCGGCCAGCGGCATGGCTGCGCCTCGAAGGCGTCACCCGCAATAACCTCGACCGGCTCGACATCGACCTGCCGCTCGGCGTGCTGGCCAGCGTGACCGGCGTGTCCGGCTCCGGCAAATCGACCCTGGTCAGCCAGGTGCTGGTGGACCTGGTGGGCGCCGCGCTCGGCCAGCCGCAGATGGCGCAGGCCGACGACGCCGATGAGCCGGAACACGAAGAAGTCATGCCGACCGAGGGGCGCATCGCATCGGGCATGGAGCGCATCTTGCGCCTGGTGCGGGTCGACCAGAAGCCGATCGGGCGCACCCCGCGTTCCAACCTGGCCACCTACACCGGCCTGTTCGACCATGTGCGCAAGCTGTTCGCCGCCACCAACACCGCGCGCGCCCGGCGCTACGACGCCGGCCGCTTCTCGTTCAACGTGGCCAAGGGCCGCTGCGGGCATTGCGAAGGCGAGGGGCAGGTGATGGTCGAACTGCTGTTCCTGCCCAGCGTGTACGCGCCGTGCCCGACCTGCAACGGCGCGCGCTACAACGCCAAGACCCTGGAGGTGAGCTATCAGGACAAGAATATCGCCGAGGTGCTGGCGATGACGGTCGATGCCGCCGCCGCGTTCTTTGCGGAGGAAGCGCCGGTGGCGCGTTCGCTGGAAGTGCTGCGCGACGTCGGCCTGGGTTACCTGCGCCTCGGGCAGCCGGCCACCGAGCTGTCGGGCGGGGAAGCGCAGCGCATCAAGCTGGCCACGGAACTGCAGCGGGCCGCGCGCGGCAGCATGTTGTACGTACTCGACGAGCCCACGACCGGCTTGCACCCGTCCGACGTCGACAAGCTGCTGGTGCAGCTCGAACGCCTGGTCGAAGCGGGGAACAGCGTCATCGCGGTCGAACACAATATGCGGGTGGTGGCCGCCAGCGACTGGGTGATCGACATCGGTCCGGGCGCGGGAGAGGCGGGCGGCAAGGTGGTGTTTTCGGGGCCGCCGGCTGCGCTGGCGCGCGAAAAACGCAGCCGCACCGCGCCTTATCTCAGTAAATTCCTGGCGGTGAAAAGCTGATGCATGCCTGGAAACACAGGCGGAAGGCGAAAGCGAGGGAGCGTCAGTGTGACGGGGACAAGGGCTCGAGGCGGCCCGGCAAGGGGGCACCGCATGGAGCGTTCACGGACTTAATGAAAGAACAATGCTGCCGCAGTACCGCTTAACACGTCGGTGGAGCACAACAGATAGGTTGCGGCGCTAGCAAGGGCGACGTGCAGGGCAGCCCAAGTCAGTGGAAATAAGCGCATCATGATGTCCTCCGGTCGTGCGTTGAAAGAATGGCTTTCGGTATGTGATCATCTTAGTCAATGTTCTCGATAGAAACTATCGGCAAAACGTCCGACAACATGTAGGACGTTGGCTCGCCACCTTTGCTGTTGCCATTCTCCTACGAAAAATGTAGGCGACGTCCTATGGTGCACCGTTTGTGTGCGCCATAAAGTTGTGACATGACTACTCATAACCGACAACTCCTCCACAACGGCGCCCGCGCCGCCCGCCGCCATACCATCAACAAACTGCTGCGCTCGATTTTCGGCGTGGAGCGTTTGCGGGATGGCCAGCAACAAGTGATCGACAGCGTCCTCGACGGCAAGGATACGCTTGCGATCATGCCCACCGGCAGCGGTAAATCGCTGTGCTACCAGATTCCCGCGCGCATTCTCGACGGGACCACGATTGTGGTCTCGCCTTTGATTTCGCTCATGAAAGACCAGCTCGAAAAGCTCGATGCGCTCGGCGTGCGCGCCGTGCAGGTCAACAGCAGCCTCACGCGCGAGGAAGAAGACGCCGCCATGGAAGGCATCCGCGCCAGCTTTCACGAAATCGTGTTCTGCACGCCGGAGCGCCTGTCGACGCCATCCTTCCTGGAAGCGCTCAAGGAAATCGAGGTCGCGCTGGTGGTGATCGATGAAGCGCACTGCATTTCGCACTGGGGCCACGATTTCCGTCCCGCCTACCTGGAAATGGCGGCCGCCATCGATGCGCTGGGGCGTCCGCCCGTGCTGGCGCTGACCGCCACCGCGACCGACGACGTGGTGGCCGATATCGCCCGCCAGCTTGGCCGTACGCGCATGAATGTCGTCAATACGGGTATCTACCGTCCGAACCTGCACTACCGCGTCGTCCAGGTCACCAATAACGACGAGCGCTATGCGCGCGCGCTGGAATATGTGCAGGCGTCGAGTGGCGTGGGGATCGTCTACGCGGCCACCGTCAAGGCGGCCGAGGAAATGCTGGCGATCCTGGTGGGCGCCGGCGAAAGCGCGACGCTCTATCACGGCAAGCTGCCCGCCGCGGAACGCAAGCGCAACCAGGACGAGTTCATGTCGGGCGACAAGCGCGTGATGGTCGCCACCAACGCCTTCGGCATGGGCATCGACAAGCCCGACACCCGTTTCGTGCTGCACCTGCAACTGCCCGCCAATCTCGAAGCCTATTACCAGGAGTCCGGCCGCGCCGGGCGCGATGGCCTGGACGCTGAATGCACCCTGTTGTACTTCCAGGACGACAAGCGCCTGCAGCAGTTCTTCCTCGTGAAGCACTACCCGAGCGCGAACGACCTGAAGGCGGTCTACGATGCGGTATGCGCGATGGCGCAGGAAGGCAAGGTCGGTTTCGAGCGCGTGAACGATGAACTGGACGAACTGGCCGCGGGCAAGCTGAAAATCTGCCTCAAGCTGCTCAAGGACGGCAAGCTGCTGCGCCAGAACCGCAAGCTCGAATACATCGTGACGCCGAAAGAGGCCAGCGCCGGCCTGTTCGAGGAGCTCTCCGCCATCTACGCACGCAAGCAGGAGCGCGACCGCGAATCGCTGGAACAGATGGTATCGTACGCGGTAAGCGGCTTTTGCCGCTGGAAGGTGCTGCTCGATTACTTCAAGGATGAGGTGGAGGGCTTCGACAAATGCTGCCGCTGCGATAACTGCCTCAATCCTCCGGCGGTGGCCGAGATTGAAATTCGCGACGACGAATTCGAACGCGCTCCGGAACCCGGGCCGGCCGCGCCGCATTTCGAGCCGGGCACCCAGGTACGCGTGGCCAGGTTTGACGTCGGCACCGTGGTCGCCATGGCGGGCGACCAGGTGACCATCGACTTCCCCGAACACGGCGAAAAGACCTTCCTGGCCGATTACGTGGAACCCGCTTGACCAGCAGTGTGATTGTCAGCGCCGTCCAGCGGCGCGAGGAAAAGAACATGGGAGAGCACACATGTCGGACATGGTAGTGGTACGCAAGGAGGGACTGTTCTGCGTCCCCGGACAGTTCTACATCGACCCCTGGCGGCCTGTGGACCGCGCCGTGATCACTCACGCGCATGGCGACCACGCGCGCGTCGGCCACGGCCACTATCTGTCGGCCGCCAGCGGCGTGAATGTGCTGCGCTCGCGCCTGGGCGAGATCCATATCGACGGCCTCGAATACGGCGAGCGCATCGTGCATAACGGCGTGACGGTGTCGCTGCATCCGGCCGGCCACGTGCTCGGCTCGGCCCAGGTGCGCATGGAGCACCGCGGCGAGGTGTGGGTCGCTTCCGGCGACTACAAGGTGGAGCCGGACCGCACCTGCGCGCCGTTCGAGCCGGTGCGCTGCGACACCTTCATCACCGAATCGACATTCGGGCTGCCGATCTACCGTTGGCAGCCGGAGCAGGAGATTTTCGATGACGTCAATCGCTGGTGGCGCAAGAATGCCGACGAGGGCCGCGCCAGCGTGGTGTTCGCCTACTCGTTCGGCAAGGCGCAGCGCATCCTGTCCGGCCTCGATCCATCGATCGGCACCATCATCTGCCACGGCGCGGCAGAACCGATCAACCGCGTCTACCGCGAAGGCGGCGTGGCGCTTCCGCCCACGGTGATGGTGACCCAGGTCGACAAGGCGGCCATCAGGCGCGCCATCGTGATCGCGCCGCCATCGGCCGCCGGATCCACGTGGATGAAGCGCTTCGGCGACTACAGCGATGCGTTTGCCAGCGGCTGGATGCAGCTGCGCGGCGCGCGCCGCCGGCGCGGCGTCGATCGCGGCTTCGTACTGTCCGACCATGCCGACTGGCCCGGCTTGATGACGGCGATTCGCGCCACCGAAGCGCCGCGCGTGATCGTCACCCACGGCTCGATTCCCGTCATGGTGCGCTGGCTGCGCCAGGTGGGGCTGGATGCCGCCGGCTTCGATACCGAATACGGCGACGAGGACGAAGCCGTGGAAGCTGCGGCCAGCGCGGAGCCGACGCCCGAGGTGACGGATGCGTGAGTTTGCCCGCCTGTACACCGAGCTCGATGAGACGACCGCCACCAACCGCAAGCTCGAGGCCCTGCAAGCCTACTTCGGCAGCGCCGCGCCGGACAACGCCGCCTGGGCGGTCTACTTCCTGGCCGGCGGCAAGCCGCGCCAGGCGGTGCCGAGCAAGCTGCTGCGCCAGTACGCCATCGAATACGCGCAGCTCGACGAATGGCTGTTCGACGAGTCGTACAACGCCGTCGGCGACATGGCCGAAACCATCGCCCACATCCTGCCGCCGCCCGAGCGGCAAAGCGACATTGGCCTGGCCGAATGGATGCAGGAGCGCATCGGCCCCTTGCGCGGCGCCGATCCCACCGCCATCCGCACCGCCTTGTTCGGGTTCTGGAACGAGCTCGATTGGCGCGAACGCTTCCTGCTGACCAAATTGATCGGCGGCGGCTTTCGGGTAGGTGTGTCGAAACTGCTGGTCACGCGCGCGCTGTCGTCGCTGGCGGCGGTCGACAGCAAGCTGATTGCCCAGCGCCTGATGGGCTGGACCGACGGCAGCGTGCGTCCCACCGCCGCCGGCTTCCTGCAACTGATCGCCGCCCAGTCCGACGAAGAGCACAAGCTGCGCGGCGGCCAGCCCTATCCCTTCTTTCTCGCGCACCAGTTGCAGGGCGAGCCGGAAGGGCTGGGGGAGGTGGGCGACTGGCAGGTGGAATGGAAGTACGACGGCATCCGTGCCCAGTTGGTGCGGCGCGGCGCGCAAAACTATCTGTGGTCGCGCGGCGAAGACCTGATCACCGAGCGCTTTCCCGAGCTGGCGGCGCTGCATCTGCCGGAAGGCACCGTCGTCGATGGCGAAGTGCTGATCTGGACCGGGGAAGACACGCCGGCCGCGTTCGCGGACCTGCAAAAACGCATCGGCCGCAAGACCTTGTCCGCCAAGCTGCTGGCCGAACTGCCGGCGGTGCTGGTGGCCTACGACCTGCTGGAGCAGGATGGCGTGGACCTGCGCGCGCTGCCCCAGCACGAGCGGCGCGCCCTGCTGGAGGTGCTGGTGCGCGAGACCGCCAAACCGCAACTGAAATTGTCGCCGCTGATCCACGCTGCGAGCTGGCACGAACTGGCGCGCGTGCGCACCGAATCGCGTGCGCGCGGCGTCGAGGGCATGATGGTCAAGGCGCGCGACGCCCAGTACGGCGTGGGCCGCACCAAGAACGTGGGCACGTGGTGGAAGTGGAAGGTCGATCCATACACCATCGACGCGGTGCTGATCTACGCGCAGGCGGGCCATGGCCGGCGTGCCTCGCTCTACACCGACTACACCTTCGCGGTGTGGGACGCGGACGGCGAGGGCGGCGAGCGCAAGCTGGTGCCATTCGCAAAGGCGTACTCCGGCCTGACCGATGCCGAAATCGCGGTGGTCGACAATGCCATTCGCAAGACCACCATCGAAAAATTCGGGCCGGTGCGTTCGGTGCGCCCGACCATGGTGTTCGAGATCGGTTTCGAGGGCATCGCGCTGTCGAGCCGCCACAAGGCCGGCATCGCGGTGCGCTTTCCACGCATCTTGCGCAAGCGCGACGACAAGAGCATCGACGACGCCGATTCGCTCGATACCCTCAAGGGCCTGCTGGCCGCAGCCGGCGCATGAGTAAAAGCCAATGAGCAAGAGCCAGATGGCGCGCGCCATCGACGACTGGTTCGCCCAGCGCAAATGGAAGGTGTTTCCGTTCCAGCGCGCGGTGTGGCGCGCCGCGCTGGCCGGCGAATCGGGCCTGCTGCACGCGAACACGGGCGCCGGCAAGACCTATGCGGTGTGGCTGGCGGCGCTGCTGCGCGGCGCGCTGGCCGGCAAGCGCAAGGCTTCGGGCCTGCGCGTGCTGTGGATTACGCCGATGCGCGCGCTGGCCGCCGATACCCAGCGCGCGCTGGAGGAGTCCGCCGCGGTGCTGGCACCCGGCTGGACGATCGGCGCGCGCACCGGCGACACCAGCTCAAGCGAGCGTGCGCGCCAGTCGCGTTCCATGCCCTCGGCCCTCATCACCACGCCCGAGAGCCTGTCGCTGCTGCTTAGCCACGCGGCGGCGCAGACCCAGTTCGCCAGCCTGGACATGATTATCATCGACGAGTGGCATGAGCTGATGGGCAGCAAGCGCGGGGTGCAGGTGCAGCTGGCGCTGGCCCGCCTGCGTCACTGGAAAGCGCAACTGGTGGTGTGGGGCTTGTCGGCCACGATGGGCAACCTGGCGCAGGCGCAGGACGTGCTGCTGGGCGTTGGCAAGGGCACCCTGGTCGAGGGCGACCTGAAAAAGGAAATCCGGGTCGATACCCTGATTCCCGCCAAGGTGTCGCGCTTTCCGTGGGGCGGGCATCTGGGCATCGCCATGCTGCAGCCGGTGATCGACGAGATCGAGGAATACAACGCGACTTTGGTGTTCACCAATACCCGTTCGCAGTCGGAACTGTGGTACCAGAACATCCTGGAGGCGCGTCCCGACTGGGCCGGCGTGATCGCGCTGCATCACGGCTCGCTCGACCGCGAGGTGCGCGAGTGGGTCGAAAATGGCTTGAAAAAGGGCGATCTCAAAGCCGTGATCTGCACCGCCAGCCTCGATCTTGGCGTGGACTTTCTGCCGGTCGAACGCGTACTGCAGATCGGCAGCGCCAAGGGCATCGCACGCTTGCTTCAGCGCGCCGGGCGCAGCGGCCACGCGCCGGGGCGCGTCTCGCGCGTGACCCTGGTGCCGACCAACAGCCTGGAATTGCTGGAAGCGGCCGGCGCCAGGCACGCCGTCGCGGCGCGCCGCATCGAAGGTCGGCTGGTGCCCAACAAGCCGTTCGATGTGCTGGTGCAGCACATGGTGACGGTGGCGCTGGGCGGCGGCTTTCGCTCCGAACAGCTGTACGAGGAAGTGCGCGGCGCCTGGTCGTACCGCGCGCTCTCGCCGCAAGAGTGGCAATGGGCGCTCGATTTTGTCGCGCGCGGCGGGCAAAGCCTGATCGCGTATCCCGAATACCAGCGCGTGATCGCCGACGACGAGGGCGTGTACCGCGTGCCGAGCGTGGCGCTGGGGCGGCGCCACCGCATGGGCATCGGCACCATCGTCTCCGATTCGACGATGCAGGTGAAGTACATGAGCGGAGGACGCATCGGCAGCGTCGAGGAATCGTTCATCTCGCGCCTGAAGGCGGGCGACCATTTCCTGTTCGGCGGGCGGATCCTGGAATTCGTGCGGGTTCACGAGATGACCGCTTTCGTCAAGCGCGCCACCGGTGCGCGCGGGGCGGTAACGCGCTGGCAGGGCGCCAAGATGCCGATGTCGTCGGAACTGGCGCATGCCGCGCTGGAGGAATTGCGCCATGCCGCGCGCGGCGAGTTCCGTGGCCCGGAAATGGAGGCGATCCGCCCGCTGCTGGAAATCCAGCAGCGCTGGTCCGCGCTGCCCACCATCGACACCCTGGTGGTGGAGGCCATGACCAGCCGCGAGGGCTATCACCTGTTCATGTATCCGTTCGCGGGACGCTCGGTGCACATGGGATTGGCCTCGCTGTTCGCCTACCGCATCGCGCGCGTGCAGCCGATTACGTTTTCGATCGCGATCAACGATTATGGCTTCGAGCTGCTGGCGGCCGAACCGGTGGACTGGGCGCGTGCCTTCCTGGCGGCATCAAGGAAGGTGACGGGGCTTGATGTGCCCCTGTTTTCCACCGAACTGCTGCTCGAAGACGTGCTGGCGAGCTTGAACGCGACCCAGCTGTCGCAGCAGCGCTTCCGCGAAGTGGCGCGCATCGCCGGGCTGGTGTTCCAGGGCTATCCGGGCCAGCCGAAAAGCACGCGCCAGATCCAGGCGTCGTCGTCGCTGTTTTTCGAGGTGTTCCGCAAACACGATGCCGGCAACCTGCTGCTCACGCAGGCGCAGCGCGAGGTGATGGAGCAGGAACTGGAGCTGACCCGCCTGCGCGACACCTTGATCGAGCTGCATGCGCGCGGCGTGGCTTTTCGCGAAGTCAAACGCGCCACGCCGTTCGGCTTTGCGCTGATGGTCGAACGCTTCCGCGAAAAACTCAGCACCGAAAAACTGTCGGACCGCGTGGCGCGCATGCTGCGCGAGCTGGAGAAAGCGGCCCTGCCATGACGTATCGCGAGATGCAGCTGGCTGGCGAAACGGTCTTGCTGCTGCCTGAAAAGGCGCTGTACTGGCCGGCGCGCCAGATGCTGGTCGTCGCCGACATCCACTTCGGCAAAGCGGCCTCATTCCGCGCCCAGGGCGTGCCGGTGCCGCGCGGGACCACCAGCGAGAACCTCGGCGCCCTCGATGCGCTGATGGCCGCGCATGAAACCCGCGAGATCGTCTTCCTGGGCGACTTCCTGCACGCGCGCGCCGCCCATGCGTCGGCCACCTTGAGCGCGATGCTTGTGTGGCGCGCGCGCCACCCGGACCTGATCCTGACCCTGGTGCGCGGGAACCACGACCAGCACGCGGGCGACCCGGCGGCGGCGCTGGCCATCGGCATGGTCGACGAGCCGCACACGGTGGCGCCGTTCTCGTTTTGCCACCATCCCGACATTGCCGCGCCGGGCTACGTGCTGGCGGGGCACGTGCATCCGGTGTACCGGCTCTCGACCCGCCTCGATTCGCTGCGCCTGCCGTGTTTTCTGATCGGACCGGCGCGCATGGTGCTGCCATCCTTCGGCGCGTTCACGGGTGGTTTCGTGGTCGCGCCGGGCGCGGGGGAGCACGTGTGTGTCAGCTCGGGCGAGGCTGTGCATTGCGTACGCTAGCGCACCGACGTCTGCATGCGTAGGGCGTAACTTGACATGACTGCTGGAAATATCCGGCTTCGCTGTACAACCCCGAGGAGATCATCATCAAAACGACAACAATATTGCGCACCGCATTGCGCGCCGCATCGCGCGCCGCGGTCCTGGCCGCGATGCCACTCTTTTCCATGACCCTGGCCGCGCCCGCTCAGGCGCAGCAATACAACAACAATGCCGCCGCCTACGCCCCGGTGATCCGCGGTTTCGACGTGGAAGAAGTACGCCGCCTGAGGCCTGGCGTGGAACTGAACTTCAATCTGTACGGTACCCCGGGCGGGCGCGCCACCCTCAGTATCGCGGGAGCCAACCGCAACCTGAACCTGACCGAAACCGAACCGGGCCAGTATGAAGGCACGTACACCTTGGGCGAGCGCGACCGCATTTCCGGCGACAGCGCGGTGACTGCCAATTTGCGCGTGGGCAACCAAGTGGCCAGCGGCGTGCTCAGCGAATCGCTGCTGCGCGATGTCGGCCGCCATCCGCGCGACAACCAGGGCCGCGAACGCGCCGCCGATGTGCCGCGTATCGCGCGCTTCGAAGTGCAGGGCAACGAGGATTTGACGCCGGGCAATGAGCTGGTGTTTTCGGTGTACGGCACCCCCGGCGCCAAGGTTGACATGACCATCGCCGGCACCCGTGGCGTATTCTTCCTGCCGGAAGTGAACCCCGGCGAATACAGCGGCGGCTATACGATCCGCCGCGCCGACCGGATTGCGCCGAACAGCGCCGTGACCGCCACCATGCGCGTGGGCGGCCGCGTGTCGACCGCTGTTCTCGGCAAGCCGCTGCGTGTCGCGACGGCAACGCCAACGCCAACACCACGTGTGGTGCGTTACTGCACCAATTGCGCCACGGTGGACGCAGTCAACGTGGTCGAAGTCAATGGCGACGGCAATTATCTCGGCACCATCGGCGGCGGCGTGGTTGGCGCCGTGCTGGGCAGCCAGGTCGGCAAGGGCAACGGCCGCACCGCGGCGCAGATCGCCGGCGCGCTCGGTGGCGCTTATGTGGGCCGCAATATCGAGCGCAATGCCCGTAAAACCCAGCATTACGAAGTGGTGATCCGCTTTGCCAACGGCGGCACCCAGACCGTGACGTATGAAAACGATCCAGGCCTGCGTGTGGGCGAAAAGGTCCGGATCACGGATGGCGTGCTGTCGCGCGATCAATAAGCTAATGTGATGCAATGAAAAAAGGCGCCCCGCGGGGCGCCTTTTTCATGGGGAAGCTGCTCAGACCGTGGTGGTGGCCAGCACCTTGCCGTCGCCCGCCTGTTGTTCGGCTTCGGCCTTGGCCTTGGCGGCGCTGTTCTGCTTGGCGCGCGAGCGCGATGGCGGCAGGCGGCGCAGGGTTTTGAGCGCATCGGCGTCCTTGATGCCGATGGTGCGCTGGTCGACCGTGATCAGGCCGATTTCATTGAAAGCCGACAAGGTGCGGCTGACGGTTTCCAGGGTCAGGCCCAGGTAGCTGCCGATTTCATGGCGCGTCATGCGCAGGTTGAACAGCTTGCTGGAATAACCCATGGCGGCAAAGCGGTCGGCCAGGGACACCAGGAAGCGCGCCACGCGGGCTTCGGCGCTGAGCGCGCCGAGCATGCCGATCATGGCTTGTTCGCGCACCAGTTCGCGGCTCATCACGCCGTACATGACATTTTCCAGTTCCAGGTGCACCCTGCCGAGGGCCGTGAGCTTTTTGAATGGCAGCAAGATCAGGTCGCAATCGGACAGGGCCACCGCTTCGGAAGCGTAGTGGCGGGTGTGGATGCCGTCGACGCCGAGCATGTCGCCCTTCATGGGGAAGCTGAGTACCTGTTCGTTGCCGAATTCGTCGATGAGCACGGTCTTGAGAAAGCCGGAATTGACGATGTAGAGGGTATCGAAGGCCTGGCCGATGGTGTGGACGCGCTGGCCGGTCTTGAATTGCACGTGCTGGAACAGCAGTTCTTCGCTGTTGATCGACACCGCCGCGCTGATGTGCAGCAAGTCGCACACTTCCTTGAGATTGGACCAGAGGCGGCCCTGACGCTGCCGGCCTGCTTCCATCGGAGAGGAATGCATGGTCGACGTAGTGGTGGTGCGGGTGTCTTGCGGTGGCGTGGTCAGCATGCTCATCTCCAGGGTAAGGAAAATTCGAAGTTTCAGGCTGCGGGTATCAGGCTTGAACAACGATCTGAACGACCTGCGACCGGAGCTTCAAAAGTGATGTACAGCACGGCTGGCTAGCTTGCGTAAGAACAATTTATAAACCGCAGGAAAGCCGAATCGCTGGATTTAAGTATGCCAACACGAGTCCGGCATTGATATCAGCGAACGCTGAATCTGGGAGTAGGACAGGGCGCGCCATTGTAGGACTATTCCTAGCGGAGGTGGTGATCCACAGAGTGAAAACATGGCTGCGGGGGAGATGTGGAGCGCGTGTTACTGATGGGTGCAGAATAGATCTACTTGAGGTTTCTCGGCACGAAACTACCGCGCCGGTGTCTAAAACTTTTCGCCTCTGTCAGGTCTTGAATGGCGATAGCAGGCGATGGGCCACGGCGTACTGCACCATTTCCGACAAGGACGTCATGCCCATCTTTTGCATGATGCGCGTTTTATGGGTGCTGACCGTCTTCACGCTCAGGTGCAGGCTGTTGGCGATCTCGGTAATCGACTTGCCGCCCACCAACAATGAAAAGACTTCGAATTCGCGGTCCGACAACTGCTTGTGCAGCAACTGTTCGTTGGGTGTCATGATGTTCAGCGCCAGCTGTTCGGCCACTTCGGTGCTGATGTAGGGCCGCCCCGAGGCCACCTTGCGGATCGCCCCCACCAGCTGGGTACCGGCGCTTTCCTTGGTCAGGTAGCCCTGGGCGCCGGCGCGGATGGCGCGCACGGCGTACTGCTCTTCCTCGTGCATGGTGAGGATCAGGATGGCCAGCTTGGGCGCTTCGCTGCGGATCTGGCGGATCAGGTCGACGCCGCTGCGCCCGGGCATCGATAAATCGAGCAACAGCAGGTCGAAGCCGCCCTGGCGCACATGCGACAGCACTTCAAAGCCGTTGATGGCTTCCCCGACAATATCGATGTCGAGGGCGCCGTCGAGGATGCGCTTGAGGCCCTCGCGCATGATCGTGTGGTCATCGGCAACAACAATGCGTATCATAAAATTGCAATCAGATAAGTGAGCATGGGACGGCAAACACGCCGCTGAAAAAAGTCGACTGAACGGCAAGATGGCGCCCGCGCCAGCGGAGCCGCCGCAGTCCGGGACAGGGTACGGCAAAATTGCCGCTTGCGCCATACTCAGACCTGCTAGGTGGCTGCTAGGTTCCCGGCTCCTTGATCAGCCGGTGCACCAGCACCGGCTTGCTGGTGTGCGAGAGCACCTTGTTCGTCACGCTGCCCAGCAACAACTGGCCCCAGCCGCTGCGCCCGTGCGAACCCATGAAGATCAGGTCGCACTGGTGCTGCTCCGCCACCTCGACGATTTTCAGCGCGGCGGCATCGGCAAAGGCCGTCAAGCCCTCGCAGCGCAGCCCCGCATCCTGCGCCGCCCGCAGGACCGAACCCAGGTGCTCCTGGCCGACGCGCCGCATCTGCGCCAGATAGTCCTCTTCGCTGGGATAGGAAGGCGGGATGATTTCCACGTACACCGGGTACTGGTACTCGGGCGCCACGTAGAGGGCCAGCACGTCAGCCCCCATCTGTTTTGCGAAATTGACGCCGGCACAGGCGGTGTGTTTCGATACCGCCGAGCCATCGGTCGTAATCAGAATTTTCCGATACATGATGAGTTCTCCCGCAGCAGGTCGTATTCTGTATTGTAGTGCGCGATCTGACGATTGATAGAACGCAAACCTTTGATCTTGATCAAATTGACAAGCGAGCTCGACTAGAATCGTGTCGTCCCGTTTTTACCTGGAGTAAGGGATTTCACAGCCCGCACCTTCGAAATACAACACTCCGCAGTGTCAATTGCACATCAAAGACACGTTTTCATTAGCGATGGCACAAGTTTCGCGTGCCATTTTGCCGCGACCCATGCACAGTGATTTACCAAGGGCACTTCACGCTGCTAAACTCGCGTAAACCCGGCGATGTTGCCGCGCATCATGCTCTGCCCCGACCTTGCACGGCACCACCAGACACCAGCAGATTGATTGCGAACACCTTACAAACATGGAGAAGCAGGGACTATGACCGACGCCGCTGATGATTTCGACGCATTATTCGAGGAAGTGTCCGCGCAGCGCAGCAGCGAACCGGCGCCCGCAGTTGCGCCGGCGCCCGCCGCCGCTGCCGAAGACGATATGGAAGCATTGTTCGACCAGGTCGCTTCAACCCGTCCCGCCGAGCCCGCGCCCGCGGCCGCCGCCGCCGCCATTGCCGCTCCTGCCGTCGCAGCCGCCGCCCCGGACGCGGAAGGCGGCGCCGTCGAAACCGACGAACACGGCAAGCCCATGTTCGAGCGCCTCGGCGGTATCGTGCGCCTGCTGCACGACTCGCTGCGCGAACTGGGCTACGACAAGGCCCTGTCGGAAGCGTCGACCCAGATCGTCGATGCCCAGGACCGCCTCGAATACGTCGCCAGCCTGACCGAGCAGGCCGCCAACAAGGTCCTCAACACGCTCGACGAAGGCATGCCGGCGCAGGACGTGCTGTCGAAGAAGGCCAAGGTCATGGACACGCGCTGGGCCGACCTGTTCGCCGGCAAGCTCAGCATCGACGAGTTCAAGACCCTGGCCGGCGACTCGCGCGCCTTTGCCCAGACCGTCACCGACGCCACCGAAGCCGAAAAAGCGCGCCTGCTCGACATCATGATGGCCCAGGACTTCCAGGACATCACGGGCCAGCTGATCAAGAAAGTGGTGATCATCACCAAGACGGTGGAACACGAACTGGCCGAGCTGCTGCGCGACAATGCGCCGCCGGCTGTCCGCGAAAAACTGTTGCACAAGCCAGCGCTGATGTCGGGTCCGTCGTTCCCGTCCATCGCACTCGATCAAGACAATGTTGATGACTTACTTGCCGATCTGGGATTCTAATGGACGATATGCTCAAGGATTTCGTCGTCGAGGCGATGGATCTGGCAGTCAACGTAGAAGAACACTTGCTCGCCCTCGAGCGCGACCCGAACAATAAGGAAACGCTCAACGCGGTGTTTCGCTCGTTCCACACGATCAAGGGCGGGGCGGGCTTCATGAACCTGCCGGCCCTGGTGGCGGCCTGCCACCTGACCGAGAACCTGTTCGACGCGCTGCGCACCGGCGCCGCGCCGGTCACGCCGATCGCCATCGAAGCGGCGCTGCAGGCATCCGGCTTCGTGGCCGACCAGCTGACCGACCTGTCGAACGGCGCCCGGCCCGAACAACTGGCCTCGATGCCCGATTCGCTCGAACGCATCCTGGTCAATGCCATCGAAGGCAAGGGCGATGCGCCGCCCAAGCCGGCCCCCGCCGCCGCGCCGGCAGCACCCGCAGCGGTCGCCGCCGCGCCGGCCGCCGCCGCCCCGGCTGGCGCCGCCGCATCCGGCAGCGCCCCTGGCGCCGATGGACTCGACTGGGAAGCCATGTTCGTCTCGGTCACGCCGGCCGGCACCTACACGCCGGCCGAGAAGCCTGCCGCCGCTGCCGCCGTTCCTGAAGCCGCGGCCGCTCCCGTGGCTGCCGCCGCCGCACACGCACCCGCCGCCAAGCCGGCCCTTGATGCCGGCGCCGACCGGCGCGAAGAAAAGGTGCAGGAATTCCGCGCCGCCTCCGCGCCCGCCAAGGAAGACAGCATCCGCGTCGATGCCGTCAAGCTCGACGCCCTGCTCGAAGTGGCCGGCGAGTCGGTGCAGGCCGCCAACCAGGCCGCCGTACTGCTCGAACGCCTGCTGCAATTCAAATTCGAAGGCCCGGCCGCCACCCTCATGGCGACCCTGACCGAAACCCTGGAACGCGCCTCGCGCTATTCGGCCGAACTGCAGCGCGCGACCCTGGCGACGCGCATGCAGCCGGTCGGACGCCTGTTCCAGAAATTCCCGCGCCTGGTGCGCGAACTGGCCAAGGACCTGGGCAAGGACGTCGAGCTGACCATCGAAGGCGCCGAGACGGAAGTCGACCGCGTGGTGGTCGACAGCCTGTACGACCCGCTGGTGCACATGCTGAGAAATGCGCTCGACCACGGGGTCGAGTCGCCCGAAGACCGGCTCGCGGCCGGCAAGCCGTCCAAGGCATTCATCTCGCTCAAGGCCTGGCAGGAAGCGAACAGCGTCATGATCGTGCTGCAGGACGACGGCAAGGGCATGGACCCGAACGCCCTGCGCCGCAAGGCCGTGCAAAAAGGCCTGATCAACGAAAACGGCGCCCCGAGCGACGAAGAAGCCTACCAGCTGGTGTTCCTGCCGGGCTTTTCGACCAAGGAAGTAGCGTCGTCGGTGTCCGGCCGCGGGGTCGGCATGGACGTGGTCAAGACCGCCGTGGAAAAGAACCGTGGCGCGATCCACATCGATTCCTCGCTCGGCCACGGCACCAAGTTCGCGATCCGCCTGCCGATCGAACTGTCGATCGTGCCGACCATGCTGGTGTCGACTTCCGGCGCCGCCCTGGCGCTGCCGATGGCGGTGGTCCAGCGCGTGGTCGAACTGCCCGATAACTTCATGAACGTCGGCGGCGCGCCGGTGCTTAAGGACCAGGGACGTCCGCTGCCGGTGCGTTCGCTGGCAAGCTCGCTCGGTTACGAAGCCTGTTCCGAAAAAGTCGGCATCGTCATCGCCGCGCCGCAGCCGTACATCCTCGCGGTGGAAGCGGTAGACGGCACCGCCGACCTGGTGATCAAGCCGATGACCGCCATCAGCGTCGACGGCATCACCGGCACCGCGCGCTCGGCCGAAGGCGAGCTGGTACTGGTGGTCGGCCTGTCGTTCCTCATGGATGGCTGCCGCGGCACCCTCAAAGTCGCCGCCTGATTGTCCCCCAGCGCTGCCGCCGGACCCGTTCCGCGGCAGCGCTTCCGTTTTTCTCCCGTAGTGACAAGATTCCCATTGTCTTGCCTGCTAATGCATGGCAACATGGCATCGTTTATTTATTTTTGAAAACTTTTACTGGAAGTCGCGTTGCGATGGCGTCGGAAACTTTTGAGCAGATGCTGAGTGCAGCGCAGGCGGATGGATCTTTGCATCCGGCCTGGAAGAAATTGGTGCACACGCATTTCTTCGTTCCCGTCAGAGCCGCTTCCGGCAGCGCCGCGAGCAGCGCCGAGTTGTATCTGACCGATGCCGCGGGCGACGGCAAGCGCACGGTCCTGGTGGCGCAAGTGCGCGAGCGGGTCGACCAACAGCAAGGCAGCGTGCTGATCTCGCTGCAAGGGCTTGATCTGGTGCGCATGCTGCAGCCCGGCGCCGGCATCCGGATCGCCCTGAGCGATCGCGTCTTCGAGATCGCCAGCGAGCGGGTCGAGTGGCTCAGGATGGGCATTGAAGCGTCGCTGGCCAAGGCCGCCGCCACGGCGCGCGACGCGGCGGGGGCGCCTGCGCCGGCACCGGTCGTCCCCGCGCAGGCGCCGCCCGCCCCGGTACGGCAACAGGCTGGCGTACCGCTCGACATCGCCGCCCTCAAGCCGCGCAACGTCACCATCGCCGACATCGGCCTCGCCTTCTTCGTGCCGGCCGGCTGGCACCAGAGCCGCACGCCGAGGGGTTTGCGCTTTCGCGACGACAGCAGCAGCGTGCTCGAAGCGACCGGTCTTCATCGTCCCAACGTCTCGCTGCGCCAGTGGGTCGGCATGCGCCTGGCGATCGTGCAGCACGAAATGCGCTACCTGAAGCAGGATGGCGAACCGTACGACATCGATGGCGACGACTGGGGCGACCGGGTCAAGGGCAAGGCCATGGAATTTACCGGCACCTTTCCCGGCGACGAATGCGAAAGCCGCTATCTGGTCGCCTGCATCCGCATCGACGGCACCGTGTGCGCCATGACGATACGCGCTCCGTCCGACGCCTTCGAGCAAAACCGGGCCCTGTACAAGTGGTTCCTGAGCCGGGTCGACATCACCGCTGCGCCGGCCGGGGTGTACGGCGCGCCAGCGTCAGGCGCCGGCAGCGCCGGGGCGATCGAAGCGGGTGACGCGCCGGGCGTGTTCGGCTTCTCGATGCGAGGCCGCATCGGCCGCATGCGCGCGCTGGCGTATTCGCTGCCGGTGTACTTGCCGCTGGTCGTGCTGGCTATCGGGAGCGCCGCCATCGCGCCGAAAATGTCGCGCGGCGGGAGTGCCGCGATCCTGGCGGCCATCGCCGTGTTGATGTTTTTCTGCGTGCGCCTGATGGTGCTGCGCCTGCACGACGTGAACGTGAGCGGCAAGTGGCTGCTCGGGTTCATGCTGGCCATCGGCCTCGGAGGCGCGCTGGGCAAGGAAAATTTCGTCATCGTCGCGTCGCTGATGTTCTGGACCGGATCGATGCTCATGTATTGCTTCGTGCGAGGCAGCGACGGCGACAACGATTTCGGCGAGGCGCCCGGCCCCGATTCCAACCTCGTCAAGCTCGGCGCGGGCATGCTCATCTTCCTGCAGACTGCCTCGATCGGGCTGCATTTGCAGAGGAACGGCTTCGGCGACGGCCAGGTTCCCAACCCGGTACATTATCTCGATCGCAGCAAGCCGGTCGACCCGAATGTCTGGTTCTGGGTCTCGCCCGACAAGAACATGACGGTCGATTTTCCCGGCAAGCCGCAGGAAGTGGCCACGCCGGAAGCGCTGCAGGCGCGCCCCGGCAGCGGCGTCACGCGGCAATTGAGCACCACGGCGGAAGGACGGATCTACCTGGTGCAAGTGGTCGACTATGGACACACGCCGCTCGACGCCAAGCTCGTTGTGCTCGCGATGCGGGCGTCGGTGATCGGGGCCGAGGGCGAACTGGTGAGTGAAAAGATGAGTCTGTTTTTCATGGGCCATCCGGGAGGCGAGGTCAAGGTACGGCTCCCGGGCGGGGTCATGCGCTCGGCCCGGTTTGCCGTGGCCGGCTCCAAAACGTACATGGCGCTGGCCGTCTCCAAGAGCGACCCGGCGTCGACGGCAAGGGTCGACGAGTTCCTTGAATCATTCACCCTGACCCGCTAAGCCAAGCGATCGTTCATCGATGCGGCGCATTCAGTGAATAAACGTCAGCCTCGGACCAGCTCCGGGGCGGTGCGCAGTTTCCCGCGTTTCCTTCCCTTATTTACAACAGTCAAGTTGTCTTGCCAATCAATACATGGCACGATGGCGCCCATATTCTTGCAAGAAGAAAACTAATATTAAGGCTGGCAAATAAAATGGCGTCGGAAACTTTTGAGCAAGTGCTCACCGCTGCGCAGGCGAATGGGTCGATCAACCCAGCGTGGAAAAAATTCGTGAATACGAAGTTTTTCGTTCCCGTCGTCCAGCCTGGCGCCAGTGAGACCGGCGGCGTCAAGCTGCGCACGCGCGACGGCAAGGGCGACGGCTTGCGTTCGATCGTGATTTCGGAAGTGCGCGAACGGGCCGAAGACGGGCAAGGCAGCCTGCTGGCCGCGCTCTCGGGCGCCGATGTGGTGCGCTTGCTGCAGGCCGACGTCGCCATCGTGGTGGCGCTGAGCGACCGCAGCTTCGACATCGCCCACGACCGCGTGGCCTGGCTCAGGAATAGCATCGAAGCGTCGCTGGCCAAGGCCGCCGCCGCCAAGGCCGGCGCCGCCGCGACCGTGCCCGCAGCCGCGCCGGCTCCGGCGCCCGCAGCGGCCGTTCTCGACAAGCCTGCCCCGGTGCGGCGTGCCGCCAGCGGTCCGCTCGATGTCGCCGCGCTCAAGCCGCGCTATGTCAACATCGCCCAGATCGGCTTGCAATTTTTTGTGCCGGCCGCATGGCGCAAGTCCACCATGGCGGACGGCTTGCGCTTTCATGACGACAGCACCGGCACGGTGATCGAAGCGGTCGGTTATGTGCGTCCCCGAGTCTCGCTCAACAAGTGGGTGGAAACGCGCCTGGCCGTGGTCAAGCACGAAATGCGCTACCTCAAGCAAGCCGGCGAAGCTTACGCCATCGACGGCTTCGAGTGGGGCGACCGGGTCACCGGCAAGGCCATCGAATTTACCGGGACCGTTCCCGGCGACGCGTTCGAGAGCCGCTGCCTGGTCGCCCTCATGCGCATCGACGGCATCGTGGTGGCGATCACGATCCGCGCGCCGGCGGACGATTTCGAGCAAAACCGCTCCCTGTACAAGTGGCTCCTGACCCGCGTCGAATTCGATGAGACCGTCGCGGCCGAGCCTCACCGCGCGCCCGCATCGGGGCCCGGCTACGCCGACCGCGTCGCGGCCGATCCTTACCGCCCGCCCGCATCGGGGCACGCCTACGCCGACCAGGACCTGCCGCGCGACGAGCCGGGCGCGTTTAGCTTTTCGATGGAAGGCCGCATCGGCCGCGTGCGCGCGCTGGCGTATTCGCTGGTGGTGTTCATGCCCTTGATCGTGCTGGCCGTCGCGTTGGGATTGCTGTCGCCGAAAGGCGGTTCCGGCGCGACGGGCGTGATGGGCGCGATTGGCATCGGTGTCATTGTCTCGATGTTGTTCTGCCTGCGGCTGCTGGTGCTGCGCATGCACGACGTGAACCTGAGCGGGAAGTGGATTTTTGGGTTCTTTCTCGTCGTGTGCGTGGGCGGCGCCTTGGGCGGCCGGAATTTCTCCACCATCGCCACGATCATTTTCTGGCTCGGCTTGATGATCATCTACTGCTTCATTCCTGGCACCGACGGCGAGAACGAGTTCGGCGAGGCCCCGGGTCCGAATTCCACCCTGATCAAGGTCGGCGCGGGCGTGTTCGTCGCCCTCCAGGTCTTTTCGCTGGTGGGGCAGTCGAAGATGCGCAACATGAATACGCGCAAGGCGCCGGACGTGACGTCCGCTACGATGGGTTCGTTCGCTAACACGATACATTCGGTGAATAAACTTCAGTAAAGGCGTATCAAAAACTGCGAAAGTATCAAAATGGTGCAAGGACTACTGCGCTGCACAAATATGGCATAATCAAATGCGGTACTTGATTCATGCAGTCGCCTACTACCTTCCATCATGATAAAAACGCTCTACGACAAACTCTGGGAATCGCACATCGTGCGTTCCGACGACGACGGTACGACGGTGCTTTACATCGACCGCCACCTGCTGCATGAAGTGACCAGCCCACAGGCCTTCGATGGCCTGCGCGCCGCCAACCGCAAGCTATGGCGCAATTCGGCCAACCTCGCGGTAGCCGACCATAACGTGCCGACCACCGACCGCAAGGATGGCATCGCCGACCCCACCTCGCGCCTGCAGGTCGAAACCCTGGACGCCAACTCCAAGAGTTACGGCCTGACCTACTTCAACATGAACGACAAGCGCCAGGGCATCGTGCACGTGATCGGTCCGGAGCAGGGCGCCACCTTGCCCGGCATGACGGTGGTGTGCGGCGACTCGCACACGTCCACCCACGGCGCCTTCGGCTGCCTGGCGCACGGCATCGGCACCTCCGAGGTCGAACACGTGCTGGCGACGCAAACCTTGCTGGCCAAGAAATCCAAATCCATGCTGGTGCAGGTCGACGGCGCGCTGCCGGCGGGCGTGACCGCCAAGGATATCGTGCTGGCCGTGATCGGCAAGATCGGCACCGCCGGCGGTACCGGCTACGCCATTGAATTCGGCGGCGCCGCGATCCGCGCGCTGTCGATGGAAGGGCGCATGACGGTCTGTAACATGGCGATCGAAGCGGGTGCGCGCGCCGGCATGATCGGGGTGGACGACACCACCATCAACTACGTCAAGGGCCGCCCGTACGCCCCGGCCGGTCCGCACTGGGACCGCGCGGTCGATTACTGGCGCACCTTGCATTCGGACCAGGGCGCCCAGTTCGACATGGTGGTGCTGCTCAATGCCGCCGAAATCAAGCCGCAGGTCACCTGGGGCACCTCGCCCGAAATGGTCACCTCGATCGATGGCCGCGTGCCCGATCCCGACCAGGAAAAAGACCCCGTGCGGCGCGACGCCATGGAAAAAGCGCTGGTCTACATGAACCTCAAGCCCAACACCCCGATCGCCGACATCCGCATCGACAAGGTGTTCATCGGTTCGTGCACCAATTCGCGCATCGAAGATTTGCGCGCGGCCGCGGCCGTGGTGCGCGGCAAGCACCGGGCGTCGAACGTGCGCCTGGCGCTGGTGGTGCCGGGCTCCGGGCTGGTGAAAGACCAGGCCGAGCGCGAAGGGCTGGACAAGATTTTCAAGGACGCGGGCTTCGAATGGCGCGAGCCAGGCTGCTCGATGTGCCTTGCCATGAATGCCGACCGGCTCGAGCCGGGCGAGCGCTGCGCCTCGACCTCGAACCGCAATTTCGAAGGTCGCCAGGGGCAGGGCGGGCGTACCCACCTGGTATCGCCCGCCATGGCGGCGGCGGCCGGCATCACCGGCCATTTCGTCGACGTGCGCGCACTGCGCTAACATCCATCGTCTGTGAGTTTGTAATGAAAAAGCTGTTGGCCCTGTTCGCCATCGCACTGCTGCTCGCCGCTTGCAATACCGTATCGGGCTTTGGCAAGGACATTCAAAAAGTCGGCCAGAAGATAGACGGCGCCGGCAAAAAATAACAGGCGGATCCGCGGACCGCCGCGTCGCCCCCGCCCAGGCGGGGGCGCGCCCACACTGCAAGAGACCATGGATAAATTTACGATATACGAAGGCCTGGTGGCCCCGCTCGACCGCGCCAACGTCGACACCGATGCCATCATCCCCAAGCAGTTCCTCAAGTCGATCCTGCGCACCGGCTTCGGTCCCAATCTGTTCGACGAATGGCGCTATCTCGACCACGGCGAGCCGGGCAAGGATAACGCCAGCCGTCCGCTCAATCCCGATTTCGTACTGAACGAGGCACGCTACCAGGGCGCATCGATTCTGCTCACGCGCAAAAACTTCGGCTGCGGCTCCTCGCGCGAACACGCGCCGTGGGCGCTCGACCAGTACGGTTTTCGCGCCATCATCGCGCCGAGCTTCGCCGACATCTTCTTCAACAACTGTTACAAGAGCGGCCTGCTGCCGATCGTCCTCTCCGAGTCGCAGGTCGAGCACCTGTTCAACGAAGTGAAGGCCTTCCCGGGTTTCCGCCTGGTGGTGGACCTGGAGCAGCAGCGCATCTCGACGAGCAACGGCTCCTTGAGTTATGAATTCCAGATCGACCCGTTCCGCAAATACTGCCTGTTGAATGGCCTGGACGACATCGGCCTGACCCTGCGCCACGCGGACGAGATCCGCGCCTTTGAAGAACGCCATCTGGCGGCCCAGCCCTGGCTGGCCAACGTCATCTGAACCGCACGCATAATCCGACGACTAAAGAGATCACATGAAAATTGCAATCCTGCCGGGCGACGGCATCGGCCCTGAAATCATGGCGCAAGCGGTCAAGGTACTGAACGTCCTTGGCGAACAATTTGACATGGAAACCGCCGACGTCGGCGGCGCCGGCTACGCCGCCCACGGCCACCCGCTGCCGCCGGCCACCCTGGCGCTGGCCAAGAGCGCCGACGCGGTGCTGTTCGGCGCAGTCGGCGACTTCAAATACGATTCCCTGGAGCGCTCGCTGCGCCCGGAACAGGCCATCCTCGGCTTGCGCAAGGAATTGGGTTTGTTCGCCAACCTGCGTCCGGCCATCCTGTACCCGGAACTGGCCGGCGCGTCGACCCTGAAGCCCGAAGTGGTGTCGGGCCTGGACATCCTGATCATCCGCGAACTGACCGGCGACGTCTATTTCGGCAAGCCGCGCGGCGTGCGCGAATGCCCGGATGGCCCGTTCAAGGGCGAGCGCGAAGGCTTCGACACCATGCGCTACGCCGAACCGGAAATCCGCCGCATCGCGCACGTGGCCTTCCAGGCCGCCCAAAAGCGCGGCAAGCGCGTCACCAGCGTGGACAAGGCCAATGTGCTCGAGACGTTCCAGTTCTGGCGCGACATCGTCACCGACGTGCACAAGGAATATCCCGACATCGAACTCGATCACATGTACGTCGATAACGCCGCCATGCAGCTGGTGCGCGCGCCGAAAAAATTCGACGTCATGGTCACCGGGAATCTGTTCGGCGACATCCTGTCCGACTGCGCCGCCATGCTCACCGGTTCGATCGGCATGCTGCCATCGGCCTCGCTCGACGCCAGCAACAAGGGCTTGTACGAGCCCTCGCACGGTTCCGCGCCCGACATCGCCGGCAAGGGCATCGCCAATCCGCTGGCGACGATCCTGTCGGCCGCGATGATGCTGCGCTTCTCGTTCGGCAAGACCGAGCAGGCCGACCGCATCGAGAACGCGGTCAAGAAGGTGCTGGCGCAGGGCTTGCGCACCGGGGATATTTTTGAAGCCGGTACCACCAGGGTCGGTACCGAGGAAATGGGCAATGCCGTGGTCAAGGCGCTTGGGTAAAGCAGTTTTTTCAAATCAGACGAAGAAAGCATCGAGGAAAGAAGATGAAATTAGTTGGCTTGGTAGGTTGGCGCGGTATGGTAGGTTCGGTCCTGATGCAGCGCATGCAGGACGAGGGCGATTTCGCCCACATCGAACCGGTGTTCTTCACAACGTCGAACGCGGGCGGCAAAGCGCCTGCGATGGCGAAGAACGAGACTACCCTGAAAGACGCAACCGACATTACCGAGCTGTCGAAATGCGAGATCATCATTTCCTGCCAGGGCGGCGACTACACCAGCGAGATGTTCCCCAAGCTGCGCGAATCCGGCTGGAACGGCTACTGGATCGACGCCGCCTCGACCCTGCGCATGAACGACGATGCCGTCATCGTGCTCGACCCGGTCAACCTCGACGTCATCAAGAACGCGATGACGCGCGGCGTGAAGAACTACATCGGCGGCAATTGCACCGTATCGTGCATGCTGATGGGCCTTGGCGGCCTGTTCCAGCATAATCTGGTCGACTGGATGAGTTCCATGACCTACCAGGCTGCGTCCGGCGGCGGCGCCCAGCACATGCGCGAGCTGCTGACGCAGTTCGGCACCATCAATCAATCGGTGAAAGCGCTGCTGGACAACCCGGCCGCCGCCATCCTCGACATCGACCGCACCGTGCTGGCGACCCAGCATGGCATGTCGCTTGACGAGACCCGCCAGTTCGGCGTGCCGCTGGCCGGCAACCTGATTCCCTGGATCGACAAGGACCTGGGCAACGGCCAGTCGAAGGAAGAATGGAAGGCCGGCGCCGAGACCAACAAGATCCTGGGACTGGGCGCGGCTTTCGGCAGCAGCGAAATCCCGGTCGATGGCCTGTGCGTGCGCGTGGGCGCGATGCGCTGCCACTCGCAGGCGCTGACCATCAAGCTGAAAAAAGATGTGCCGCTCGACGAGATCAACGACATCATCGCCGCCAATAACCAGTGGGTGAAGGTGGTGCCGAACACGCGCGAAGCGTCGATGCGCGACCTGTCGCCGGCCGCCGTCACGGGCAGCCTGACCATTCCGGTTGGACGCCTGCGCAAGATGTCGATGGGCGGCGAGTACCTGTCCGCCTTCACCGTGGGCGACCAGCTGCTATGGGGCGCGGCCGAACCGCTGCGCCGCATGCTGAGAATTATTCTGGATAAGTAAACACGTGTAGAATGGCGTGTTGTGCATGCAGTCGTGCACAACACGCGGCAGCGGCGGCCGGCGCAACTTGCGTTTTTAGCCACCGTTACCATGGTTTTTCGTATACTTCTTGATAATTCAGTTGTTATATCTTGCAAGGTACTTGACATAGCGGCATGAATGCGGTTCTGACCGAGCTGTTACAGAAAGCGCGAAATTGCGTATTTAGTGAGCAACTGCCCGACATAGTTGCTCCAAAAACTTGCATGCTCTAGTGCATGATGATATGTTGAGACCTCCGGGAAACCAGCCTTCTCCCCCGTCAACTCATGATGCCGCCAACTATGCATTTAAACACTCGCTCCAAGCTCACTTCGTTCGCGTTGAAAACCGTCACAGGCGCGGTCGCCAGTGCGGTGTTTCTGTCCACCTCAGCATACGCGGCAGGTCTCGGTAAACTGACCGTTCTGTCCGCGCTCGGCCAGCCCCTGAACGCAGAGATCGAACTGACCTCGGTTGCCAATGACGAAGCGAGCGGCCTGGTCGCCAAGCTGGCCCCGGCTGAAGCCTTCCGTCAAGCCAATATCGATTTCAATCCTGCCCTGCTGTCGCTGCGTTTCAACGTCGAGCAGCGCGGTGGCCGCCAGTTCATCAAAATCACTTCTGCGCAGCCTGTCAACGAACCGTTCGTCGATATGTTGCTCGAATTGAACTGGGGTTCGTCGGGCCGACTGGTGCGCGAATACACCTTCCTGCTTGACCCTGTCGAAATGCGTTCGACCCAGACCGCGCAAGTATCCGCGCCGGTCGACGTGCTGTCGCAGGGTAGCCGCAACGGTGCCAAGGCGGATGCGAAAGCCGGCGCCAAGGCCGGCGGCAAGACGGGTGCGGCAAATGCCGCCAAGCCGCCTGCCGATGCGCCTGCGGAACCGAAAGCCGACAAGGCCGAGCCAAAGGCAGCTGCCTCGCAAGAGCCGCAGCGCGCCGCCGGCAAGGGCGAAGGCGACAGCGAGTACAAGGTCAAGCGTGGCGATACCTTGGGCAAGATCGCGGCCCATATCAAGCCGGCCGATATTTCGCTCGACATGATGCTGGTCGCGCTGTACCGCGCCAATCCGGATGCCTTCGCAGGCAACAACATGAACCGCCTGAAATCGGGCCAGATCCTGTCGGTGCCCGAAGCGGCAGCGATCAAGGGTTCCGAAAGCGAAGCGCGCGGCGTCGTGGTGGCCCATGCCACCGACTTCAACGCGTACCGCAACAAGCTGGCCGGCCAGGTCGCCAGCGGCTCGGCCGACAAGGAGCCTGAAAAAACCCAGAGCGCCGCCGGCAAGATCACCGCCAAGGTGGCCGAGCGTCCAACCGCCGCCAATGAATCGAAAGACCAGCTCAAATTGTCGAAAGCGACCGGCGCGACCGACGTCGCCGGCAAGACCGGC
This sequence comes from Massilia antarctica, assembly GCF_015689335.1. Lineage (GTDB taxonomy): Bacteria > Pseudomonadota > Gammaproteobacteria > Burkholderiales > Burkholderiaceae_D > Telluria_A > Telluria_A antarctica. The sequence continues at coordinate 7,292,931 of NZ_CP065053.1, read as the reverse complement.
GCGCTGACGCCGGAAGACAAGATCGCCAAAGAAAAAGCCATGGCCGACGCCACCAAGCGCGTCAAGGAACTGGAAAAGAACGTTGGCGATCTCGAAAAGATCATGACGGTCAAGAGCAAGACCGCCGCCGGTGCAGTAGCGCCGAAGACACCGATCACGGAAGTGGTCGGCGCCAAGCCGCCGGTGACTCCGCCGGCCACCACGCCAGCGGTGGTCACGCCGCCGCCGCCAGCGGCCGTGCCGGTGCCGCCACCTGCCGCCGCCACGCCGGCTGTCTCCGCGCCGGCCGTGACGCCAGCGCCAGTGGCGGCCGATGTGCCAGCGCCGGCCGCCGTGCCTGCGCCGAAACCGGTGATCAAGCCGGCTGCGCCAGCGCCAGCGCCAAGCTTCTTCGACATGCTGATGGATAACATCGTGCTCGTGATCGCTGCCATCGTCGCCTTGCTGGCCGGCCTGTTCGGCCTGTCGAAATGGCGCGAGCGCAAGCAGGTCGAGCGCAATCCGTCGGAGCCGTCGATCCTCGGCGCGCCGACCGACCAGGCGCACTCCCTGTTCGCCGAAACCGGCGGCCAGAGCGTGGACACCAACAACAGCGTGTTCAACTCCAGCTTCGCCCCATCGGCCAGCCAGCTCGACACCAATGAAGTCGATCCGGTCGCCGAAGCCGACGTCTACATCGCCTACGGCCGCGACGCCCAGGCTGAAGAGATTCTGAAGGAAGCGCTGCGTACCCATCCAGACCGCTACCCGGTCCGCCTGAAACTGCTGGAAATCTACGCTGCCCGCAAGGACCAGCGCGCGTTCGAGAGCCAGGCCAGCGAGCTGTATGGCATGACCAAGGGCCAGGGCGACGAGTGGGCACAAGCGGCCGCACTGGGCCTGTCGATCGATGCGATGAACCCGCTGTACGCCAGCGCCGGCAGCAGTGCGCCGGCCGCGACCAGCCTGCCGGCCGATCCGGCCGACCAGTTCGACGCTTCGGCAATCGATAACGGTCCGCACAGCGCGCTGATGGATCTCGACCTCGACCTGAGCAAGGATGCCACCGCCACGCCAGTCGCACCGGCACCTGCACCGGTCGCACCAGTGGCCAAGGCAGCCGAAGAGCACACCCTCGACTTCGACCTGGGCGGCCTGAGCTTCGAGCCAGTGACCCATGCCGAACCGGTGGTCACGCCGGCGGCGGAAGTCATGGACGAGCATCACCTGTCGTTCGACACGCCAGCGGCAGCGCCGGTCCACGTCGAGCCGGTGAAGGCGGAGACGCCGGACATGGACTTCGACATGGACTTCAACGCACCGGCGGCCACCAGCACGGTGAGCCTGTCGAAGGCGCCGGCGGACGACGATTTCAACCTCGACGGCATGAACTTCGACCTGCCGCAATCGACCACGCCGGGCGCCGTGCCTAGCCTGGCGAACGACGATCCGTTTGCCGTCGATACCAAGACCGCCAAGGCTGACGCCGCGCCGGAGTTCGACATGCACTCGCTCGACCTCGACCTGCCGGCAGGCAGCAAAGCCGACCACACCGCACTGCCGGACTTCAACGACATCGGCAGCGCCGCTGACGTGCCGGCCGGTGAACTGACGCCGGTCCAGATGGAGATGGAAACCAAGCTTGACCTGGCCATCGCCTATCAGGAAATCGGCGACAAGGAAGGTGCGCGCGAACTGCTCGACGAAGTCATCAAGGGCGGCAGCGCTTCCCAGGTGGCCAAGGCGAACGACATGCGCGTCAAGCTGGCTTGATGAGCGACGGCTGTTACTGGATCTAGATTGAAGCGAATAGCACTGGGAGTCCAGTACGACGGTACCGCCTTCAACGGCTACCAGAAGCAGCCAGACCGCAACACGGTGCAGGACCGGCTCGAAATCGCGCTCGAAAAATTCGCGCGGATCGAGCTGGCTACCACCTGCGCCGGCCGTACCGATACCGGCGTTCACGCGCTCGAACAGGTGGTCCACTTCGACACCGAGCTCTCGCGCAGCATGCAATCCTGGGTGCGCGGCGTGAATGCCTTTCTGCCCGATTCGATCGCCGTGCGCTGGGCCACCGACGTGCCCGAGCATCCGGGGCAGGAATTCCACGCCCGCTTCGCCGCCTTTGCGCGCACCTATCACTACGTCCTGTACAACAATCCGATCCGCTCGCCGCTGCTGGTGGGCCGCGCCGGCTGGGTATTCCGCCCGCTCGACGTGGACCTGATGCGCGCCGCCGCCCAATGCCTGGTCGGCACCCATGATTTTTCCGCCTTCCGTTCCTCGCAATGCCAGGCCAAGTCGCCGGTCAAGCAGATGCACGCGGTGAACATCGAGCGGCATGGTGAAGTGATCGTGTTCACCTTGCGCGCCAGCGCCTTCCTGCATCACATGGTGCGCAACCTGATCGGATCGCTGATCTATGTCGGCCAGGGGCGTCATACGCCCGCATGGCTGCGCGACGTGCTCGAAGGGCGCGACCGCAACGATGCCGCGCCCACCTTCATGCCCGATGGCCTGTACCTGGCCAAGATTGACTACGATCCGAAATGGGGCTTGCCGCACGAGGCGGCCCGTCCCTTGCCCTGGTTCTGAAGGCTTCCTCATGCAACGCACACGCATCAAGATTTGCGGGCTGACCCGCCCCCAGGACGTCCAGGCGGCGGTGGCCGCGGGCGCCGATGCCCTCGGCTTCGTGTTCTACCCGAAAAGTCCGCGCTACGTGACGGCCGCGCAGGCCGGCGCCTTGATGTCGGCGCTGCCGCCGTTCGTCTCCACGGTGGCGCTGTTCGTCAACGCCAGCATCGACGAGGTGAGGGCGGTTGCCGCCGTGGCGCCGTTTGCGCAGCTGCAGTTCCATGGCGATGAAACGGTGGAGCAGTGTGCCGCCATCGCCGCCGCCGTCGGCCGTCCGTTCATGCGCGTGTTCCGCGTGCGTCCCGAGACCACGGGTGCCGACCTGCTGGCCGAAGAAGCGCTGTGCCGCGCCGCCAGCCCGCTGTTTTCAAGCCTGCTGCTCGACACCTTCGTGGACGCCTACGGCGGCGCCGGCAAGGTGTTCGACTGGAGCGTGATTCCGTCCGAACTGGCCCCGCGCGTGGTATTGAGCGGCGGCCTGACCGTCGACACGGTGGCCGGCGCGGTGCGCCAGGTGCATCCGTACGCGGTCGACATCAGCAGCGGCGTCGAACAGGCCAAGGGCATCAAGGATGCCGCCAAAATCGACGCTTTCAGCGCTGCCGTACGGATGGCCGATCACCAGGCCTGAATCGCCTGATGCGTCGGCGCCACCACAAGCGGCGCCGATTTGCTAGAATACGTTCAACAATACCGCACTACCAGTTGCCCGCAGCGGGGTTCCGCCCTCGCGCAGATGACATCCACGGTGGTGCAGGAAAGGCTGCGATTGGTTTCTCATTCCAAAAGAACGCGCGCCTCGGGTCGTTTTGTGTGGTGGCTCGGGCGTACTAAACGCGATTGACGCGGGGCTGGTCACGCCCCCTGTTTTGCCAGCCATGGACCGCTGCCTTCTCGGCCGCGGCCGGCCTGCCGATATCACCTTCGAAAGCGAGCATACCCATGAAAAACGCACCTGCGCGCGGCCCTGCCGCCCCGATTTTCCATACCACCGACTACCAGCTGCCCGATGCGCGCGGCCACTTTGGCCCCTACGGCGGCTCGTTTGTCGCCGAAACCCTGAGCCATGCGCTGGCCGAGCTGAAAGAGGCGTACGCCAAATACAGCCACGACCCCGAGTTCCTCGACGAATTCCGCTATGAACTCAAGCACTTCGTCGGCCGTCCCTCGCCGATTTATCACGCCAAGCGCTGGTCCGAGCAGCAGGGCGGGGCGCAGATTTTCTTCAAGCGCGAAGACTTGAACCACACCGGCGCGCACAAGATCAATAACGTGATCGGCCAGGCGCTGCTGGCCAAGCGCATGGGCAAGCCGCGCATCATCGCCGAAACCGGCGCCGGCCAGCACGGCGTGGCTACGGCCACCATCTGCGCCCGTTTCGGGCTCGAATGTGTGGTCTACATGGGCAGCGAGGACGTCAAGCGCCAAGCCCAGAATGTGTACCGCATGAAGCTCCTGGGTGCGACCGTGGTGCCGGTGGAATCGGGCTCCAAGACGCTCAAGGACGCGCTTAATGAAGCGATGCGCGACTGGGTCACCAACATCGAAAACACCTTCTACATCATCGGCACGGTGGCCGGTCCGCACCCGTATCCGATGATGGTGCGCGACTTCCAGTCGGTCATCGGCGAGGAGTGCCTGGTGCAGATGCCGGAACTGACCGGACGCCAGCCCGACTACGTGCTGGCCTGTATCGGTGGCGGCTCGAACGCGATGGGGATTTTTTATCCTTACATCGACGACAAGAACGTCAAGCTGATCGGGGTGGAAGCGGCCGGCGAAGGGCTCGATTCGGGCAAGCATTCGGCGTCGCTCACGGCCGGCATTCCGGGCGTGTTGCACGGTAACCGCACCTATCTGCTGCAGGACGAGAACGGCCAGATCATCGAGACGCATTCGGTGTCTGCGGGCCTCGATTATCCTGGCGTGGGGCCGGAGCACGCGTGGTTGAAGGACCTGGGGCGGGCGCAGTACGTGTCGGTGACCGACGATGAAGCGCTGCAGGCGTTCCATGACTGCTGCCATATCGAAGGCATCATCCCGGCGCTGGAATCGTCGCACGCGCTGGCCTATGCGGCCAAGCTGGCGGCCACCTTGCCCAAGGACCAGCTGATCCTGGTGAACCTGTCGGGCCGCGGCGACAAGGACATGCACACGGTGGCGGAGCGGATGGGACTCGATTTCAGCTGATTTTTCAATTCAGTTGTTTTCTGAAGTCCGACCTTTTCGACCACACACCAAGAAAGAATCGCCATGTCCAGAATCGCACCAACCTTTGCCGCTTTGGCGGCCAGTAAAAAAACCGCGCTCGTTACCTTTATCACGGCGGGCGACCCGGGTCCGGAAATGACCGTGCCGCTGATGCACGCCCTCGTTGCCGGCGGCGCCGACGTCCTCGAACTGGGGGTGCCGTTTTCCGATCCGATGGCCGAAGGGCCGGTCATCCAGCGCGCCTGCGAGCGCGCGCTCAAGTTCAATGTCGGCATCGGCGACGTGTTTGGCTTCGTGCGCGAGTTCCGCAAAACGGATCAGAGCACGCCGGTGGTGCTGATGGGGTATGCCAACCCGATCGAGCGCATTGGCACCGATGCCTTCATCACGCGGGCGAAAGAAGTGGGCGCGGATGGCGCCATCGTGGTCGATTATCCACCCGAGGAGTGCGAGCAATTCGCCACGGCGATGCGTGCAAACGGGCTCGATCTGATCTTCCTGCTGGCGCCCACGTCGACCCCGGAGCGCATCGCCCAGGTGGCCAAATTCGGTAGCGGTTTTAGCTATTACGTGTCGCTCAAGGGCGTCACGGGAGCGGGCAATATCGATGTGGACGATGTGGCGCGCCGCCTGGCGCCGATCCGCGAGCACGTCAAGCTGCCCATCGGCGTGGGCTTCGGGATTCGCGATGGCGAAACCGCCAGGGCGGTGGCGCAGGTGGCCGACGCCGTGGTGATCGGCAGCCGCATCATCCAGGAGATCGAGGCGACGCCCAAGGACCAGGCGGTCGAGGCCGTGCAGCGCTTCGTCGCGGGAATTCGTAGCGCGCTCGACCGCTGAGAAGCTTGATGCAGGTCGACTCGTGCGCGCAGTTGCTGTCGGTAGAATGGGTCATGGATTTCTCCCCCTTGACCCGTGACAAAGGATGGTTCGCGCATCCCTTTGACATGGTGTAATCGATCGAATGCACTAAAATGTTCATTCTCCGAGAGCACCCTGCGGTTACGCGAAACAGGCCGGATGAGGCCGACGTCACCGGCGCGCTGCCCGACAATAACGCATGACGCATGGCGCGGTGATCGCAGCGCTTTGCCACCGCGTCTCAGGTGGTGGCATCGAAGGGCATGTTTCGTGCAGTAGCCCTTCTTTCACTCCCTTCATCAGCTCTTGCTTACGGCCTGCAAAATTTGCCCGCAAACCATGCCAATTCATCTACTTTTTGATGGTTTTGTCACAAAATAAAGATTAGACACCCGTACATACGGGGCATAGCATGCTTTCGCTAACGTGTGAAAACGTTATCATTTTCAACGCCACCAAGAAAAGCGAAACTCATGACTCTCATGCATCGACTCTCGACGATTGCAGCGGCTTGCGCCCTGTGCGCCGCCGCCTCCGCACCGGCCTCCGCCGCGTCCGAAACTTACCAATGGAACAGCGTCGCCATGGGCGGCGGTGGCTTCGTCTCGGCCGTGATTCCGAGCAAGACCCAAAAAGGCCTGGCGTATGCCCGCACCGATGTCGGCGGCGCTTACCGCTGGGACAATACCGCCGCGCGCTGGGTGCCGCTGATCGACTGGGCGTCGGAAGATGAAACGGGCCTGCTCGGCGTCGAATCGATTGCCCTCGACCCGAAAAATCCCGCCAAGGTGTACATGCTGGCCGGCATCAGCTACTTCAGCAATGGCAAGACCATGATCCTGCGTTCCTCGGATTACGGCAAAACCTTTATCAAGACCGATGTGACGGCCCTGTTCAAGGCGCACGGCAACGGCATGGGCCGCCAGACCGGCGAGCGCCTGCAAGTCGATCCCGGTTCGAGCAACATCCTGTACGTGGGTACCCGCGCCAACGGCCTGTTCAAGAGTAGCGACAGCGGCGCCACCTGGGCCCGCGTGAGTGGCCTGGATGTGACCACCACCCCCAACGAAAACGGCATCAGCTTCGTCGCACTTGATCCCGCCAGCGTGGTGGGTGGCGCGGCCCAGCGCATCGTGGTCGGCGTGTCGCGCTTCGGCTACGTGGCTCCCAATCTGTACCGCAGCAACGATGGCGGCAAGACCTTCGCGCCCGTCACCGGCGCGCCGACCGACCTGATGCCGCAGCGCGTGGCGCGCGCCAGCGACGGCAACCTGTACGTCACCTACGCCAACGGCGCCGGTCCGCACGGCCACTGGGCCCAGCCGGAACCGATGGACCGCGGCCAGATCTGGAAGTACAACGTCGGCAGCGGCGCCTGGACCAATGTCACGCCATCGGGCATCAGCTCGGCGTTCAGCGGCATCAGCGTGGCGCCCGACAATCCGAACAATCTGGTGGCCTCGACCATCAACACCTACCAGCAGCAGGGCAACGCCTGGGGCGACCGCATCTACACCTCGGCCAACGGCGGCGCCAGCTGGACTGACGTGATTGCCCGCGGCTTCGCCAAGGATAGCGCTGGCGTGTCCTGGGTCGGCGACAAGGCGATCCACTGGGCTGGCACGGTCGAGCTCGATCCTTTCGATACCAAGGCCGCGTGGGTGTCGTCGGGTAACGGCATTTTCAAGACTGCCAATATCAACGCGACCCCGGCCACCTGGACCTTCAACGTGGCCGGGCTGGAAGAAACCGTGCCGCTCAACCTGGTCAGCATCCCGGGCGGACCGCTGGTGTCGGCCATCGGCGACTACGATGGCTTCCGCCACACCGATCCGACCCGCTACGCGCCGATCCACACCCCATCGATCGGCAGCACCACCGGCCTCGATTTCGCTGCGCGCAAGACCTCGGTGCTGGCGCGCGCCGGCGGCAATGACAATCCGGGCATGTATTACTCGACCGACACCGGCCTCACCTGGAAAAAGACGGCGGCCATGAACGGCAAGAACGGCCAGGTCGCGCTCTCGTCCGACGGCACCGTCCTGCTGCACAGTCCGGAAAATTCGGCCACCAGCTACCGCTCGACCGACTTCGGATCGAGCTGGACCGCCGTGAATGGCTTGAGCGTGACCGCCGCCCGTCCGGTGGCCGATGCCGTCAACCCGCGCAAGTTTTACGCGTATGACAACGGCCGCGTGTTCGTCAGTACCGATGGCGGCGTCTCGTTCGCCCCGAAAGCGACCTTGCAGTCGGGCGGCTCCAAGGTGATCCGCGCGGTGCCGAACCGCGAAGGCGAGCTGTGGGTGCCTTTGTTGAGCGCCGGTCTGGCGCGCTCGACCGATTCCGGCGCGACCTTCGGCAGCATCGGCAGCGTGAGCTATGCCGCCGCGGTGGGTTTTGGCGCCGCCGCACCGGGCGCGACTTTCCCGACGGTGTATATCTGGGGGACGGTCAATGGTGTCAAGGGCGTGCACCGCTCGGTCGATACCGGCGCCACCTGGGTGCGCGTCAACGACGATGCCCACCAATACGGCGGACCGGGCAACGGCCAGTTCGTCATCGGCGACATGAACCGTTATGGCGTCGTGTACATGAGCACCGCCGGACGCGGCATCGCCATGGGCCTGCCGGGCGGAACCACGCCTCCGCCGATCGATCCGCCGCCACCGGTGGAACCGCCAACGCCGACGCCAGTCAACCAGTGCGTCTATCAGGTGCGCAGCCAGTGGCCGGGTGGATTCAACGGTGCGGTGCAGATCACCAACCGCGGCACCAGCGCCATGAACGGCTGGAGCGTGAGCTGGACCTACTCCGATGGCTCGAAAGTGGCCAGCATGTGGAACGCGGTCCTGAGCGGCAGCAACCCTTACACGGCGACCAACGTGGGCTGGAACGCGGTCATCCAGCCGGGTCAGACTGTCGAATTCGGCTTCCAGGGCAGCAGCGGCAGCGCCGGTTCCCAGGTACCGGTCCTGGGCGGCAGCGCCTGCGCCAAGGCCGCCAGGTAAGTATTCACTCCGCACCAGCCAGGCGCCAAGTGAGCAGTCACTAGCGCCGAACGCAGCCGGGTCCTTGATCCGGTTGCGCTTTTCCTATAACCAACCCTGGCGCCACTGCGTTTCGTCGCGCAAGGTTTTCCAGGCGATCCGCCGCGTCTGCCGGCTGTGCACGGCATCGAGATCGACCCATTCCACAGCCTCGCCGGGCTGTTCGGGCTCGATCACCTTGATGACAATGAAATGCTTTTCCTTGTTCACGGGAGCAAGCGCAGTCCATTTCGAAAGCAGTAATTTTTTAGGATGCAAGGGATTCATGCCTGGAGCATAGCGCATCGCACGCCGTCGCGCCGCACGGGGAACCCTTCGAAGAGTTGACTATCCAACACCCATGCCGCGACCGAAAAGAATGTTTAAAAAGCAATTTTCATTCCGTTGTGTTCGACAAGCAGTGTCTTACCGGCTAAACTACCGACCACTAAGATGCCGCAGAAGGAGAATGTATGAGTTGGTTAGAGAAACTACTGCCCCCACGAATCCAGCGTTCCGACGCTGCCGCGCGCAAGACCATGCCCGAAGGCCTGTGGGTCAAGTGCCCCTCCTGCGAAGCCGTCCTGTACCGTACCGACCTCGAATCGAATCTCCACGTCTGCCCGAAATGCAGCCACCACATGCGCATCCGCGCCCGCGAGCGCCTCGATGGCCTGCTCGACGAAGGCGGCCGCTATGAAATCGGCCAGGAAACCCTGCCGGTCGATACGCTCAAGTTCAAAGACAGCAAAAAATACCCCGACCGCCTGAAAGCGGCGATGGAAGCGACCGGCGAGACCGATGCGCTGATCGTCATGGGCGGCGCCATCATGAGCTTGCCGGTGGTGGTGGCCTGTTTCGAATTCGAATTCATGGGCGGCTCCATGGGTTCCGTGGTCGGCGAGCGCTTCGTGCGTGGCGCCCAGATCGCGCTCGAACAGAAAGTGCCGTTCATCTGCATCACCGCCACCGGCGGCGCGCGCATGCAGGAAGGCTTGCTGTCGCTGATGCAAATGGCGAAAACCACGGCCATGCTGACCAAGCTGTCCGAGAAAAAGCTGCCCTTCATCAGCGTGCTGACCGACCCGACCATGGGCGGCGTGTCGGCTTCGTTCGCCTTCATGGGCGACGTGGTCATCGCCGAGCCGAAAGCGTTGATCGGCTTTGCCGGCCCGCGCGTGATCGAGAACACCGTGCGCGAAAAGCTGCCTGAAGGCTTCCAGCGCGCCGAATTCCTGGTCACCAAGGGCGCCGTCGACATGATCGTCGACCGCCGCAAGATGCGCGAAGAAATCGCGCGCCTGCTCGCGCTGCTGCAGGACCAGGCGCTTGAAGTCCTGGCCTGATCGTCTATTCTGATTAGCTCGCGCTAGTCGTCTCGATTTATCGCGGTTCATGGCGGACGGGCATGCGTGCCCGGCTTCCATGAGCCGCCGTTGTTTTTACAGGGTCTTTTCATGTCCACTCTCCCCACCACCTTGCCCGACTGGCTGGCCCTGCTCGAATCGCGCCACGCCGAAGTCCACATCAACATGGGTCTGGACCGCGTGCGCCAAGTCAAGGAACGCTTGGGTCTCGCGTTCAACTGCCCGGTCATCATGGTGGCCGGCACCAACGGCAAGGGCTCGACCTGCTCGATGTTAGAGGCGATCCTGCTGCGCGCCGGCTACAAGGTGGGCCTGTACGTCAAGCCGCACTTCCTCGACTTTAACGAGCGCGCCCGCATCAATGGCGAGATGGCGTCCGACGCGGCCCTCATCGCCAGCTTCAACGCGGTCGAAGCGCAGCGCGGCGAGACCGACCTGACGTATTTCGAATTCACCACCCTGGCCATCATGCACCTGCTGGCCGGATCAGCGCTGGACGTGGCGATCCTGGAAGTGGGCCTGGGCGGGCGCCTGGACGCGGTCAACGTGATCGATGCCGACGTGTCCATCGTCACCTCGATCGATATCGACCACACCGACTTCCTCGGCACCACGCGTGAGGAGATCGGCTTCGAAAAGGCCGGCATTTTCCGGCCGGGCAAAGCAGCCATCTGCAGCGACCCGGTGCCGCCGCCATCCCTGATCGCGCACGCCGAAGCCATTGGTGCCGACCTGTGGCTGCTGGGGCGCGACTTCAATTATTCGGGCGACAAGCAGCAGTGGAACTACGGCGGGCGCGAACAGCGCCGCAATTCGCTGGCCTACCCGAGCCTGCGCGGGGCCAACCAGCTGCTCAATGCCTCGGCCGCACTGGCCGCGCTCGAAGTGCTGCGCCTGGAACTGCCGGTGGGCGCGCAGGAAGTGCGCACCGGGCTGGTGGTGGTCGAGCTGCCGGGGCGCTTCCAGGTGCTGCCGGGACGCCCGACCGTCATCCTCGACGTCGCCCACAACCCGCACGCGGCGTCGGCCCTGGCCCAGAACCTGGGCAACATGGGCTTCCATCCCTACACCTATGCCGTTTTCGGCATCATGCAGGACAAGGATATCGAAGGCGTGATCGCCCCGATGGCGCAATATGTCGACCACTGGTGCGTGGCCAACCTGCCATCGCCGCGTGCGGCCGCCCCGGAAGCGCTGGCCGCGACCCTGGCCGCGCTGGCGCCGGGCGACGCCAAACCGGGCGAACGCAGCGTCACTACCTTCGCCGATCCGGCCCTGGCTTTTGCAAATGCAATGAGTCGAGCCGGGGAGAATGATAGAATTGTGGTCTTTGGCTCCTTCTACACCGTCGCCGGTGTGATGGCTGCCCGAAAATCCTCACATCACTGAAGAAAAACGCATGGGCTTGTTCTCGTTCCTCAATAAAAACAAGCAAGAATCCACGGAAGATAGTGGCTATTATTCCAAGTCGGATGACGACAGCGTCGCCGCCCGTGCCCGTTCCAAACGCGCATCTTCCGCAGGCGAGCCTGCCGCCCGCCGCGGCAAGGATGCGCGCGCCGCCGCCGATCCCGTGCTGCCCGAGAAAAAACGCGCGCGCCGCCGCCTGGTAGGCGCTGTCGCGCTGGCGCTCGGCGTGGCGGTCGGCTTGCCGATGGTGCTCGATTCCGAACCCAAGCCGCTGGCCGGCGACATCGATATCCGGATTCCGTCCAAGGACAAGGTCGCGCCGCAGGCCCAGCCGCGCGCCGTGGCCGCCGCCGATGCGCTCGACAAGCGCGAGGAAATCGTCGATGTGCCACCGATGGTGACCCTGCCGAAGGAAAAGCCGGCGCCGCGGGACGAGGTCAGGACCGAAGTCAAGCCGGTTGCCAGGCCCGCGCTAAAACCGGTCGTCAAGCCGGAACCGAAACCGGTCGTCAAGCCCGAGCCGAAAGTCGCGGTCAGGTCCGAACCCAAGCCCGACGTCAAGCCCGAAAAACCGAAGCCGGAACCGAAACCCGAGCCGAAAGTCGCCGAGGTCAAGCACCTCGAGAAGGCGCCGGAAAAGCGCGTCGAGAAGGTGCTTGAAAAGCCAGTCGACAAGCCGGTTGAAAAACCCGTCGTCGTCAAGGCCCCGCCCAAGGTCGAGGAAAAGGAAAAGCCGGCCGCCAAGCCGCCGGTGCAGGACGCCCAGCGCGCCATGTCCATCCTCGAAGGCAAGGCGCCCGAGAAGGCCGCCGACGAGAACCAGCGTTTCGTGGTGCAGGTCGCCGCGCTCGCCACCCAGGAAAAAGTCAACGAATTGCAGGCCAAACTGAGCGGCGCCGGCATCCACTCGTTCACGCACAAGGTCCCGACCCAGTCGGGCGACCGGATTCGCGTGCAGGTGGGCCCGTTCAGCAAGGATGAAGCCGAAAAAGTGCGCGCCAAGTTAAGCAAGATGGGACTGTCGGGCATCATGGTCCCGGGCTGATGACACACGTTTGGGCGGATGCGCGGTGACCGAGTTCGATTATGTGGTGCTGGTGATCCTCATTTCGTCGGTCATCATCGGCACCTTGCGCGGCCTGGTCAAGGAAATCCTGTCGGTGATCAGCTGGGTGGTGGCCTTCGTCGTCGCCAACGCCTACGGCGCCAAGCTCGCGCCCATGTTGTCGGTGATCCCCGGCGAAACGGTGCGCCTGATGGTCGCCTTCGTGGCGCTGTTCCTCGGCGCCCGCATCCTGATGGGATTGGTCATGATGGCGGTCGACCTGATGGTCAAGGCCACGGGATTAAGCCCGGCGAACCGCCTGCTGGGAGCTGCGTTCGGGTTCGCGCGCGGGGTTGTGATCGTGCTGGCCGCCGTTATCTTGTGCGGCATGACCGAGCTGCCCAAGCAGGCCTTTTGGACCGGGGCGGTATCGAGCCCCATGGCGGAAGAGGGCGCGCGGATGGTAAAGACATTGTTGCCCGCGGATTTTGCGCGGCATGTTCAGTTTTGACATTTTTTAAAATCAGTAGGTCCAGTCTCTAGGAGCGCACCATGTGTGGCATCGTCGGCGTCGTCTCGAATAACCCCGTCAATCAAGTGCTGTATGACGCATTGCTGCTGTTGCAGCACCGCGGTCAGGATGCGGCGGGCATCGCAACCAGTCATTCCAATATGTTTTCCATGCACAAGGCCAATGGCCTCGTGCGCGACGTTTTCCGCACGCGTAACATGCGTTCGCTGCAGGGCAATTCGGGCATCGGCCATTGCCGCTATCCGACCGCTGGTTCGTCCAGCGAGGAGGAAGCGCAGCCGTTCTACGTGAATGCGCCGTTCGGCATCACGCTTGCGCACAACGGCAACCTGACCAACCAGGAACAGCTCAAGTCCGAGATGTTCCGCAACGACCGCCGTCACATCAACACCGATTCCGACTCGGAAGTGCTGCTCAACGTGCTGGCGCATGAAATCCAGGAATCGACCACCGGCTTCACACTCGATCCCGATTCGATCTTCAAGGCGGTGGCCGCGGTGCATCGGCGCGTGCGCGGCGCCTACGCCGTCGTCGCCCAGATCGCCGGCCACGGCTTGCTGGCCTTCCGCGATCCGTTCGGCATCCGCCCGCTGTGCATCGGCACCAACGAAACCGACAACGGCACCGAGTACCTGGTGGCCAGCGAATCGGTGGCGCTCGAAGGCATGGGCTTCCGCTTCCTGCGCGATATCGCGCCGGGCGAAGCGGTATTCATCGACATGGACATGAAGCTGCACGAACGCCAGTGCGCGGACAATCCGTCGCTCAACCCGTGCGCGTTCGAATACGTGTACCTGGCGCGCCCGGATTCGATCCTCGACGGCGCCTCGGTCTACGCCACCCGCCTGAAAATGGGCGAGTACCTGGCCGACAAGGTGCGCCAGCAGTTCAAGTCGGGCGAGATCGACGTGGTCATGCCGATTCCCGATTCCTCGCGTCCCGCCGCCATCCAGCTGGCCTTGAAGCTGGGTGTCGAGTACCGCGAAGGTTTTATCAAGAACCGCTACATCGGCCGTACCTTCCTGATGCCGGGCCAGGCGATCCGCCGCAAGTCGGTGCGCCAGAAGCTCAACGCGATCGGCTCCGAATTCAAGGGCAAGAACGTGCTGCTGGTCGACGACTCGATCGTGCGCGGCACCACCAGCCAGGAAATCGTGCAGATGGCGCGTGAAGCGGGCGCCCGCAATGTGTTCTTCGCGTCGGCTGCGCCGCCGGTACTGTTCCCGAACGTGTACGGCATCGACATGCCGACCCGCGATGAACTGATCGCCTACGGCCGCAGCACCGAGGAAGTCTGTCGCGAGATCACGGCCGACGCCCTGGTGTACCAGGACGTCGATGCGCTCAAGCGCGCGATCTCGGACGTGAACCCGGCGCTGACCAGCTTCGAGGCTTCCTGCTTCGACGGCGTGTACGTGACCGGCGACGTCACGCCAGCGTATCTGGACCGGCTGGAATTCGCGCGCCACAATCCAAAAGCCGCACCGGCCGAAGATGCGGCGCGCACCCAGCTGAACCTGAACCTGGCGACCACCGAGTAAGCGATGAGCGAGAAGAAAAGCTACGGCTTCACCACGACCATCCTGCACAACGACCGGCAAAAGCCGATCGAGCATGGGTCGCTGCACAAGCCGATTCACACCTCGGTCACCTTCGGCTACAACGACGCGCGCCAGCTGGCGTCGGTGTTCCAGGGGAAGGAGCCGGGCTTTCGCTACGGCCGCCAGGGCAATCCGACCATCTCCGCGCTCGAAGACAAGATCACGAAGATGGAAGACGGCGTGTCGACCTTGTGCTTCGCCACCGGGATGGGGGCCATTGGCGCCGTGTTCCAGGCGCTGCTGCGCGCCGGCGACCAGATTGTGTCGTCGTCGTTCTTGTTCGGGAATACCAACAGCCTGTGGCAAACGGCGGCCGGGCAGGGCGTGGAGGTGGCGTTCGCCGATGCGACCGACGTGGCCAACGTGGAAGCGGCGCTGACGCCAGCGACGCGTTTGGTGTTCGTCGAAACCATCGCCAACCCGCGCACGCAAGTGGCGGACCTGGCGCGCATCGGCCAGTTGTGCAAGGAGCGCGGGATTCTGTTCGTGGTCGATAACACCATGACCTCGCCCTACCTGTTCCGGCCCAAGACGGTCGGCGCGGGGCTGGTGGTCAATGCGCTGACCAAGTCGATCGGAGGCCACGGCAATGCGCTCGGCGGCAGCCTGACCGACACCGGCGCGTACGACTGGAGCGCGTTTCCGAATATCGCGGCCAACTATAAGCGCAATCCGCCGGCGCAGTGGGGCATGGCGCAGTTGCGCGCCAAGGCGCTGCGCGATTTCGGTGCCTCGCTGGCGCCGGAAGCGGCCCACCACATCGCGGTGGGGGCGGAAACCCTGGCGCTGCGCATGGAGCGCGCATCGGCCAATGCGCTGGCGGTAGCAAGCATGCTCGAAGCCGACGAGCGCGTGGCGGCGGTGCATTACCCGGGCCTGGCATCGCATCCACAGCATGCGCTGTCGAGCGATCTGTTCAAGGCCTACGGCTCGCTGTTCAGCTTTGAACTGGAAGACGGTATCGATTGCTTCGATTACCTTAATCGCCTCAAGCTCGGTATCTCGGCCAGTAACCTGGGCGATACGCGCACCCTGGTGATTCCGGTGTCGCACACCATCTTCTACGAGATGGGCGCCGAGCGGCGCGCCAGCATGGGCATCGCCGAATCGCTGATCCGCGTGTCGGTCGGCATCGAAGACACCGCCGACCTGCTCGACGACTTCCGCTCCGCGCTCGGTTGAACGGGACAGGCCGGCGCGCGCCGGCCTGTCGTCGCGATCCGGTGACGATGCGGGATGCGTCCACATGGTTCGTACACATACAAGGTCATACACGCGATGAAGAAATACCTGTTTTGCCTGGGCCTGATGCTTGCCGGCGTGGCGCACGCCGACGAACTGGCCGACGCCAACGCCCTGTTCGCGAAAAAGGCGTATCCGCAAGCGCTGCAGCTGTACACCAAGCTGGCCAATGCCGGCAACGCCGAAGCCCAGCTGCACATGGGCGAGATGTATTTTTACGGCGAGGCCGGCACGGTGGACCAGGCCAAGGCCGAAGCCTGGTTCCGGAAGTCCGCCGCCAAGGGCAATAAAACGGCGGCCGGCTCGCTTGAGATGATCAAGAAGCGCGAGGCGCGCCGCGCCGACCTGGACTACTGGATCAGCAAATACGATGGCGCCGACCTGACTACCGGCCAGTTCCGCTGCCCGGTGCCGCGCATTCCGGCCATGTCGAAGCAGAACGATGAAATCGAGAGCGTGTCGGCCAAGGTCGCGGCCTGGCAGGATTGCTACAACGACTTCGTGCGCAACCTGAACGAGGCCAGTCCGCTGACCAAGCGCATTCCCAAGGAGGTGGCCGACCTGCTGACCAAGGATGAAGCCGAGCAGTCGCGCCTGCATCTGGAAGACGTGTATGCGGGCATCGCCGAAAACGCCAAGGTCTCGGCCAAGCTGGTGCTGGCCGATTTCGGCGTCTGGCGCAACGCCACCGACGCCTATATCAAGGAACACAACCGTATCGTCACCGAAGCGGCAACGACAGCGCCGCGCAAGGGCGACTAGGGTGTATCTGGCTGACGTCATAGGAGCATGACCATCATTGTTGCCATAAGCACGGCCGTCAAGAAATGATGGCCGCGCTTATCGTATCGTGTTGCGACGGTACGGAAATCCATTAGTCTGTTGACCGCGCGGCCGATGACATGGCGGCCTTTGTAGGCGTCGATATCGAACCGTGGTGGCGAACCGCCCCGGCGCCATCAGCGTGGTCGATTTTTTGTGGGGCAAGACGCTCAGGGCACACGCACCGGATGCCACGTTGCTGGATCGCGCAGCGGTAACAAGCTCCTTCCAAAAAAGTAAAAAGGCCCGTCGCATTTACGCGAAGGGCCTTTTTTGTAAATATCCCAAGTTAGGCTGGCTTTACTTCGTATCCAGCGCGTTGATTATTGCATTTTGAAATTTCTCTGGCTCATCTTGATGAATCTGATGCCCGGAATTCTCGAACAAAAATAGGGACTTCTTCGGTGCCTTCAAATCCTCAAAGTATTTTTTGGTGATTCTGGTGGATGTTTGAATATCATTTTTGCCGACGAAGAAGTAAATAGGAAGATCAACCTTCTTCAGCGTCTTCGGCAAATCGATACGCATGACCTCGTTCCATACTGGCGACCAGGTTTTCGACCATTGAAGAAAACCATTCTTGAAACCGTCACTTAGCGCGAACTCCTTGCCATCCTTATAAAAAAGCCATTTCCGTAGGTAAAACATGTCCTCGTCGACTTTGAGCGGGATGCTGACGCTGGCCAGTTCTTTGCTAGCAAGGGGATTGGCCTGGAAATGTTTTATCAAAATCTGAAGCAATTCTTGCTCACTTGCCGCCTGACTAACAACCGGATTGACGGCGAAGTAGGCATGCAATAGCTCTGGATGAGTTCTAACGATCTGGAAGCCCAGGACGTTCCCCCACGAGCTACCCAGAAGATAGATTTTTTCCTGACCCAGCTCTTTTGTCAAAAACGTGATGACTTGATGCGTGTCCTTCGTCATTTGCGTCACGGAGGGTTGGTCCGGTGAAGGATTCAGTTTCAAGGTCTTACCGGCATCTCTTTGATCCCACTGAACAATGGTGAATCTGCTCTTCAGGATGCCCGTAAAAGCATCCGCATTGTTCATCATCGAGCTGCCTGGCCCACCGGACAGGAATAGAAGGACTGGCTTGCTCGAATCATCCGTCGTGATTTGTACAAGCTGCTTTATTCCACCAATTTCCGGCGCCAGGAGTTTGCCGATTGCAACAGGCGCATTTCTTTGCGCCGCGTCCTGGATACCTTGAGCTTTACAAGCAAGAAATGGAATGAAGAGTGCAAGCAGAGCGGCCAGTGCGCGTATCTTTATCATGAGTTGATCGTCCGTTGGATTCGGGTCGATCATTATAGATCGCAGCGTTCCAGCGCGGTACCGATCCTGCCGGCGGGCTGGCATTTTGCCTGCCACCAGCGCCGTGATACGCGCCGATCGCTGTTCGAGCGGCGCGGGGTTGTTGACCGTTCTTGCCGACGACGATGCGGGATTGACCATGGCGTCGGCGGGCGGTTCAGTCTTGAGACTGCCAGCCGTGAGCCTAGCAGGCAGCACGGGCGCGGTGGAAGCGCGCCCGCATGCTCAGTTCCAGCTGCGCATCAACCCGACCGCCAGACCTTCCAGCGCGAATTCGTCGGTCGCGGGATCGACGTGGATCACCTTGAAGTCCGGATTTTCCGGCAGCAGTTCGATCAGCGAACCGGTTTTCTTGTAGCGCTTGACGGTGACGTCGTCACCGATCCGGGCCACCACGATCTGGCCATTCTTGGCGCTGTCGACCTTTTTGACGGCCAGCAGGTCGCCATCCATGATGCCGGCGTCGCGCATCGACCATCCACGCACCTTGAGCAGGAAATCGGGACGCGACGAGAACATCGCCGGGTCCACGCTGTAGGTCGCTTCCACATGCTCCTGCGCGAGGATGGGCGAACCGGCGGCCACGCGCCCGACCAGCGGCAAGGACATCATCAGGTTCGGCGGCGGCACGGGCATTGTATCGACGCTGGCGCCGATCAGGCGGATGCCGCGCGAGGTGCCCGGCGAAATTTCGATGGCGCCCTTGCGCGCGAGCGCCTGCAAATGCTCTTCGGCCGCGTTGGCCGACTTGAAGCCCAGTTCATTGGCGATCTCGGCACGGGTGGGAGGAAAGCCCGTGTTCTCGATCGCATCCTTGATCAGGTTGAGGATTTGTTCTTGCCGTGGTGTGAGCTTGATCATCGGTATGCGGGACTGTGTATATGGACAGACTGTATTTTTGTACAGTATTTCGCCTAATGCAAGGGTTAATTCGCCGAACAGGCGAATTATTTGCGATGGGCGCTGTCCAACAAACAGTAGAGGAGGTGCGTCATGGATCGGCTTGAGGTTCCAGGGGTGAGGTACGAAGACGATTTTTTGCTGTGGCTTGAGCAGCAGGTGAGTTTGCTGCGTGTCGGCCGGTTCGAACAACTCGATGTTGACAACATCACTGAAGAGCTTGAGGGAACGATGCGTAGCGAGCGCAGGGAGCTTGAAAACCGGCTTGAAGTGTTGATGACGCATCTGCTCAAGTGCCAGTTCCAGCCGCAGCGCAAGTCGCGCAGTTGGACCAGTACGCTTCGTACCCAGCGTACACGAATCAAGCGTCTGATTCGCGACAGTCCCAGTCTGCGCAATCAGGTATTACCGTTGGCGCAACAGGCCTATCGCCCGGCCATGGAGGCCGCCCATGAGCAGACCGGCCTGCCGCTGCCTACCTTTCCAGATGGGTTGCCATATACGGAGCAGCAATTGCTCGACAATGGCTTCGTGCCATAACACGACAGCGATAGCGGAGATATGTCATGGACCGGTTCATTACTCCACTTGTTGTACATGACGACGATTTTGCGCTTTGGATCGAGCAGCAAGTGAGTTTGTTGCGCGCGCGGCAGTTCGAGCGGCTTGATATCGACAATCTCGTAGGGGAGCTTGAGGGCATGACCGGCCGTGATCGCAGGGAGCTAAGCAGCCGCCTGAAGGTGGTGACGATTCACCTGCTTAAGTGCCAATATCAGCCCAAGCGCAAGTCAAGCAGCTGGCTCAATACGCTTGCCCACCAGCGTGACGAAATCGCGCAGTTGTTGCAAGACAGTCCCAGTCTTGTTCATGACATTCCCGCGCTTGCCAGGCGCCGCTATCGGCAAGCTGTACTGGCTGCGGCGCGAGAAACCCGCTTGCCTCCGAAGGCATTCCCATCCGAGCTGCCCTACAGCGCAGCCCAACTGCTGGACGACAATTTCGTGCCATGAGCGGCACCCAATCGCACAAGCCCCTCACAGCGACCTTGATTGTTGCTGCATTACACGCTATAATTGCCGGCTTTCCCTTCCCACACTCGTCTTGACGCCGAGGTGGGCATTTGTTTAAACGTCCCTAAGGAGTTATGCATGCGTCATTATGAAATCGTTTTTATCGTCCACCCGGACCAAAGCGAGCAAGTCCCGGCGATGATCGAACGCTACAAAGCCAGCGTAACCACGCGCGGCGGTTCGGTTCACCGTGTTGAAGACTGGGGCCGTCGTCAGATGGCTTACTCGATCCAGAAGCTGCCAAAAGCGCACTACATCTGCCTGAACATCGAATGCGACAACGAGACCCTCGTGGAACTCGAAACCGCGTTCAAATTCAATGATGCCGTGCTGCGTCACCTCACCGTTAAGATGAAGAAGGCTGAAACCGCGCCGTCGCCGATGATGAAATCGGTACAACGTGAAGACGCAGCCAAGAGCCACCGCACTGAAGCCCCTGCTCCTGCAGCCGCTCCAGCGCCAGCTCCAGCCGCAGCAGCGTAATTGTTGACCGGGATCCCTGAACCTGACTTGACCTCACCTCGGTGAATCAACTCCAGTTCGTAGCCCTGATTTGCGAGCGCGACGTATTGCGCTATACCCCGGCCGGCGTGCCCATCGTGACCGCCACCCTGATGCACAGTTCGCAGCAGATGGAAGCAGGGGTAGCCAGGTTGGTCGAATTCGACATCACCGCGCTTGCCGCGGGCGAGATTTCGGGACGATTCAGCCAGGCCGAATTGGGCGCCGTCCATCAGTTCACGGGATTTTTGGCCAAAAAGAACCGCAGCAGCAAAAGCCTGGTGTTTCACATCATTGATTTCTGTGCCGCCGCCTGACGCGTCAGCACATTTTTAGATACAGGAGCCTCAAATGGCATTCGGTAAAAAATTCGACAAGAACAAGCTCAAGCTTAAAGAAAAGCGCAAACAACAGAACCCACTGTTCAAGCGTAAGAAATTCTGCCGCTTCACCGCAGCAAACGTTGAACAGGTCGACTACAAAGACGTAGACACCCTGAAAGACTTCGTCCAGGAAAACGGCAAGATCATGCCAGCACGCCTGACCGGTACCAAGGCGCACTACCAGCGCCAGGTTGACACCGCAATCAAGCGCGCCCGCTACCTCGCGCTGCTGCCATACACCGATCTGCACCACGCTTAATCGCTGCGGATAAACTGGAGAAACTCTATGCAAATCATTCTGTTGGAAAAAGTTGTTAACGTCGGCAACCTGGGCGATGTTGTTAAAGTCAAAGACGGTTACGCACGTAACTTCCTGATCCCGCAACGCATGGCTCGCCGTGCTACCGCATCGGCCGTCGCTGAATTCGAAGTCAAGCGCGCCGAACTGGAAAAAGCAGCAGCTGCCAAGCTGGCCGCTTCCCAGGCTCAAGGCGACAAGCTGGGCGGCATGACCATCTCGATCGCTCAAAAAGCGGGTGTCGATGGCCGTCTGTTCGGTTCCGTGACCAACTTCGACATCGCTGAAGCGCTGACGAAAGCTGGTTTCGCTGTAGAAAAAGCGCAAGTACGCATGCCTACCGGCCCGCTGAAAACGACTGGCGACCACGCTGTTGCAGTCGCCCTGCACACCGACGTCGTTGTCGAGATCACCATCGCCGTTGTCGGCGAAGCTGCCTAAGTCATACTGCCTCATATAGTTGCCTTGCAAGCATCATGCTTGCATGACAACTACAAAAAAGCCGGGTCTTCCCGGCTTTTTTTACGCCCGAATCTCCCCAATTATGTCAGCCAGTTGACCCGAAGCAGGTATAATTCGCGCCATGAACGCACCATCCGATCCGCAGCTAGACGCCCTCCGCATCCCGCCCCATTCCATCGAAGCAGAACAATCTGTGATCGGTGGTTTGCTGCGCGATAACGCCGCGTTCGACCGCATTGCGGACATGATGCATGCGGACGACTTCTATCGCTACGATCACCGCATCATCTTCGAGCAGATCGTCAAGCTGATCAACCAGTCGAAACCGGCCGACGTGATCACCGTGTTCGAAGCGCTGACCAACATCGCCAAGGCCGAGGATGTGGGCGGCCTGCAGTACCTGAACGCGATGGCGCAGAACACACCGTCGGCGGCCAACATCCGGCGCTACGCCGAGATCGTGCGCGACCGCGGCGTGCTGCGCAAACTCATTACCGTGGCCGACGAAATTTCCGGCAATGCGTTCAACCCGCAGGGCAAGGAAGTCAAGCAGATGCTCGACGAAGCCGAGTCCAAGATCTTTGCCATCGCCGAACAGGGCGCGCGCGGCTCGCAAGGCTGGATCGCGGTGCAGCCGCTGCTCACCCAGGTGGTCGAGCGCATCGATGAACTGTACAGCCGCGACAACCAGAGCGAAATCACGGGCGTGCCGACCGGCTTCATCGACCTGGACCGCATGACATCCGGCCTGCAGCCGGGCGACCTGGTGATCGTGGCCGGCCGTCCATCGATGGGCAAGACCGCGTTCTCGGTCAACATCGGCGAGAACGTGGCGATCGAAGCGGGCCTGCCGGTCGCGATCTTCTCGATGGAGATGGGCGGCACCCAGCTGGCCATGCGTATGCTCGGTTCCGTCGGCCAGCTCGACCAGCACCGCCTGCGCACCGGCCGCCTGAACGACGAAGACTGGCCGCGCCTGACGCACGCGATCCAGAAAATGAACGACGCCCAGTTGTACATCGACGAGACCCCGGCCTTGAATCCGATCGAGCTGCGCGCGCGCTCGCGCCGCCTGTCGCGCCAGTGCGGCAAGCTTGGCCTGATCATCATCGACTACATCCAGCTCATGACGGGCAGCCAGCCGGGCGACAACCGCGCCTCGGAAATTTCCGAGATTTCGCGTAGCCTCAAGGGCCTGGCGAAAGAGCTGCACTGTCCCGTGATCGCCCTGTCGCAGTTGAACCGCTCGCTGGAGCAACGCCCCAACAAACGCCCCATCATGTCCGACTTGCGCGAATCTGGCGCTATCGAGCAGGATGCCGACGTCATCATCTTCCTGTATCGCGATGAGGTCTACAACCCGGATTCGCCCGACAAGGGCACCGCGGAGATCATCATCGGCAAGCAGCGTAACGGTCCGATCGGCTCGATACGACTGACCTGGATCGGCCAGTACACCAAGTTTGGTAACTACAGCGGTAACTTGGCCGTCTACCAGGGCGACTAAATCACGATGCCGCCGCCACGAGCGGCGGCCTTCCGCAGTATCAATGACGCTTTTACGCTTTAACGGAGAAACCATGTTTGGACGCCTGATGCCCACCGAGGGCAAATTTTTTGAGCTCTTCAACCAGCACGCCGCACTATGCGTGAAGGGCGCGCATGAAATGGTTGGCCTGATGACCAACTTCGACGACCTCGAAAACCGCGTCCACGCGATCGAAAGCATCGAAAAGCAAGCCGACAAGATCACCTACGCCACGGTCGACATGCTGCACAAGACCTTCATCACCCCGATCGACCGCGACGACATCCACAAGCTGATCACGCGCATGGACGACATCCTCGACCTGATGGAAGACGCGGCGCAGACGGTCTCGCTGTACGACCTGAAAGCGGTCACGCCGGAAGCGAAACGCCTGGCCGAACTGTGCCTGGCCTGCTGCCAGAAAGTCGAGCAAGCCGTCGGCCTGCTGCACAACATGGACAACTCGCAAAAGATCGTCGCCATCTGCGAAGAGATCGACCGCCTCGAATCGGACGCCGACCATGTCATGCGCGCCGCCATGTCGAAGCTGTTCCGCGACGAACCGGACGTGCGTAACCTCATCAAGCTCAAAGCGATCTACGAGATCCTGGAAACCGTCACCGACCGCTGCGAAGATGTTGCCAACATCATCGAAGGCATCATCGTCGAAAACGCGTAAGCGGGACGAGCATGGAACATATCCAAATCAGCATTTACGTGCTCGGCATGTTGATCGCCCTGGCGCTGCTGTTCGACTTCATGAACGGCTTCCACGATGCGGCCAACGCGATTGCGACCGTCGTCTCGACGGGCGTGCTCAAACCGCAGACCGCGGTGGCCATGGCGGCCGTCTTTAACTTCATCGCCATCGGCGTGGTCGGCGTGCACGTCGCCGCGACCCTGAGCAAGGGCACCATCGATCCCAAGGTGGTGGACCAGTACATCATCTTCGGGGCCCTGGTCGGAGCCATCATCTGGAACCTGATCACCTGGTACTACGGCATTCCTTCGTCGTCCTCGCACGCGCTGATCGGCGGCCTGGTTGGCGCGGCGGTGGCCAAGTCCGGCACCGGCGCCCTGATCGGCAGCGGCTTGCTCAAGACCGTCATCTTCATCGTGGTGGCGCCGCTGCTCGGGTTTGCGCTCGGTTCGATCATCATGCTGATCGTGGCCTGGGTCTTCGTCAAGTCGACGCCGCGCAAGGTCGACACCTGGTTCCGCCGCCTGCAGCTGCTGTCGGCGGCGGCGTACAGCCTTGGCCACGGCGGCAACGATGCGCAGAAAACCATGGGCATCATCTGGATGCTGCTCATCGCCAGCGGCTACTCCAGCGCGGCCGAGACCACGCCGCCAAGCTGGGTGATCATTTCGTGCTACGCGGCGATCAGCTTCGGCACCTTGTTCGGCGGCTGGCGCATCGTCAAGACCATGGGCCAGAAGATCACCAAGCTCAAACCGGTGGGCGGCTTCTGCGCCGAAACCGGCGGCGCGATCACCTTGATCGTGTCGAGCTACTTCGGCATTCCCGTCTCGACCACGCACACCATCACCGGCGCCATCGTCGGCGTGGGTTCGGCGCAAAAGATGTCGGCGGTGCGCTGGGGCGTGGCCGGCAATATCGTGTGGGCCTGGATTTTCACGATTCCGGCGTCGGCCTTCATGGCGGCGGTGGCATGGTGGGTCGGTACCCACATCATGTAAGCCTGGCACGCGCCTGACAAAAAAACCGCCGGTTGCGACCCGCGGTTTTTTTTCGTCGGGCCGATGGCGGCATCGCTAGCGGATGCACACCTGGCGCACCGTACGCAGGTCGGTGATGCCCATCAGGACCTTCTCGATGCCATCCATTTTCAGGGTCAGCATGCCGTCGTCCAGGGCGGCGGCGAGCACACTGGCGACCCGCGCACGCTCCTGCAGCAGGCGCTTGATGTTATCGGTGCCGATCATCAGCTCGTGCAGGCCGACCCGGCCCCGGTAGCCGCGGTTGCACTCGGCGCAGCCGCGCGCGCGGAACAAGGTGAATCGGCCGCCGCTGTCGGCATGGCGCGCGCGCCAGTCGTCCAGCACACCACTGCCGGCGGCACTGGCATGGGGCATCTCGGCGCAGTATTCGGCGAGCAGTTGCGCCATCGCGCCGTCGTCAGCGCGGTAGGGCTCCTTGCACGCGTTGCACAAGCGCCGTGCCAGGCGTTGCGCCAGTACCCCGAGCAGCGCGTCGGCGAAGTTGAACGGGTCCATGCCCATGTCGAGCAGGCGCACGATCGATTCGGGCGCGCTGTTGGTATGCAGGGTTGCCAGCACCAGATGCCCGGTCAGCGAGGCTTCGATGCCGATGCCGACGGTCTCGCGGTCGCGCATTTCGCCGACCATGATCACATCCGGGTCGGCCCGCAGGAAGGCCCGCATCACGGTGGCGAAGTCGAGCCCCGACTTGTGGTTGACCTGCACCTGGCGCAGCCCTTTCTGCGTGATTTCGACCGGGTCCTCGGCGGTCCAGATCTTGGTGTCGGGCGTGTTCAGGTGGGCCAGCAGGGAGTGCAGGGTGGTGGTCTTGCCCGAGCCGGTGGGCCCGCATACGAAGAACAGGCCGTGCGGCTTGTCGACCGCCGCGCGCAGGCGCGCCAGGTTGTGCGGCAGGATGCCCAACTGATCGAGTGCCATGGCGTCGCCGCGCGGGAGGATGCGCATCACGATGTCCTCCACGCCGCCGGCCGAGGGAATGGTGGCCACGCGCAGTTCGATGTCGAGCGGCCCGTATTTGCGGAACATGATCTTGCCGTCCTGCGGTTTGCGCCGCTCCGAGGTATCGAGGTCGCACATGATTTTTACGCGCGCGACCAGGGCGTTGCGGTAGCTGGCCGGGATGTCGATGTAGGGCAGCAGCGCGCCGTCCTTGCGAAAGCGGATCGCGGTGCGTCCATTGCCGGGCAGCGGCTCGATATGGATGTCGGACACGCCCTGGCGGCTGGCATCCATGATCACCTTGTTGACCAGCTTGACCAGTTCATTTTCCACCGCTTGCGAGACCGGCTGCACGCTGTCGCCATCGCTGTCGTCGTGCGCCATGCCGGACAGGACCTCGCGCAGGGAGCTGCCGTCGCTGCGCGCGGTGGTGCCGAAGAACTGGTCCAAGGTGTGCAGGAATTCGGTGCGCGTGGTCACGCACCACGTCAGCGTCGACTTGGGGAAGACCTGGTTGACGATGCGGCTGGCGCGCACCCGCTCCGGATCGAGCGCCAGTACCAGCAAGCCATCCTTGTCTTCGTCGAGCGGCAGCCACTGGTTTTCCTCGACATACTGGGCCTTGAGGTTCCTGAGCAAATACGCGGGCTTCGTGCGGCCGGGCAGGAACGGCTCGTACGGGACCTTGAAGAAGCGCGCCAGCGCCTGGCCGATGGCCTCGGGCGGCACCTGGCAATCGTTGACCAGCACCTCTTCGATGTCGAGCAGCCGGGCGTGCGCCGAATGGCGCGCGCGTTCGAGCTCGGCGGCGGACAGCAGGCCGTCCGTGACCAGCGCGTCGTACTTGGTAGGCAAGTGCATGGGGTTCCCGTCATCGCGGTCGGCGAAAACCATCAGCATGTAGATTTTTTGACAATGCGGGCTTGATCCCGCTCACGCGTGCGGACCGAACCGGCGCGGCGCTGCCGTGTCAGTTGGGCCCGAGCAAGTCGTGCGCGTCGAGGATGGCGTAGATGATTTCCGGATGGCGCTCGAGGCAGCGCCGGATGGCAGTCGGGACCGCCTGGCGGGTCTTGCGGCACAGGCCAGGCCGGTCGGCCAGCACGATGCTCAGGCCGCGCGCGCTGCGCACTTCATTGTTGCTGGGGGTGATGCGCAGCACCACGCCGAGCTGGCTGTTGAGGCGTTCGGCCAGTTTGTTCAGATCCTCGTAGCTGGCGATGTTGTCGATGTGGGCGAGCAGCTTCTTTTCTTCTTCGCGCGTCAGGCGCAGGATGCGCGTGTCGCTGTCAGCGTCGGCCAGCAGCGTGTCGCGCTGGCACACGCAGGCGCCTGGCGGACATTCTGTTCGGATCGGAAAGGGAAATGCCTGGAGCATCGTCATCAATCGCGGCAGCGGTGGGGCAGGGCGGAATCACAGGGTAGCGCCGCAGCGGTGGCGCTGTCAATCGCTGCAACCCTCCTTCATTGGATGGGTTCAAGGATTGACGGCCGGTACGTTCATGCGGTGTCCGAGCTCCGCATTCCCGTAGGTGCGCACCACCTCCGAAATGACCACGTGATAGCCATCGAGCCATCTGGCCTGGGCCGCCTTGGCTTGCAGATGCGCCGGGTGCTGCATCAGCGCCTGCAGCGCTTCCAGGCTCTCCCAGTAATACACGTTGGAGAACAAACCGGTCGCGCGATTTTCCCAGGCCTCTTCACCCAGATAACCGGGCAGCGCCTTGGCGGCGTCGGCGATCAGTTTATCGAGCTGATGAAATTCTTCGTCGAGATGCTTGGTGCCGAAAATGAAAGTAGAGGAGTACATGGCCTTGATGGTGGATGAGTGAATCGCGATTGTGCCACGTTGGCAACGATATTGCTGGCAGATCATAATTGCATGAGAGAATGCCGCGCATTATCGTGAAGGAATTGCCGTGAACTGGAAGCCGAACAAATGGATCGCCGCTGCGCTGAACATCTTTTTCTCCCCGCTCGGTTTTGTCTACGCTGGCGCGCCGCGCATGGGCGCGCTGGTGTTCGGCGGTGCCGTGCTGCTTTTGTGCGCCATGTTCTTCCTGCTGCCCGGACCGCGCGCCGCTACCGTCATGCTGGTTTTCCAGGTGGCGCTGGCGGCGGTGTGCATGACCGCCGCCTACCGGATTGCCGCACGCGCGCCGCTGCGTGCGGCGAGGCCCGCGTCCACGCGCTGGTACGTCCTGCTGGCGATCGCGTTGGCATATGTCGCGGTCGTCGTCGGCTTGCGCGCCTTCTTTTACGAGACCTTCCGCGTGCCGGCCACGTCGATGGCGCCGACCATTCAACTGGGCGCCAATCTGCTCGTGCAGAAATGGGGCTACGGGCATGTCAGCACTTTCGGAGTTCCCATCGCATCGAATCCGATTTCCGCGCCGATGACGCGGGGTGATCTGATCGTGTTCGATTTTCCGCGTGATCCGAGCCAGCAATTCATCAAGCGCCTGATAGGTCTGCCGGGCGACAAGGTGGCCTACCGCGACCGCCAGCTCTTCATCAACGGCGCCACCACGCGGGTGCGCGAGCTCGATGCGTATCTGGACCCCGAACAGTCGGTGGCCTACCAGCGCGTTGAAGAGCAAATCGGCACGCTGCGCTTTCAAACCCAACTGCGCACTGGCGATACGCGCGGCACCCACGAGCCAGACGATTTCGCGTTCAAGGAGAAGTGCGTCCATGACGCCATGGCGATGCAATGCGAGGTCCCGCCCGGCCACTACTTCGTCATGGGCGACAACCGCGATAACAGTTACGACAGCCGCTATTGGGGCTTTGTGCGCGCCGACCAGGTGGTCGGCAAGGTGGTGCGCATCATGCAGTAAGGCGCTGTCTTACTTGATGCACACCTGGCGCACCATCTTGATATCGGTGATCCCGGACAGCACCTTTTCGATGCCGTCCATTTTCAGGGTCATCATGCCGTCTTCCAGGGCCGCCGCGAGCAGGGCGGCCACGCGGCTGTGCTCCTGCAAGAGTTTTTTGACCTTGTCGGTGCCGATCATCAATTCATGCAGGCCAACCCGCCCGCGATAGCCCTTGTTGCACTCGGCGCAGCCGACCGCGCGGTACAAGGTGAATTGGCCGTCGGCGTTGGCATAACGCTGGCGCCAGCCGGCCAGCACTTGCGCGCGGCCCGCGTCCGGGTCGGCGATGAAGGCCTCGGTCGTGAGCAGCTCGGTGCAAAACTCGGTGAGCATCAGCTCCACCTCGGCCGCATCCGGATGGTAAGCCACCTTGCACGTTGAGCACAGGCGCTTGGCCAGGCGCTGCGCCAGGATGCCGAGCAGCGCGTCGGCAAAGTTGAACGGGTCCATGCCCATGTC
The DNA here is from genome assembly GCF_015689335.1 of Massilia antarctica. Taxonomy (GTDB): domain Bacteria; phylum Pseudomonadota; class Gammaproteobacteria; order Burkholderiales; family Burkholderiaceae_D; genus Telluria_A; species Telluria_A antarctica. The sequence continues at coordinate 7,263,710 of NZ_CP065053.1, read as the reverse complement.
GAGCAGGCGCACGATCGATTCCGGCGCGCTGTTGGTGTGCAGGGTCGCCAGCACCAGGTGGCCGGTGAGCGAGGCTTCGATGCCCATGCTGACGGTTTCCTTGTCGCGCATTTCGCCGACCATGATCACGTCCGGGTCGGCCCGCAGGAAGGCCCGCATCACGGTCGCAAAGTCGAGCCCCGCCTTGCGGTTCACCTGCACCTGGCGCAGCCCCTTTTGCGTGATTTCGACCGGGTCCTCGGCGGTCCAGATCTTGGTGTCCGGCGTATTGAGGTGGCTGAGCACCGAGTGCAGGGTGGTGGTCTTGCCCGAACCGGTCGGCCCGCATACGAAAAACAGGCCGTACGGCTTTTCGATGGCTGCGCGCAGGCGCTCCAGGTTAAACGGCAGCACGCCCAGCTTGTCGAGCGGGATCGGCTCGCCGGCGGCCAGGATGCGCATCACGATGTCTTCCACCCCGCCCGACGAGGGAATGGTCGCCACCCGCAGCTCGATGTCGAGCGGGCCGTATTTCTTGAACTTGATCTTGCCATCCTGCGGTTTGCGCCGCTCCGAAATATCGAGGTCGCACATGATCTTCACGCGGGCCACCAGCGCATTGCGGTAGCTGGCCGGGATTTCGATGTAGGGCACCAGCGAGCCATCCTTGCGAAAGCGGATGCCGGTCTTGCCCTTGCCCGGCAGTGGCTCGATGTGGATGTCCGACACGCCCTGGCGGTAGGCATCCGTGATCACCTTGTTGAGCAGCTTGACCAGTTCATTCTCGACGGCGGCCGAGACGTCGAGCGTGCCTTCGCCATCGATGTCGTCCTGGTCCATCCCGGACAGCAGTTCGCCCACCGAGCCGCCCTCGGCATCGATGGCGGCGCCGAAGAACTGTTCGGCGGTGCGCCGGAATTCCTCGCGCGTGGTCACGCGGTACACCACTTTCGCTTTGGGGAAGATCTGGTTGACGATCTTGCTGGTATGGATGCGCTCCGGGTCGAGCGCCATCACCACCAGGCCGTCGGCGTTTTCTTCGAGCGGCAGCCACTGGTTTTCTTCGACATACTGTGCCTTGAGGTTGCGCAGCAGCTCGCCCGGCTTGAGCCGGTCCGGCTTGTACGGCTCGTACGGCGTGCCGAAGAACTTCGCCAGCGATTCGCCGATCGCCTGCGCGCGCACCTGGAACTCCCTGATCAGCACTTCTTCGATATCGAGGTTCTTCTTGCGCGCCGAGCGCGTGGCCAGTTCCAGCTCGGGCGCCGACAGCACCGCCTCGTGTACCAGCCCCGCGTACTTGGTGAGCACCGTTTGCGGCGGCTTGAGGCGCTGGCTGAAGGCCACCGACAAGGTTTCGCACAGATCGCGCACGCCTTCCTCGCACACGCGCGAGAACGGCCCGCCCTTGCGGTTGTTGATGAACTGGATCACCCCGAGCAGTTCGTGCGACTGCACCGTCAGCAGCGGCGCCACCAGCATCTCGCGCGTGCGGTAGCCGGTGCGCTGGTCGACCCCGCTCTGGAAGTGCAGGCCCGGAGCGAGGCGCTGCAGTTCTTCCTCGTCGTAGGCGTCGCGGATGTTCAGGGGCTTGCGGCTCATGGCAACGAAGCCGGCGATGGAGCTCGGCGAAATCGACAGGCGCAGCTCGCGGAAGGTGGTCAGCCCGGTCTTGACCTTGGAGACGATATGGTCTTTTTCGGGCGTGACCGCGTACAGGGTGAAGCGGTCGCAGTCGAACAAGTCGCAAAAATCCATGCCCAGGTCGAGCATGATTTCATCGAGATTGGCGGTCGCGTGAATCTTGTTCGTGACCGCCTGCAGCCGCCGGGAAAAGTCCAGGCGCGCGCCCGTGTCTTCGTCGTGACCACCTTGCTTGCCGCTTGCCGCTTCGTTCATGGATGTTTTCGCTTTCGACAGGTGAGCCAGGTTCAGTTCAATGCGACTTCCAGGCCTTCGTAGGCCAGTACCACGTTCAGGCCGGTGGGCAGCGGTCCGTGGCGCAAGAGCGCATCGGCAAAGACGGCTTCGAGTTCGTCGTCGCCGCGGGTCGGTTCGTGATGAGTGCAGTACAGGGTGCGCGCACCCACCCGCACCGCGCTGGCGATGGCCGCGTCGAAGGTGCCGTGCCCCCAGCCGCGCTTGGACGGGTATTCGCCCTGCGTGTACGAGCAGTCGTAGATGAGCGCATCGACGCCCTGCATGGCGCGGTCGATGTCGCGCTGGCGCCGTTCCATCTCCAGCTGCCAGGGCGCATGGCGCGTGTCGTTCTGCGCATACAGGTTGTAGAAGGGTTCATGGTCGCCAGTGAAAAACAGGGACTTGCCGTTGCAGCTGATGCGGTAGCCCAGGTTGGTCACCGGGTGGTTCATGACCACGTTGTCGACCACCGCGTCGCCCACCGCGACGGCCACGCCGACGTCGAGGGTGTGGTATTCGATGGTGGCCGCCATCTGCGCTTCGCCAACGGGAAAATAACTGTTCTGCAGCTGCACGCCCATGATGTGTTCGATGCCCTGGCCGGTCGCTTCGTCGCGCGCGCCGTGCAGGCGCACCCGGCTGGTGGGGATGAACAGCGGCGTGAAGAAGGGCAGGCCGTGGATGTGGTCCCAGTGGCTGTGGGTGATGAAAATGTTCGCGTTGACCGGCAGGCGCGTGAGCAGGTCCTGGGCCAGCGCGAAAATGCCGGTGCCGCCGTCGAGGATGATCAGGGTGCCGTCGTCGGTGCCCACTTCGATGCAGGTGGTGTTGCCGCCATAACGGGCGGTGCGCGCTCCCGGCGAAGGAATCGAGCCGCGCACGCCCCAGAACCGCAATTTCATGTCGTCACTCTCATGGCCGAAATCGTCGATGTTGCAATTACGGTCGATCATAGCGGTTTTGCCTGCGCGTGGCTGCACAATTTATCCGTGGAGTCGGCCGCGCCCGCTTTCGTGCCGTTTTGCCCACGCTTTTCGCGTGCCCGTGTACAGGGCGGGCGCGCGGCGCTACACTCGACCGAATTACCATGAAGTAATGGACGGGTAGATCGCCATGCACGCTTCCGACCGATGACAAAGCGCACGCGCATGCTGCGTAAATACGGCCCGCGCTGGGTGCTCGGGCTGGCCCTGACCGTGGCGGCGGCGCTGTCCACGCTCGGCTTTTTTCACAGCGATTCGATCGAGCGCATGGACGGTTTCGTGGCCGGCCTGCGCATGCGCATCGAGGCGCCCGTGATGGATGCGCGCGTGGTGATCGTCGATATCGATGAAAAGAGCCTGGCGGCGATCGGGCGCTTTCCGTGGAGCCGCGATACCCAGGCCAGGCTGGTGACCCAGCTCACGCGCCATTACGGGGCCGGCGCGGTCGGCTTCGACATTTCCTTTCCCGAGCCGGATACCTCGTCCGGCTACGCCGTGCTCGAACGCTTGGCTAACGATGAACTGGCCGGGGTGGCGGGCCTGAAGGAGCAGCTGGCGGGCCTGAAAGCGGGCATGGATTACGACGGCTTGCTGGCCGACGCGCTGCGCGGCCAGAACGTGGTGCTCGGTTATAACGTGTCGGACAAGCTGCGCAAGGGCGTGCTGCCGCCCCCCGCGTTCACCGTGGAGAGCCTGAACGGACGCGAACTGCTGGCCTACACCTCCAGCGGCTACGAGGCCAATATCGCGCGCCTGCAGCAGGCCGCCGCCGGCGCCGGCATCTTTACCGCGTCGACCGATGCCGATGGCGTGATCCGCTCCTCGATCATGTTGCAGCGCATCGGCGACGCCTATTACCCCTCGCTGTCGCTGGCCACGGCCGCCGTGTATCTCAAGGCGCGCGCCATCGCGCCGTATTTCGACACCACCGTGGAGCAACTGTCGGACGCCGAAAAAGACAGCGGCGGCGCCGCCTTCATCTCACTGTTCCTGCCGCGCGGCCAGCTGCGCATTCCGGTGGGCGAGGGCTTGACCACCTACATCCAGTTTCGTGGCCGGGGCGGGCCGGGCGGCGGCGCATTCCGCTACGTGTCGGCGGTCGACGTGCTCACCGGCGCGGTGCCGGCCGCGCAGTTGAAAGGTGCGCTGGTGCTGGTCGGCTCCACCGCGCCCGGCATCAACGACTTGCGCGTCACCCCGGTCAATCCCGAGTATCCGGGGGTGGAGGTGCACGCCAACCTGCTCAAGTCGATCCTCGACAACGACTTCAAGGCGCGTCCGGCCGAGGCCTATCTGTTCGAGTGCCTGCAAGTGCTGGTCCTGGGCCTGGTGCTGGCCCTGGTCCCGGCGCTGCTCACGCCCGTGCGCGCCGTGCTGCTGACGATGGCGGCGCTGGCGGCGGCCATCGGCATCAATTTCTACCTGTATTATGAGTCCGACATGGTGCTCAACGCCGCCGTGCCGGTGTTGCTGATCGGGGCGCTGTTCGTGCTCAATCTGGGCTTCGGCTACTTTGTCGAAGTGCGCAAGAGCCAGGCGCTGGTGTCGCGCTTTCGCGAGTACGTCGCGCCCGAACTGGTGGCCGAAATGGCCGACAATCCCGAGCAGTACACCATGGATGGCGAGAGCCGCGAACTGACCGTGCTGTTCATCGACGTGCGCGGCTTTACCACCATCTCGGAGCAGCTCACGCCCAAGGCGCTGCGCGAGTACATCAATCTGTACCTGACGGCCATGTCGGAAGATATCCGCGACAGCCACTGCGGCACCCTCGACAAGTACATCGGCGACGCCGTCATGGCCTTCTGGGGCGCGCCGGTGGCCTTTGCCGACCATGCCCGGCGCGCGGTCGCCACGGCGCTCCTGATGCAGGCCGGCGCCGCCCGCCTCGATCTTGAATTCCAGGCGCGCGGCTGGCCGCCCCTGAAGGTCGGCATCGGCATCAACAGCGGCTTGATGCACGTGGGCGACATGGGGTCGAAAATCCGCCGCGCGTACACGGTCATGGGCGACGCCGTCAACCTCGGCGCGCGCCTGGAAGGCATCACCAAGGTGTACGGCGTGGGTATCGCGGCCGGGGAGGCAACGCGCCACGCGGCGCCCGACTTCGCATGGCGCGAACTGGACCTGGTGCGGGTCAAGGGCAAGCACGAACCGGTCGCCATCTTCGAGCCGCTCGGGCCGGCGGATTCGCTGGACGAGGCAGGCGCGGCGCGCCTGGTCAGCTGGCACGCCGCCCTGGCGCTGGTGCGCGCCCAGCAGTGGGATCCGGCCGAGGTGATCCTCGGCCAGCTGTCAGATGACGAGCCCGGCTGCGCCCTGTACCGGCTCTACCTCGACCGCATCGCGATTTACCGCGCCGACCCGCCGGCCCCAGGCTGGGATGGCGTTACCACTTTCGACACGAAATAGCGCGCCGGGTGTGATCGTTTTGGCCTGCATTTGTCATTCTCTTAACGCCGCCTGACTCCGCCATACAACGCTTCGCAGAAAACCGCCGGATCGGGCAGGAATTTCTCACTCGCGCGGAGCAGCGCGATTACACTCGGCAGACAAGTGCAAGTTTTGTTGCCACCGCTTTCCTCCGGGGTTGATCAATGCCAACGATAAAAACACACCGTAGAGCTCATCCATGAAACGACCTTTTGCGCGCCTCGCCGCCGGCGCCTTGCTGGCCGCCGCCGTGGGCGCGGCTTGGGCGATCGAGCCCGCCGCGACCGATCCCATCCGCTTCGATATCAGCCGCTTCGACGTGAACGGCAATACCTTGCTCGCCCCCTCGGAGATCGATGCCGCGCTGCAACCGTTCGCCGGCAGCGGACGCGATTTCGGCGACGTCCAGCGCGCGCTCGAAGCGCTCGAAGCGCTGTACCACGCGCGCGGCTACCAGGTGGTCACGGTGCGCCTGCCCGAGCAGGAACTCAACCGTGGGGTGGTGCGCCTGGACGTGGTCCAAACCAAGATCGGCCGCATTCTGGTCAGCGGCAACAAGGTGGTCGACGAAGCCAATGTGCGGCGCGCACTGCCGGCCTTGCAGCCGGGCCGCACGCCCAACCTGGACCGGGTTTCGGCCAACCTGCGCATGGCCAACGATAACCCGGCCCGCAAGATCAGCCTGAACCTGCAGAACGGCGCCGCCGACGACGAACTCGATGCCCGCCTGGCGGTCGTCGATGACAAGCCGTGGACCGCCATGCTCAACGTCGACAATACCGGCACCGGGCAAACCGGCAAGACCCATGCCGGCGTGGTTTTGCAGCACGCCAACCTGTGGGGACGTGACCACGTGGGCAGCCTGCAATACACCACCACGGTCGAGGAGCCGGGCAAGGTCAGCGTGTACGGCGCGGGCTACCACATTCCGTTTTACGAGCTGGGCGATTCGCTCGACCTGTACGCCAGCTATTCGGACATCGATTCGGGCGCGGTCACGGCCGGCATCTTCAACCTGGCCGTCAGCGGCAAGGGGACGGTGGTGGGCGCGCGCTACAACCAGACCCTGGCGCGGCGCGGCGGCCTCGATCCGCGCCTGGTGTACGGCTTCGACCACAAGGCCTACAAGAACAGCGTGCTGCTGGCGGGGCAGAATTTCGGCAATGACATCACGGTCCATCCGCTCAGCGTGACGTATCTGGCCAGCACGCCGCTGATGGGCGGCGAAGTCAATTTCTCGGTCGGACTGGTGCAGAACCTGCCCGGCGGCAGCCGTGGCGGCAGCGCCGATTTCGCGCGCACCCGCGCCGGCGCCAAGGCTGGCTACACGATGGCGCGCTTTGCGGCCGGCTTGAACCGGGCCTTTGGCGCCGACTGGCAACTGCGCGCGCTGCTCAATGGCCAGATCACGGGCGACGCGCTGGTGCCGGGCGAGCAGTTCGGCGCTGGCGGGGCGTCCTCGGTGCGCGGGTTCGACGAGCGCGCCGTCTCCACCGATTCGGGCTTGCTGGCCAACCTGGAAGTCTACAGCCCCAATGTGTGCGCCGCGCGCCAGCAATGGCAGTGCCGCGTGCTGGGCTTTGTCGACGCCGCCCACGGCCGCCGCAACGAGGCGCTGCCGGGCGAAGCGGCGCGCGCCACCGTATCGAGCGTGGGCCTGGGCTGGCGTTTTTCGATGGGCAGTTCGCTCAACATGCAGATCGATTACGGCCATGTGCTGCGCCGCGATGCCGGCGTGGGCGACAACAATAAAGTGCATGTGCGCGTAGGCCTGGCCTATTAAAGGTGAACCAAATGACGATCCAGAACCAGTTTCCACGCTTGTTGAAGCGTCCTTGTTTGTCCCTGGCGCTCCCGCTGCTGCTGGCCTTCGGCGTTCCCGCATCCGCGGCCGCGCCGGGCTCGCCGCAGGTGGTCGCCGGCCAGGCCACCTTCGGGCAGCAGGGGAATGTGTTTTCGATTACCAATACGCCCAACACGATCATCAACTGGCAAAGCTTTTCGGTGGCGGCCGGCGACATCACGCGCTTCATCCAGCAAGATGCCAATAGCGCCGTGCTCAACCGCATCACCGGGCAGGATCCGAGCCGCATCCTCGGCGCGCTGCAATCGAACGGCCAGGTATTCCTGATCAATCCGAACGGCATCCTGTTCGGGCGCGATGCGCGCATCGACGTGGGCGGCCTGGCCGCCTCGACCCTGAACCTTTCGAATGCCGACTTCCTGGCGGGCAAGCGCAACTTCAACGGTTCGGCCACGGCCGGCGCCATCGTCAATCAGGGCGCGATCACCACCCCAGGCGGCGGCAAGGTGTTCCTGATCGCGCCCAATGTCGAGAACAGCGGCATCATCACCTCGCCGCAGGGCGAGGTGGTGCTGGCGGCCGGCCACAGCGTACAACTGGTCGATTCCGGCAATCCCGACCTGCACGTCGTTGTGTCGGCCCCGGCCAGCGCCGCGCTCAACCTGGGGCAGGTGATTGCCCAGGGCGGCAAGATCGGCATCTACGGCGCCCTCGTCCGGCAGCGCGGGCTGGTCAGCGCCAACAGCGCCCAGGTCGGCGCCAACGGCAAGATCGTGTTCAAGGCGAGCGCCGATGCGCTGCTGGAAGCGGGCAGCGTCACCAGCGCCACCGGGGCCGGCAAGGGCGGCGAGATCACGGTGCAGGGCGAACGGGTCGGCCTGACCGGCGACAGCCGCATCGATGCCAGCGGCGCAGCCGGCGGCGGCACCGTGCTGGTCGGCGGCGGCTACCAGGGCAAGAACGCACTGCTGCGCAATGCGCAACAGACGGTGATGGGCAAGGCGGCCTCGATCCGGGCCGATTCGACCGCCAGCGGCGACGGCGGCACCGTGGTGCTGTGGTCGGATGGGGCCACGCGCGCTTTCGGCAGCATTTCGGCCACCGGCGGCAAGGGCGGACGGGTGGAAACCTCGGGCCATTACCTCGACGTGAACGGCATCCGCGTCAACACCGGCGCGCGCGGCACCTGGCTGCTCGACCCGTACGACGTGACCATCGGCGCCAATGGCAGCACCGACCTGCTCGACACGGTCGATGAATTTGTCGATACCCCGGCCAACACGATGAGCTTGATCGATTCGGCCATGCTCAACTCGGCAGCGCCCGCGGCCGATATCGTGATCCAGGCCCGCCACGACGTGCTGGTCAACGGCGCCATTACGCGCCCGGCCGTCAGCACCGGCAAACTGTCTGTCGAGGCGGGCAATAATATTTCCATCGATGCCCCCATCACGACCTCGGGCGGGGCGCTGACCTTGAGCGCCAATGTGGCCCCGTACGCGAGCGGCACCGGCACCGTGGCCATCAATGGCGCGCTCGATACCGGCGGCGGCAACCTCTCGCTCAGCGGCCAGAATGTCAGGATCGGCAACACCGGCAGCGCCCCGGTCAACGTCGGCAACGGCTACACGGCGATCAGCGCGGTCGATACCTTCCAGCTTGCCGCCAACGCGACCTTGCAGAGCGGCGGCGCCATCGATATCGTGGCCGACAATATCACCATGCCGGGCGGCATGATCGGACCGGCGCTGTCGCAGCGCCCGATCGTCAGCATTGCGCCGTACACCAGCAACCGCGACATCGTGGTCGCCAGCGGCGCGCCCATGGTCGGGGTGCTGCAACTGTCGCCGTTCGACCTGAACCCGATCCACGCGCAGGAACTGAGCCTCGGCGGCCCCGGGTACGGCGGCAAGATCGGCGTCTACGCGCCCCTCGGCGGCCAGTCCACCCCGGCCGAAATGAGCTTGCTGCGCCTGCATACCACGGGCAACATCGATGTCAACGCGCCCATCGAGCTGCTGGCCGGCGCCGGCACCAAGCTGTCGCTGGAGCGCTTCGGCGGCGGGGCGGGGCTGATCAATACCAGTTCCAGCGCCACCCTGAGCGCCGACTTGGTGCTGCTCGCATCGGACAACATCAACATCGGCGCGACGATCACCGGCAGCGGCAGCAACGGCGGCGTGGTGGTGCTCAGCCCCGGCAATCCCACGACCATGATTCACCTAGGCGACAACGCGCTCGATGCCACCGGGCGGCTGGGGCTGAACACGAGTGAACTGACCAGGATTTTCACGCGCCAGTTGATCATCGGCGGCGAACTGGCGCAAACCGGCGCGGTCGACATCAACGGGGCGCTCGACCTGTCGGCCAGCATGGCGCCGGGCAGCAAGCTGGTGATCAAGGCTGGCGACGGCGCCATCAACCTGCTCAATCCGATCACCACGCCGGGCGCCTTGCTGCTGAACGCTGCGAGCGTCGGTAACAGCAGCACGGCGCCGGCGCGGGCCGCCGCGATCGGCATCCAGACCAGGCAGCAGACCGGCTCCGCATCCACGCCGTTTTACACGCAGACGGCGTTCCTGACTGCCAGCAACAGCGTCGAAAGCAGTAACGGGCCGATCAATATCAGCAATACCGGCACCCTCGACCTGGGCAGCGTCACCCAGAACGGCGCCGGCAACATGGGCGCGATCATGATCGCCAACGCGGGCGGCATGACGGTACTCAAGGATGGGCCTTCATCGGCCAGCCCGGTCATCGTCAGCAGCCTGGGCGGCCCAGTCACGTTGTCGACCCAGAGTCCACTCACCATCAACGGCACGGTGGCATCGAATGGCGGCGCGATCGGCTTGCAAGCCGGCAATGGCGGGGTGCTGACCATCGGCACCAGCGGCACTGTGGCTTCCGGCGCGGGCAATATTTCCATGGTGGCCGGTGCGGTCGTGAATGATGGCAGCGTCAGTGCCACGTCCGGCAATATTTCGCTGAGCGCCGCCTCGGTCAGCGGCAGCGGCACGATCGCCAGCACCAGCGGCGCGGTGTCCGGCGTGCCGGGGAAGGTGCCGACCGTCGACGCCTGCATCGCCACGCCCACCCTGGCCGGTTGCGCCACGGTGCTGGCCGACGCGGTGAGCGCCTGTACCGCCAATCCGGCGCTGAGCTATTGCGCCGCCGTACTGCCCAGCCTCGATGCCTGTACCGCCAATCCGGCCACGCCAGGCTGCACGGTGGTGCTGCCGACCCTGAGCCAGTGCGTGGCCACGCCCACGGCCCCCGGTTGCAAGGTGGTGCTGCCGACCCTGGCCGCGTGCATCAGCGCGCCATCGACCGTGGGCTGCGGCGTGGTGCTGCCGACCCTGGCCGTCTGCGTCAGCGCGCCATCGACCCCGGGTTGCGAGGTGGTGCTGCCGACCCTGGCGCAGTGCGTCGTCAATCCTGCCCAGTCCGGCTGCCTGCAAGTGCTGCCAAGCTTGACTACCTGTATCGCCGCGCCCGCCACCAATGGCTGCACGGCGGTGTTGCCGACCCTCAGCGCCTGCCTGGCGACGCCGTCGCGCGCCGGCTGCGTGGCGGTGCTGCCGACCCTGGCCGCTTGCGTGGCCAACCCGACCCAGGCCGGCTGCAGCGTCGTGCTGCCCTCGCTGGCGGCGTGCAGCGCCAGTCCCGGCCTGCCCGGCTGCTCGGCGGTGCTGCCGAGCGTGGCCCAATGCGTGGCCGCGCCGACCCAGGCTGGCTGCGCGGCGGTGTTGCCAACCCTGACCCAGTGCATTTCCGCGACCAGCCTGCCCGGTTGCAGCGTGGTGCTGCCGTCGCTGTCGCGTTGCGTGGCCAATCCGGCTACCCCGGGCTGCGCGGTGGTGCTGCCCTCGCTGAGCCAGTGCGTGGCCAATCCGGGCGCCAGCGGCTGCTCAGTGGTGCTGCCGACCCTGGCCCAGTGCGCGGCGAATGCGGCCGTGCCCGGTTGCAACGCGGTGCTGCCGACCCTGAACCAGTGCGTCGGCAATGCCGCCTTGTCCGGTTGCGGCGCGGTCTTGCCGAGCTTGCAGAGCTGCGTCGCCAATCCGGGCGCGCCCGGTTGTTCGGCGGTGTTGCCGACCCTGGCGCAGTGCACGGTGACGCCATCCTTGGCGGCCTGCAACGTGGTCTTGCCGACCGTGGCGCAATGCGCCGCGGCGCCCGGTCTCGCCGGTTGCGTGGCGGTCTTGCCGCCGCTTGCGCAGTGCGTCGCCACGCCATCGGCGCCGGGCTGTGCGGTGGTGCTGCCGGGCCTGAGCCAGTGCGTGGCGACGCCGGCTGCGGCCGGTTGCAGCGCGGTGCTGCCGACCGTCGCCCAGTGCGTGGGCAGTCCCGGCCTGCAAGGCTGCGCCGTGGTGCTGCCGCCGGTTAATACCTGCGTGGCCAATCCGGCGCTGCCCGGATGCGCGGTGGTGGCGCCGCCGCCGCAGCTCGCCGACGACGTGGTCAAGGAAGTCATCGTCAACACGGTCAATGTCGTCAACAGCGTGACCCCGTCCGACGACGGCAAGGCGCCGGAAAAGAAGATGGGCAAGGAAGAGGGCGTCAAAACCGCCGATACGAGCACTGTTAAAGGAGACGCCAGTGAACTGCGCAAAAAGACGTACTGCAACTAAGGCGCTCGCCGGTGTCCTGCTGGCCGGCTTGTTCGGGATGGCGTGGGGGGCGCAGGTGGCCGGTACCATCGTCAACCTGAGCGGGCCGCTGATGGCCAGGAAGGCCGATGGCACGGTCAAGGTGCTGGGCTTGAAGTCCGAAGTGGAGCAGGGCGATACCCTGGTGTCCGAAAAGAACACCTACGCCCAGATCCGCTTCATCGACAACAGCGAGATCACCTTGCAGCCAGGTACGACGTTCAAGGTGGAGGCGTTCGCTTACGAGGCCGGCAAGCCGGAGGCCGACAGCGCCAGCTTCAGCCTGATCAAGGGCGGGCTGCGCTCGCTGACCGGCTTGCTGGGCAAGCGCAACAAGGAAAAATTTTCGCTCAAGACACCGACCGCCACCATCGGTATCCGCGGCACCACCTTCATTGCGCAGTATGTGCCGGCCTCGGCGGGCGGCATGGCTGCGCCGCCGGGGCCAGCCGGCCGGGGCGCGCCGCCGGCCTTGCCTTCCGGTTTGTATGTGTCGGTGATCGATGGGGCGATTTCGATGTCGAATGCCGGTGGCAGCATGAATTTTTCGGCCGGACAGTTTGGCTATACCGCGAATACGCTCAAGCCGCCGGTCATGGTCCCGAACAATCCGGGCATCAAGTTCACGCCGCCGCCCGTGTTCAGCATGCAGACGGCGCCTGGTCCGCAAAACACCAGTGTGGCGGGCAAGGCGGCAGCGGTCGATTGCGAAGTGAGGTAGCGCCGGCGCCGCCGGCCGGGGAGTTATTGCTTGTTTTGCGCGGCACCGGCTTGCCGGTTGCGCAAGCGCTCCAGGTTGTAGGCGCGCGCGGCCGGCATTTCCTGCTCCGAGTACAGGCCGCGCAGCAAGCCTTCCACGTCGGCGCCCGGCTGCGCGGCGGCGAGGAAGCTGCGGCTGCGCTGTTCCCAATCCGATTGCACCTGTTCCGTATCCTGCAATTGCCGGGCGCGGTCCGGGCCCAGCACCTGTTCGCGCAAGGCGGCGACCCGGGTGTCGGGCGCGCCCGCCTTGCGCAGCGCGGCGACCTCGTCGTGCAGGCGGTCGAGCGCGGGATCGGCGGCAACGCCACGCTCGCGCGTATCGGCGCTGCGCGGCGCGCCCGGAAGGGTGGCGGCCAGGTCGGCAAGTGTCTGCTTTTCTTCTTCCCGATACAGTGATGCGGCCAACTGCTCGCCGAAGTGGGCGATGCGCAGGGCGTGCAGCTGCTCCAGCGCCAGTTCGGGCGTGAGGGCAGGTGTGAGGGCAGCGGCGGCGCGCTGGCGTTCGCCCAGTTCCGTTTCCGCGTCGCGGTAGGCGATGTAGGTGCGCAGCAGCCGGGCAAGCTGCTGCGCGGCCTGCGCCGGCAGCCCGGAGGTCAGGCGCTGTTCGATCTGGTCCACTTCCACGCGGCCAGGATGGGGCGGCACGCCCGCCAGCATGACGTCGAGCAGGGTACTGGTGCGGTCGTTGATGGACAGGCTGCCATCGGCCGCGAGCGGGAACGATGGCGCACTGGCGCGCTGGTCCGGCATCGCGCCGAGCACGGGGCTGGCCTCGGCCAGGACGGTGAAGCTGCGCTCGACCGCCTGCCCGGTGCGCTCGCGGGCGGTGGGGGACGGTTCGGTGGCAGGGGAGCGGCACAGCATGAAGCCGGCCGCCAGCAGGGCCGCGGTGCAGGCAAGCGGGCCCTTGACCTTCATTGCGCGGCGTCCTTTTGCGGCGCGCGTTCGGCGCTCAGGCGAACGTCGGCGCGCGTTTTGAGCGCCTCGATCCGCTGGCCCAGCCGTTCCTGCATGATCTGCGTGCGCAGGCCGGCGCGCAACTCATCGAGCGGCGGCTTGGGCAGTTGTCTGGTGGCGCTCAGTTGCACGACTTGCCAGCCGCCTTGCGGCAGTTCGCGCTCGATGGCCTGGCCGGGCGCCATGCCGGCCACCTGCTGCGCCAGGCCGGTATCCATCTGGGACGCCATGACCCACGCCGGCGAGGCCGGGCGGGCCGCGCCGGACCCGCGTTTGGCGAGCTGCGCAAGGCGCTTGCCTTGCCTGAGCGCGGCCAGGGCGGCGTGCGCTGCCGCCGGAGTGGCCACGTCGACCTTGGCGATGCGGAACTGGCGTTCGGCCGGCACGCCCTGGTAGCGCTGCGCGATGTCCTCGTTAGTGACCGCCATGGTGGACAGCATGTGGCGCACCAGGTCGCGCTGCAACAGGGTCTTGTAGGCCAGTTCCGCCTCCGCCACGAGCTCGGGTGACTTGTGCAAGCCAAGCCTGAGCGCTTCCTGCGCCATCAGTTCAATGGTCACCAGTTCGCCCAGCAGCGCCTGGCGGTCGAGCGCCGCGCGGACGGCGGCGCGTTCCTGCCGGTCCTGTGCGTTCTCTTCATCGAAGGGATTGGGACGGCCGGCGTTGGCATCCATGAGGGCGTCGAGCAAGGCCTTGGGTACGGGCTGGCCGCCGACCTGCGCGACCGTCTCTTGCGCCGACGCGGGCGCGGGCGCCGCTGCCGGGGTAGCGGCATACGCCCCCGGCAAGGCCAGCAGCAGGACCAGACAGTGGCGGCCCAGGCTGGCCGAGGTGCGGTGAAAATCCATGGCTGATCCTTGTGCTGGTCTGTCGCGTTACGGCAGTTGCGAGCGTACCTGGTTGTACACGCTGGCGTCGGTCAACAGCGAAATGTGGCCGACGCTGGCCGTCTGCACGTTCACGCCGCACTGCGCATTGTTGGCAGGCAGGATGACGCCATCGTTGGCGGACCACAGCGAGCGGTCGCAACCGGCGCCGGCGAGCTGGGTGATGAACGACGAGCCGGGCCGCATGTCGAAGCACGCCGGCGAATAGCAGCCGTAGGCGCTGGTGGTGCCCTTGTGCGGCGTGCCGAGGGTGATGAAGCGGCGCATGCCGGCCGCTCCGCCGAGCTTGGCGCGCTGCCAGCGCACCACCAGGCCGCCATTCGAGTGCGCGATCACGCTCACCGGCTGGTTGGCGTTACTGGCGCGCACCGAGTTGATGAAGGAGTTGAGCGAAGCGGCGCTGGTGCGGTCGCTGCTCATGAAGGAGTTGTAGTTAAAGCCGTACAGCTTGGAGCGCGGATAGCCGCTGGCGGTAAAGCGCGCGACCATGGCGTCGAAGTTCGAGGACGAGCCGCTGTAGCCGTGCACGAAAATCACGGGTTCCTGGGCCATGGCCGCGCCCGACAGCACGACGCCTGCTGCGAATAAACCAAGTGCGAACGCCGATTTGACGGCCTGGCGGTATAAGTGTCGCATGAATATCTCCGTTCGTTGTGGATCAGTAAATGGGGCTTGTCGCGCATCGCGAAGACCAGTACGCGCTTCCACCCGGGGATCAACCTGGCTGACTTTGCGCTGTTCTTCCGACAACGTTGTTGCTTACTATAAGCGGCGTAGTCAGGCCACGCACACTCCGGACAGGCCAATTCGCTTGCTTTGGCGGCCATGCGAGGCGGGTGTGGTATCGATGACTACGGACATGAATTATTAACATGAAAGTTGTTTTGGTGACAATTCGTTCGTAGTATCATGTTCGCAAGGCGGCACAGCGCCAAGGCGCGCCGCAGCCGTTTCTGCAGGCCAGAAGACGA
The DNA here is from genome assembly GCF_015689335.1 of Massilia antarctica. Lineage (GTDB taxonomy): Bacteria > Pseudomonadota > Gammaproteobacteria > Burkholderiales > Burkholderiaceae_D > Telluria_A > Telluria_A antarctica. The sequence continues at coordinate 7,248,365 of NZ_CP065053.1, read as the reverse complement.
GGTTCCCATTTCCATGACGATATCCAGACCGACCGTGTCCGCAGCATGGGTGAAAGGGATCGTCGAGCTGATCGGCGCGCTCGGTCTTGATCCGCTGGCCCTGCTCGAGGAAGCCGGCATGCCGCTGGACGAACTCGACGACGCCGACGGCCGTTTCGACAGCGCGTGCGTGTCGACCTTGTGGTCGCTGGCGGCGCAGCAGTCCGGCCACCCGCATGCGGGGCTGGCGCTGGGCGACGCCACCAAGCCGGCCTGCTTCGGGGTGGTGCTGCACGTGATGATGTCCTGTCCCGACCTGGGCACCGCGCTGCGCCGCATGGCGCAGTACATCCCCATCGTCAGCGGCGCCGCCCGCATCGTGTTGACCGAGGACGGCCAGGGCTGCGGCCTGGCGCTCACCTTGGGCGAGGGCGTGCCGGGCGAGCGCTATGATTTCGCGTTGCTGATGATCGCCAACCTGTGCCGCTGGCTGACCGGGCGCGATCTGCGGCCGCAGTCGGTGGAACTGGCCCATGCGCGGCCAGCGAACCTGTTGCCCTACCTGGCGGCCTTCGGCTGCCCCTGCCATTTCAGCGCCAAACGCTATTGCCTGAGTTTTTCGCCGGCCGACCTGGGCCTGGCGCTCATGACCGGCAATCCGCTGCTGACCGAACTGCATGAACGCTTCGCCAACGAGCGCATGGCACGCCTGGGCGACGCGCGCACCACCCGGCGCGTGCGCGAGCTGGTGCTGGCCTGCCTGGCCGAGGGCGAACCGGCGCGCGGCGATGTGGCCCGGGCGCTGTGCATGAGCGAACGGACCTTGCAGCGCCGCCTGCGGGATGAGGGAACGTCGTACGTGCAGTTGGTTGACGCGGTGCGGCGCGAGCAGGCCGCCCAGTATCTCGACCAGACCAGTTTGTGCTTCACCGAAATCAGCTACCGGCTCGGTTTCGCCAACCAGGGGACCTTGTTCCGGGCCTGCAAGCGCTGGTTCAATGCCTCGCCGGGGCGCTATCGCGAACGCCACCGGGCCGGCGTGGAGAGCGGCTAGGGTCGCTCGCTGCGGGACGAACTTGGGGGGGGGCGCATGCGTTCCCGCCTCTCCAGGAACTGGCCTTTTCCGCTAAGTTAAGCAGTTTTGCGACCACAAATCTCAAAACCGTCGTTCCCGCGCAGGTCCCAGTTTCTATGAAACTCCTCCAATCTCTTGGAACTGTGCAAGCTCAGAGGCCGGTTCCAAATGGTGCTAACTTAAGCGCCGTCATTCCCGCGCAGGCGGGAATCCATAGCACATTCGTATATCGACGGTGCTATGGGGGAAACGCATGCGTTTCCGCCTGCGCGGGAGCGACGGTTTCGAGGTTTGTAGTCGCAAAGCTGCTCAAATTAGCGGCACTGGAGAGGCGGGAACCCAATTCCGTAGCGCAGTTACAGGCGGCTCGACGAACTTGGATTGCCGTGGGGGCGCCTGGCCCTGCGCGGGAAGTCATTTCTGCCAATGGCAGGAAGTCATTTCCGCCAATGGTGGGAATGACGGCGCTTAAGTTAGCGCCATTTGGCACCGGCCTCTGCCTTTGCACAGTTCCAAGAAACTCGAGGAGTTTCCTTGAAACTGGGCGCTGCGCGGGAACGACACGGAGCGGCTAGATTTTGCCGCCGCCGAGATTGACCAGCGAGATGGTCAACTGGCCGGCGATCAGCATCACGGTATTGAGCCGTTCGGCGGTGAAGGCGCCGCGACTGGCGTCATTTTCCAGCAGCAGCACGGCGTGTACCAGGTTGTGCGTGAAAATCGGCACCGCCAGCAGCGAACACCGAGCGCAACCCGCAAAGTACGGATCGCGCGCGAAGCGGTCGTCCTGCAGCGCGTCGTCGAGCAGCAGCACGTCGCGCGTGCGTTCGACGTGACGCAGCACCGACATGGGTAGTGGCGGCGAACGCTCCGCCTGCTCGATCGGGCGGATCAGCAGCCTGACGGTGGTGGCACCTGTCAGCGAACAAAGCAGCTCGCAGGCGCGCGCTTGCACGCGCGCCAGGGTCGTTTCCGCACTGAGCGCCTGCGACGCGCGCAGCACGGCCAGCAGGTCGACCTTGTCCAGCGGGGTATCGGGGGCATCGGCCGCGCGCCGCGCCGGGGCGGCGCCACTGCGCAGGAAGGCGTGGTTTGCGCGTAGCGCCTTCGCCTTGGCCGGCGCGCCCCATGCTTCGTACAAGCGCAGCGCCTCGGCCAGCAAGGTCGACCCGACATACTGCAAGCCCTGCGCCAGATAGCACAGGCCTGCGCGCTCGGTCATCACGGCGCGCTGCCATGGCCTTCGGTGCGCGCGCATGACCAGCAACGCCTGGTCGAACAGCCTGGCCGCGGCGGCGCCGTCGCCCATGGCCCAGGCGCGTTCGGCATCGATCCAGGTCACCAGGTGGGCAAAATTGCGCGGCGAATCGGCGGCGCGCAGCGCCATCCAGTCGCGGCAGGCGTCCAGTTCGGGCAGGACGCCCGCGTCGGCATGCGCACAGCGCGCCAGCGCAAGGGCGCGGAACAGATAGCCCAGCGCGGCCGGATAGATGCCGGCAAAGGAGGCCAGCAAGGGCATGGCGGCCGTGGAATGGCGCAGCAGCGCGGCGTCGTCGCCGAACAGCAGGGCGGCGTGCGCGCGCGCCAGGCGCGCGGTGAGCGTGTCCGTGTCCCCGGCGAGCGCAGGAAAATGGATGTCGATCTCGCCGCGCGCCACGTCGAGCAGGTAGCGATAGCTGCGCTGGATGCGGCTGGCGGTGACGTTGCCGTCACGCGGCGTTCCCGCTTGCGCCTCGGCCAGGATCGCGGCGACGATATCGAGAGTCGGCGCGCATTCGAGCTGCGCCACGATTTCGATGTGATAGGTATGGGTCGCATAGTGCAGGTCACCGTTTTGCAGCAGCACCTGGCGCGCCTGGCGCGCGTGGGCGATGGCGTTTTCCAGCGGTTCGACCCAGTGCAGCGACGCCAGCGCAAACACATGCTGCAGCCATGCCGCCTCGTAATCGTAGCCGCGCGCCTTGCCGATCGCCTGGGCCTTGATCAGTACCGCGTGGCCGGTGCGGTAGTCGCCGCGCTGCTTGAAAAGGATCGGCAGGGTGCCGAAGGTCTTGAGCAGCGCCGCGCACGGACCGTGCTCGATCCACATCTGCTGGTAGCGCACCAGCAGCCCGACCAGGCGCGGGTCGTTGGCGTAGTAGGTCGCCATGGTGGTCAGGTGCAGCAAAGTGCCGACCGCGAGCACGTGCGGATCGGTCGGCGCGGCGCGTTGCAGGTCGGCGTCGAGCGCATCGCTGTAGGCCCAGGCGGTGATGGTGTCGAGCCGGGACGCGCCGTCGTCAGGCTCGCTTTCCTGGAACACGATGCCGGCCCGCGCCAGCAGGGCGATGCCGAGATCGATCGCGTCAAGCAGCATGCGGCGGCTGGTCAGGCTGTTGACCTGGACCGAACTCGCTTCGATCAGGCCGGTCAAGTCGCTCTCGTGCGCGGCGATGCGCGCATAGACCTCGTCGGCCTCGGCATGCCGGCCAAGGCTGTACAAGGAGGCGTGCCAGGCCCGCATGGCTTGCGCCAGCGCGGGTGTGGCATCGTCGGCATGGCGCAGCAGGCGCACGGCCGCGCCCAGGAAGCGTTCTTCCAGCGCGTAGTCGGCCAGGTTTCTGGCGTGGGCCGCCGCCTGGCGGAACAGGGTAGCGACCTGGCGGCGCTCGGCGCTGTCGGGCAGGCTGTCGCCGAGCACGAGATATTGTTCGGAGGCGCCGGCTTCATGGCCGGCATGGGCCAGCAGGCGCCGGCCGATCGCCAGATGCAGCGCCTGGCGTTCACCCACCGGCATGGCTTCGTAAAGCGCCTGCTGCACGCGGTCGTGGCAAAAGCGCAGGCCATGCGTGGTGTCGATGACCAGTCCATCGGCCAGTGCCGGCGCCAGCTGGCCCGCATCGAGGCCGGCGGCCAGTGCCAGCACCTCGCCATCGACCGCGCCGCCCAGGCAGGCAAGCACCTGCAGCATCAGGCGTGCGTCCGGCGGCAGGCGGCCGATGCGCAGCGCGAGCAGGCCGGCCACGTCGCGTTCCTTGATAAAGGCGCCGATGGCGGCCGTGTCGCGGTAATCGCCGTCGGCGCGCAGCAAGCCCTGCTCGCGCAGGGCATTGACCAGTTCAATCGTGTCGAAGGGATTGCCCCGGGTGCGCGCGCCGATCAGCGCGGCCAGGCTGGCGCAGCGCGCCGGCTCGGTGTGCAGGAGGGCGCCGAGGAAGGCGGCCAGGCTGTCCGGCGCCAGGTTGTTCACCTCCAGGGTCGCGCAAGCGCGCCAGCGCACCAGCATGGGATGGAGCGGGTGCGTGTCGCCGACTTCGTCGTTGCGGTAGGCGCCCACCAGGAACAGGCCTTGCAGGGTCGGATCGCGCAGCAGGACGTCGAACCCGGCCAGCGCGGCGGGACCGGCCCATTGCAGGTCGTCGATCACCATTACCAGCGGACGTGCCGGCGACACCACGGCGCGCAGCAGGTCGAGGACGGCGTGGCGCATCCTGGCCTGGTGCAGGGCTGGATCGGTACAGCTGGCATCGTGGCAGCCGAGCAGCAGGGCCAATTCCGGCAGGGCGGCGGCGATCAGGCCGGCGTTGCCGCCCAGCGCCGCGAGGATGCGCTCGCGCTGCTGGCCCAGCGCCGCCGGGGGTTCTGCCAGCAGCAGGCGGCCGAGCGCACGCATGGCCTCCACGATGGCCGATGGGGCATCGTGCCGGTACTGGTCGAACTTGCCGCTGACGAACCAGCCGCCGCGCTCGGCCGCCATCGTGGCCAACTGCGCGAGCAGGGCGGACTTGCCGGCGCCGGCCGCGCCGGCGACGAGCAGGCCGCCGCCCGAGGAAAAGGCGCTGTGCAGTGCGCTGATCTCGGCTGCGCGGCCGACCAGTGGCAGCGCTTCGCCATGCGGCAGTGTATCCATCATGTCCTTCGCAAAGCAGGCAACAAAAGAAAACGGCCTCTGTCCAGATGACTGGAGAGAGACCGTTTTGACTGTACTAATTAGTCGGAACGCGGCGTGTTACAGCACTTCGCTCGCGTGGTCGGCCAGGCGCGAACGTTCGCCGCGCGCCAGGGTGACGTGGCCGCTGTGCGACCAGCCCTTGAAGCGGTCGACCACGTAGGTCAGGCCGCTCGACCCTTCGGTCAGGTAAGGCGTATCGATCTGCGCGATATTGCCGAGGCACAGAATCTTGGTGCCCGGACCGGCGCGCGTGACCAGGGTCTTGATCTGTTTCGGCGTCAGGTTCTGCGCTTCATCGATGATCAGGAACTTGTTGACGAAGGTGCGGCCGCGCATGAAGTTGAGCGACTTGATCTTGATGCGCGAGCGGATCAAGTCTTGCGTCGCCGCGCGACCCCATTCGCCGCCATCCGAATCGGACTTGTTGAGCACTTCGAGGTTGTCGTCGAAAGCGCCCATCCACGGCCCCATCTTCTCTTCCTCGGTACCGGGCAGGAAGCCGATGTCTTCGCCCACCGGCACCGTGACCCTGGTGACGATGATTTCGTTATACAGCTTCGTTTCGAGCACCTGCGCCAGGCCGGCCGCCAGGGCCAGCAAGGTCTTGCCGGTGCCGGCCTGGCCGAGCAGGGTGACGAAGTCGCATTCCGGATTCATCAACAGGTTCAGCGCAAAGTTCTGCTCGCGGTTGCGCGCGGTGACGCCCCACACGTTGTTCTTGTTGTGGCTGAAGTCGCGCAGGGTCTGGATCACGGCGGTTTTGCCATTGAGCTGCTTGACCTGGCCGTAGAACGGCGCTTCGCCATTCTTTGGTTCCAGGTACACGAACTGGTTCACCAGCAAGGTCAGCATGGTCGGGCCGGTGACCCGGTAGAAGGTCGAGGAGACGCCGTTCTTGTTCTCCTGCCAGGATTCCATGTCCTTGCCGTTCTTGTTCCAGAAGTCGTCCGGCAACTGCACGATGCCCGAGTACAGCAGGTCGCTGTCTTCCAGCACGTGGTCGTTGAAGTAGTCTTCGGCCGGCAAGCCCAGCGCGCGCGCCTTGATGCGCATGTTGATGTCTTTCGATACCAGCACGATGGCGCGGCCCGGCTGCTCCGCTTCCAGGTTGCGTACCACACCCAGGATCTGGTTGTCGGCTTTACCGACCGGAAGGCCTTCCGGCAGGGTCGGGCCGTTTTGCAGGCGCGTCTGGAAGAACAGGCGGCCCTTGGCATCCTTGTTGCCCAGCTTGGCCAGCGGAATGCCGTTTTCGATCGCGCCATCGTCGATGCTGCCGACCAGCGCGTCGAGCGTGCGCGAGACCTGGCGTGCATTGCGCGCCACTTCGGACATGCCCTTCTTGTGGTCGTCCAGCTCTTCCAGGGTCATCATCGGCAGGTAGACATCGTGCTCTTCGAAGCGGAACAGCGACGAAGGATCGTGCATCAGCACGTTGGTGTCGAGCACGAACATCTTGGTCTTGCCGGTCTGGTCGGCATTGCGGCTGGTGGAGGACTTGACCGTCATCTCGACCGCCTTGTGCTTGGCCGGGTGCGGCGCTTCCAGGTCGACCGGCTGCTTTTCCTTGCCGCGGCCGGAAGGTTTGGCGACCGGGGTTTCCATCACCAGCGGCGAGGACAGCAGCGGGGCTGGCGTTGCCTGCGGCGACGCGGCGACCAGGGCAGCCTGCTTGGCCGGTACCTTGGCGCGCGTGGTTTTGGCCGGCGCCTTGGCAACCGGCTCGGCGGCGATCTCGGCGACCGCGCTCAGTTTCGGCTTGGCGGCCTGCACGGCGGCGGGCTTGCTGCGGTCGGCTTTGGGATAATCTTCAGCCAGCAGCAGGGTGGCTGGCTTGGTGGGGATTTTTGGCAGTGGCATCTGAGTCTCAATCTAAAAAGGTGCGGAAGGATAGCCCGGAGGCGTCGGCGCAGGCGGCGCTGGTGGCGGCGGGCTCGATGCGGCTGTGCGAACTAAGGGGGTGGTGGTCGGGCCCGGCATAGTGGCCGGGCCGGCAGGCCGCCAGATTGGGATGATGCGGAAAACGGCAGGTGTGACTCAAAATGTCTGGTGCAATCGGGTTCTGCTGCGGGTTGATCGACAGGGTTCCCTGGATGCGAGCCGTCCTCGTCAAGCTTGGCTCTTGATAAATTCAAGCACGTCCTCGGCGTGATTAGGGACTTTCACGCCTCTCCATTCTTTCATTAATTTACCATCAGCGTCAATTACAAACGTGCTCCGTTCGACCCCGCGCACTTGCTTACCGTACATATTCTTCATTTTCATCACACCGAACTGGAGGCACATGGCTTCCTCGGGGTCGGAAATGAGTTCGAACGGCAGGCCGAGCTTGGATTTGAAGCCTTCGTGCGAGCGCAGCGAATCGCGGCTGATGCCATAGATTTCGGTGCCGGCTTGCTGGAACTGCGCGTGCAGGTCGCGGAAAGCGATGCTTTCGGTGGTGCAGCCGGGCGTGTTGTCTTTTGGGTAAAAGTACAGCACGGTGTAGCGGGCAGGGCGGCCGGACAGCTGGAACGGCTTGGCGCCCGTCATGACGGCCGAGAAGTCGGTATAAGGTGCTGCAATTTGGCTATCAGCCACAGGTTCTCTCCTGAAGGTGAGTCAGCGCTGATTTTATACCCCGCAGCGCAACAGGGGAGGGGGAAACGTGTTTGGGCGGACAAGATATGGGGACGGAGTGCCGGATTGCAAGAACTGATCAATGCCGCCACTACCGTTAACCTGCAATCCGTCGTTCCCGCGCAGCCTCCGGTTTCGAAGAAACTCCTCCTATTCCTTGGAACGAGGCAAGTCCAGAGGCCAGTTCCTGGAGAGGCGGGAACCCAAGTACGTTGCGCCGTCGTAGCGCGGGAAACTTGGATTCCCGCCTCTCCAGGAACTAGTCTTTGCCGCTAATTTGAGCAGCTTTGCGACTACAAACCTCGAAACCGTCGCTCCCGCGCAGGCGGAAACGCATGCGTTTCCCCCATAGCACCGTCGATATACGAATGTGCTATGGATTCCCGCCTGCGCGGGAATGACGGAGCTTAGGTTAGCGCCATTTGGAAGCGCCCTCGCACTTTGCACAGTTCCAAGAGATTTGAGGAGTTTCATAGAAACTGGGACCTGCGCGGGAATGACGAAGCAGCGTGTAGCGATATCGGATATCGCCGCTCAGCGCGTCTCGCCCAGGATCAGCGCCAAGGTCACCCGGCGCCCTTCGCCCATCAGGATGTTATACGTCCGGCAAGCCGCCTTGTTATCCATGCACTCGCAGCCGATGCGGCGTTCGAGCAGCGCGGCGATCAGCTTCGGATGCACGAAGCGCTGGCGCTCGCCGGTGCCGAGAATGACCACGTCCGGCTTGTCTTGTTCGATGGTCTCGAAATGCGCGGTAGTGAGCGCATCGAACGTGGGCACGTCCCAGGCGCGCGGCGGCGTCTCGGGCATCACCAGCAGGCTGTAATCGAAGCGCTGGGCGTTGATTTCGACCCCGGTATCGTCGTAAGCGGTCACGGTCTGGTATTGTTGGGTGGTGCTGGAATGGAGCTTCATGGCATGGAGACTGAAAAGGTGATGCAGGGCACATAGGCGCTGCGCGTGGCGTTAGCATGCCACAAAGTCCAGTAAACCGCGAATTTTCGCGAAACGCCCGCCAAAGCGGCATCATTTCACGTGTTTTTGCCCACTTTTCCCTGAACCTCAGGTTGATTAAATCGCCTCCTTTCGGCAGAATGGGTATTTTTCGCACTGCAACAAAGCCATTGAACAGGGAACTATTTTGCGACCGATTCTGAAATCGAACAAGCTCGACGACGTCTGCTACGAAATCCGCGGCCCCGCGCTGGAGAAATCCAGGCAGATGGAGGAAGAAGGCCACAAGATTATCAAACTCAACATCGGCAACCTGGCCGTGTTCGGTTTCGACCCGCCCGACGAGATCGTGCAAGACATGATCCTCAATATGCACGGCGCCGCCGGCTACACCGATTCGAAAGGCATGTTCGCGCCGCGCAAGGCCGTCATGCACTACACGCAGAGCAAGCGCATCAGTGGCGTGACCATCGAAGACATTTACCTCGGCAATGGCGCGTCGGAACTGATCGTCATGGCCATGAACGGCTTGCTCAACAACGGCGACGAAGTGCTGGTCCCGGCGCCGGACTACCCGCTGTGGACGGCGGCCGTGAGCCTGTCGGGCGGCAACCCCGTGCACTACATCTGCGACGAGCAGGCCGGCTGGTATCCCGACATCGACGACATGCGCCGCAAGATCACCAGCAATACCAAGGCGATCGTGGTGATCAACCCGAACAACCCGACCGGCGCCCTGTATCCGCGCGAAATCCTGCTCGAGATCATCGAACTGGCGCGCCAGCACCAGCTGATCATCCTGGCCGACGAAATCTACGACAAGGTCTTGTACGACGGCGAGCAGCACGACTCGATCGCGTCCCTGGCCGACGATGTGCTGTTCATTACCCTGAACGGCCTGTCGAAAAACTACCGTTCCTGCGGCTACCGCGCCGGCTGGATGGTGGTGTCGGGCGAAAAACGCCACGCCAGGGATTACATCGATGGCCTCAACATGCTGGCCTCGATGCGCCTGTGCGCCAACGCGCCGGGCCAGTTCGCGATCCAGACCGCGCTGGGCGGCTACCAGAGCATCAACGACCTGGTAGGTCCCGGCGGACGCCTGCTGCGCCAGCGCGACATGGCGCACAAACTCTTAACCGACATTCCGGGCGTGACCTGCGTGAAGCCAAAAGCCGCGCTGTACATGTTCCCGCGCCTCGACCCCGTGATGTACCCGATCGCGGATGATCAGCAGTTTGCCTACGACCTGCTGGCCGAAGAAAAAGTCCTGATCGTCCAGGGAACGGGCTTCAACTGGATCGCGCCGGATCACTTCCGTCTCGTGTTCCTGCCCAATTCCGACGACCTGACCGACGCTTGCGGCCGCATTGCGCGCTTCCTTGACGGCTACCGACGCCGCCACGGGCGCGGCTGATACCTCTTCCAGATAAAGAACTATGAAACCCATCAAAATCGGCCTGATCGGCCTCGGCGTAGTTGGTGCCGGCACCTTTAACGTCCTCAAACGCAACCAGGAAGAAATCCGGCGCCGCGCCGGCCGCGGCATCGAGATTGCGATGGTCGCGGTACGCAACGTGGAACGCGCGCGCGGCATCGTGGGCACCGACTGCGAGGTGGTGAACGACCCCGAACTGGTGGTCAACCATCCCGACATCGACATCGTGGTCGAACTGATTGGCGGCTACGACATCGCCAAGAACCTGGTGCTCAAGGCGATCAACAACGGCAAGCACGTGGTCACCGCCAACAAGGCGCTGCTGGCGCTGCACGGCAACGAGATCTTCGCGGCGGCCCAGGCCAAGGGCGTGATGGTGGCGTTCGAAGCGGCGGTGGCAGGCGGCATCCCGATCATCAAGGCGCTGCGCGAAGGCCTGACCGCCAACCGCATCGAATCGGTGGCCGGCATCATCAACGGCACCACCAATTTCATTCTGTCCGAGATGCGCGACAAGGGGCTCGATTTTGCCACCGTGCTGAAACAGGCGCAGGAACTCGGTTACGCCGAAGCCGATCCGACCTTCGACATCGAAGGCGTGGACGCCGCGCACAAGGCGACCATCATCGCGTCGATCGCGTTCGGCATCCCGGTGCAGTTCGACAAGGCGCACGTGGAAGGCATCAGCAGCCTGCAGGCGATCGATATCCGCTACGCCGAGCAGCTGGGCTACCGCATCAAGCTGCTGGGCATCACCAAGCGCGCCATGGTCGATGGGGTGGAAGGAATCGAGCTGCGCGTGCACCCGACCCTGATTCCGGCCAAGCGCCTGATCGCCAACGTGGAAGGGGCGATGAACGCGGTGCTGGTGCAGGCCGACGCGGTCGGCGCCACGCTTTACTACGGCAAGGGCGCGGGCGCAGAGCCGACGGCGTCGTCGGTGATTGCCGATCTGGTCGACATCACCCGCCTGGCGACGGCCGATCCGGAATACCGCGTGCCGCATCTGGCCTTCCAGCCGAACCAGATGACCAACGTGGCGATCCTGCCGATGTCCGAGATCACCACCAGCTACTACCTGCGGGTGTACGTGAAGGATCAACTGGGCGTGATGGCCGACCTGACGCGCATCCTGGCGGACGCCAAGATCTCGATCGACGCGGTGCTGCAGAAGGAACCGGGCGAAGGCGAGACGCGTACCGACATCATCATGCTGACGCACCAGACGCAGGAAAAGAATATCGATGCGGCGATCAGCAAGATCGAGGAGCTCGAGACGGTCGTCGGCAAGGTTGTCAAGATCCGGCTTGAAAACCTGAGCTGACCCCCTTTCGGCTTGGCGGCCCTGATCGGGGGCCAGGTTGGTCGATTCGCAGCGAACTTGGGCCCCCGCCGAGCGCCGCCTTGGCGCGGGGGCGACGGTTTCACGGTTTTACAGTTTCACGGTTTGCGCCGATCCCCACGGCATCTCGCAGGTCAACTGCGCCACTTTGGTGGTGCAAGCGCCATAGCTGTTAACTCCACTGAACCCATACACGCGCGTTCCGGACGCAGCCCGCGGCGCGGCAAACCGCGCCTTCCCGTTCACCACACGCTGCTGCGCCCAGTTATCGGTACGCTGCACGCACACGATATTGTTCGCCAGGCCGCTCAACACAAGCGCGCCGGTCGCCGGCTCGATCACGCAGGCATTCGGTTTTGTGTCCGCACACGTCGCGCCATCGCATTCGGGTTCAATGCTGGTCGCTTGCGGGTCCTCGCTGGCGTTGTACAGGAAGCCATGCATCGCCGCGTTCCACACCGTCGTCTCCCAGGTACTGAACTCATTGCTGTTAATGAGTGACCAGCCGTCGCCCCAGCGCCGCAGGCCGGGCAGCCGGTCCCACGACGGATACAGCTTGTTGCTCACGGCTGTCTGATAGGCGGCGCCGCTGCGCCCCTCGGTCGGCCCGTACACCACGATCCCCGGCACATTGCCAATCGCCTTGACGTGCGGGTCGGCGCCGGCGCCATCGCTCACGCCGTATTTGGTGAAGTACGAATCGAGATGCGCCGGACTTTGCGGCGTATCCGTTCCCAGCCCGGTCACGAACGAGCGTCCCAGGGGATTGAGCCCCAGCGAAAAGTCGGCATACTGGCTGACCGCATTGATGTAGGCCTGCTTCTTGGTGTCGTTGGCCGCGAACAGCGACGCGAACGCATACACGTCGGCATATTTTCCCTGCGTCGTGCTCGCGCCCCACGCCAGGAACCTGGTTGCGCCCTGAGGGTAGGCCTGGCTTTCCGGCGACGGCCCGACATAGCCGCCGCGATCGGCGAAGTAGACGATGCGGTCCCTGAGTGCCTGCGCCAGCGCCGGATCGACCGCGCGGCCATGTGCCGTCAGGTAGCTGACGAAATGCGCGCTTTGCACGGCGGCGCTGGCGTTGCCGGGCAAGTACTGCTCGGGCCACGTGCCGTTCCCGACGACGATGGCCTGCGCGGCATTCTTGAACAGCATGTGATAGCGTGCCTCGCCGGTGGCCAGGTACAGCTGCAGCGCCGGATACATGAAGCGCGCCTTGGCCGCATCCGGCGTGGCGGTCTTTTCCAGGTACCTCCAGGCCAGCCTGGCGCGTTGCAGCAGGGCGTTGGCGCGTACGGCGTCGTGCGGGCGGATCACGCGCGCCGCGTGGGCGAAGATACCGGCCGACAGCGCCGTGACTTCTTCGCTCACGGCCCAGGTACCGTAGCGCCCCGTATCGCTGGCCGCGCTGTGTACGCCGTAGGCAGGATGGCGGTTCATCTCGGTGCCGGCGCGCACGCCGCCGAACTGCGGATCGTGCGTGTTCATCACCTGCAGGTTTTCCCACGACAGCACCGCCCACAGGGCTTCGTCGACGAAATCGGGAATGCCGTTGCCGGACTCCGGAATATTGTATTGGCGGTCGACGAAGTGCGTGGGGAAAGCGTCGAAGTAGGACAGCATCAGGATGGGAATGATGGTGTGCATCGGCCGCCGGTCGAAGTCGCCGGCATCGTGATGGCCGCCGGTCAAAGGCTGCATTACCGCGTTGTCCGGCACCGAAATCGATGGCGTCGACACCCACGGCGTGCGCGTATCGGCCACGGTGGCGTGGCAGATCGCGCGCGTGAAGCGCGTGTACGGCTGCGTGAGGGCCATGCCGCAGCGCTGGTGATACAGGCCGCGCGCCGAGACGTAAGCGATCTTGCGACTGGCGCTATCGCCCACGGCGAACGAGCGCGAACGCCCGCAACCGGGCACCGATACGAAGTAGGGCCCGCCCTCGGCCAGCTGGTCGAGCCGCAGGCGATACACATGCTCGCCGGAGCTGGCGCTGGCGGTGGCGGTATCGTCCTTGACGTATCGGGGCTCGCCGCCGAGCACCGCGCGGCCGCTTCGTTCGTCGATCACTTCGTAGCGCGATCCGGCCGGCAGCTTGAGCGAGCCGGCGTCGCCCAGGTAGGCGCCAAAATTGGCGAAGCGCGAGCTGGCCAGCTTGCTGTAGCCGGTCTGGTTGACCTTGATCGATTCGCAGTAGGTGGCGCGGTTGTCGAAGGCCAGGCGCGTCGCGCCGTACGGCGTGGCGATGGTGTATGGCTGGCCCTGGGCGAGTGGCTTGTCGAGCCGCAGATAAATCTTGTGGCGCACCGTCACCGGGAACAGGTTGGGACTGGTCGCGGCCAGCGCCTTTTGCTCCTCGTACGGCGTCGACATGCGGCTCATTCCCAGCGCCGCCTGGCCGTTGACCGTCCATTTGGACAGGGCCAGGTCGAGCACATCGGGACTGGTGGCGGTGCCGCCGGCTTCATTGGTGGTGTCGGTCTGCAGTTCGACCACGATCACCTGCGGCGCGGCCGCGTGCACGCCGACGATGGCGTTTGCGGCGTGTGCGAAGGACGCACCAAGGACAGACGCGCCAATGCCGGCCGCGATTGATATGGTAATGGTATTCATCGGTCTCCTTTTGTTGTCGGCGCATTCTAGCCTGAATGTTTCATAAACTGCTGCCGCAGTGCCGGTTCGGCGATCCATGAGCTTCTCGGTGACGATCACGATGTCGCGGGCAATAGCCCGCCTACCCGATCAATCGGCATATCAAATGCAGCGGTATGAGGTTGATGTTGGCGACGGAGTGGTCAATTCTCGGCAGACCGGACGTGTCTTACTCAGGACGAGTTCAAGGACTTGGCGGGCGTTGCCAAATACAGTCTTTCGGTCAACGTCTGCAGCAGATCTCTGACTGGACAGGCACTTGGTAAATGTAGAACGATCTTGTTCTTGCACTGCCTGACCTGCACGGCGATTTTGAACAGTTTGGAAATGACCGTTGATGGCTGCGCCTGCGACAGCGCGGTATGCCGCAGCCCTTCGGTGCGCAGTTGCTGGTGCAGGATGTAGGCCGCCGCGTGCAGCAACAGGCGCATGCAATTGGCGAGAAAGCTGGTGCAGGAGGTACGGTCGGCGGCGAGGTCATCCTTGAGATGCTTGATATAGTTTTCGGCCTGACCGCGCGCGCAATAGATATCCTCGTACAACATGCCGGCATCGAGTCCTGGCAGCGAGGTGACGATGAAGCGCGTGTTCTCGCCAAGGGCCATGACCTCGGCCTTGAGCAACACGCGCCAGGCTCTCGGCCAAGAACGCGCCTGGTAAGCAAATTCGTCGAACAGACGCACCGCATTGGGCACCACGTCCTGCGATTGTGCAGCCACCCACCGGTCAATGGCGCGAAGTCTGGTCGGCTCGGCCATCGCAAGGAGCTTGGGGTTGCAGGCGAAACCAAAAATGAAGTCCACGTTCGACATGCTGTCGATCAGGCTCATTAATTCAGGCCCGCTAAAATGTCCGTCGCCACGTACGAGAATATGAGTAGCGGGGAAGTGCTGACGAATCCGCGTCAGAACGCGCCGCATGATCATCGCGTTCTCTTCGCCAAATGGTCGCCTTCCGGGCCGCAGCACCGCCGCGATCAAGCCGCCCGACTGGCCGTCGAAAATCATCAGCGGCAAGTAGCAGGTCGAACCATAGTGGTGGTTGTAGAACGCCAGCGGCTGCTGGCCGTAGCACGCATCCTCGGAGTGATCCAGGTCGAGAATCAAGCTCTTTGGCGGGCTGGAAAAGCTGGCGATGAACTGTTCCACGAGCGCTTCGCTGACGCGGTAGATGTCCTGGCGACTGGCCGCATGTTCGAAGCGCGAGATCGTCGCCCCGGACGCCAGCGCGGCCTCGTCGTCGAACGGCAAACGGGCCGCGCCAAGTTTGAACATCGGGTCGTGGCGCAGGCTGTTCGCGTCATTGCCGTCTTCGTAACCGCAGCCGATCTGGTAGATGCGCTGTGTCAGAAGATCGTGATACGAATGGCTGACGTAACTCTGATGACGGCGGTCAGGCAAGGCCGCAGCGAGGCGCTTGGTCAAGCCAATCTGGAGGTCGACTCCGCGCAGCAAAACTGGACCGAGATCGGACGACAAACCCCCACCGGCGAAATCGGCGCGGACGCTGTGCGCGGGAATGGATGCAAAACGGAGCTGCTCTGGGGTAGAATTCATGTCGGGCAAGGTGGCGTTTTTGTTGACAGGGTAGGTTTCTAGATAACTCCCATTCTATCAATCACTTACGGCATTCTTGCCCTTTTTTATGCAAAATTCAGGCTAGGCCGCTGAGAATTACCGATCGATTACCGATATGTCATGTGGGCAGCGTGGCCCGCGCCTTTGCTTCCAGCGCGGCCAGGCTGGCACGGGCCGCGAGGGTCTGTTCGCGCAGCGCCGTTGCCGCCGCCGGCAGAACCGGCACCGTCTCTTCCAGCGCCCGGTGATAAGCGTCCAGCAGGCGGCGATGCTCGAAAGCGGCCACCGCGCACTGCACCGCCAGCAGAAAATCGTTGGCATCGAATGGCTTGGCGATGAAGCGATAGATTTGGCCGGCGTTGACCGCATCGACGATGGCATCGAGGTCGAGGTAGGCCGTCACCAGGATGCGCAAGGTATCGGGCAGCATGAGCGAGGTGCGCTCGAACAGCTGCACGCCGCTCATGCGCGGCATGCGGTGGTCGCTCACGATGCACGCCAGCTCCTGCGACGGCGGAAGGGCGGAGATCAGGCGCAAGGCTTCCTGGCCGTCGCGCGCTTCGAGCAGATGAAAGTGCGGGCGCAGGATCGCCGCCATGACGGAAACGTTGGCGTCCATGTCATCGACCAGCATGACGGTGTGGCGCGGGTCCGACAAAGCGTGCTGCCGATCGAGCAGGGCCAGGTTTTCTGTTTTGAAAATTGCCATGGTTTTGAGAGAATGAAGATCCGCTCCGGCCCCCGGGCGGTAAGGAAAACGACGGCGGTGGCGCTGTGAGCTCGTGTATTGTATACGCCTTCGGGCCCCGAACGACAGAGAGACCATGGCTACACGCGCAATCAGAACACGCACTCACCCACGGCCGCACGTTGTCCCGGCCTACGCCAAGCTGACGCTTCCCCGCCTGTTCGAGCCGCTCCAGCGCACCCGCCTGTTCGCGCAGATCGACCGCCTGCGCGGCCGCCATGCGGTGCTGTGGATGTCGTCTCCGCCCGGCGCCGGCAAAACCACCCTGGCCGCCAGCTATGCGCGCCAGTGCGAGGCGCCGGTACTGTGGTGCCAGCTCGACCAGAGTGACGCCGATCCTGCCACCTTGCTGTTCTTCCTGGCCGACGCCTTGCGCACCCTCGACGGTGCCTTGCCCTGGCACGCGCCGCAGGTGTCCGGCGACGCGGCCCAGCATGCACGCCTGTTCTTCCGCCAGTTTTATGCCCATCTGCCGCCAGGCGCGCTGGTGGTGCTTGATAACGTGCACGACGTCGACTGGGATAACGCCGGCTACCTGCTCGACGCGGCATGCGCGGAAGTGCCGGACGGCGTGACCCTGCTGGCCGTCAGCCGCGAAGCGCCGCCGCCATGCCTGGCGCGCATGGAACTGGACGGGCGCCTGGGCACGATCGGTTGGGATGCGCTGCGCCTGGACCCGTCGGAAACGCGCGCGCTGGCGCAGGCGGGCGATGCCCCCGAGCCGGAAGTGGCGCAGTGGTTAGAGCTGGTCGATGGCTGGGCGGCGGGGGTGGCGCTGCTGCGCACCGTGCGTGGACAGCCGCGCACCGGCCTGGCCGAGGGACGCGAAGCGCTGTTTCGCTATTTCGCCGGCGAGATCGTCGGGCGTCTGCCAGCGCAAGCGCAGCACCTGTTGCTGATGCTGGCCTGCCTGCCCGCCATGTCCGGCGCCGATGCGCACGCGCTTACGGGCGACCCTGGCGCGCCGCTGCTGCTCGAACGCCTGTACCGGCGCCGCCTGTTCGTCGAGAAGCGCGGCGACAGCTACGCCTTCCACGGCCTGTTCGGCGCGTTCCTGCGCCAGCAGGCGTGCGAACTGCTCGATCCTGCGCAGCGCCTGGCGCTGACCGGGCAGGCCGCCGCCATCGCCGATGCGCACGGGCGCCTCGACGAAGCGGCAGGCCTGTACATCGACGCGCAGTCGCATCAGGGGCTGGCAGGCTTTCTGCTGCGCCGCGCGGCGGGCATGATGGCTGGCGGCCGTGGCCAGTCGTGGCGCCTCTGGATGAGCTGCCTGCCGGCGGACATGGCCGACGCGCAGCCCTGGCTCGGCTACTGGCACGGCGTCTCGCTGGCCGACGCGCAGCCGCTTCACGCGCGGCGCATCCTGATCCGCGCCGAACGCGCTTTCGACCAGGCCGGCGACCTGGCGGCGCGCCTGCATGCGGTCACCGCCATCATCGACACCTACGACGCCGAATGGGCCGACTTCAGCGCCTTGCCGCGCTGGCTGGCGGTGTTGACCGAGGGCGTGCACACGCTCGACCTGGCAACGCTCGATCCCGCGCTCGACCTGCGCCTGCATTCGCGCATGGCTAGCGCGCTGCTGTACCTGGCGCCGCAATCGCCTCTGCTGGCCGCTTGCGTGCAGCGCGCGCGGCTGGCGCTCGACCAGGTCGACGATCCGCTCGCACGGCTGGAAGCGGGCGCCTGCCTGCTGCGCTACTTCGACTGGATGGACAACGCCGGCCGCGCCAATGCGCTGGTGGCGCAGCTTGGCGCGTGCGCCGACGATGCCGCCGTCGGCCCCGCGCACCGGGTGCGCTGGTACAGCCGCGTGGCGCGCTGGTACAACCAGGAGGGCGACCTGGGACTGGCGCAGCGCATGACGGGCGCGGCGCGCGGCATCGTCATCGACGCCGGCCTCGATCCCATGCTGTTCCAGTCGCTCGAAGTGCATCACCTGCTCGGCAGCGGCGCGGTGGACGCGGCGCGCAGCCTGCTCGACCAGATGCGCGCGGCGCTGCCCGTGTCGCGCACCTTGCAATCGATCGACTTCAATACCCTCGACGCCCAGTGCCTGGCGCTGGCCGGCGACATGGCCGGCGCGCTGCATGCCGCGCGCGAGACCTTGCGCCTGGCGCTCGACGCCGGCGTACCGGCGCGCGAAAGGGCCAGGTTCGACGCCTTTCTCGGCGCCTGCCACGCATGGGCCGGCGCCTACGGCGAGGCGCTCGCATGCTATGAGCGGGCGGTCGATGCCGGCTACGGCGTGCAGGCGGTGCTGCTGGGCGAGGAGCGCGACTTCATCGACGCCTGCGCGGCCGCTGGCGACGGCGACGGCGCGCGCGCGGCAGTCCTGATGGACGCTGCGATGGCGAGCCACCGGCGGCGCCAGGCCAACGCCCTGTTCGCGACGGTGCCGGCGCTGGCTGCGCGGGTGGCCGCGCTGGCGCTGGAAAACGGCATCGACGCGGCCCATGTCGGCGCCATCGTCATGCGCCAGCGGCTCGCCGCGCCGAACCGCTGCGCGCAGGGCTGGCCATGGCCGGTCGCGGTACGCACGCTCGGCAAATTCGAGCTGACCTTGCACGGGGCCGCGGTGGTCGCCACCGGCAAAGCGCAGCAGCGTCCACTGGCCCTGCTCAGAAGCCTGGTGGCGGCGGGCGAGGGCGGCAAGGCCCAGGCGGCGCTGGTCGCGCAGCTGTGGGGCAGCACCGACGTGGCCAAGTCGGCACTGAACGTGACGGTGCACCGCCTGCGCAAGCTGCTGCTCAGCGACGAAGCGGTAATCGTGTCGGGCGGCAGGACGCACCTGGCCGAAGCGCGCGTCTGGACCGACGTGAGCGCGCTGGCCGACCTGTGTGCGGCGATCGACGGCCTACCGGCGCACGCTCCGGTGCAGGAAGTAGGGCGCTGCAGCGCGGCGCTGCTCGATCTGTACCGCGGCCCGTTTTGCGACGGTGCGGAAGAGACGTGGATCCTGCCGGTGCGCGAGCGCGCGCGCAACCTGTTCCTCGGCGCGGTCGGCCAGCTTGGGCGTTTGCTCGAAGCGATGCAGGAATGGGGCTGCGCCCTGAGCCTGTACCAGCGCGCGCTGGCGGCCGAGCCGCTGTCGGAAGCCAACTACCGCGGCTGGATGCGCTGCGCCCACGCCCAGGACGGCGCGGCGGCCGCGTTCGGCGCCTACCGGCGCTGCCGCGACACCTTGTCGATCGTGCTCGGCGTGTCGCCCTCGTACGACACCGAAAAGCTGGCCGTCGCCCTCGGCCTCCGGTAAGGATAACTTTCAGTAGTCGGACTTTCTTAACCGGGGTCTGACCTCTGATTAGAAATCTTTCCTCTAGTCGATGTTTTTTCACTGTGGTGTGAGTTCTGATTCGAAACGTTTCTAATCAGAGGTCAGACCCCGGTTAAAAAGCGTTGTTGTGTGATTATTGTCAAAAATGCAGTAAATTGAGCTTCTGTAATCTATCTGTAATGCGTTTTCCCTGATGATGTTCGCTGGTCCGGCCTGTCTTTGTCGCTTCGACAATGGCGCGGACGCGACAACACAACAGGGAGGTTGAAATGCAAGGTAGCAGAGTGTGGATGTGGGCGCCCGTGTGCCTGATGGTGGCCGCGCCGGCGTTTGCGGCAACGGTAACGGTCGAATACAGCGGCAAGGCGCCATTTGCGCTGGGTAGCACGGTATGGCTGCTCGGCAAGCTCGACGGCGTGGGACGCAGCATGGAATTTTCCGTCAATGGCGTCCCGGGCGGTAATGCCGCCGTGGGCACGGTCAATTCGCAAAACGGCAAATATGTCGCCCCAATGGTGAGGCCGGCTAATAATGCGGTCACTATTTCGGCAAAAACCTATGGACCATCGCCCGTGTCCGGATCGGTCGTGCTGACCCTGCGAAGCGCACTGGCAACCCCGACGCCAACCCCGACCCCGACACCCACTCCAACCCCGACGCCGACGCCGACCCCGACCCCAACGCCGACCCCAACCCCGCCGCCGGTACCGGACGCTGCCAAAGTCAGCGCCGTACGCTTCCTGGAGCAGGCAAGCTTCGGCGCCAGCCCGGCCGAGGTCACCCAGCTGCAAACCCTCGGCCCAAACGCTTGGCTGACCCAGCAGTTTGCCACCCCGGCCAGCCCGATGCCGGTCGCCACCAGCCTCAAGCAATTGGCCAGCAACTGGTACCGCAACATGGCCACCGGCAAGGACCAGCTGCGCCAGCGCATGATCTTCGCGCTGTCGCAAATTTTCGTCGTGTCGGCCGACAAGAATCCCTACCCGAACGAAATGCAACCCTGGCTGATGACCTTGCAGAAGCATGCCTTCGGCAACTTCAACGACCTGTTGCGCGAGATGACCCTGAACCCGGCCATGGGCAAGTATCTGGACCTGGGCAATAGCGTGATGCCGTCGCCCAACGAGAACTATGCGCGCGAAGTGATGCAGCTGTTTACCATCGGCACCACCATGCTGAACCAGGATGGCAGCCCCCAGCTCGACCGCAATGGCGATACCATCCCGGCCTACACCCAGGCCGACATCGGCGAATTCTCACGCGCGCTGAGCGGCTGGACCTACGCCGGCACCAGCGCTACCGGCATCAATTGGGAAAACTTCACCGGGCCCTTGCAGCCGCGCGACGCCTATCACGACAAGGGCGCCAAGACTTTGCTCAACGGTACGCATCTGACGGCCGGGCAAAACACGGTGCAGGATTACGACGCGGTGATGCAGAACCTGTTCCAGCACCCGAACTTGCCGCCGTTCATCGCCACGCGCCTGATCCGCGCCTTCGTGACGAGCAACCCGAGCCCGGCCTACGTCAAACGCGTGGCCGATGTGTTTGCCCAAGGCCCTGCCGGCCGCGGCGACCTGGCCGCCACCCTGCGCGCCGTGCTGACCGATGCCGAAGCGAATCCGGCCAACCCCGGCGCCGCTCAGGGCCAGCTCAAGGATCCGATCATGCACACGCTCGGCCTGGTGCGCGCGCTTAACGGGCAGGTGCTGGACCCGACCAATCTGTTCTGGAGTTACCACGGCGTCGCCCAGGAACTGCTCAAGTCGCCAAGCGTGTTCAATTTCTACTCGCCGATGACTCGCCTGCCGGGTTCGCCGGCTCTGTACGGGCCGGAATTCCAGATCTATGCGCCGAGCCTGGCGGTGCTGCGCGCCAACCTGACCTACGACCTGATCGCCGGCAACCTGAACAGCATGGTGAAGATCGATATCACGCCGTACGTGAACGTGGCGGGCGATCCGGCCAAGCTGATCAATCTGGTGGACGCGAACCTGCTGTCCGGCCGCATGCGCGCGGCGACCCGCACCCAGCTCGGCCTGGCGATCCAGGCTATCAGCGATCCGCGCCAGCGCGCGATCACGGCGCTGTATCTGAGCGCGGTTTCCGATTTCGCCGTGCACCTGTAAGCGGCCTACTTCATACAAAGGATTCAAGATGGATACACTTTCGACCTCGCGCCGGGGCTTCCTGCGCGGTAGCGCCCAAGCCAGCCTGCTGGGCACCCTGTCGGGCATGGGTTTGCTGGGCGCGGCCGCGCCGGCCCGGGCCGCCGTTACAGATTACAAGGCGCTCGTGTGCCTGTACATGTTCGGCGGCAACGACGGCAATAATATGATCGTGCCGCTCGATCCGGCCCACTACGCCAAGTATTCCGCTGCGCGCAGCGCGGCCGGGCTGGCCTTGTCGACCTCGGCCAAGACCTTGCTGGCGCCGCGCACGGCCACCCTGCGGGCCGTGCCCGATGCACTGTCGCAATCGTTCGGCTTTCACTATGGCATGCCGGAAATCGACGCGCTGTTCGGCCAGGGCGAAGTAGCGGCTGTGCTCAACGTCGGCAGTTTGCGCCAGCCGCTGACCAAGGCGCAGTACGTGGCCGGCACAGCGATTCCGTCGCAACTGTTTTCGCATCCCGACCAAACCTTGCAGAACCAGGCCGGCACCCCGGCCGGCGCCGGCACGGGCTGGGGCGGGCGCTTGCTCGATGTCCTCGGTAGCACGGGCCGGCTCGACGCGGTGTCGGTGGGCGCGGGCGGCCTGTTCGTCGAAGGCGCCAGCGTGCATGGCAACCGCTTGCCGGAGTCCGGGGAACTGAGCCTGGCCGGCATGAACTTCTGGCCCCAGACCGAAGCCGATACGCGGCGCGACGCCTTGCGCCAGATTCTGGCGAGCGAGAATCCGAACCTGATGGCCAACGCTGCCAACAAGGCACTGCTGCAGGGGATGGACTTGGTGACCGATCTGTCCAAGGCGAATGCGGCTACGCCATTGAATACGGTGTTCCCGGGCTTTGCGCTGGCCACCCAACTGCACACGGTGGCGCAGCTGATTCGCCAGCGCGCCGCGCAGGGTCCGGGGCGGCAGGTGTTTTTCGTGTCGATCGGCGGCTTCGATACGCACGGCGGGCAGGCCTACCAGCAGTGGGATGTGCTGCGCCAGGTGTCGCAATCGGTGGCCGCGTTTCAGCAGGCGCTTGCCGAGATCGGCCACAAGCAGGACGTGACGACGTTCACCATGTCGGACTTCGGGCGCACGCTCTCGGCCAATTCGGGCGGCACCGATCATGCGTGGGGCAACCACCATCTGGTGATCGGGGCGGCGGTCAAGGGCGGCGTGTACGGCAAATTCCCCGACTTTACCCTGGGCGGACCGGATGACGCGACCGGACGGGGTGTGTGGATCCCGCAGTTCTCGAACCAGCAGGTGGGCGCGACCTTGGGCCGGTGGTTCGGGGCCGATCCGGAGATGCTAGCCAGTCAGGTCTTCAAGAACGAGTTGGCCAAATTCGCGGTCAGCGATCTGGGGTTCATGGGCTGATCACAGGACTGGCTCTGTCTTTGCCGCGCGGATGTTCGCGCGGTTTTTTTCGTTCAGCTCAGCCCTGCGAACGGCTGTCGGGCAGGTCGGCGAAATCGTCGCAGCGGGACAGCCCCTGCATCACCCGCAACAGCGCGTCGGGCGGACGCACCAGCTTGCGCGATGTGAGGTCGAGCCAGCCGACCGTGGAGTTGACCCGCGCCGCCAGGGTCCCTTTGCGAAAGAACTCGTTGCGGATGATCATGCGGCTGCCATCGTCGGACAGGCCGGCCAGCGCCATCGTCACGCCGACTTCGTCGAGCAGGTGGAACTCGCGGAAGTAGGTCACTTCGTCCTTCATCACCACCGGGCCGATTTTCAGGCGCATGAACTCGGCCATGGGAAAGCCATGGTCGGCGAAGAACATCATGCGCACATCGGCTGATTTGTCCAGGTAGGCGGTGTTGCGCATGTGGGCATTGAAGTCCATGTCGCCCCATCCGGCGACCAGCGTTTTTTCGTACATGCGATGCTCCTTGTGTGAGTCAGTATTTCAGGGCCGGCCGCGCCGCTTGCGTCCCGGACGCACCGAACGCGCCGGGCAATCGCGCGACTTCGGCTTCCTTGCCGGGGCCAGTTTCGACGGGCCAATAGTGCGTGCTTGATCATAAAGGAATTCCTTTGGTGACGTTGGCGGGCATGCGGGTGCAGGTGACCAGTACGCAGGGTTTCGGCACGCCGGCGCCGGACCTGGCGATCATCCCGGCGCCGTTCGTTCGCCGGCCTGGTTGCGCGCTTCGACCGTAGCGCGTGCCCATCCCGATCGACGCTGCTGACTGGTCAGGGCGAGCAGCACCAGCGTCGAACGGATCGTGGGGATGCATGGCTACGCCGACGGCGTGACCTTGCGCACCTTGCTGCGGCGGCGCTTGGGGGAGGGGATACGGGAACTGCGCGCCGCCTGAGCGCCGGCGCGCTGAAGAAAAGCCCCGGCGTGGCCGGGGAGGCATCCTTTACCAGCTCGCCTGGAAGGAGTTGACGTTGAACTTCGGGTTGCCGGTGATGGTGCGCGTGTCGACAAACTCGAACGAACCCATTTGAATGCGCTGCAGCTGCGAGATCGTCTCCGGATTCCAGCTCGCATTTGGCTCGCCGGTCAGGAAGCTGTTGCTGCCGATATCGGCCACGTACACGCCGTAGCGCTTCATGGCCGTTGCCAGCGCGCGCGCCTGGGTAGTCCAGTTGGCGGGAATCGTGAAGTCGCTTTTCAGG
Source organism: Massilia antarctica (assembly GCF_015689335.1). GTDB lineage: Bacteria > Pseudomonadota > Gammaproteobacteria > Burkholderiales > Burkholderiaceae_D > Telluria_A > Telluria_A antarctica. Next base: position 7,223,979 of record NZ_CP065053.1, on the reverse strand, counting down.
CGCAGCACGGCGCCGAACGGGATACCGTTGCTGGTCGCACCGCCCGCGGCGTGGGTGGCCGGCCACACGAAGCGCTTGTCGAGCACCCGGTCGGCGAAGGTGATGCGCAGGGCGTGACGCACGTCGCCGGCGGACGCTTCATCGGCGCGCATCAGCAGCGGCAGGATCGGCAGGCCGGCGGCGTCGGCCGAGGTCCAGGTTCTCGGGCGCATCTGGTTCGACTTGAGGTTCCACGCGGCGGTCGAATAGGCGTGCCACTGGCCGTTGACCTTGTAGGTGAAGTAGCTCTCCCACAGGCGGCAGGCGTTCTTTTCGACGGCCAGCACGTGACGGTCGCCGCACTGCTGCGGATCGTTACAGTTGCCGTATTCGGCCTTGACCACGTTATCGTTCGGGTAGGGGAAGCGCTGGCCCGCGGTTGGCAAGGTGCTGCAGCCGCGCGTGAGCGTGTGGGCGGCGTCGGGCGCGGCGCAGTCGCTTTCGTCCGGCACGCCGTCACCGTTGCCGGAGTTGGGATCGGTGATGGCGAAGGAGACGCGCGGCCAGCTGGTGGTGCTGGCGTCGACCACGTTGTATGGAATGCCGTAATAGGACGCATAGTCGGCCTGGTTGACGTTGCGGCCGAAGTCCATGTGCAGCGCGCGCGAGTTGCCGACGCTGTTGATCCAGGCGTTGCTGCTGGCGTGGGCGGGGAAGCGCACCAGGTCGTCGATGCGGGTGTTGAAGACGGCGCTGGCGGGGAACATGTCGCAGCCCGCGATGGATGGGCCGCCGGCCGGCGTTGGCGTTGGCGTAGGTGTCGGCGTTGGCGTTGGCGTAGGTGTCGGCGTGGTGCTGGTGCGGAAGGTCAGCATGGTGCTTGCCGATGCCGATGGATCGCTGCGGTAGGTGGCCGTGACGGTCACCGCGTTGTTCGGCGGCGTTGCCAGCGGGGCGAGGTATTCGCCGTTCTGGGAATTGATGGTGCCGACCGTGGCGTTACCGCCCGGGATGCCGTTGACCGAAAAGGCCATCGGCTTGCCGACGCCATCGAGCTTGCCGACGAACCAGACCTTGCCGCCGAGAGGGAACGGGTTGCTGCCATTGTGCTCGATGGTGACCGTGGACGCGAAGCCGGGTGCGGCCAGCAGCATGCTGCATAGACCGCCCCAGGCGAGTGTGTGAGGAAATTGCATGGATTCTCCAGTTGAAAAGTAAAGGTACAACGTACTCGTGCCCACTCTCGCCATTGCGGCTACTATCCTTGTCGTTTCTGCCAATGGCAGGAACGACGATAGCTGGTAACGGAGGCAGGAACGACGAGGACGCGCCCACGATAGTTCAAGCACCATTACACATCGATTACCGATACCCATTTCGTTGTTGTTTTGGCACGCGACTTGACTGCCTGTACAGATCAGGGCAAGGCTGCGATACTGGCGCGCTAGTCCCTTTCGGCGGTTTGCTTATGTCTTCGTTGCGCTTGTCGCTGGCAGCTTTCCTGCTTTGCCTTCTGTGTCCCGTCGCATGGGCGGCGGCACCGGACCAGCTGCGCTTCGAGCAGCTCAATCCCGCCCTCGGTTTGCCGCAATCGACAGTCACCGCCATGCTGCAGGACCGCGACGGCTTCATGTGGTTCGCCGGACAGGGGGGCCTGACCCGCTACGACGGCTACCGTTTTCTCACCTTCCGCCACGACCCGGCCGACCCGGCCAGCATTTCCGACAATTCGGTGCAGGCGCTGCACGAGGACCGCTCCGGCCAGCTGTGGGTCGGCACGCGCAACGGCCTGCAGCGCTTCAATCCGCGCAGCGAAAACTTCAGCGCTTACCCGCCGCGCGACGGCAAAGCCGATTATCTCGACGTGCGCGCCATCGCCAGCGATGGCAAGGGCATCCTGTGGATCACCACGCGTACGGGGCTGGTGCGCCTTGACGGCATCACCGGCCAGCTTGCAACCGAGCGTCACGATCCGTCCAATCCGCACTCGCTGGGCGCGGACGATGTCACGGGCCTGGCGTTCGACGCCGCCGGCGGCCTGTGGATCGGCACCCAGCAAGGCGTCGACTATCTGGCGCCGGGCACGCGCCGCTTCACGCACTTCCGCATCGACGACAGCGCGGCGGATGCGCTCAAGCGCAACGCGGTACGCTCGCTGGCCATCGACCGTGCCGGTACCCTGTGGGTCGGCACGGCAATCGGACTGGAGGCATGGCGGATCGCGGACGGCGCTCCCGCCACGCGGCGCCGCTTCGGCAGCGCCGATGGCATCAACCCGGGCGCCGTCACCGCCCTGTTCGAGGATAGTCATGGAACCCTGTGCGCAGGGACCCAGACCGATGGCCTGAAACGCTGGGACGCCGGCGCCGGGCGCTTTACTTCCTTCGTCCACCAGAGCGGCAACCCGGCCAGCCTGGCCGACAACTACGTCGCCAGCCTGTTCGAAGACCGCGCCGGCATCCTGTGGGCCGGCACCTGGTTCGGCGGCGCCAGCCGGGTCGACCTGAACGCGGGCGGCTTTCGCCATGTGCTGTCCGGCGCTTTGAGCAACAACAAGATCAGTGCCATCCTCGGCGACGGCCCGCGCTCGCTGTGGCTGGCCACCTATGGCGGCGGCATCAACCGCTACGATCTGCAAAGCGGCCAGACCACCGTGTACCGTCACGATGCGCGCGCGCCGCATAGCCTGAACGACGACCTGACCACCGCGCTGGGGCGCGACCGGCAGGGGCAGTTATGGGTCGGTACCCGCAACGGTGGCCTGAGCCGCTTCGATCCGGCCAGCGGGCGCTTTACGCCGCGCGCGTTCGCCACCGGCGACGCCTTGAGCGACTTCATTCAGGCGATCGTGCCGGACCGCACCGGCATGCTGTGGATCGCCTCGCGCGGCGGCCTGCACCGGCTCGACCCGCGCACCAACCAAGCCACGACCTTCCGCCACGACGCCGCCAGCGAGGCCAGTCTGTCCGATAACTTCATCTGGGCGATCCTGGAAGACACACGCGGGCGCCTGTGGGTGGGAACCTCGAACGGACTTGACCTGTTCGATCAGGCCAGCGGGCGCTTTCGCCATGCGCGCCACGAGAGCGCCAATCCGGCCAGCCTGATTCACAATCGCGTCTCCTTCCTGCACGAAGCGGCCGACGGCGCGCTGTGGGTCGGCACCGGCGGTGGCCTGAGCCGGCTGGTGGCGGACCGCGGCGGCAAGCTGCAGTTCAAGTCGTATGCCTTGCGGGAAGGGTTGGCCAATCCGGCCGTGGACGGGATTCTGGAAGACGAACGTGGCCATCTGTGGGTCAGCAACGATGGCGGCATCGCCGATTTCGATCCGCGCAAGGAGACCTTCCGCAACTACACAAGCCGCGACGGCATGGCCGAAGGCGACTATTTCGTCGGGGCGGCATGGCGCCAGCCGGACGGCACCATGTTCTTCGGCAGCTTCAATAGCGGTTTCACCATGTTCCACCCGCGCGAGGTGCGCGGCAACGAGCGTGCGCCGCCGGTGGTGATTACCGATATCCAGATCTATAACCAGTCGGTGCGCAGCGGGCCGGCACCAAACGGCTTCGCGCTCGACGCGCCCATCCAGCGCGCGCGCCAGGTGGTGCTGTCGCACGCGCTATCAGTGTTTTCGTTCGAGTTCGCGGCCCTGCATTTCGCCGACCCCCAGCGCAACCAGTACGCCTATCAGCTTGAGGGCGTGGACCGCTCGTGGGTGGCGACCGATGCCGGCAAGCGCTTTGCCACCTACACCAATCTCGATCCGGGCAATTACGTTTTCCGGGTCAAGGCCAGCAATAAGGACGGCGTATGGAACGATGCCGGCGTGGCGCTGGCGATTACGATCACGCCGCCGTTCTGGAAAACCTGGTGGTTCCGGCTGGCGGCGGGCCTGTGCGTGCTGACCTGCGTCTACGCGGTGCACCGCATCCGCGTGCGCGTGCTGCTGGGGCAGAAACGCGAGCTGGCGCGCCAGGTGGCGGCATCGCTGGAGGGTTTGCAGAACGCGCAGCAGCAGTTGGTGCTGCATGAAAAAATGGCGTCGCTCGGCACTTTGAGCGCTGGTATCGCGCACGAGATCAATAATCCCGGCAATTTCGCCCACGCCGGTGCGCAGGTGCTGGCGACGGAGCTGGAGCGCTTCCGCGCGTTCCTGCTGGCGCTGGCCGGCGCCGATGCCGATGCCGCGGTGATCGATAGCCTGAACGGCCGCATCGATGCGCTGGTTCGCCAGTGTGCGACCATCCTGGAAGGCACCTCGCGCATCCGCGACCTGGTGCGCGACCTTGGCACGTTCGCGCGGCCCGACGAAGGGGCGATGACGACGGCACCCATCGGCCCCAATCTGCTGGCGACCGTGCACCTGGTGCGCACCCTGTATGCCAGCGTGGCCAATATCGGCTGCGTGCTGGAGGCCGACCCGCCGCTGGCATGCTGGCCGGCGCAGCTGAACCAGGTGTTCATGAACCTGATCGTCAACGCCTGCCACGCCATTGAAGACAAGCAGCGGCGCAGCGGCGACTTCGCACCGGGGATGCTGGCGATCAGCAGCCGGACCGACGGAGCGTGGCTGTACCTCGATTTCGAGGACAGCGGCAGCGGCATCGACCCGGCCGTCATCGACCATATCTACGAGCCGTTTTTTACCACCAAACCGACCGGGCATGGCACCGGCCTTGGCTTGTCGATTTCGTTCGGCATCGTGGAACGCCACGGCGGCAGCCTGACGGTGCGTTCAAAGCCGGGGCAGGGCAGCCGCTTTACGGTCAGGCTGCCGCTGCCCGCGTGAGGCAGGCGCTTACTGCGCGCGCAGCAGGTAGGGCGAGAGCGTCATCGTGGCATTGTTGGCGGCGCCGCGGTAGTTGTCGTAGGTGCGCCCGCGTTCGATGGTGTAGAACGAATCGACGTAGTCGTCGTCGTTGCTGAACCAGCCGGAAGGCATGGCTTGCAGGATCGCCGTGGCGACCTGGCCGATCACCGCGTAGGAAGGCGCGAACACGCCGAGGATCGCGCTGACGCTTTGCGACAGGGCCACGGCCAGGTCCTTGTAGTTGGTGTTGTCGTCATGCTCGAACAACTGGATGTTGGCCGCGCCGTAGCGGTAGCTGCTCCAGAAAACCATGATCTGGTTCGGCGTGTAAGCGGTATTGGCGTAGTCGAGGTAGGGCATGTCGACCACGCTCAGTTCAGCCTTGGCCTGGTCGGGCTGCACGCCCGAGACGACGGCGAAGATTTCGGCGGCGCCGGAGATCCAGGGTTCCTGGCTGTTGGCGAGGGTGATGCGGTCCAGGCGGGTGGTGTCGACATCGCCCGTTGCGAGGCTTGAGGCGGTCTTCGCTGCGAGCTTGGGCGGGGCCGATTGCAGGCCCGCGTCGCGCAGGGCGCGGTTCACGTAGGCCATCCCGGCGCGCATGTCTTCGCGCGCGTTGATGCCGACGATCAGAACCGGGGTGGCGGGCGGCGTGCGCGCGTCGAGCAACTGCACCTGGCCCAGATGGTCGAAGGCTTCGACGTCGCTCCACTCGGAGCGTTTGCCGGCCGGCGCGTAGGCCACCAGCAGCTTGCTCATGTCGGGCCGCGCGGCTGTCTCAAGGCCCCGTGGCGTGTACAGGCGCACTTCGAGCAGGTTCTTGGCATCGCGCGCGACGGCCTTGTGTTCGCGCACGCGCTGGTCGAGAAAGCGCAGCTTGTCGGCGCTGGCCTTGGTCTGCGCGTCCGGCTGGCGCACGTCGTCGAGCAGGGTGCCCAGCATGACGGCTTTGGCATCGCCGGCAAGGCGCCTGTCGAGCGCTTTAACGAACTGCGGATCGTCCAGCATGCGCGCCACGTTCCATGCGCTGTAGCGCTTGGCCTGGTCGACCAGGGTGGTCTGGCCGCCGCGCGGTTCCGAGTATTCCGCGCTCAAGCGGTCGGCCGCGATGGCGGACGCACTGGCGCCGCCCGCCAACGCGATGGTGAGTAATGCTTTTTGAATAAACTGCATGCCTGCTCTCCGTTTCCTGTTGTTGAAGGGGATGTGTTGTAAATACAGCACCATCAACATTAGCATTGGGCGCGCAGGCTTGCGCGAAGTTTTTTCTGTCTGTATTTGATCCGTAAGCTCAGGCGGCCGAATCGAAACAAATCACCACCTTCAGGCCCGGTCCCGGGGAGGCGCTGGTCAGGGTGACGTCGGCGCGGTGCTGGGCCGCGACCTCGCGCACGATCGACAAGCCCAGGCCCGTGCCCCCAGGGTTGGTTTCGAGCGCGCCCGACGAGCGGTAGAACGGGGTGAGTACTTTCTCTCGTTCGTCGTCGGCGATGCCGCAGCCGCTGTCCTCGACGTCGAGCAGCACCCTGGCGCCGTCCACCCTGACCCGCAGCGCCACCTTGCCGCCGGCCGGCGTGTAGCGGATGGCGTTGTCGACCAGGTTGGTCACCAGTTCATGCAGCATGAGTTCGTGGCCGGCGACCAGTGTCTTATCGGCGTCGGCGGCATCGAGCGACAGGTCGATCTGCTTCTGCACGGCGGGCAGCGCCATCTCCAGCCCGACCTGGCGCACGATGGCGGTGAGCGAGACCGGCGCCATGCCGGCTCCCGCACTGCCATGTTCGACGCGCGCCAAGGTGAGCAGACGGTTGGCCAGGTGGACGGTGGCGTCGGTGGTGGTGGCGATCGAGCGGACGATCTCGCGCATGGCGGCAGGATCGTTTTCACGCAGTGCCAGTTCGGCCTGGGTCTTGAGCACGGTGAGCGGAGTGCGCAACTGGTGCGAGGCGTCGGCGATGAAGCGGCGCTGGCTGGCGATCAGGTTGTGCATGCGCGACATGGTGCCGTTCATGGCGGCCACCAGCGGGCGTACCTCCTTGTGCACGAGCGCCTGGTCGACGTCGGACAGGTCATTCAGGGCGCGGTTTTCGACTTCGATTTTAAGCCGCATCAGGGGCCGCAGCACCAGGCGCACCGCAAACCACACCAGCGAGGCGACCGCCAGCACCATCACGGCCTGGCGCAGGAGCGTGTCGACCAGGATCTTGCGCGACAGGCCGCGCCGCGCGTCGAGCGTTTCGCCGACCTGGATCAGGGCGATGCCGCGCATCGAATCGTCGTACACCGGCTGCAGCAGGGCGGCGATGCGTACCGGCTCGCCGTTGTAGTCGGCGTGGTAGAAGCGCACCAGCGCCGGATAGGCTTCCGAGCGCGGCACGTTGGCCGGCACCGGCGGCAGGTCGTCGAAGCCGGACACGGTTTCGCCATCGATGCCGCTCACTTTGTAGTAGATGCGGCCCAGGGTATCGGTCTCGAAGCTGTCGAGGGCGACGTAGGGCACGTCGGCCACCACCTTGCCGTCCTTGATGGCGACCCGCTCGGCCAGCGCGCGGGTGGAGGCCAGCAAGGAGCGGTCGTAGGCCAGGTCGGCCGCGTCGAGGGCGTTGTCGTACACCGATACCGCGTTCAGGGCGACCAGCAGCACCAGGGGAATGAGGAGCCAGCGCAGCAGCTGGCTGCGCAGGCTGCCCAGGGGCGCGGCGCCGATCTTGCCGCGCACGGTGGCGTACAGCGCGGCCACGTCAGCCCGGTGTGTCGCGTGGCTGCAACAGGTAGCCGATGCCGCGCAGGGTGGTGATGGCGGCTGCGCCAATCTGCACGCGTTCGAGTTTTTTTCGCACGCGGTGGATATACAGCTCGATGGCATCGAGGTTGGCGTCGTCTTCGAGGGCAAAGACTTCGTCGAACAGCTTTTCCTTCGATACCGCGCGCCCGGGCCGGGTAATCAGGGCTTCGAGCACCGCGTGTTCGCGCGGGGTGAGGGCCAGCGCGGCGCCGCCGTACGCAAACATGCGCGTCACCGTGTCGAAACTGAGCGCGCCGCACTGGTGCACCAATGCTTCGCTGCCCTGGCTGCGGCGCAGCAGGGCCTTGACCCGCGCTTCGAGTTCGCTCAGTTCGAACGGCTTGGCCAGATAGTCGTCGGCACCCAGGTTCAGGCCCTGGACCCGTTCTTCCAGGCCGCCGCGCGCGGTCAGGATCATCACCGGGGTCTTGGCGCGCGCGCCGCCGCGGGCGCGCAGGCGGCGCAGCACATCGAGGCCGTCCATCTTGGGCAAGGTCAGGTCGAGGATGACGAGCGCGTAGTCCTGCGTGTGCAGCAGCGCGTCGGCATCGGCGCCGTTGGCGGCGCATTCGACGGTCAGGTGGGCGTCGCGCAGGGCTTTGGAGAGCCAGTGCGACAGTTCTATATGGTCTTCTACCAGGAGTATTCGCATCGGGGCAGTGTAGCCCTAAGCGTGGCAAAAAGCGCGGTCGGTGTGGCATCACGGGTACAGGAGGGCACTGAAAGCCAATTGAAAGGATCGTGAATATATAGTTAGCCCCAGAAACGCCGTAGTATATAAAAACGAAAACTCAGGAGATAAGAATGAAACCATCCGTGCTTACGCTCGCGCTGGCAGCCGCCTTTTCGGCAGCCGGTACCGCCCAGGCCCAATCCAGTGTGCAAATCTATGGCCTGATCGACGCCGGCGTCGATTACACCACCAATACCAATGCCGCCCACGACAACGCCACGCGCGTGATCTCGGGCGGCAAAAACACTTCGCGCTGGGGTTTGCGCGGCACCGAAGACCTGGGCGGCGGCCTGAAAGCCGTTTTCGGCCTGGAAGGCGGCATTCTGATGGATACCGGCGCGGCCGACGGTGCGCTGTTCAAGCGCCAGGCCTTCGTAGGCCTGGACGGCGGCTTCGGAAGAGTGGTGCTGGGGCGCTCGTTCACCACCACCTACGATTTCGTGATCCTGTTCGACCCGCTCGGCTACGCGCCGAACTACTCGTGGGCTACCTCGTCCAACGCCACCGGTCCGTCCAAGTACGGCATGACGACCGCCTTTGATAACCTGATCAAATACTCGGGCAAAGCCGGCGACTTCAAATATGGCGCCACCATCGGCCTGGGCGAACAGGCGGGCAGCAGCGCCGACAGCCGTAAATACGCGGTGGCCGGGTCCTGGAGCCGCGGCAGCTTCTCGGCCATGGGCGCGTTCGAGCAAATCAACGCCAACACCCTGGCCGGCACCGGACGGCGCGACGAAACCAAGGCCTTTCATGCGGCGGTCGACTTCAAGAACGACGTGGTGCGCCTGACCGGCGGCATGCGCGACTTCAAGCTGGAGGCAGCCAAGGCCGCCACGCCGGACGTGCGAGCGACCACCTGGTGGGCCGGCGCGAGCTGGTTTACCACGCCGGCGGTCACCCTGACCGGCGCCGTCTATTACGTCAACGTCAAGAACGTGCCCGCCAACACGGATGCCGATCCGATCATGTATGTGGCGCGCGGCATGTATGCGCTATCCAAACGCACCGACCTGTATCTGACGGCAGCCTACGCCAAGGCCGACAACGGCAAGCTGGTGGGACTGTCGCGCGACGATCCTGGCTTCGGCACCACGCAAAAAGGGCTCACGGCCGGCATCCAGCATCGTTTCTGATGCCTTGTCGGGCATGGGCGGGCGGGGTGATTTTCCCTGCCCATCCCGAAAGGCTGGCGCCATGAAATCCCTGTTCTCCATCCTGATGGCCGGCGCCGCATTGCATTGCGCGGGGGCCGAATGCATCGTGCCGTCCAAGCCGGGCGGCGCGATGGACCTGACCTGCAAGCTGGCGCGCGAAGGACTCAGAAGCGAGGCCGACGCGCCCGCCCTGCGCTTGTCGTACCTGCCGGGCGGGATCGGCGCGGTCGCCTGGCACACCATGGCGGCCCAGCGCGGGAGCGAGAAGGATACCTTGGTGGCCTTTTCGGGCGGCTCGCTGCTCAATCTGGCGCAGGGAAAGTTCGGCAAGGCCAGCGCCGACGACGTGCGCTGGGTCGCCGCCCTGGGCGCCGACTACGGCATGATCGCGGTGCGTTCCGATTCGGCGTTTCGCAACCTGGCCGACCTGATCGACGCCTTGCGGCGCGAGCCGGAGAAGGTGCTGATCGGGGTGTCCGGCACGATCGGCAGCCAGGACTGGATGAAGATGGCGCTGCTGGCGCGCAGCGCCGGGATCGACCCCAAGGTGCTGCGCTTCGTGGCGCTCGAAGGCGGCGGCGAAGCTTTCACCGCGATGCACGCGAACCATGTGCAGGTGGTGTCGGGCGATGCTTCGGAAGCGACCCTGTACGCGGGCGCCGGCGCCGGCAAGGTGCGGGTACTGGCGGTGCTGTCGGAGCGGCGTTTGCCGGGCGTGCTGTCGCAAGCGCCGACCGCGCGCGAGCAGGGCGTGGACGTGGTGTGGCCGATCATCCGCGGCGTGTGGATGGGACCCAAGGTGGCGGATGCCGAGTACCAGCGCTGGGTGGGCAGTTTCGAGCGGATGACGTCGAGCGCCGATTTTGCCCGCTTGCGGGCGGCGCACGGGCTGTATCCGTTCACCCTGACCGGACCGGCACTGACCGATTACATCCACAAGGCCGTCGCCGACTACAACCGGCAGGCCAGGCAGTTCAAGCTGATTCGCTAAAACATAACAACAATCTGGAGACACTATGAATATCAAACGCAGCCTGATCGGCGCCGCCATTACGGCCACCTTCGCGGCAACCCTTGCCGCCACCCTGGCCGGCAGCGCCTTCGCGCAGGTCCCGGCGGGCTATCCGGCCGACTACCAGAAGATCATCGACGGCGCCAAGAAAGAGGCCAAGCTGGTGATCTACTCGGCCACCGACAGCAAGGCCGCGCAGCCGCTGATCAAGGACTTCAACACCCTGTATCCTGGCGTGACGGTCGAATACAACGACATGAATTCGACCGAAGTGTACAACCGCTTCATTTCGGAGGCGGCGGCCGGCGGCAATACGGCCGACGTCTTGTGGTCGTCCGCGATGGACCTGCAGATGCGCCTCGCGTCGGACGGCCACGCGCTGAAGTACAAGTCGCCGGAAGCCGCCAAGCTGCCGGCATGGGCCATGTGGAACGACAGCGCCTACGGCACCACCTTCGAGCCGGCCGCGATCGTGTACAACAAGCGCCTGCTGTCCACCAGCGAAATACCCAGGACCCACTCCGCTTTCGCTACCCTGATCAAGACCGAAAAATTCCGCGACAAGGTCACGACTTACGACATCGAAAAATCCGGGGTCGGCTTCATGTTCATGACCCAGGACGCGCGCGAAAATCCGCAGTTCCTGGAGCTGGAAAACGCGTTCGGCGTAGCCAAGGTACGGGTGCAGTCGTCCACCGGGACCATGCTGGAACGGATTTCGTCGGGCGAGAACCTGATCGGCTACAACGTGCTCGGTTCGTACGCGCTGGTGCGCGCCAAGACCGACCCGTCGCTGGGCGTGGTGCTGCCGGCCGATTACACCCTGATCCTTTCGCGCGTGCAGTTCATTAACAAGAGCGCCAAGAATCCGAATGCGGCCAAGCTGTGGATGGATTACCTGCTGTCGGTGCGCGGCCAGACCGTGATCGCCAACGACTCGAAGCTGTTCGCGATCCGTTCCGACGTCAAGGGCGAGACCACGTCGGCGGAACTGATCAAGATCATCGGCGAGAAGAACGTCAAGCCGGTTCCGGTGCATCCGATCGTGCTGCAGTTCCTGGGGCCGGCCAAGCGCATGGCCTTCCTCAAGCAGTGGAAAGAAACCGCGGGCAAAAAATAAGCGCCCGCAGGGTGGGCGCCCCGCCCACCCCGAACATCGACGATCGGACCTCACATGACTACCTTATCATTGCGGGCCACGCGGCTTAACTGGCCGCGCGGCCTGGTGGTGACGCTCGCCTGCGTCGCCATCTTTTTACCGCTTTTCCTGATTTTTTACCAAAGTTTTTTGTCGGCGCCGTTTTTCATGCCCGAAAAAACCCTGGGACTCGAAGCCTATGCCTTCATTTTCGACGACCCCGATTTCGGCCAGGCGTTCAAGAATGGCATGATTCTGGCCGCCGGCCTGACCGCCATCGCGGTGCCGCTGGGCGGCATGCTGGCCTTCCTGATGGTGCGCACCGATCTGCCGGGGCGCGGCTGGATCGCCCCGCTGCTGCTGGTGCCGATCTTCGTCTCGCCCATGGTGATGGGTTTCGGCTATGTGGTGTCGATGGGCCCCGTGGGCTTCTATTCGGTATGGGCCAAGCAGCTGCTCGGCTTCATCCCGTGGAATATCTATTCGTTTACCAGTATCGTCATCATCGCCGGGCTGACCCACGTTCCGCACGTGTACCTGTATGCGTCGTCGGCGCTGAAAAGCCTGGGTTCGGACGTGGAGGAAGCGGCCCGCGTGGCCGGCGCCTCGCCGCTGAGGGTGATGATCAATGTGTCGCTGCCGATGATCATGCCGGCGCTGGCGTATGCGGGTGTGCTGGTGTTCTTCCTCGGCTTCGAGGTGTTCGGCCTGGTGCTGGTGCTGGGCGACCCGGAAGGCCACCTGGTGCTGGCCACCTATCTGTACAAGCTGACCAACAAGCTGGGCACCCCCTCGTACCACCTGATGGCGGCGGTGGCGGTGTGCCTGGTGATGGTGACGATGCCGCTGGTGATGCTGCAGCGCTGGCTGCTCAAGTCGGCCAACAAATACGTGTCGATCAAGGGCAAGGGCGCGCGCCAGAAGGCGATGCCGCTGGGGCGCTGGAAGTGGCTGGCATTCGCGCTGCTGGCGGGCTGGCTGCTGGTGACGATCATCCTGCCGCTCTCGGGCATCGTGCTGCGCTCTTTCGTGCAGAACTGGGGCGAGGGAGTGGTGCTGTGGGATGTACTGACCTTGCAGCACTTCCGCGACATCCTGGAACAGCATTCGCTAGTGCGCGGGATTATCAACACGGTGCTGATCGGCGTGATCGGCGGAGCGCTGGCGGTGGTGTGCTACACGGCCATCGCGCTGGCCATGCACAGAAAGCCCGATGGCATCACGCGCCTGCTCGACTACAGCGTGCTGGTGCCGCGCGCCGTGCCGGGCCTGTTGGCCGGCCTGTCGTTCCTGTGGGTGTTCCTGTTCGTGCCAAGCTGGCTCGATGGGATGCTCAAGGCGACCGGCCTGGGGCCGGCGCTGTGGCTCAGCGAACATGCGATTCCGCTGCTGCGCGAAGTGCGCTCGACCATCTTCGCCCTGTGGCTGGCGTATTCGGTGGTGTGGCTCGCTTACGGCATGCGCCTGATCTCGACCGCGCTGCTGCAGGTGGGGCCGGAACTGGAAGAGGCGGCGCGCGCGGTGGGCGCCAGTCGCGGCCAGGTCACGCGCGACGTGACCCTGCCGCTCATCAAATTCGGCATGCTGGGCGCCTGGCTGATGGTGTTCCTGATCTTCGAGCGCGAATATTCGACCGGGGTGTACCTGCTCACCCCAGGCACGGAAGTGATCGGGGCGATGCTGGTGTCGCTGTGGGCGGGCGGCTCGACCGACCTGGTGGCGGCGCTATCGTTCATCAATATCACCTTGGTGGCCATTGGCCTCGGCATTGCGCTGCGCTTCGGCGTCAAGCTGCATCAATAAACACTACCTACACCGGAAATGACCATGAATGAATTGACCGTCAACGACCTGCACCTCGATTATGGCACTGGCGCGCACGCCAACCAGATCCTCAAGGGCGTATCGATGCACCTGCAACGCGGCGAAGTGGTTGCCCTGCTGGGCCCTTCGGGCAGCGGCAAGACCACCTTGCTGCGCGCGGTCGCCGGGCTGGAAAGCCCCAAGAGCGGCACCATCGACATCGGCGAGCGCCGCGTGTTCGACGGCGCGCGCAAATTCGAGATGGCCGCCGAGCACCGCAGCCTGGGACTGGTGTTCCAGTCGTACGCGCTGTGGCCGCACAAGACCGTGTTCGACAACGTGGCCTATGGCCTGACCCTGCGCAAGATGGGCAAGAGCGAGATCGCGGCCAAGGTCAAGGAAGTGCTGGGCCAACTGGGGCTGGGCCACCTGGGCGAGCGTTTTCCGCACCAGCTCTCCGGCGGCCAGCAGCAGCGGGTGGCGATCGCGCGCGCGCTGGTGTACAACCCGCCCGTGATCTTGCTCGACGAACCGCTCTCGAACCTCGATGCCAAGCTGCGCGAGGAAGCGCGCGCCTTCTTGCGCGAGCTGATCGTGCGCCTTGGCCTGTCGGCGCTGATGGTCACGCACGACCAGGGCGAGGCGATGGCGATTTCGGACCGCATCCTGCTGCTTAATAACGGCAAGATCGAGCAGCAAGGCTCGCCGCAAAGCATGTACGAAACGCCGGACACCTTGTTTACCGCCGAATTCATGGGCAGTAACAACCGCTTGCCGGGCCAGGTCGTGGCCAGCAATGGCGGCAAGGTGGCGCTGATGGTGGCCGGCGCGAGCATGCAGGGCACGGCGCGCGGTGCGCGTGTGGGCGGCGAGGCCACGCCGCTGATCCGGGTCGAGGATGTGAAGATCAGCGCGCAGCAGGTCGACAATGCGCTCGAAATGCCGCTGTTGACCTGCATGTACCTGGGCGACCGCTGGGAGTGCCTGTTTACGCGCGACGGCCTGAGCCTGCGCGCGTATTCGAAGTACCGGCTGGAGGCGGGCAGCTACTGGCTGCACATGCCGGCCGATAAGCTGTGGGTGTTCTGACGCTTACTGAATCCCCACCACCGACTCGGTGGTGGCGGGGTCGCGCAGCTTCACGAAGCGCACCACCGATTCGACGGTGACGATGTCGATCTGGCCGGCGATGCGGCGGCCCAGCGGATGGTCGTCGAAAGCCACGTTGGCGCGGAATACGCGTGCGCCCAGGCGCTTGACCGACGGCACCCAGATCGTATTGGGCTTATAGCCTGCCTGCTTGAGCCAGGACTGGGCGGCGCCGCGATCGTCGATGGCGCTCTCGCTGGCGCTGGCGGCGTAGGTTTCGAGCACCCACTGGTTCGAATTCTGGTACTTGGTCGAGAAGGGGAAGGCCAGCATATTGTAGTGCTCACCGTGCAGGCGCGCCGGCGCCTCGGAGGAGAGCATGGCGACGACGCGCTTCTGGCTTTGCGCGCTCGGGATCACAATCTGGCTCTCGTAGGCGAACAAATCATCGAGAAAAAAATTGGCCAGGCCCTGGTCGAACAATTTGGAGGTCGCGGTGCCGCACTGGTTGAGCAGGTGCACGACGGTCCAGCGTCCCTTGGGATGGTCGCGCCAGGCATAGGCCATGTGCGAATAGCGCAAGTCGTACTTGGACAGGTCCTGGCCGACGCGGGCGATCAGCGCCACCTCGGCCCCGGAGGCATCGAGGGCGGCGCTGGTGTTTTCGGCCAGCTTGACGGCCTTGACGAAGGCACCGGCGTCCTGCGCGACTTCTTCGCAGGCGGTGCCGGCATGCGCGGCCTGCAGCGGCATGGCCAGCATCAGCAGCAGGAGGAGTCGTTGTCCGAGGCGGATCATGCTTAGCCTTTCGCGCCGTTTTGCGAATGGTGCAGCAGGCTTTTGCCCGCTTCGGTCGGGATGAAGGCGATCACCTTGCCGGCGGCGATGAGCACATGGCCGCTGGCGGTGGCGGTCACCGTGACGGCCTGGCCGACCAGCTTGGAAAAGCCCTTGGCGCCGTCGCCGCTGAATTTGACGGTGGCGGTGGAACCGTCGGCCACGTTCTTGAGTACCACCATGGTGCCGTCGGCGACGGTTTCAACGCTTTGCGCCACCACGCTGCCGCCCACCGCCACCACCAGCAAACTTCCGAGCACCACCGCGCCCGACACGCCGCTCGGGGACGCCGACAGGTTCGAACCCATATTGTTGTGATGGGACTCGGCCAGCGCGGCGGAATTGGCGCCGAACAGGGCACAAGCGATTGCGATGGCCATCAGGTTGGTTTTCATGCTGTTTCTTTCTTCAGGTTAGCCGGGTTGGCAAACACATCTTACGCAAGAATCGGCTTTGCTAAATGAAATGATAGTCCGTATCGCTTTTATTCTGAATAAGTATTAATATTTGCTACCAGAATTCCTAGGGATACAGAAATGCCGCACGCAATTACACTTGTCGACACCTTGAAGCGCCTTTTGAAGGGGCGGGGCATTACCTACGGCGACCTTGCCGGACGGATAGGCATGTCGGAAGCGAGCGTTAAGCGTATGTTTTCACAGAAGAATTTCACCTTGCAGCGGCTGGACGAGATCCTCACCGCCACCGGCATCGAGTTCGACGAACTCAGTGCGGCGCAGTCGGCGCCGACCCTGATTTCGCACCTGACCCTGGCGCAGGAGCGCGAAATCATCGGCGACCCGCGCCTGCTGGTGGTGGCCGTGTCGGCCATGAACCACATCGGCTTCGACGATATCGTGCGCTTTTACGACATGACGGAAGCGGAAGTGACCAAATACCTGCTGCGCCTGGACCGCATCGGCTTTCTGGAGCTGCTGCCGAATAACCGGGTCAAGCTGCTGATCGCGCGCACCTTCGGCTGGATCGCGAATGGGCCGATCCAGGGTTACTTCCGGCACGAGGCGGCGGCCGACTACCTGAACTCGCGCTTCGATGGCGAGGATGAAGTCATGCGGCTGGTGAACGTGATGCTGTCGAAGCAGTCCGGCGCCGCGCTGCTGGAACGCCTCAAGCAGGTGGCGGCCGAATTCGCGCAGCAGCACCAGCATGAAACGCGCCTGCCGCTCGACCAGCGCCACGCGATCAGCTTCATCGTGGCCGCGCGCCCCTGGGTGCCGCAGGCCTTCAAGGCCCTGCTGCGCCAGGGCTGATGGTAACCTGACGATGCAAGCCCGACCTTTTTGCCACCTCGAGACCCTGAGAGATCCATCAGCATGAGTCAATCCAGCCAGTTTTCCCTCTTAAAGCAACGCCGCTTCGCGCCGTTTTTCTGGACCCAGTTCCTCGGCGCGTTCAACGACAACGTCTTCAAGACCGCCTTGCTGGTGATTCTCACCTACGACGCGGTCAGCTGGACCAGCCTCGATCCGGCCATATTAAACAGCCTGATTCCGGGCTTGTTCATCCTGCCGTACGTGCTGTTTTCGGCCACCGCCGGGCAGATCGCCGAAAAGGTCGAGAAGGCGCGCCTGGCGCGCTTCGTCAAGATGCTGGAAATCGCCATCATGGCGGTGGCCGGCCTTGGCTGGATGACGCACACCCTGTGGCTGCTGATCGCCTCCGTGGTCGGCATGGGCGTGCATTCGACCCTGTTCGGGCCCGTGAAATACGCCTACATGCCGCAGCATCTGAAATCGGAAGAACTGGTCGGCGGTAACGGGGTGGTCGAAATGGGGACTTTTGTGGGCATCCTGCTCGGCCAGATCCTGGGCGCCGCGCTGGTGCTTAAACCCCACGGCTTGCAGCTGGTGGCCGGCGCCACCATGTTCTTCGCCGTGCTTGGCCTGGTGGCCAGCTACCGCATTCCGCTGTCGCCGGCGCCCGCGCCCGACCTGAAAATCAATCCGAATCCGTTCGCCGAGTCGGTGCGCAATATCGGCCACGCGCGCAAGAACCGCACCGTGTTCCTGTCCATGCTGGGCAACTCGTGGTTCTGGTTTTATGGGGCGATGATCCTGTCGCAGTTCCCCCTGTATGCCAAACAGTTCCTGCATGGCGACTACAGCGTGTTCGTGATGCTGCTGACGGTGTTCTCGGTCGGTGTCGGTGTCGGCTCGCTGCTGTGCGAGAAGCTGTCGGGCCACAAGGTTGAAATCGGCCTGGTGCCGTTTGGCTCGATCGGCCTGTCGCTGTTCGGCATCGACCTGTATTTCGCCAGCCTCGGTTACGTGCGTCCGCCGGTCGAAGTGGCCATGATGGGCATGCTGGCGCAGGCCGGCGTGACGCGCGTGCTGTTCGACATTGCCATGATCGGCGTGTTCGGCGGCCTGTTCATCGTGCCGCTGTTCGCGCTGATCCAGACCCGCTGCGAACCGGCCCACCTGTCGCGCACCATCGGCGGCATGAATATCCTGAACGCGCTGTTCATGATCTGCGCGGCCGGCGTGGCCATCGTGATGATCAAGATGGGCTTCACGATTCCCGACATGTTCCTCGCCACCGCCATCCTGAACGCCGTCGTGGCGCTGTATATCTTTTCGCTGGTGCCGGAATTTTTGATGCGCTTCCTGGCCTGGATGCTGATTCATACCATCCACCGGGTCAAGACGGTGGACGTGGACCGGATTCCCGACGAAGGCCCGGCGATCCTGGTGTGCAACCACGTCAGCTACGTCGATGCCATCGTCATCGGCGCGGCCAGCCCGCGCCCGATCCGCTTCGTGATGGACCACAAAATCTTCAAGATGCCGTTCATGGGCTGGCTGTTCCGCACGGCGCGCGCGATTCCGATCGCGCCGGCCAAGGAAGACCAGTTCCTGATGGAGAAGGCGTACATCGACATCGCCCAGGCGCTGCACGAAGGCGACCTGGTATGCATCTTTCCGGAAGGGCGCCTGACCTCGACCGGCGAAATGGGCGAGTTCCGCGGCGGGATCGCCAAGATCGTCGAACGCAGCAAGGTGCCGGTGATTCCGATGGCGCTGCGCGGCCTGTGGGGCAGCCTGCTCACGCGCGATCCGGGCAATCTGTTCGAGCGCACCTTCGCGCGCGGACCGCGTTCGCGCCTGGCGCTGGCGGTCGGCATGCCGGTCGCGCCGGAAGATGCCACGCCCGACTACCTGCACAAGCAGGTGCTGGCCTTGCGGGGCGACTGGAAGTAAAAGCGGCCCGGGATCGGGGGAGAAAATGGTTATAATTACAATCGTTCGGCATTTTGCCGCTTCTCCCGTTTTTCAAAGGCCGCAGCACTCCATGAACAGTTTTTCGCCGCCGGTGCCATGAAAATCCGCGCCTATCTCGCGCTGATGGTCGCGGCGATCCTGATTCCGGTCATTCTGTTCTCGACGATTTCGCTGAACATGCTGCTCAAGTCCGAGCGCGAAGCGGCGCTCAAGGGGGTGCGCGAAACGGCGCGCATCTCGCTGGTGAGCATCGACCGCGAACTGACCAACACGCAGAGCGCGGTGCGCATGCTGGCCATCTCGCCGCACCTGGCGCGCGGCGACCTGGCCGGCTTCTACGAGCAGGCGCGCTTTGCCGACAAGGTGGGCGCCACCTGGACCGCGCTGCTCGACGAGCGCGGGCAGCAGCTGATTAATACCGCGGTGCCGTTCGGCGCGGCCTTGCCCGGCCCGGACGCGGCCCAGAGGGTGGCCCAGGTGCTCGAAGCCGGCACCCCGCAAATCTCCAACCTGATTCGCGGCGTCGTCACGCAAGCCTTGCTGGTGGTGGTGGACGTGCCGGTGACCACGCCCGAGGGCATGCGCTATGTGATCGCGCAGGGCTTCAAGATCGACCACTTCAACGGCGTGCTGACCCAGGTGAACGCGCCGCCATCCTGGCTGGCCGGCGTGTACGACCGCAACGGCATGACGATTGCCCAGACCCATGGCGGCGCGGCCAGCGGGCGAGGCGACACCCGTCCCGACCTGCGCGAAGCGATCCGCAACAAGACCACCGGCGTGATCCGCAACGCCAGCGACGACAACATGAAGCTGTACACGGTGCTGGAACGCTCGGCGCTGTCCGGATGGACGGTGGCCGTGGGCGTGCCGGAAGCCGAAATCGAATCGGCGGCGCGGCGCGCGCTGATGGTCTCCATTGCCGGGCTGGCGGCGGCGGTGTGCTGCGCCGCGCTGGCGGCGGTGTTCTTTGCGCGCCGGCTGTCGCGCTCCATCGGCCAGGTGGCGCGTTCGGCGCATGCGCTGGGGGGCAACGGAGACCTTGCCCGTGCCGACGTGTCGGGCGTGGCGGAAGTGGACGAGGTGCTGGCCGCGATCGCCGCCGCGGCGGCGGTGGTGAACCAGGAAAAGCAGTCGCGCCACGCGGCCGAGACCGAGCGCGAGATCCTGTTCGAGCGCGAGCACGAGGCGCGCACCACGGCCGAACAGCAGAACCGGGCCAAGGATGAATTTCTGGCGATGCTCGGGCACGAGCTGCGCAACCCGCTGGCGGCGATCGTGAACGCGACCAGCGTGCTGGCCCATCCGGGCATGCCGGTGGCGGCCAGCGAGCGCGCGCGCGAGATCATCACGCGCCAGAGCGGGCACCTGACGCGCATCGTGGACGACCTGCTCGACATGGGGCGGGTTCATTCCGGGAAGATTTTGCTGGAGCGGCGCGCGCTGCGGCTCGACCAGGTGATCGACAATTACATGGCTACCCTGCGGGCGTCGCAGCGCGCGGCGCGCCATGAGTTGCGCGTCGATGTGGCGCCGGTCTGGGTCGACGGCGACCCGACCCGGCTTGAGCAGATTGTTTCGAACCTGCTCGACAACGCGCTGAAATACACGCCGGCCGGGGGCACGATTTCGGTGAGTGTGAAAGACGAAGGCGCGGATGCGGTGCTGTGCGTGTCCGATTCGGGCATCGGGATCGCGCCGGAACTGATGCCATACGTGTTCGACCTGTTCGTGCAGGGCGCGCGCCCGCTCGACCGCGCCCAGGGCGGCCTGGGAGTGGGACTGGCGCTGGTACGCCAGCTGGCGTTGATGCACGGGGGCCGGGTGGACGTGCGCAGCGCGGGCGCGGGGCTGGGCAGCAGTTTCGAGCTGCACCTGCCGCGCGTTCAGCCGCCCCAGTCGGAGGTGAGCGTGCCGGCGCCGGCGCCGTCATCGCGCCAGCGCGTGCTGCTGATCGAAGATAACGAAGACGGGCGCGACATGATGGCCATGATGCTCGAAGCGCAGCAGTACCGGGTCGACACGGCCGTCGATGGCTTCGACGGCCTGCGCCAGGCGGGGGCGGCGCGCCCGGACATCGCCCTGGTCGATATCGGCCTGCCGGGCATCGACGGTTATGAAGTCGCGCGCCGCATGCGCGCCGATCCGGCAACGAGCACGGTGCGCCTGATCGCGCTGACCGGGTATGGCCAGGACAGCGACCGCGCACGCGCGCTCGACGCGGGCTTCGACGCGCATCTGGTCAAGCCGGTGGACATGGCGCGCCTGGTAGCGGCGCTGGAGAATAAACAGGCGGCGCTCCCGCGCCTGGCGGGAACGGCCGGCTAACGGATCAGGCGCAAGCCCTGTGACTTGGCCAGGCGGCCGTCGGCGAGGCGCTTGATGTCGTCGAAGTTGACGGGTTTGATCAGGTGGTGGTCGAAGCCGGCGTCGAGGGTGCGCTGGCGCGCGTCGCTCTGGCCCCAGCCGGTCAGGGCGATCATCAGCACCGACTGCGAGCCGGGCTTGAGGCGGATGCGGCGCGCCGCCTCGTAGCCGTCCATGCTCGGCATACCGAGGTCCATCACGATCATGTCGGGCATGCCCTGTTCCACCGCCTGCACCGCTTCGTAGCCATCGTAGGCGGTGGCGACGTTACAGTTTTCCATTTCAAACAGCGCCTGCAGCGAATCGGCGGCATCGCGGTTATCGTCCACCACCAGCACCTTGGGGCGCCGGTCGATCGAGCCGATGATGTCGTTCATGGGGACCGCCGACACTGGACGCGCCTCGGTCACGACCGGCAAGGTGACCACGAATTCGCTGCCCTTGCCGAGGCCTTCGCTGGCCGCGTGCACGCTACCGCCATGCATTTCGGCGAACTGGCGCGACAGGCTCAAGCCGATCCCGAGGCCGCTGGCGATCTGGCCGGACGGCGGGCGGCTTTGCTCGAACATCGCGAAAATCCGGCCGATGGCCGCCGGTTCGAGGCCGATGCCGGTGTCCTTGATGCAGATTTTCAGGGCGCCGAATTCGACCAGCGCGCGCACGCTGATGTAGCCTTCGGCTGGCGTGAACTTGACCGCGTTCGAGACGACGTTGGCGACGATCTGCACCACGCGTGCGTAGTCGGCGTACAGCACCACCGGATCGGGCGGGATGGCGACATCGATCCTGATATGTTTGGCCTTCGCCGCCGCCGAACACAGTTCGGTGACGTGCTCCATGACTTGGGCGAAGGTGGTGTAGTCGCGCTGCAGTTCGATCTTGCCGCTGTTGATGCGGGCAACGTCGAGCAGGTCGTCGACCAGGCGGGTCAGGTGGGTGACCTGGCGCTCGATCACGTCGCTGACTTTTTTTACGTGCGCCTGGTCGGGATACAGGTGGTTCAATACACTCATCGAGGTGCGGATGGGCGCGAGCGGGTTGCGCAGTTCGTGACCGAGGCTGGCCAGGAATTCGTCCTTGCGGCGGTCGGTTTCGCGTACCTGGTATTGCTTTTCGCGGGCGCGCAGGACCGACTGCAGGGAAGTGATGAGGGTCAGCGTGCGCACCGGGCGTTCAAGCAAGGTGACGTTGCCGAGGGTGTTGATGGCCTGGCGCACGCTGAGCGAGTCGGGGCCGCGGTGCGTCAGCAGCACGATCGGCAGGTCCGACCAGTTGGGCTGGCGCTGGACGAATTCGCCGAGCGCTTTCAGGCCGCCGTTCGAGAGCGCTTCTTCGACCGTGAGCACGGCGCCGACGCCGATGAGCAGCTCCTCGGAGAGCCTTTGCACGGTTTCGGTGATCAGGTTATC
Organism: Massilia antarctica; assembly: GCF_015689335.1. Taxonomy (GTDB): domain Bacteria; phylum Pseudomonadota; class Gammaproteobacteria; order Burkholderiales; family Burkholderiaceae_D; genus Telluria_A; species Telluria_A antarctica. The sequence continues at coordinate 7,201,618 of NZ_CP065053.1, read as the reverse complement.
GACCTGCGCCAGGGTGAGCATCTTCGATGCCAGCACCGCGTCTTGGCCGGTCGGGGCGTAGATCAGGACTCGCTTTTCCATAGGCTGCTATCGCTTATCCGTTTTCATCGTCGAACAGCGCGTGGGCCTGGCTGTCGTCGAAGGTGGGAATCCCGGTCAGGATGCCGTGGAAGTCGGCCAGCACGTCGCCTACCCGAATGCCCTTGCTGCTCATCGAGAACAGGCGGATGGTGCGCTCGTGCAGGCCGACGCGCTTCTTGAAGACGGAGATGGCCTGGCGCACCTTGCCGCGCGCCTCGAAGTAGCGCAGCATGATGACGCTGTCGGCGATGTAGCTGGCGTCGACCGTGGTGGTCATGTTGCTGCCGATGACGCCGGGCTGCACGCCGACCAGGATGGTGACCACGCCGCGCTGGCCCAGGTAGGTAAGCAGTTCGTGCATGTGGGTGGCCAGGAAGCGCTCGTCGGGCATGGCATTGAGGTAGCCATTGAGGCTGTCGATGACGATGACGCGCGCGCCACCGGCTTCGGCGTCGGTCACGCACTGCATGAATTCACCGGGGGCCATTTCGGCCGGGTCGATCTGCTTGATGAGGAGCAGGCCATTGTCGACCGCTCCCTGGAGGTCGAGCCCGAGGCCGGTGGAGCGCAGCAGCAGGTTGTTGGCCGCTTCCTCGAACAGGAACATGGCCGCCTTCTGGCCGCGCTGGGTGGCGGCGTACACGTACTGCGCGCACAGCGAGGATTTGCCGGTGCCCGGTGGGCCGGAGAGCAGGGTGCTGGTGCCTTCATCGAGGCCGCCGCCGGTCAGCGCGTCGAGTTGCGCAATGCCGCTCGAGAGTTGTTTGCGCTCGGTGTGCACGCGCGTGTGGGCGGCGATAAGGCGCGGGAACACGACCAGGCCGCCGGTGACGATCTTGTAGTCGTGCGAGCCGCCGCGAAAGGCGATGCCGCGGTATTTGACGATGCGCACGCGGCGCCGTTCGGAGCCGTAGTCCTGGTTGATCAGTTCGAGCGTGATGACGCCGTGGGCCACGCTGCGCACCTGCAGGTCGCCCGAGAGGGCGGTGCGGTCGTCGAGGAAGAGGGTGGTGCAGCCTTTGCCGGACAGGTACTGCTTGAGCGCGAGCACCTGGCGGCGGTAGCGCAGCGGGCTTTCGGCCAGCAGCTGCAGCTCGGACAGCGAATCGAGCACCACGCGGGTGGGCTTGTATTTTTCGATCGCGTCGAGAATGCGCTGGGTGGTCATGCCCATCTCGATTTCGGACGGGTGGAAAATGGTGAATTGGTGGTCGGGGTGGAGGATGTTCTCGTTGGGGATGATGTCCTCGACGTGGATGCCGTCCATCGACCAGCCGTGCGACTGCGCCACCGCCTTGAGTTCGACGCGGGTTTCGGCCAGGGTGATGTAGATGACCGATTCGCCGCGGCGCACGCCTTCGTACAGGAACTGGAGGGCGAGCGTGGTCTTGCCGGTGCCGGGCTCGCCTTCGATCAGGAACAGGCGGTCACTGGTGAGGCCGCCGCCGAGGATGGTGTCCAGTCCCGGGACGCCCGTTGAAAGAAAGCGGCTGGTGTCGCTGTTCTGGTTTTCCATGGAGGGATTCTCCGTTTTTCTCATCGTAAATTTAGTTAATTGCAACACAGTATGATAAATAGTACATGAATGCGATCCGGGTGGTAGTTCTGTACGGAAGCAAAGCGCTAGCTGAGTTGCGTAGCGGTAAGGATGTTTTGAAGGGAAGTTTGAGGCAGCGCAAAGTGGTGGCTGGGGGCGCGCGACGGATGCGATTTTGTGTGCCAAAAACGTAAGATGCTCTGATATAATTCGCAGCTCGTCGGGGCGTAGCGCAGCCTGGTAGCGTACTTGCATGGGGTGCAAGGGGTCGAGTGTTCGAATCACTCCGTCCCGACCAATAGAATCAAAGACTTAGCGGAAGCCGGCACATGCCGGCTTTTTGTTTTCTAATACGGGCTACTTCGTCGGCTGGGTGGGCGCCAGGGCCGGCGCGACCGGCGGCGGGGCGGCCTGGGGCACGGTGATGATGATCGGGGCCGGCTGTACCGCCGCTTGGACCGGCGGCTTCTCCGTCATTTTCGAGACGGTCAACATTGCGCCGATACTGGCCAGGCCCACACCGATGACCCATTTGATAATGTCGACCGTCCCCTTGTGCATCTCGGCGCGCATCTCTGCCATCTGCGTCTGAATTTGCCCATTCTGCGTGGCCATTTCTGTACGTAGTTCGGCGAAGCTGGTACGTAGTTCTGCAAAGCCAGTCTTCACGCTGGTATCGAAATTCGCCAAGCGCGTCTACCTTTGACTCGGTGGCGGCGAACTTGGCATCCATTTCTTGGCGGGTAACAACTGTCATAGGGCTATCATTTGGCCGGGGCAGGGGCGAGTCAACCCCGGACTTAGCGTCGGTTTGACTTTCCTCATGGTGAAGCGGACCATTTCGCCTGCCACGACATTGCTGTCGTGGCAGGCGGCTCATCTTCATTTTCGGATGAGGATCACGTCGGCATCACGTCACAGGATTGCACAGCATTAAGCGATCGAAGCCGATTGCGAAGCCGGTTCCCTGACGATACGTGCCGCCACCGACCACCTGTTTCTGGGCACCCAGCGCCGGCACGGCGATTTCGAATCCGTCGGTCGTGTAGTAATCCAGTCCGCGTTTCACCGCCCGCGCAAGCACGTAGCCGCTGGTCTTGAGTCCGACCATCTCCTCCGCAAGGGCAATCAGCTCGTCGCAGATGGTGTCCGAATCGGGATTGAGCACTTCCAGGCCGAATTGAAAGAACTCGCGGTAGCGTCCTTCTTGCGGCCGTTCATAGCGCCAGCAGCGTTCGAAATACCAGAGCTTCACATTTTTCTGGCGCGCGAAGTGTTTGTCGGCGATCAGCTGGACGGTCGCTGTCGCCTCCGGACGCAGGCATAGCGAGCGGTTTTTCTTGTCCGGAAAAACGTACATCTGCGACAGGATTTCCGGCCCCGCTTTGTCCACGTACACGCCCGATGGTTCAATCGATGGCAGTACGATTTCTTCAAATCCTGCCGCTTCGGCGATGGCGATCAGTTGATTCAGTAATACGCGGCGGTTCTTTGCTTCCTCGCCCGCGATAATGCGCACGCCCCTGGCTTGCGCTTCAATTTTCAATTCCATGACGATCCCTATACCGTCAGCGGCGCACTGCGTCGTCGCAATCCACCGCTGTAAAACAAAAAAGCCCTCGCAGCGTCGCTGGGAGGGCTTTCTCAGTGATAGGGCTTATCAATCACCAAGCAATAGCTCTCCCAGCCGCGGATGCGAAGCGTGATGGTGAGCGGATTGCTTGAGGAATGTGTTCATCGAATGATCGTAACGCGTCATCTGTGGCATGTCAACTGCACAGCAGGATATCGATAACCGTGTTGACGGGCCGGTTTGATTCGCCCCGCATCGGCTATCCGCACCTATCTGGGCGCATTCGGATAGCTGACGATCATCGACAGCGCTTGCGCGCCAACCTGCCTGATGCCGACCTGCGCCCCCTTGTAAAGATAGGCGGCCATGCCCGGCGCCAGTCGCTCGGTGACGCCATCGGAGCTGACCTCGCCCTGTCCGGCGAGAACGTAGTACACCTCGTCATGCGCGATCCGGTGCACGCCGATGGCCGCGCTCGGATGCAGCACCCGTTTGCGAAACTCCATCGAGCGCGGCGCGGGCGCGGCATCGCTGATGCGGTAAACCGTGGACATCCCGATCGCACCGTGCGGCGGCGCTTCGTCGTGCTTGACGACGTCTTCGCGAACGACGACCATGGCGGGTCCCGCAGCCATCAACAGCATTGCCAGCATCATCGGCGTCGCTCCTCGTATCCTGTGCGACAGTCGGCCATCCCGGTGCCCGCAAGCGCATTAAAACATGTCCGCTTGGCGTACCATTTCTTTGCAATAGGAGAACACCATGTTGGGAACACTTGTCGGGGACATCTACGGTTCCCATTACGAAAAATCGCGAACACTGTCGCGCACGCTTCCCGAACTGACGGCGGCGCACTCGTTCACGGACGACACCATCATTACCTTGGCGGTGGCGCAATACCTGCTGGCGGGAACGCCGCTCAAGGAAGCCTTTCGTACCTGGGTTGCCTACTATCCGGATGCAGGCTACGGCAAGTTGTTCGCCGCCTGGGCGCTGGGTTCGTCCTCGGACGAGCTGGTGAGTTGGGGTAACGGCGCGCTGATGCGCCTCGGCCCGGTCGCCGCGCTCGCCCCTGGCCTGGACGAGGCACGCCGCGTAGCCGCCGACATCACCCGCTCCACGCACGGCCATCCGAGTGCGATGCAGGCAGCGGATACCTATGTGCAATTACATCGGGCTGCCCTGCACGGCGCCAGCAAGCAGGATCTGCTGACGTCGTGGAAAGCCGGCGGCGGCAGCCTGCACGCGGTCGACATGCATCACCAAGCTGGTTCCCCGATGCGTGTACGCGCCGACGATACTTTGGTGGATGTGATGAGCTGCCTGGCGGAAAGCGACGACTTCGATTCCTTGCTGTCCGCCTGCCTGTATCACGGCGGCGACAGCGACACCATTGCCGCGACCGCCTGCGTGCTCGGTGAGGCGCTCTGGGGCGTGCCGCAAGCGCGGGTGGATGCCATTGCCCCCTTCCTTGACGAGCGGGTCAGGGCCACCATGGAACAACTTGATGGCGCTATCCGCCGCCTCCAGCGCGCTTAGCGCCCCACGGCAAGGTTTGGCGGCCCCTGCCGCAGATCTCAGAGCGCGTCGAGCGCGGCGGCGATACGTGAAATCCCGTCCAGCGCGCCAAGCGCAATGCCGATATCTCGCTGCGAACCAACGTCCGGTTCCCCCGGATTGACCCGGATCAGCGGCCGCTGCTGGCTTTCGCCGAACACGCGCACCGACGGAATCCAGGTACCGGCCCCAATTTCGATGATCACCGCCCGGCTCTGGCGCGCCAGCCAGGTGTCCAGGCGGTGCTCCTGCTTGTCGGCATATACCGAATCCCACAGCCGGTCGCCGAACATCAGGATGTTCGGCCTTGCGATGTCGCCGCAGTGAGGGCAGCGTGGCAGCGCACAGGTCAGCAGGCATTGTTCTTCATCGACCACCGGCACGAATTCTTGCGCGGACCAGGTCAGCTGGCCGCAGTCGCCCAAGCATTGCAGTTTCTCGATGCTGCCGTGACATTCGACGATCCGTTCTTCCGCCATGCCACTGCGCTGGAATTGCCCATCCACATTGCTGGTGAAAACAAAGGCCCCGCCCGGAAGGCGCGCGGCGATCTGGTTCAACAGGCCGAACCCCGCATGCGGCACCGTGCGCCGGTACAGCTGCAGGCGGTGTCCGTAAAATCCCCACGCCAGCTCGGGACGCTCGCGAAAAGCCCGGGGATTGGCGATCTCGCTGAACCGCAAGCCGTGCTTGCCCAAGGCCGGGTAAGCGCGCCAGAAACCCTGGTCGCCGCGGAAATCGGGCAGGCCGGAATCGATGCCCATGCCCGCGCCGGCCGTGATCACCAGCCCATCGGCCTGGGCGATGAGGGCGGCTGCGTCGGCGCAGGCTTGGTCGAGAGAGGTGTTCGTCATACGGACATTCTTTAAAAAAGGGAGTGCCCTCATTCTACGGTGTCTGTCGCACATGCCTTGCGTCACCAACTTCCCCGACAGTTTCCATGTTCAAGCGCAAAATTTATATGGGGAAATTGAGCTTTGGTTTGATATCGGTCTACGCATTTATTGAACCAATCAGAACCACGGGTAAACCGCTCTGTAACACTGACATCTCACGTCATGGGAGGTTCATCATGTATTTCGAAATCTACCAACAAGCTTCGGAAAAAGTCCGCAAGGAGTGGCGCTGGCGTTTGAGGGCTAAGAATCACGAAATCATCGCCAGTGGCGAGAGCTACAGCTCGCGCGCGAAAGTACTGGCCGCGATTGAACTGATCAAGTCGGCCACCGCCCGTACCAAGATCGTCGAGGGTTGAGACGGTGCGCCGTCGCCGGACAAGCTGCCCCTGGCGGCTTGTCCTCCATTCATGCAAGGAGTTTATGATGGAGAGCAACAATTGCCGTACCTGGAGTTTGACGAACGACCTGCCACGCTCGCTTCCGCTGACCTTGCGCGACCTGACGGGCCGCCGCATCCGCGTGGTGCCCTTCGGTGCCCTCATCACCCAGGATTTCGTGGCCGGCCGGGTAACCATTTTCCTCAATCAAGCCGGGCTGGTGCGCGATGTGGTTGTGGAAAACTGTGGCTGAAGTGCATGCAATGCTGCAAGGCTGGGGCGTCACCCGGCGCCCCGTTCGATCCCCCTATTTGTTCAATACCTCGGGCCCCAGCTTGTCGAGCATGCTCTCCAGCTCTTCCCTGTCTTCCGGCGCCACACCCTGGCGGCGCAAGGCCTGGTCCACGTAGTGCCCCATCACGCTCAATTCTTCCTTGCTGATCGCCATGCCCTGGTGCGCCAGCGCCATCGGGTCGCCCTCGTATTTGCACGGTCCGCCGGAAAGGGCGCAGACATGCGACACCACGCTGGCCTTGAGCCGGGTCAGATTGACGCCCTCGAAGGTGCGTTTCGAGCGCGGGTCGACCGACACCTTCGACACGAAATCGTCGACCACGGCGGTCAGGCCGGGCATGCCGCCGAGGCGCACGAACAGCGGCGGCTTGGGCGGCGCTGGCGTCGGCGTGGAGCAAGCTGTCGTGCCGGCCAGAACGCAGGCGGCCAGCAGTGCCGCAGGAATGGTAGGATGAAGTGGCATAGTGGGTTCCCTTTTGCCACAAATGCTAACACTCAAGCCGTGCAAGAGGCGTTCCGCTGCAATTGTGCGCGCGCGAACGCACGCATTCGGCGCGCGGGCCTATACTCGCCGTTTTCCTACCAACCGAGAGAACACCATGAGCGATTCCGAGGTCAAAGTCATGCTGAGCGAGATGACCAGTGCGGCCGGTGCGACCGTGCTCAACGCGCATCGCGCCGCGGTCACCATCGCCCAATACATGCAGCTGTGCGAAGGATTACGCGGGATTATTCCGGATGGCGAAGTGAGCCTGGTGGCTGCCCGGCTGACGGCAGGAATTATCTCCAACCCGAATTTTTCCTTGTCGGCCGAGTAAGCCGCAAGAGAGGAACCCTGAGCGCTGTCATTGCCGCCGGTGGCGCGAGCGACGGTCTTGAGGTTGACCTTTGCCCCGAAGCTCGCGTCACCGGCGTTGCGCCCGCCGATGGATTTTTCCCGCCATCAGGCTGCATACCGCCTCCACCACATCGTGCGGGGCCACCTTGTCCAGGCAGTCGTGATGCAGTTCCGGGCACACGCTCTTGTAGCAGAAGCGGCACGGCACATCGTGGAACAGCAGCCGGCTTTCCACTTGCCATGGCGTGTGCTGCGGATTGGTCAACGCGTACAAGGTGGCCAGCGGCGTATCGACCGCCGCGGCAATATGCGCCGGCCCCGTATTGTTGGATAACACAACGGTGGCAAGGCGGAGCGCCGCCCCGAGCTGCCCCACGTCGAGCTGCCCGGCCAGCGAGTGCGTGCGCACGCCGCAGGCGGAGCGTATGCCATCGATCAACTCCGCCTCGTGCGCATCGCCGGTCAGCACGATCGGGCAGCCGGTCCGCCTGGCCAGTGCGCGGATGACCTCGGCCCAGCGCCCCGGCGGATAGCGGCGCGAGGGCGCGCTGGCGCCCGGGTGCATGAGTACCCAGGGCTGGCGCGGTTCAATGCCGCGTTCGCCCAGCATGTGCCGCACCGCCTCCACATCACAAGGGCGCACGGCAAACTGCATGCGCGCGTCGTCGGCGCGGTAGCCGACGCGGCAACCGACCTTGCCGACCAGGTCGAGCTGGCGCCGCACTTCGTGCCGGATCACCGACTCGGGCTCGCTTTCCCGCACCCAGTGCGACAGCATGCGGTAGGGATTTTCGCGGCAATGCCCCAGGCGCAGGGGAATGCCCGCCATGTAGCACATCAGGGCGGCGGGCAGGGCGCTCTGGCTGTAGGAGGTGAAAATGACGGCCGCGTCGAAGCGGCGCTCGGCCAGGCGCGCGATGAAGGCGCTGTCGCTGGACGGCGGATGACCGCCGCCCGCCTTGATCCATGGTGCCGCGTAGCCGATCACGGCGTCCACATCGTCGAGGTAGGGCGCCAGGGCCACGCCGCTCGCCGAACTGAGCAAGGTGAGCACTCTATTCGGCCGCGCCTGCTTGACGGCGTGGATCGCCGGCGTGCACATGAGCACGTCGCCCATCGCGTCGAGGCGCACGCACAGAACGTTGCGCGCATTGGCCCAGTCCGGCGTGCTCATCTGCGGGCCTCGTCATCCTTGACGATCATCACGGCGGCCCCGTACAGGTCGGTGGCGATGCGGGTGGGTACACGATGCGGACCGAGTTGCCACTCGGTTTCGTTGCCCTTGTCGATCAGCAGGGTGCGGCAGCCGGCGCGGTTCCCGGCCTCCACATCGTTCAGGATGTCGCCCACCATCCACGACGCCCGCAGGTCGATGCCGTGCTCGCTTGCGGCGCGCAGCAGCATGCCGGGCATGGGCTTGCGGCAGGTGCAGGGCAGCGCGTAGGCCTGCACCTTGCCGTCCGGATGGTGGGGGCAATAGTAAAAGCCGTCCAGGCTCAGCTGTTCGCGGAACAGCAGGTCGGCCAGGCGCCGTTCGATACACTCCATGGCCGCTTCGTCGAAGTAGCCGTGCGCGATGCCATCCTGGTTGCTGACGATGAACAAGCGGTAATCGCAGCGCGCCAGCAGGCGCAGGGCGGCGCCGGCCCCGCTGCACAGGGTGATGCGGCGCGGCTCGGCGTTGTAGGGCAGGTCGTCGACCAGGGTGCCGTCCTTGTCCAGGAAAATCGCTTTCATGGCTCAGGGCCAGGAAGATTCTTGCATGGGCAGCACGGTGATCTCGGCCACCACGCTCTCGCGCGGCAGCAGCAGCACCGAGCGGATGGCCTGGGCCACGTTCATCGGATCCTGCAGGGTCGCCTGGTCGAGGTCGGGGAAGCGGTCGAGCAGGAAGGGCGTGCGCATGCCGCCCGCGATCACGGCCGTGACCTTGATGTTGTGCGGCCGCAGTTCGGCATGCATGGCATGCGACAGGCCCAGCAATCCCCACTTGCTGGCATGGTAGGCGCTGGCGTTGGGCCAGGCGCGCTTGGCGGCCGTGGACGCAACGTTGACGATGTGGCCGCCCCCGGCTGCGCGCATGTGCTGCGAGGCATATTTCGCCAGCAAGAACGGCCCGTTCAGGTTGGTATTGATGACCCGCATCCATTGCTGCGGCGTCATCTCGGCCATCGGCAGGGTGACATCGGTGCCGGCATTGTTGATCAGCACATCCAGGCGGCCGAAGCGCTCCAGCGCCGTGTTGATGGCTTGCTCGGCGCTGGCCGGGTCGCCCACGTCGAAGCCGAGCGCATGGACGCGCACCCCGTGTTCGCGCAGGATGTTGGCGCTGACGGTGGCCATGTCGCGGTTGATGTCGGCGACGATCAGGTCGGCGCCGGAGCGCGCCAGCAGCTGGCACAGCGCCGCGCCGAGACCGCTGGCGCCGCCGGTGACGAACACGGCTTTGCCGCGCAGGCTGGGCGGTTCGGGATCAAGGTGTTGGTCGGACATGAGGCATCCTCCTATCGGGTGGACAAACGGGAAACGGCGCAAGCGGCGCTGGCGGCGGGCACCTGCTTGCCGACCACGTCGGCGTAGATGGCAGCGGCCTTGCGCGCCACGTGGCGCCAGGTGTAATGCAGGAAGGCGCGGCGCATGCCTTCGTCGCCCATGGCGGAGGCCAGGCCGGGGTCGCGTTGCAGCAGGGCCAGCCTGTCGGCCACGGCCTGGGCGTCGCGCGGCGGCACCAGGAAGCCGCTCGCGGCATCCCTCACCGTGTGCTTGATGCCGCCCACGGCCGCGCCGATGACCGGGCGCGCGCACGCCATCGCTTCCACCGGCGTGATGCCGAACGGTTCGTACCAGGGCGTGGTGACGAAGACGTTGGCGGCGCTGTACCAGTAGCGCAGTTCGGTCCGTTCCTTGCGGCCGGTGAAACGAACGTGCTGCGTCATGCCCAGCTGCGCCGCCAGGGCGCGCAGGCGCGCCAGCTCCGGCGTGTCGTGGTAGGGGCTGGCGGCGGCCTCGCCGCCCACCACCAGCAGTTCGGCGTCGATGCCATGCTGGCGGCGCAGCAAGGCCAGGGCGTGGATCACGGTATCGATGCCCTTGCGCGGCACGATGCGCCCGAGCTGCAAGACCAGGAATTTGCCTTGGGTCAGGCCCAGCTTTTGGCGCGCCAGGCGCATCGGCACCGGCCACAGTTCGCGCGGATCGAAGCCGCAGGGGGCGATGTCGATGCGCTTGCCGGGTGCGTCGTAGAGCTGCTCCATGTCTTGCCGGTCTTGCGGGCATTCGGCGATGATGCGGTCGGCGTGGCGCATCAGGGTGTTTTCGATCTGCAGGCGCGACGGCGGAAAGGCGTCGGCCGCCCCCTGCGCGCGCAGCCTCACCTGCCCCAGCGCATGGAAGGTGATGACGAAGGGAATGCCGAGCACTTGCTTGAGATGGTGGGCGACCATGCCCGACATGAAGAAATTGGCATGCGTGACATCGTAGAGCGCTTCCTGGCGGCGCGCGAAGCGGGCCACGAAGCGCGCGAAAGTGTCGATGTAGGGCAGCATGCGTTCCTTGGGAATGTAGTGGGCCGGTCCGGCCGGCACGTGCACCACGCGGATGTTGCGGCGCCAGTGCACCAGCTGCTTCTGGCCGACGGCATCGCGCCGGGTGAAGATGTCGACCAGGTAGCCGGCCAGCGCCAGCTCGCGCGCGAGGTGGGCCACGTAGACGTTCTGGCCGCCGCTGTCGACGCTGCCGGGCGCGGCCAGCGGCGAAGCGTGCTCGCTGACGATGGCGATGCGCCTGACGGCACCGCCGGCGCGCGGCTCCGGATGTAAGTCACCAAGTAACATGCCAGCTCCTTTATTGATTTTGTCGTGGAAATTGCTCAGTACGGCTGCCCGTGGAAGGGCGCGCGCGCCAGATCGGTCACGTGGCACAGCGCGCGGTCCCAGTCGTCGCGGAAGCGGCCGATGGCAAAGCGTTCGCACGCGCGCCGCCGCGCCTGCGCCCCGAGCGCGCGCGCCAGGGCGGGATTGCGCCCCAGTTCGCGCATGTGGCCGAGCAGGGTGGCCAGGCGCGTATCGATGAAGCCGTTCTCGCCGTCGGCGATGACGGTTGCCATTTCGGTGGTGGCCAAGGCCACCACGGGCATGCCGATCATCATCGCTTCGATGACCGCCAGGCCCAGGCTGGTGTAGCGGATCGGGTTGAACAGGTAGCGGTAGTTGGCGGCGAAGGCGGGCAACCGCGCATGGTCGATCTCGCCCAGGCCGCCGAGTTCCTGCGCCCCCATGCCGACCAGTTCCAGGGGCACTTCGGCCCGGGCCGCCTCGAAGATGTCGGCGCCGAGCCGCCGGCCGCGCCGCGCCAGGTGGTTGATGATGACCAGGCCGCTGTCTTGCTGGCCGCGGTAGTGGACGCCCTCGGGGACCTTGACGCCGTGCTCGATCACGCAGGCCGGGGTGGTGCCGCTGTCCCACATCAGCGCGTTGAAAGGGGTGACGTGAACCAGCAGCACTTCGGGCGTGTCGATCAGGTGGCGCGTGTCGGTGGGATGCCCGCGCGGCGGGTCGTGTTCTATATAGATGCGCGGCAGCGCGCGCTGGGCGGCGCTGAGGAACTCGTACTGGTCTTTCTCGTACTGCTCGTCGTCCTGGAAGAGGATGCAGTCGAACTGGTGGTGGCGGGCTTCCGACACCGGCATGTCGTGCACATTGTCGCCCCACGGCATGTTGTTGCTGCGCCCGCCATAGCCGGGCGGGCGGCCCGGCCTGGACAGCACATAGAATTCGTGCGGCGCCTGGGTGAGGTAGTACAGATAGCTGCCGTGGGTCTGCCAGGTCAGCACTTTCAGGCGGCGCATGGCGGCCTCGCATGCACGCGGACGTGCGCAGCGGGTATTGTCGAGATCATGATGCCTCCCTGCGAGCGGTGAACGATGAGAATGGTTCGATTCGCGGACAGGCGGACGAGTTCCTGCTGTATCGCGCGGTTTGAATCTGCATCAAGTGCGCGCGTGACGGGGAGGGGGGTGGACGGCTGTTGATGCCGCGGCCGAGGCCGGGCACCAGCGGATCAGGAAGGGTTCAGTCGGGTTTGATGCCAGGTGCCAGCCGTCCGGCATCGCTCTTGACGAACTGCTCCACGGTGTTCAAGGTCGGTGCCAGGAAGCGCAGCGGCGCGGCCAGCGAGGCCACCAGGGTAGTATGGCTGACCTTGTCGAAATGCAGCTCCTGCACCGCCACGCCTTTGCCGCGCAGCCTGGCCGCCATGGCGCCCGTGTTGCGCAGCGGGTCGACCAGTTGGTCGTTGTTGGCGGCAATCAGCAAGGCCGGCGGCGTGCCCGCCCTGGCATGGTTGATCGGCTGCGATTCCGGCGGCGTGTCGGGGAAGTGGAAAACTGGTTGCGTGGTCTTGTTTTCGATCGGCAGGAAATCGTAGGGCCCGGCCAGCCCGATCCAGCCACGCAGCGCGGCCGGCTGCATGCCCTGTTTCGCCAGCCATTGCGGATCGAGCGCCATCATGGCCGCGTTGTAGGCGCCGGAACTGTGGCCCATCACGAACAAACGCGCCGGGTCGCCGCCGTAGCGGGCGATTTCGCGCACGGTCCAGGCGAGGGCGCGCGCCGAGTCGTCGAGGAAGTCGGGATAGCGCACTTCCGGATACAGCCGGACATCGGGAATGACGGCCACGATGCCGCGCGCGGCCAGCGCCCGCCCGACGAAGGCGTAATCGTCGCGCTCGCCCTTGGTCCAGTTGCCACCCAGGAAAAACACGACGACCGGCGCCGCCACGCTATTGTCTTCGGGCGAATACACATCGAGCTTGTGGCGGGTGTTCTCGCCATAGGCCAGGGCGCTGCCGCTGCGCAGGCTCTTGCCCGGCGACAGCGCGTTCAGGGTGGGCAGTGGCGAGCAGGCGGCCACGCCGCCCAGCAATATTGCGCCGAGCAGGGCGGCGTGCAGTTTCTTCATGATTAACTCAAATGGGGTGGCGTCGGCCAATTATATCGACGGCTACACATCCGCCGCGTACTGTTGAGCTCGCCTAAATCCGACGCTCAATCCCCTCGGCAATGAGCCCGGTACTGGACCGGACTCATGCCCGTGTGCGACTTGAACTGGCGGCTGAACGCGCTGTGGTCGGTATAGCCGCAGGCGTACGCAATCTGGGCGATGCTGTTCTTGCTGCCCGATTCGATCAGCGCCATGGCCGCGCCCAGGCGCGATTGCAGCAGCAACTGGCGCGGCGAGTAGTGAAATACGCGCTGGAACAGCCGCTCCACGCGCGAGAGCGACAGGCCGGCATTGCTGGCCAGTTCTTCCATGCTGACATTGGCATGATAATTTGCGCGGATGTGGGCGGCGATGTCGGCGATCTTGCGGTACACGGGATGCAGTTCGTCGGCCAGGCCCAGGTCTTGCGAGGTGCCGGCCAGGCCGACGATGGCGCCATTCTCGTCGCGCAGGGGCGTCTTGTGGGTCAGGCACCAGCCGCGCGCGCGGCTCGGGTACAGGTGCAGTTCCAGGTGCTTCTTGAGCGCCGTGCCGCTGTCGATCACGTGGCGGTCCTGCGCCTCGTAAGTCTGTGCCAAAAGGCGCGGATGGACTTCGAGCGCGGTGCGCCCGATCAACTGGTCCTTGCTGCGCAGGCCGCAGCGCCGCACCAGGGTGGTGTTCACGCTCACGTAGCGGCCCTCGCGGTCCTTGATAAAAAAGGCCACGTCGTTGAGCGCGTCGAACAGGGCTTCCAGTGAGGCCAGCTGCACCGCGCGAATGGCCGGGGCCTCGCTAAACAGCGTACTCATGTCCATGGGGGTCTCTCCAGTTCGGTCGCAATGCGGTAGTATAAGTCGGCGCGAGGAAAATAATTGTGCCGATTTGAGCCTTTTCACGCCCGACCATCGATCAAGACCGCAGCCCTTGACAGGGCTAATCTGAACGCTTCTAAACCGACCGGCGCGCCGGAGAAAGCAAGGTACCCTCATGTGGCAAGGTGTGATTCCCGCTGTATCGACCAAATTCAATGAAGACGGTTCGCTCGACATGGGCGAAATGGAGCGCTGCTTCGGCTTGCAGATGGAGGCCGGCTGCGATGGCCTGATCGCCTGCGGCTCGCTGGGCGAAGGCCCGATGCTCACGCAGGACGAACGCATCGCTGTGCTGCGCCTGGCCAAGCAGGTCAGCGGCAGCAAGCCGGCCATCCTGACGGTAGCCGAAGCGGGCACCCGCGAAGCCTGCGCGCTGGCCGAAAAGGCGGCCAAGGCCGGTGCCGATGGCCTGATGGTGGTGCCCAGCACGATCTATCACAGCAACCACGCCGAGACCATCGCCACCCTGCGCGCCATCGCCGCGGCGGGTGATTTGCCGATCATGATTTACTCGAACCGCCTGGCTTACCGGGTCGACGTGACCACCGACATGCTGGAAGAACTGGCCGACGATGCGCGCTTCGTGGCGGTCAAGGAGTCGTCAGACGACATCCGCCGCAGCACGGAAATCATCAACCGCCTGGGCCAGCGCTACGACCTGTTCACCGGTGTCGACAACCTGGCGTTCGAGGCGCTGGCAGTGGGCGCGATCGGCTGGGTGGCGGGGCTAGGGCTGGCCTTCCCGAAGGAGACCGTGGCCATTTTCCATCTGATGAAGGAAGGCCGCCAGGCCGAGGCGCTGTCGATCTACCGCTGGTTCCGGCCATTGCTGGACCTGGACGTGTCGACTTACCTGGTGCAGAACATCAAACTGGCCGAAGCGATGGCGATCGGCTCGACCGAGCGCGTACGCGCACCGCGCCTGCCTTTGGTGGGCGAACAGCGCGCGCGGGCCGAGCGCATCATCCGCGCGGCGATGGAAACGCGTCCGCAACTGCCGCGCTTCGGCTGATACAGTGGCGCGGGGGTACGATGCGATCGTGGTCGGCGCCGGCATTGTCGGCACGTCCTGCGCGCTGGCGCTGCGCGAACAGGGCATGACGGTGGCGCTGGTCGACGCCGCCACGCCGGGGTCCGGCGTGACGGCGGCCGGCATGGGCCATCTGGTGGCGCTCGACGAGAGCAGCGACGAACTGGCGCTGTGCCTGATGTCGCTGCGCCTGTGGGACGCCTTCATGCAGGACCATCCCGGCGTGGGCGAGCCCTCGCGCTGCGGCACCTTGTGGGTGGCCGAGGACGAGCACCAGCTGGCCGAGGCGCACACGCGCGCCGCGCGCCTGTCGGCGCAGGGTTGGCACGCCGAAGCGCTCAATGGCGACGCGCTCGCGCGGCTGGAACCGGCATTGCGCCAGGGCTTGTGCGGCGGCGTGCGGGTGCGCGGCGACAGCGTGGTGTATCCCCCGGCGGTGGCGCAGTTCCTCAGCGAGCAGTTTGCGCGCGCCGGCGGCGAGCTGCATCTTGGCCGGCGCGTGGGCAAGGCCGCCACGGGCAGCCTGACCCTCGACGATGGCACGCTCCTGAATGCGCAGGCGGTGGTGGTGGCAGCCGGCGTGCAGTGCGCGCGCCTGATGCCCGAGCTGCCGATCTTCGCGCGCAAGGGCCACCTGGCGATCACCGACCGTTATCCCGGCCGCCTGGCGCACCAGATCGTGAGCATGAATTATGGACAGAGCGCCGCCGGCGACGATGCGCTGGCGGTCGCTGCCAATGTACAGCCGCGTCCCACGGGGCAGTGGCTGGTGGGCTCGTGCCGCCAGGATGGGCGCACCGACAGCGCCATCGAGCCGGCGGTGCTGGCCGCCGTGCTGCGCAGCGCGATCGGTTTGCTGCCCTGCCTGGCCGACATGAACATCGTGCGCGCCTGGACCGGCATGCGGCCGGCGTCGCCCGATGGCCGTCCCCTGATCGGCGCGCATCCCGGGCGGCCCGGCACCTGGCTGGCCTGCGGCCATGAAGGGCTGGGTGCAACCACCGCGTTCGCCACCGCGCGCCTGCTGACCGATCAGATTATCGGGCGCGCCAGCCAGATCGATGCGGCGCCGTACGCGCCGGCGCGTTTCGCGGCATTGGCGGAGATGAATAATGGCGACTGACGACATTTTTGTGCAGGTGGACGGGCGGCCGGTGGCGGTGGCGCAGGGCGCGAGCGTGATCGCGGCGCTGGTGCTGGCCGATTCGCTGTGCACGCGCCGCTCGGTCGGCGGCGAGGCGCGCTTTGCGTTCTGCGGCATGGGCTATTGCCAGGAGTGCCGGGTCAGCATCGATGGCCGGCCGCACCGGCTGGCCTGCCAGACGGCATGCCGCGCCGGCATGGTGATTGCCACCGGCGCCGGGAGCCAAGCATGAGCGCGCCGCTGATCGTGCTCGGTGCCGGTCCGGCCGGCCTGGCCGCGGCGGAGGTGGCGTCGGCCTCGGGCCAGCCGGTGCTGCTGATCGATGAAAACAGCGCGCCGGGTGGCCAGATCTGGCGCGGCGGCCCGCAGCGCTGGCGCGACGAGCGCGCCGGCCGTCTGTGGGATGCGCTGCGCTCTCGCCCGCACGTCACCTTGCTGGCCGGGGCGCGCGTGGTGGCGCCGGCCGGCCCGCGCGCGCTGCTGCTGGAAACGGTGGACGGCGCGCTCACCCAGCCGTGGGAAAAGGTCATCGTGTGCAGCGGCGCGCGCGAACTGCTGCTGCCTTTCCCCGGCTGGACCCTGCCCGGCGTGACCGGGGCCGGCGGACTGCAGGCGCTGATCAAAGGCGGCATGCCGGTGGCGGGCAAGCGGGTGGTGGTGGCCGGCACCGGACCGCTGCTGCTGGCCGTGGCGGCGACGGTGCGGGAATACGGTGGCGAGGTCGTGGCGCTGCTCGAACATCGCGCCAGCGGCGATCTGGCGCGCTTCGCGGCGCGGCTGGCGCTGTCGCACCGGGGCAAGCTGCTGCAATCGCTGCAACTGGCGGCGCGTTTGCGCGGCGTGCCTTATCTGCGCGGCGCGGGTCTGCTGGCCGCCGAAGGTAGCGGGCGCGTGGAACGTGTGCTGCTGCGTCACCAAGGGCGCGACAAGGCAATCGACTGCGACTTTCTGGCGTGCGGCTTCGGCCTGACCCCATCGCTGGAACTGGCCGCCTTGTTCGGCTGCGCGGTCGGGCAGGGCAGGGTCGCGGTCGACGGCGCGCAGCGCAGCAGTGTGCAGGGCGTGTGGGCGGCGGGCGAGTCGACCGGCATCGGCGGCGTGGACAAGGCGCTGGCCGAAGGCCGCATCGCGGGCCTCGACGCAGCCGGCGCCGCGCCCGATCCCCGCGACCTGGGCGCGCGCGCCACGGCGCATGCGTTCGGCGCGCTGCTGGCGCAAGCGTTTGCACCGTTGCCATCGCTGCGCACGATGTGCAGCGGGGCGACCATCGTGTGCCGCTGCGAAGATGTGGTGGCGGCCGATCTGGAGCCGCATACGGGCTGGCGCAGCGCTAAGCTGCAAACGCGTGCGGGCATGGGGCCGTGCCAGGGCCGGGTGTGCGGCGCGGCCTGCGGATTTTTGTACGGGTGGGAGGCGCCGGGCTTGCGCCAGCCGGTGTTCCCGGCCAGCGCCGCCACCCTGGCGCTGCCCCAAACGCAAGGGGTGGACACGGTTGCCCGTGCCCACCCCGCATCACCGGAACAGCAGGCTAGTTAAACAGCAGACGACTTAATCGGGTGTGCCGTCGCTGCGGCGCCCCACGTTGCTCTGCTGCGACTGGCGGCTGCCCTGGTCCAGATCGGCCGACTGGCGGTTCTGCTGGTTGGACAGGCCGGTGTCGTCGTCCATGTCCTGATCGGCCGACAGGCGTTTGCCGCCCGGGCTCTTCGGCATGCCACCGGCAACATCGTTCGACTGATGCTGTCCCGGGATGCCTTGCTGCTGGTTACCGGTTTGCGAGCCGGAACGTTCCGTGCTTTGCTGGCCGATCTGGGAACCTTGCTGCGATCCGCCTTGCTGCTGTTTCGATCCTCCCAGGCTGCCCGATTGCTGCGAGTCGCCCAAGTTGCCCGACTGCTGAGATCCGCCCAAGGTACCCGATTGGTTCGATTGATTCAGATTGTCTTTCTCGACTGTGCCGCCACGCGACGATGATGCCGATTTCTCGTTGCCGCCGTTGCTCGATTGGTTGTTCCCCTCGCTACGTTGATTCGAGTTCATCATTAATTCCTTTCCGAGTAGAGACAAACATAGGGTGGCACCCGCCGCTTGCGCAGGGACCGGGTTAAGGTCCAGTCCGTAGGCGGCGTTGCCAGGATTGGAATCATGCGCGTCCCTTCCGGGGTGCTGTATCGGAACACTGACCGAAACTGTGTAGGACAAATCCCCAGTGAAGCCAACCAGTAGTTTCGGGGCGTCCAGTACCAAGAGGACGTCGCCTGTTGTCCTACAAAGCGCATGCATCCAGTCCTATAGCCGCAGCGATGCGCGCTGCTAAGATGGATTGGCTTGATCGCTCATCGGCGCGCAGCTGGTGGGGTCAGACAGAGGCACTAGCTAAAGGAGATGACCATGGCTACAAACAACCAAGGCAACAAGCAAAGCGGCAGTCCGGGCGGCAAGGGCACCAGCAACCGTGGGTTTGCATCGATGGATCCCGAGCGCCAGCGCGAAATCGCCAGCGAAGGCGGCAAGGCCGCCCACCAGAAGGGCACGGCGCACGAATTCACGTCCGAGGAAGCGCGCCGGGCCGGCAGCATGAGCCACGGCAATCGACAGTCGGACCAGGGCGGCACCCGCGCCGGGACCGACAAGGCTGACAGCGGCAACAAGCAGAGCGCGGGCGGTGGCAGCAAGGCAGGCAGCGACAAGCCACGCTGAGCCGGACCATGGCGGGGGGCGGCGGCTCCCCATTTTATGTCGGACGATTCGTACAGGCAGCCCGTGGGATGGGGTAGAATTGTTGCGCCAATTTAACAACCCAGAGGGATCCCGTCGTGAAACAAGCAGTCATCCGCCAAGTCAAGAGCATGTACCTGTCATGCGATCCCATCGGTAACCTCTTGCTGGCCAAGTTCGCTTTCGAGGGCGGCAAGGATGCATGCGTGTTCCTTCCCGCTTCTGTCGTGTTCTGGCTGCTGGCCCACTTGCCGGTGAACCAGGACCCGGAATTGCTGCCGCCGCCCAACCTGCCGCACGTGCTGCCCGAAGACTGGGACGACGTGGTCAACCCGCGCGTGCTGAGCGTGCAGTGCAAGCAGTTCGACGATGCGATCCGCATGACGATGGAACTGGACCGCACGGCCAAGCTGACGGTGCTGCTCAACCGCGCCAATGTGGAACTGATGCGCCAGATGATGGAAGGTTACCGTGGCGACTTGATGGACCTCGGTTTCTAGCCGGTCGCGCTGGTGTTGCCCGCCCCCAAGCGGGCGGCATTTCGGTATGATGCTCTTCTTTGAGAACCGAAGAGAAGGATCCGCCATGCCCATTAAAATCAGCCAGCATTTCGATTCCGGCGCCATTGACATCGTTCAAGCCGAGAAAGCCAGCCAGATCGACCTGAACCTGCGCTCGGACTCGCACGCCGACATCCACCAATGGTTTCACTTCCGCCTGCAGGGCGCGCGCGGGCAGGCATGCACGATCCGCTTCCTGAACGCCGGCCAGGCGACCTACGCCGCCGGTTTCGAGGGTTACCAGGTAGCAGCCAGCTACGATACCGAAAACTGGTTCCGCGTGCCGACCACCTTCGACGGCCAGGTCATGAGCGTGACCCACACGCCGGAACTCGACAGCGTGTATTACGCCTATTTCGAACCGTATTCGTGGGAACGCCACCTGCGCCTGTTGGGCGAAGTGGCGGAGAATCCGATTGCGCGCGTGCATGATATCGGCACCACCGTCGACGGCCGCGACATGAACATGGTGGTGATTGGCAATCCTGCCGCCGAAAAGAAAATCTGGGTCATCGCGCGCCAGCATCCGGGCGAGACGATGGCGGAATGGTTTGTCGAAGGCATGATGGATGCGCTGCTCGACAACGCCAGTCCGATCTCGCGCAAGCTGTTGCAGAGCGCGGTGTTCTACATCATTCCGAACATGAATCCGGACGGCTCGGTGCGCGGCAATCTGCGCACCAACGCGGCCGGCGCCAACCTGAACCGCGAGTGGATGACGCCATCGCTGGAGCGCAGCCCGGAAGTGCTGTGCGTGAAGCAAAAAATCCACGAAGTCGGCTGCGATATGTTCTTCGACATCCATGGCGATGAAGCCTTGCCGTACAACTTTGTGGCCGGCAATGAAATGCTGAACGATTTCACGCCCGAGCGTGCCGCGCTGCAACAATCCTTCATCGACAATTACATCGCGGCCAGCCCCGACTTCCAGAAGGTGCACGGCTACGCGGCCAGCAAATACAAGGAAGACATGCTGACCCTGGCGTCGAAGTATATCGGGCATACCTTCAAGTGCCTATCCTTGACCCTGGAAATGCCGTTCAAGGACAATGCCGACCTGCCTGATTCCTACACCGGCTGGAATGGGGCGCGCAGCAGCGAGCTGGGCAAGGCGATCCTGCAGCCGATCCTGAAAGCGCTGGGCTGATCGTGGGCGTCGAAATCGAGCGCAAGTTCCTGCTCGCGGGCGACGCCTGGCGCGCTCTGGGCGAGCCGGTGCTGCTGCGCCAGGGTTATCTGTCCACCGATCCGGACCGCACCGTGCGCGTGCGTATCGAGGGCGACAAGGCCAGCCTCACCATCAAGGGGCGCAGCGTGGGCGCCACGCGCGGCGAGTGGGAGTATCCCATTGCGCTGCTTGATGCGAATGAGCTGCTCGACCGTTTGTGCGAACGGCCGATAATCGAAAAATACCGGCGCCGGATTGCGTTCGCGGGCAATGTGTGGGAAGTCGATGAATTCCTGGGGGCGAACGCGGGCTTGATGTTCGCTGAAATCGAACTGGCGTCGGAAGACCAGCCATTCGATAAACCGGACTGGATCGGCGAGGAAGTCACGCATGATCGGCGCTATTTCAATTCGAGCCTGATTACCTTGCCGTATTCGGCGTGGTAGCTGGAATTGAGAGGCGGCATAGCACTTCCCTCAGGTGATGCTGGAATGCGCCGGACGGGAGTGCAAAAACATGCGGGCCGGCGCCCTGGTTCTTTCCATGCGCCGGGCCGATGAATATATCGTGGCGGCGCAAGCGAATCAGGAGCGACAGGCAGCCAGCGAACGGTTCCGGTCCCCACAATACGGCGCAGTGTTCGAAGGACGAGGTGTCCAGATCCAGTTGGCGGGAGAGGTCCGTGCCCAGGTCGGGCGGATCGTTGTCGTAGCGCGCCGATGAAAACAGGCGCTGCATCAGTGCCTCGTTGTCCGCTATGTCTTGCTGGCTCAGACGGCGCAGATCCGCTGCGATTTCGCAGGCAAAGGCGCCCGCCACGCACGCGCTGTCCGGATGCGAGAATCCGATTCCGTGAATGCGGAAGTCCACGCTGTCGAGAAAAACCCATTGATCGTCCCATGAGCGCAGCATGCTGGTTTTGAACGGCGGATGATGCACGTCGGTGGCGGACCACGCGCCCGCAGTCATGATGCCTCGCGTTCGACGACAGGAGGGCGCTCGCGGTCGGGCGGGAATTTCTGGTAACGGCCGTGGCGAGTGTTGACGTAAAATAAACGATTTGCCATTGTGCCCGCACCGACCAAGGAGTCCGTTCGATGTTTTCTCATTTCCGTATTATCGCATCCGTTTTTGCCGGCGCCGCGCTGGTGTTGTCGCCTGTTCACGCGGCGGTGCTCAAGCCCGTTCCGAAGCAAGGCATCGCCCTGCCGAATGCGCCGTTTTCGGTACTGCCGGCCAAGGAAGTGATCAAGCGCTACAAGCTGGTGTCGCTGCTCAGTCCTCTTTCGAGAAAGGACGAGGATGCGCTCACTGAGTTTGCCGACGTCAAGCAGGCGCTCGTTTTTGAGGGAAATGTCACGCTCGACGAAAACATCCAGATCGCCGATGCGGCGTCCAAAAAAACGCTCGCCAAAAAAACCCTCTCGCCATTCGAGGACGCCCTGCTTGAGGGTGACCGTCTGCTGGTCATCAATGGCGACCTTCATTGCCGCGCATTGGATACCGGCTATATGCACGCGGTGTTCGTGCTCGGGAATGTCGACTGCGACACCGTCTCGCTCGGCATGACGCATTTTTACGTCAAGGGCAATCTCGTGGCACGCAAATATTTGCTTGGCAGTGCAGAAGACGATGAGGGTGATGGCAATGAAGGCGAGCGTCAGGTCCGCGTGGATGGCACGGTGTCCTCGCCCAAGGTCAGGACCTGGTACTTCGGTCTGGGGCATTTAAAGTTTGCCAAGGATTCGGCCGTGGAGGTCATGGTGGAGCAGAAGGACCGCACGTCGTCGGGGCCGTGCAACAGGAAAGGCGATTGCTAAGCAGGCCCTAGCCTGTCCATGGCCGTTTTGGCGGCAAGAACGGACAGGGTGCTGGCGGCGCAGCCCCAGGCGATATCGATCAGGGCCAGGCCGAGCGGCCAGTCGCGCAAGGTGGCGAGGTTGGACAGGTCGTAGGTGGCGTACGCGACGGTGCCGAACAGGGCCGCCGCGGTGAGTGTGGTGCGCAGGGTGCGGCGCGGGCCGTGAGGGGCCAGGGCGAAGACCATCAGGCCGAGCGCATACAGCAGGTAAAAGGCGATCGCCGCACCGAAGCGCGGCTGCGCGGCCATGAGGTGGCCGATGCCGTCGGCGTAGATTGATTTGGCGATAAAACCGAGCCACAGCACATCCAGCAACACCATCCCGGCAATGAGTATGAGGTAGGGAATCAGCAGTTTGCGCATTGCGGTCTTTGGTGGAGAAAGTACAGCGGAGCATACGCGTTTCCCCCGGCTTGCGCCGCGCTGGACAAGCTGCGTACCACTGTACTTGCCACGCCTGGTGGAACGACGCGCTGTCGTTTCACCAGGCGCGTTTCAGGCGCTACATTGACTGATATCAGAAGCGGTCAAATGCCCGCTTTGTCACAACTTCCAGTGCCTTGATGTCGCTTTCGACCGCAGCGCGGTCAGGCGGCGCGTAGATCATCATGACGTGGGTGCCGTTCTTTACAAAATTGATCGACATTGCCGTATTGGCCGGGGCCTTGCATGCAAACGATGCGTGGGCATTGGCGCCCAGTTGTGGCAACTGCACCACGGTGCAGATTTTTGTGGATGACGCCATGATGTTGCCCAAGGATTCCTCGGTGCCGTGCTTGCTGGCCATGCCGACCAGGGCCGAGCCGCCTGGATTGGCCGACGCGATGCAGCGGTTCGCGGCAAGGCGCTGGACCGCATCGAGATGCAGAAGCTGATCGAGTCGCTGTGGCAGGAGCGCGGCTTCACCGCCGTGCTGGTAACTCACGGCGTACAGGAAGCGCTGACCCTGGCCGACCGCGTGCTGCTGATCGAAAACGGCCGCCTGACCTTGGATCTGGCGGGGGACCTGCCGCGCGCCGGACGCCGCGGCACGGCGCGTTTCGCCGCGCTGGAGCAGCAGGTGCTGGCGCGGGTGCTGGCCAAGCCGGGGCAGTGACGGTGGCAGTCACAGAGTCCCGAATGTCAGCAGGAAGATACAAAAATAGATATTGGTCAATGTTATTATGTCCATAACTCTGCGATTGGCGCCGAGTATTCACGGGAATAATATGCGGAAATTAAACAGTGTGGCCGCCATCGCGGCGGCCATGGGCATTGCGCTGCTGGCGGCCGGCTCGTCAGCACATGCTGCGTCGAACGCCACTTCAGGCTCGATCACGCAGCTGTCGTATCAACTGATCGATCTGGACCTGAATGACGGTATCACTCCGTCGCTGACCTTTACCAGCACCGTCAACAGCCAGGTCGCCTCCATCGGCTACGATCAGCGAGAGACCCTTCAAAGCGAGGCGTTTGGCGAATTGACTATCGCGAACGCCTACGGCAACGTGCGTTCTGGCGTCACCAGCACGTCGGCCTCCGCCAGCGGTGCGCTGGCGCCCTCCGTGGCCAGTGGAACTGGCCTGTACGTCACAGCCCACAGACTGCAACGCTTTACCCTGAGCGCCAATACCGGCGTGACCTGGTCAGCGCTGGGCTCGCTGTCGGCGGACCACACCGCATCGGGCGGCGGCTCGGCCAGCGTGTACTTTGGCGGCGGGCTGGACGACGCGGTTGACGACGTCAGTGAGCACGGAAGCTTCGGCGATTCGGCCTCCACCACGCTGGGCAGCGGCGTGTACCAGCTGGGCGGTTATCTGGCATCCCGTGTAGCGGCCACCGGCTACGTGAGCGCATATGTCGAGATCTCGAACCACGCATTTGTCGAGATACCGCCGGTGCCCGAACCTGAATCGTATGCCATGCTGGCTGCCGGCCTGCTGGTCGTCGGTGCGGCGCGCCGCAGAAAATCGGCGCGGCCATGATCGGCGCAGCCATGATTAACACAGCCATGAGCAATCCCATCTCCCCACCCACCCCCGACACCATGAAAAAACCAATGCACCTTGCCGGCCTGCTGGCCGCGGCACTGTTGACCACCGCGCCCATGGCGCATGCCCTGAATGCCGACGTGCGCTCGTCCGTCTCGCAGATCAGCTTTTCACTGGTCGACCTGGATCTGAACGATGGCATCACACCCATGATCACGTTTACCGACAGGGCCGGTTATCGGGCGGTATACCATTCATGGCCCTTCGATTCCCAGGTGTCCTACTCCGCCCCGGGCAGCGCGCGCATTACGCATCTCGGCAACGTCGCGGAAGCCAGTTCGGACTATACCCATGCATCCTCCCATGTCTCGCTGGTGACCCAGCATGGACAAAATCTGAGTTACAACGCGCAAGCCGAGCAGAATTTTTATTTCACACTGACGCCCCATACCGGCTTGATGTTCTCGGCGACCGGCAATCTGCACGCGGACGCGCGGCAAGGGGAAGACTTGCGCGGCGATCTGTTCGTCCAGCTTGATTTGCGCACGCTGGACAACGGTGTCGAGCGCACCTTTAACCAGACCTGGTCCAATTCGCTGCGGACCAATGGCGACCGTGACTACGGTTTGTCGCGCTATCTGGTCACGGGAAACGATGTGGGACAAGGGCGCTTGTATACTTCCACAGCGACGTGGGCGGATTCAGTGTCTGCTGTTCCAGAACCAGCTACCGGTGCAATGATGCTGGCCGGTGGGGTGCTGGTGGGCCTGATGGCACGCCGCCGGCGCCGCGCCTGACCTGATAAAAGTTGACCAGGGCGCCCGGAGGTCCGCCTGACCTTTCCTGAAGGGCGCCCGCGCATTGCGGCACATAACTCCGCATCGTGTTTGGTGGCGGGAAGTGAAGTAGCCTTGCATCAGTTGTAGTAGTTCCGACTTGATCTGACAGTAAGGCCTTGCCAAGGGTGGGGTTACCCGGTTTGATAGAGGTGCGAATCTTTATCAAACCAGCGCATAAGCGCCAAGGAGTAAGCCCATGAGCAGTGTTCCTCAAAGCGTCATCAAACACAAGGTCGGTCTGCTAAATCTGGCAACTGAGCTTGGCAACGTATCCCGTGCCTGCAAGGTGATGGGATTTTCCCGCGATACCTTCTATCGATACCAGTCGGCCGTCGAGGCCGGCGGCATCGATGCCCCGATCAACGCGAACCGCGCAAGAAACCCAAGCTCAAGAACCGCGTCGAGGAAGCCACGGAAACTGCCGTTGTCGCCTTCTCGCTGGAGCAGCCGGCCTTAGGGCAGGTACATGCTTCCAACGAGCTGCGCAAGCGTGGCATTTTCATTTCGCCATCCGGTGTGCGCTCAGTATGGCTACGCCGCGATCTGGAGTCGTTCAAGAAGCGGCTAAAAGCGCTCGAAGCCCACGTGGCAGCGACGGGTGAGGTGCTGACCGAAGCCCAGGTTGTCGCGCTTGAGCGCAAACAGGACGACGACGTTGCGCACGGCGAAATCGAAACGGCTCACCCTGGCTATCTACATGCACGCGCTGTTCGTGCTCGGGAATGTCGACTGCGACACCGTCTCGCGCGGCATGACGCATTTTTACGTCAATGGCAATCTGGTGGCAGGCAAATATTTGCTTGGCAGTGCAGAAGACGATGAGGGTGATGGCAACGAAGGTGTGCGTCAGGTCCGGGTGGACGGCACGGTGTCCTCGCCCAAGGTCAGGACCTGGTATTTCGGATTGGGGCATTTAAAGTTTGCCAGGGATTCGGCCGTGGAGGTCATGGTGGAGCAGAAGGACCGCACGTCGTCGGGGCCGTGCAACAGGAAAGGCGATTGCTAAGTAGGCCCTAGCCTGTCCATGGCCGTTTTGGCGGCAAGAACGGACAGGGTGCTGGCGACGCAGCCCCAGGCGATGTCGATCAGGGCCAGGCTGAGGGGCCAGTCGCGCAGTGTGGCGAGGTTGGACAGGTCGTAGGTGGCGTACGCCACCGTGCCGAACAGTGCCGCCGCGGTGAGTGTGGTGCGCAGGGTGCGGCGCGGGCCGTGAGGGGGCAGGGCGAAGACCATCAGGCCGAGCGCATACAACAGGTAAAAGGCAATTGCCGGCGCGACCCGCGGCTGTGCGGCCATCAGGTGGCCGATGCCGTCGGCGTACACCGACTTGGCGATGAAACCGAGCCACAGCACATCCAGCACGACCATCCCGGCGATGAGTATGAGGTAGGGAATCAGCAGTTTGCGCATGGCGGCCTTTGGTGGAGAATGTACAGCCGAGCATACGCGTTTCGTTCCGCTCATGCCGCGCAGCCGGACGCAATCATTCCTGTCAACGCCGTGTCGGCTGCCGCGTCGGCTACCGCGTCGGCTACCGCGTCGGCTACCGCGCCGGCTGCTGGCCCAGCCGGCGCCAGACTGGCGCGATCAGTTCTCCATGATTTTCTTGCCGTTGAGGGTGATGTTGCCATCGGCCTTGAAGATTTGCTCGTCGCTGGTGCCGACGCTGAAGGTGTGCCCGTTAAAAATAATCGTGCCGTCGGACTTCATCACCAGCTTCGCCTTGCCCACCGTGATCGACAGTTCGTCGCCCGCGTTAATCGAAATGGAATTTTCCACGTGGGTGATCTGGCTTTTGCCGACCACCGTCGCCATCATCATTCCCACGTTCAGGTCGTAACCGAGTCCGACGTTGTCCATGCGCGCCATGCCGACGTTCTGCACCGAGGCCAGGCCGATCGTTTCGGTCTTCATCCGCGCCACATTGATATCCCAGCTGCCGCCGATGGTGTCGGTCTCGTTCTGCCCCACGGTCTTGGTGCGGTTGGCGCCGATCGTGATGGTTTCGTTGATGCCGACATCCTCGGTGCGGTTGTCGCCAATGCTGATGTTCTCGTTGTGGTCGACCCGCTCCTTGCGGTTGTTGTGGACGGTGATGGTTTCGTCGCGGTCCACCGTTTCCGTGCGGTCGCGCTTGACGTGGTTGGTCTCGTCACGGTCGACCGTCTTGCGGCGGTCGTTGCCGACCCATTTATCCTCGTCGTGCTCGACCTCGGTGAGCTGGTCCTTCTCGGCGTGCAGCCACAGCTGCTCCTGGCCTTTTTTGTCCTCGAAGCGCAGGGCGTTGGCGTTGGCGTAGCTGCCCTTGGGCGTGGAGCGCGACAGGATCCCGCTCTGGGTCTTGTTGTCGGGCAGGGTCCAGGGCACCATCGTGTCTTCGTTGGGCACCATGCCGGTTACCAGCGGGCGGTCCGGATTGCCGTCCATGAACTGGATGACCACTTCCGAGCCGATGCGCGGGATCGCCGTGACGCCGAAGTTGGCGCCCGACCATGAGGTGACGACCCGGATCCAGGCCGAGCTCTTCTCGTCGTATTCACCGATGCGGTCCCAGTGAAATTGCACCCGCACCCGCCCGTATTGGTCGGTGTGGATCTCTTCGCCCTTGGGACCGACCACCAGCGCCGTTTGCAGCCCGTAGATCTTCGGTTCCACGCTGTTGTAGCCGCGCCCCGGGCGCCACGGGATCTGCTTGCGGATGCACGAAACCCGGTTTTCGTAGTGCGACGGGGTCTGTACGTTGACCTGGTAGTTGTTGGTGGCCGAGTGGCGCACTTCCATGATCAGGAATTCCTTGCCACCATCATCGAAATGTTCCGTGAGCGTAAAGCTACGGCCCGGCAGGACGTAGCGGTCGTTGCCAGCGCCTTCGAAATGCTTGCCGCTTGCTTCGATTTCTTCCAGCCGCAGGCGGGTCTTCGTGTCGGCGTCGCCTGCATCCTTGAAGCCGTAGGCACCGACGTATTCGTACACTTCCTTCTTGAGCACGTCGCCCTGCTCGTTGACGGTAGGCAGTTGGGTCTTGAGCGGCTTCGGGCTCTTGAAATTGAAGCTGGACAAGGCGTACTTGGCCGGCACCAGGCGCCGCACCGGCGTCCATTCGCCCAGGGCGTCGTCTTCCTCGGTGCCGGCGGCGCGGTTGAAGGGAATGTGGGCCGGGCCGTCGATGGGCGCGGCGGCGGTCGAATCGTCCGACAGGATCAGGGTGTGGCCGGCGGCCGTGTGCTCGTACCAGTAGAACCAGCCTTTTTCTTCCCAGCGCCGGTGCAGGTAGTTGTAGTCGGACTCGTCGTACTGGCAAGCGTCGGTCATGATCGGGTCCGCGCCGTTGATGCGGAACTCGCTCTTGCGCACCGCGTAGTCGCCGAAGATATCGTCGCTCTGGTCCTGGATGCTCATGTCGTGGAACAGATAGTTGTCGCGGCGCAGGCGCAGATACGCCAGCCACGGCAGCAGGACCATGTCGTAATACACTTCGCCGCCGTCGGCGCGCACGCGGCGGAACTCGAACACGTAGCCGTTGAAGTAGCGCATGGTGTCGTCTTCGCGCACCAGTTCCACGGTGACCATCTTGCCCTGCACATCCTTGAGGGCGATGTGGGGGTCGTCGGTCAGGCACTCGATGGTGAAGTGGAAGTCGCGCGACAAGCCTTCCACCGCGTCGAGCCTGTTGGCAACGAGGCTGGACGGGCCATCTCCGTTCGGAAAATTCAGGCGCAGCAGGCGGTTGTTCTGGCGGGTCATGCGGGCATCCTTTTGGTGAGCATGTGACGAGTCACGGAGTGTGTTTCTGAGCGCTGGCGGCGGGGGCGGCCACCTTGGCAAGATGCTGCTCCAGGCGCGCCACCAGCGCGGCATGGCCGAGCCGGCGCGCATAGGCGAGGGCGTCTTCGCCGCGCTTGTTGGGCAGCGCCGGGTCGGCATGCTGGTCGAGCAAAAAGCTCATCAGGTCCAGGTTGCCGGACGCAATCGCCATATGCAGGGCGGTGCTGCCCTGCACGTGGACCGCATTGAGCGGCACCTGCAGCCGCAACAGACGGCCGGCCAGGGCGATTTGCAGGGCGCGCTGCGGCGCGGGCGGCAGCGGCTGCAGCGCCAGGCTGTGCAGCGCGGTCTTGGCGCCGTCGTCGACCAGGCGCGCATCGGCGCCGCGATCGAGCAGCAGGCCGGCGATGGCGAACTGGGGCGCACTGAGCGCATGCTGCAGCGGCGTGGCGCCGATGGCATCGCGCGGACTGTCGGTGCGGGCGCCGGCGTCGAGCAACATCGTGACCGCCTTGAGGTCGCCACTGGCGATGGCCAGCATCAGCGGGCTGATGCCGGCGTGGCAGGCATTCGGATCGTCGCCGGCGGCGAGCACTTGCTTGAGTGTCGCGTAACGGTCGCGGCCCAGGGCCAGGAAGATGCGCGGGGCGACGCCAGGCTTGAAGTCGCGCGCAACGTCCGCGGCGGCGTCGCCACTGTCGCGCGCTTCGCTGCAGCGCAGCGCGGGCGGCGGCGCCTTGGCCTGGGCGAGGCTTGCCGTCGTGAAGAGCAAGGCCAGCCATACCGCGCGCAGGGGAGTACGCCGGCTCACTTGGACACACCCCGCACGTAGGCTGCCTGGGCCTTGTCCAGGGAGCGTTTCAGTTCGCCGTACTTGCTTTGGCTGAGCAAATTGCGGGCATCGATATATTCTTCCTCGGACAACACGCCGTCGTGGAACATGGTGTCCATGCGCTTGCGCAGCACCACGATGGCGGCGGTCGAGAGCACATCCGGATTGAGGGCGGCGATGAGGACGTCGAGTACCGGGCCGGCGGCGCGTACCACGGCCGTGCCCTTGGCGGCGCGTAACGCGGCTTTACTGCCGGCCAGTTCTTTCGCCGCCTTAGCGGATGCCACCTCGGCTTCGGCAACTTCGATTTTCATGTACTGGCCGAGGCGTGAATTGGAATAGGTCGCGGTCTTGGTGGGCAGGGTGCTGGCTTTTTCGCCGAGCACCTCGGCGTACGGGCCGTAGCGGTCGCGCTTCATCGCATCCTTGAGCGTGCTCTCCATCCATTTTTCCATGCTGCCGCCGAACTTGCCGTTGGCCAGCCCCGCCGAGGCGCCCATGATGTTGGTGCCGGCCTTGAGTCCGATGCTCGTTTCTCTCAGTGGACGGAACTGCGCATACTTTTGCAGCTTCATCCACGCTTGCGGATCTTCATCGCGCAGTTCGCGCATCACGCGGTCGAAGCGCACCGGGCTGTAGTGGCGCAGGTAGTCGATGTATTCCAGGTAATCGGCCAGCTTGGCGCCGCGGGTGCGCGCCTGCATGATCAGCGACTTGATCTCCCGGTTGTGTTCATCGGCGGTACGCTCGCGCTCGCGCACGGTCGTGGTGCTGCCGTTACGGTTGACCGACGAGATGCTGCCCGCGCCTTGCGGCCTGTCGGTAAACTCGGTGCTGCCGTCCGGACGCTGTATTTTGTAAACCGCCATCGACGTTCCCGACTGTCAATTACAAGATTGAAAGGATGCTGATACTATGAAATAGCTGTCATTTTAGCAAAATTCGCTTACTTTGAAGCTATATTTGCAAGAAATGACGGCGGGCAAACACGCTCGCGCCCGGGATGCGGGGAGCGCAAATGGCGCGGCTGTGGCGCGTTTGCCACGCTGGAGCGGCGCCGGTGGGGGATTGCGGCGCTGCTATTCCAGCGCCCAATCCTGCTGGAGAAGTCGTGCGCGAATGCCGGGGTCGGCTGGAATGTCGTCCGGGTGCATGGGCGCGCCTGTCGCGGCGCGCTCCAGGGTCGCGCCATTGTCCAGAAATGTCGCCGATACCAGGCGCTGACCCCGATACACGAACATCATCGGTAAATTGCCGGGCTGGTAGTCGCCCAGGAATTGCCCATGGTCCTCCATGTCGAGCCACAGCCAGGTCTCGTCGTCGGGCGCGCGCGCGGCCAGGGCATCGACGTCGGGCCGGACCTCGCGGCAGCGGGCGCACCATGCTTCGGCGCCGACCACGATCATCAGGCGTGATTCGGGCGCTTGCAGGCGTTGCGCCAGGGCGCTGGCGTGGTCCCATGGATCGAGCATGCTCATGCGGCGTGTTCCAGGTCCATCAGTGCGTCGATCGTGTCGGCGCACTGCAGTTGGATCGCCGCCGGTGCGCGCACCGGCACAATGAACAGCGGGTCGAGCGATTGCAGGTGTTGAGCCGCAATACGGCGAATGGCTTGGCTGCTTCCCTCCATGATCTCGAGCATGGACGCGTGGTCGGCCGGCTGCCCGTTGATGCAGCGTTCCCCGGCCGGCAGCGACAAGCGATGGCGGGCGATCGCCGCGCCGTTGGGCAGCACCAGGCCGAAGTCGGCGTCGACCGGGGCGCTGTCGAGCGTGGCGTCGGCGGAGACCGCCGGCTGCGCGAGAATCAGCCCGGCCCCGACGATATCGACGCCGCTGATGACTTGCCACACCCAGCCGGCATAGCGCGCCGTGGCCGGATCGTTCATCTGGTGCACGACGAACGGCAGATGGGCGGGATCGCCATGGCAAGCCACGAAATGCAAGGCGCTGCGCACCGGCATGGCCGCCAGCATGGTCGCCAGCTCGCCGCTGCCGGGTTCGATCATCCAGGCGAGATGTTCGACCCAGCGCTCGAGGCGCCGCCTGGCTTGTTTCGCAAACCAGCCGCTGGCGCCGGCGAGCAGTGCAACCTGGCTGGCAACGCAGTGGCGCAAGGTATCGACACTGCGCAGGCGCAGTTCGTGGTCCGCTTGCTCATCGAATCGGGAAGCATACGCCCCGTCGCGCGCCAGGCGCGCCACTGCGATGGCGGCCTGGGCGCGCACGGCAAGGTCGCCGTCGTGCAGCGCTGCCTTCACCAGCTGCTTGACCTGCTCATCCTCATCGGCCTGCGCAGCCAGGCGGCATGCGGCGGCGCGCACATGCGCGTTCGGGCTGGCCAGCAATTCGGGCAGCGGCGTTTGCAGCCATGTATCGCTGTCCGTCGATGCCGGGTCCGATACGAGGCACTGATTGATCAGGTTCAGGGCGCGCAGGGCGGCGACCAGCATCACCGGTTCGGCGCCGGGTGCGCTCCAGCGCGCAATGGCGCGCTCGGCCGCCGGCCATGGCGCCCAGGCCAAGGCGCTGATCGCGCCGCGCAGCAGTGCATCCGGGCTGGCCTGGATGTGCGCGGCCAGTAGGTCGAGCCGGGCAGGGTCGCCGTCCAGGATGGCGGCATAGGTGCAGGCGAACGCCTCGCCTGGTTTGTTCCAGCGTTCGAGTGCCGCCAGCGCGAACGGCCATGCACCGCTGCCGGCGACCGCGATCCCGTCGAGATGGGCTTGCAATGTGCCGTTGAAACGGATCAGGTCGGACAGGCTGAGCGTGAACGACTGTTCCGAGACGTCGTATTGCGACCAGTAAAAGGCCGTGTCTTCAACGTGCCTGCGCACCATGGCTGGAATGACCTGGCGATTTTGTTGTAGTTGCATGGGATACCGGGTGGTTAGCTGGGGAGGAGGTCATCCGCGCGGGCGCGGCCACGGGCCGCGATGCAGCGTGTTCCCCCCCCGTTGCCGCTCAAAGATAATCGAATGCGCTGAAAAGCCGGCGCCATCCGCTGCCATCGTGGAGACAGGCGCCGTGCGGGCCGGCTGTCAGCAGGAATTTGCCGTCGGGGCTGATATCGAGCCGGCCGCCATTGGTCGGGTTCGGCGCATCCGGCTCGACTTCCTGAAGCGGAACGACCAGCTTCTTCTTCACATCGATCGTCCAGATACCCTCTTGCCCGCCCAGATACAGGCGATTGTTGAACCAGGCGGCATCCACCGGCTGGTATCCGGGCGCGATATCCGCTTCCGCGATCAGCTTCCAGTTATCGGTGCGGCCCGCCCACACGCTGCCGTTTGCTTCGGTAAGGTAGACCACGCCGTCGCCGGCGCAGCATACCGTTTTCAGTTTTGCATTGGTTGGAATCGGGCAGTTGTGCCACTTGCTGCCGTCGAAACGCCAGACATCGCCCTTGCCGCCCACCGCATACATGTCGTTGGTGTCGAAGGCGCTCATGTCGCTGAAACCGAAGGTACTGGGCAGGGCGCCCGAGGTCGCCACGTCGGCCGGCAGGGGAACGCCCTTGCCTTCATTGCCCAGTTCGATCCACTGATCGACGCCGAGGCGCCGGTATATTTTTCGGTAGTCGCCGATGGCGTAGATTTGCCCGGCGGCGCGAACCACTTTCGTCACGATGCCCACGCGTGCGCCAACCGTACTCATGTCGATCAAGTCATCGATGGCCGTTTCCTGGCCCTTGCGCTGGCCGCTGGCCGAATACACCTGGCTGCGCGTATCGACGGACACGTATTCCGGCGGGGTCATGCTGGCCGCGATCGAGGTGAAAGTAAAGTCCTCGCTCTCCGAGACGGCAAAGCGGTTCTCGATCGGCTGGTCGATCGCCATGTTGATAAAGCGTGTTTTCGGCAGGGGATCGCGGCTGTCGCGCTCTTCCACCAGGATGAAGCCGAATCCTTTTTCCCGGATGATGGCGCAATCGAAGATGGTGTATCCGCTGACAAATTTTGTCCACGTTTCCTTGTTAAAAACCTCGTCCATCGAAATCTCCTAAATTACATTGGTCGGTGTGAGCGGCGCGGCAGTGGGGGCCGGGACCGGGCCGGTGGGCGCGTCCGGTCCGCCGTTCGCCTCGCCAGAGTGCGGGGAAACTTTTGCCTTGTCGAGGTCACCGCAGCTGTGCTTGTTCTTTAAGGAATCGTCGAGCTGCTCGGACAGGCATTTGGAGTCGCATCCGAACATGGTGGCGAACATGTCCGCCACCTCGTTGCGCGCGTCAGTATAGGGCATGTCGGCCGATTTTCGAAAGCGGTCCAGAATGTCGCCCGTCTCTTTGTGCGCGTGCCCGTGGCTGCCGTTGGCCGAGCGATTGGTCGTGCCTTCCAGGCAAATCGTCAGTGCCGCATTATGCTCATAGCCTTTCCAGCAAGGCCGCCGGCCATCGTTTTTCATCTTCCTTTTATAGGTTTTCTTGTCGCTGTTGAGCTCCGGCGCATATTGGTCGAACATGGCGCTCGGGAGCAGGTGATGCCCGGTCTGGCCGGGGCAGCATCCATTGCCGGCGGCGGTCTTATCGGCATCCATGTACGGGATCAAGAGGCATTTTCTCGCCTTGATACAGGGGTCCGCATGGGCGGCCGAGGCCATCGTCGCGGCCATGATGTCTTCCATCGGACCCGGCGTGAGCAGATCCGGCGAGTTCGCGAAGGTGGTCGTCAGCTGATCCTTGAATTTTTGGGTGTTCGACACCTTGGCATTGTCCGGACCGCGTTCGCCGCCCGGCTTCTGCCACAAGCCGGTGCAGTTCTTCATCCACGCATTCTTTTTGGTGCTTTTGAAGCCGGTGTCTATTTTCGCCTGGGCGTCAATATCCACGAGCGCTTTCTTGACATCCGTTTCATGGCTTTTCACCGAAGGCGCGGCGTTTGTGCCCAGCTTGGAATTTTGTCTCGAGGCGGCGGCGGCTTGATCGTTGGCTGGTGTGTCGGCGCATTTTTCTATAATGCGGTCGTAGTCGTCCTTGCAGTCGCCATGATCGGTCTTGTTATGAAAGTAGTGGTAATCGGCGGTATTGCCGGCTTTCTGAACCGGACGACGCGGCTTTTTCGCCCTGGGCACCTTGGGCTTGACGGCCTTGGGTTTGGCGACGCGGGCCTTTTTCGGCTTGGGGCCGCCGGCTGTGGCGGTGGCCGCCCGCTTTTTTGCCTTGGTGGGTTGCGTTGTCATTTACTCATCCGTGGTTGTGCGTCATGGTGTCGTTATGCCTGCACACGTTCAATCCTTCGAATTTCACGTTGGATGACCATTGGGTGAAATACGCCTTGCCTTTGATGACGCCGCTTTTCACGCCCTTTTTAAACAGCAGGGTCGCCGGCTCGTCGCCGGTGCTGGTCGAAAAATACGACACATTCTTCAGCGCCACTTCGGTACCGCAAATAAATACCGTTGAGCTTCCATTCTGGAGATGCTTGGCAAACGCGGTATTGGGGTAGGGAATGACCACCGGTCCCACGCCGGGAGGCGGCGGGCTCCAGCAGGGATCGGGGAAGGAAAACGATTTTCCATCGGCCGCTTTGGATGAAATTTGATTGTCATTGGCATACACGTGGGTGTCCATCGCTTGCAATCTCCTAGGCTATGCTTCGTTGTAATATCACTGCGCTGCGCAGCCCGTTGTCGTTGGCTAAGTGCAGTAATCCGCCGGCACCCGGCCCTGCCGGATGGCGCATGGTCTTGAATAAATAGGCCAGCATGGCCGGTCCGGTCGCCGCCCCGACTTCGCCCAGGCAGTCGGCCACCGTCACCAGGCCCGGCAGGTTGCTGCCGGCCGGCGCCAGGCGGGTCATGGCATTGGATGCTTCGCGCGCAAAAAACGACTCGCCGTTCTGATCGCTGACCCGGAATGCGAGGTCCTCGAATGCAAGGCGGCTCATCGTGAGCGCCGCGCGGATCGCTGCGGTCAATCCCTGCGATTTGCTCGGCACGCTGCCATCGACGCGGCCAGGCTCGTCACCGGTGCCAAAGCCGAGGATGCGCACCTCGCCATCGTGCCGGGCCGGTGCCGGTTCGCCGGCGGCGGCCACCGCCGCTTTCTGCAAGAGAACGGCGGCAGCGGCTTCGCCGGGAATGAAGCCGTCGCTGTTGCCCCGCACTTGCAGGCGGCCAGCCTGGAGATAGGCGTTGATGGTGGTGGCGTTCAGGTAGGTATCGGCGCCGACCAGGAGCACCTGTTCGCAATCGGGCAACGCCAGCAGCGCAGCGGCCTGTTTGAGTGCATTCGCCAGCCCGGCGCGGCCTGACGCCATGACGCCGGAACGCGGGTGAAACTGCAGGCCGAGCTGGTCGACGGCCTGGCTGAATACGCTGGCATACCAATCGCTGTCGCTGCCGCTGCGTTCCGGTTCGGGGGCCAGCCAGACCAGCGGCACCTTGCTGACGTCGCACTGCCCGACCGTGCTCAGACAATCCGCAATGGCTAGGGCAATCCAGCGCGCCAGCCGTCCCTGGCCCCATACATTGTCGTCGTCCAGGCGCGCCACCAGCACTCGCTCGTGCCGCCCTGTCTTGAAGTCGCTGCGCTGGAAATGGTCCATGTTGGCGCGCATGGCGCACACGGCCGCATCCAGGTTGTACCCGACCGCACAACACAGGCCGGCCGCGCGGATGGCCAGGGCCGGCGTCGACGCTGTGTCGGCGGGCCCGGCGCCAAACTTGTTCCAGAAACTGTTTTTCGTTAAGGAATTCATGCCGACCCTTCGTTGTCATCCATCCCGTGGCCGCATCCGTGGCAGCCGCCGGCGCCCGCGCGCTGGCGCTGCCACCACGCCGGGTCGACCGGACCGACCGCCAGCACCAGGAATTCCTGGATGCGGCGCCGGATCGGCACGCTGGTGCGCCATATCGCCGAGAAACTGCCTTTTTCGGTTTCGAAGAACAGGGTGTCGACCGCCGGCGCCAGGATCTCGGTGCTGTAATCGGTGCGCAGAATCCGCACCTGCAGGTCGTCAAGGCGCGGCAAGGTGAAGCGCACGTCCGGCCGTCCGGCCATCATGTTGCGCAAGATGACGGTTTCACCGCCGCCAGGGTAGGCAATCTGTTGATCGGCCGCTGCACACTGGTTGTGTTGCTCGTCAAAATCTTCCGGCAGGAAGGGGCAGACGTTTTCCTCCCAATGCTTGTCGTAGGTGCCGGCATGGTCGCTGCGCGGCGTCCAGTGGCGGCCGACGGCCGACAAGGCGACCGGCGTGTAATTGCCGGTCGGGCTGCTGATTGTTTCGCCGAGCGCCTGCAGATTCGGTGCGCTTTCTCCATCGAGGTCGCCGCCCGTGCGTTTGCCGCCCCATCCGATTCCGGCCGGATTGGCGAGCATGGTTTCGGTCATGGTCTGCCGGTTCTCGCCCCAGCCTTGCTGGTAGGTGCGGGCGCCGCCGAAGGCATGACCGTAGTGCAAAGGCATGCGCGTAAAAGGTTCGGGTTTGGTGAGCGTGTAGATGCCCATCAGTTTGCGCCACTGGCGCGGGCCGACCACCTTGATGCCTTTTTTCATTGGGCCAACCTGGCATGCCACCGTGATCTCTTGCACTTCCTGGCCGTCGGGCGCATGCGCATATGCATCGAACAGGACGTCGCAGCGCGGTTTATAGCGCGCGAAATCGTCGCCGTAGAGCAGGGCGCTCAGGCCCGGTTCGCCGACGAAGGCATCGCTCACGGACAGCGGCGATGGTGCGATCGGGCGCGGGCGTTGGCCTTCCTCGGGGATACGCCAGCTTCCCTTGATGACGATCACAAGATGCTCGCGCCCATCGACGTCGAGCGACGTGGCGACCTGTGCAATCAAATGCTTCGAGGCGACTTGAATGTCCATGCCGGCCCTAGTTGACGTGAACCGAACCGCCCAGGATGCGCTGGGTCGCGCTGGCCTGGCTGGTGATG
This sequence comes from Massilia antarctica, assembly GCF_015689335.1. Taxonomy (GTDB): domain Bacteria; phylum Pseudomonadota; class Gammaproteobacteria; order Burkholderiales; family Burkholderiaceae_D; genus Telluria_A; species Telluria_A antarctica. Next base: position 7,163,839 of record NZ_CP065053.1, on the reverse strand, counting down.
TAGGTGCCGCGCAGCTGGATGCGGCCATCGGCACTTAGGACGAGCGCGGCTTCACCACAACGCAATTCAATTTCGTGCTCGGCGCTGAGCACGACACGTTCGCCGTCGAGCACGACATGGGTGCTGGCCTGCGCCGGCGGCGCTTGCGGCGCCAGCATGAAACCGAGGATGAGCGGACGCCGCGGGTCGCCCGATTCGAATCCCAGCGCGACGGATTGGCCGATCTGCGCGGGGTCGAGCGCACTGAGTGTGCGTGCGGCGATGCGGCTCAAGCCGAAGGCGGGAATGCTGACCAGGGCAACGCCGTCGTCGCCGATGGCGTCGAAGCGGCCCACGGCGATGCCGTCGGCGCGTGCCGGCAGCTGCGCTGTCTGGACGATGACGTCGTGCAGCAGTTGTGCGGCCGGGGCGTCATCCGGCGCGGGCGTTGCCGCAGTGGCAGGAGCATAGGGTATCGGTTGCATGCTTCACTCTCGGAATAGTCTTGGCTGGCAGGGCGGTGATCGGCCAACCCGGGGCCATGGATGCGGCGCATGCGGCAAGCCGGCTGCCGCGGCGACGGATAAAAGCCTGAAAACCTGGGGGCGAGCGCAGGGAGCCTGGACCATCCGTGCTTGTGTCGAGCGCGTCCTGCAGCAATATAATCATGCTATTTTATCATTGCCGCACATGTAAAAGTGCAATTTTTGTGATCGCCGGATGCCAGCAAACGGGGCGCCGGACGGTCGCGCCGGGGCGCTGCCGCATCGCTGAAGTGGGGGCACCCGGAAACAAGGAACCCGGGCGTGGATGAGGTGCGGGTCCGGCTCGCACCGGGGCTGGACGGCGCCCGGAACCAGGCGCAAGATGCCGGCGTGGGCAGGGCGCCCACGCGTTGCGGCAAGCTACAAGGGCCGCTTGCCTACCACTTGAAAACCCGGGCGATTGCCAGGAACCAGGTGATGAAAGTATCGATAAATCCGGTCAACACCGGCACCACCTGAATCATCATATCGTCCATGCTTGTTCTCCACAGTGCGTTGACGCGGCCCGGACGAGCCACTCAAGGAGTGTAGGGGTGTTGGCATTTCGTTATCTTGTGCGCGCCCAACAAAGCTTGCGGCGTAAAAAAACCCGGGCGGGCCCGGGTTCTCGATGCGGCAATGCGTGCTTAGTGAAAATGCTCGGTGCCGGCAGGCGCGTCTTCCGGCATTTCCGCGTGCACCAGTTCGCCAGTTGGGTCGGCAAACAGGGGCGCGTCGCAATCGTCGCAATACTCGGTCACGAAACGCTCGTTATGGCGCTTGATGTGGGTGACCCCAGCTTCGTTCAGGTGGCCGATGATGTCGTCGAGCGGCGCCTTCGGCTCGTCCATGCCGCCCAGGGCGGCCGCCGACAAGCCTTCCACCGGCGTGCCGTCTTCATCTTCCTGCCCGTACAGCGGCCACACGATGCCGTAGATGACATCGGACGTCTGGCGCATGGTGAAGCCGACCCGGTATTCGTCGATCTGGCCTTCGGCCGATTCGTCGCCGAAGCCGGCAATGACGGCGCGCAGGTCGGACGCTTCCACACCCAAGGTATTGGTCAGGTAATGCACGGCGGCGCGCACCGATACCGGACGGATCAGCTTATCGGCTTCGCGGCAAGCCACGTAATACGCTTCCGGCAGCAGCAGTTCGACTCCGCAGCCCGGCAGCAGGCGCGTGATGGTCGGACCGGCCTGGGCACGCCATTGTTCGAGCGCATTGGCGCGCTCGACCATGAAGGTCGACTGGAACTGCGGCTCCTGCCAGCGGAACAGGGGTGCGCCCAGCGGCGCCACGATGGCTACCATCAGGTAGCGCGTGTCGGCCAGGAAGGGCGCGGTCTCGGCCGGCTTGGCCATCGGCTTGACGGCCGTGCCCTTGTGCGCGGCCTGGGCCAGCTTGTGGGTGGTGGTGTAGGTTTCGGCGTGGGTGCGTGGCAACTGGTCGATCGAGAACAGGGTCGGCGCCATGGCCAACTGCACGCCATCGGCCAGCAGGTGCGCCGAAAAATGGGCGGACAGGGTTTGCAGCAGCTCGGCCGGAATGGTGCCCGACGCAATCGAAAAACGGGTCCACGCCAGGATCGGCGCCGCCACCAGCAGTGCCTGGAAGGTCTTTTCCGTGCCCTCGTGCTGCTCGACCATGGTCGACGATTCGCTGACCGCTTCGACACCTTCCATCAGGGTATCGTAGGCGTTCAGGTCTTCCTTGAACAGCACGTTGAGGGTGGTGTCGACGGTATCCTGGTGCCCGCTCTTGAGCAGGCGCTGCAAGTGCGTATCGAGCTGGCGTTCCCAGGCCCGTTCTTCAATGCGGCTGGACGCCTGGACGATTGCCTGGCTGATGCTGACCAGGCGTTGGCTCTCGGCCGACAACTTATGGGATGAATCTTTGGTTGGACGACGCATGGCGTATAAGAGTCTTTGTAAGTGAATGAACGGATCAATAATGTCGTAACAATGATAAACCCTTATCGCCCGTATTGTAGTTCATTCGTCCCTTGCCCATGAAGACGGCGCAAGAAGTGTGAAAAAAAGTTGAGCGGGAGGGTGGGTAGTGGGCGCTCACTCGGCCTTGCCGCAACATCGCCGGACGAAAAAAAACGCCGGACGAATCCGGCGTTTTTTGTGCCAGCCCCGCGCTCGGCGGGTGTGGCTGATTACGCGGCCAGCAGCTGGCGCAGCACGAATGGCAGGATACCGCCGTGCTTGTAGTAATCGACTTCGATCGGGGTATCGATACGCAGCAGGACCTTGACTTCCTGAACGTCGCCATTGGCGCGCGTGATGACCAGGGTCGCCAGTTGCTGCGGCTTGATCTCGCCTTCCAGGCCCTTCAGGTCGAACACTTCCTTACCCGTGATGTTCAAGGTCTGCACGCTGTCGTCGCCGATGAATTGCAGCGGCAGCACGCCCATGCCCACCAGGTTCGAGCGGTGAATACGCTCGAAGGAACGGGTAATGACCGCTTTCACGCCCAGCAGCTGGGTGCCCTTGGCGGCCCAGTCGCGCGAGGAACCCGTGCCGTACTCTTCGCCGCCGAACACCATGGTCGGCACGCCGTCGGCCACATACTTCATGGCTGCGTCGTAGATCGACATCTGGGCGCCGCTCGGCTGGTGAATCGTGATGCCGCCTTCGACAGCGGAACCGTCGGCCTTGGCCGGAATCATGCGGTTCTTGATACGCACATTGGCGAAGGTGCCGCGCATCATGATCTCGTGATTGCCGCGGCGCGAGCCGTAGGAATTGAAGTCCGCCTTCTGCACGCCATTGGCCAGCAGCCATTTGCCCGCAGGGCCGCTTTCCTGGATCGAACCGGCCGGCGAAATGTGGTCGGTGGTGATCGAGTCGCCGAACACGCCCAGTGCGCGCGCGCCGCTGATGCCGGTCGCTGCCGCTTTCGGGATCATCTCGAAGCCGTCGAAGAATGGCGGCTCGGCGATGTAGGTCGACTTCGGCCAGTCGTAGACCTGGCCGGTGGTGGTGGTGACGTTTTCCCACAGCTTGCCCGGTGCGCCCTTGACGTCGGCGTAGTTGGCCTTGAAGACCTTGGAGTTCATCGCGAACTTCATCAGCTTGCCGATTTCTTTCGAGGTCGGCCAGATGTCGCCCAGGTAGACGTCCTTGCCGTTGGTGCCCTTGCCGACTGGCTCGGTCATCAGGTCGCGCGTCATGTTGCCGGCGATGGCGTAGGCCACCACCAGCGGCGGCGAGGCCAGGAAGTTGGAACGGATGTTCGGGTGGATCCGGGCTTCGAAGTTGCGGTTGCCCGACAACACAGCCGAAGCCACGATATCGTTTTCGGCGATGGCCGCGTTCAGTTCCGGGGTCAGGTCGCCGGCATTGCCGATGCAGGTGGTGCAGCCGTAGGCGGTGACGCCGAAGCCCAGCTTTTCCAGGTAAGGCAGCAGGCCGGCGGCGGTCAGGTATTCGGTGACCACACGCGAGCCAGGGGCCAGCGAGGTCTTGATGTGCGGCGCGACCGTCAGGCCCGCTTCAACCGCTTTTTTCGCCAGCAGGCCGGCGGCCAGCAGCACGCTCGGGTTGGAGGTGTTGGTGCACGAGGTGATCGCCGCGATCAGCACGTCGCCGTTCTTGACGTGCACGCCGTTGGTCGTTTCGTAGTGGTTGGTCAGGTCGGCCGGGTTCTTGTTGAAACCATTTTCGGTGGTCGGCTTGGAGAACAGTTCGATGAAGTTGTTCTTGACGTTGCCGATTTCGATACGGTCCTGAGGACGCTTCGGACCGGCCAGCGACGGGGTCACGGTGGACAGGTCGAGCGAGACCACGCGGGTGTAGTCGATGTCGCCTTCCTGCGGCACGCCGTACAGGTTCTGGGCCTTGAAGTAGTTCTTGAACGCGGTGATTTCTTCGGTGGTGCGGCCGGTGCCTTCGAAGTAGTCGATGGTGGCGTCGTCAACCGGGAAGAAGCCCATCGTGGCGCCGTATTCCGGTGCCATGTTGGCGATGGTGGCGCGGTCGGTCAGCGACAGGGTTTCGGTGCCGGCGCCGAAGAATTCGACGAACTTGCCGACGACTTTTTCCTTGCGCAGCATTTCGGTGATGGTCAGCACCAGGTCGGTCGCGGTGCAGCCTTCGCGCAGTGCGCCGGTCAGGTTCACGCCGATCACGTCCGGGGTCAGGAAGTAGACCGGCTGGCCCAGCATGCCCGCTTCGGCTTCGATGCCGCCCACGCCCCAGCCGACCACGCCGATGCCGTTGATCATGGTGGTGTGCGAGTCGGTGCCGACCAGGGTGTCAGGGTAGTAGGTGTCGCCCGCTTTATGCACGCCGCGCGCCAGGTACTCCAGGTTGACCTGGTGGACGATGCCGAAGCCGGGAGGGACCACGCCGAAGGTGTCGAAGGCTTGCATGCCCCACTTCATGAACTGGTAGCGCTCGTTGTTGCGCGAGAATTCCAGTTTCATGTTCAGGTCGAGCGCATTCTTTTCGCGGTAGTGGTCGATGGTGACCGAGTGGTCGACCACGAGGTCGACCGGTACCAGCGGCTCGATGTTTTTCGGGTTCATGCCCATCTTGTTGGCGACGTTGCGCATCGCGGCCAGGTCGGCCAGCAAAGGCACGCCGGTGAAGTCTTGCAGCACCACGCGGGCCACGACGAAAGGAATCTCGTCGGTGCGTTCGCCGTTTGGCGCCCAGTTCGCCAATTGCCTCACGTGTTCTTCCGTGACCTTCTTGCCGTCGCAGTTACGCAGCACGGATTCGAGGACCAGGCGGATCGACACCGGAAGGCGCGAGACATTCACCCCAAGGCTTTTTTCGAGCGCCGGCAAGGAGTAGAACTTGCCTTTCTTGCCGGCCGACAGTTTGAAATCCTTGAGCGTGTTCAGAGTGTTGCGGGACATGACCTCTCCTTCAGTGGGGTATTGTTATTTCAGTTCGTTTTTTTTGCTTCAGGGGCGTCAAGCGCCGCCGGCGCCGCCAGGGGCGGCACCGCTGGTACTGCAAGTTCGCCCGATGCCGGGGTTGCCGCCGGCATCGCCGCCGGGGCCGCGACAGGCGCCACCGGGGTGTCGACAACCGGTTTCATCTGCTCGGCGTTCTTGCATTCATTGGCCAGCTGGCGGTTCAGGCGCGAATCGAGCAGCATGCCCTTGGCCGGAATGCCGATCCAGACCAGGCCGAAGAGCGGGTTCTCGAAGCGCTTGGCGCCCGTGGTGGTCCCCACGCGGGTGAGGCGGTGCAAGCGTTTTTTCCAGCGCAGCGCGATGTGGCCGTCGTCGGTATCGTTATGGTAGGTCGTGACCTTGTTGCCCAGTTCGCAGTCGAACTCGGTGGTGGTGGTGCCGCTGATGTCCGGTTCCGGCTCGCTGGCGACCACGTCGACCGCTTTCGGATGGCTCTTCGACTTGGCCGCGGTTTTGGCCGAACCGTTGGCCTTGACGGTTTTTTTCGGTTCGGCCGCGTTGGCCGACGCGGCCGCGCACAGCGTGGCCGCTGCCATCGCCAGCGAGCAGGCGAGCAGGGTGTTCTTGATCAGGGTGGGCATCGGGAATGGATCCGTTCAGGTGGCGGGTTGTGGGTCGTTGACGAGCGCGGCGGCGGCGTCGGGCAGGGCCAGGCCCGCCAGTTTCGCGCGCTGCAGCACCGTCCAATAATAGCGATAGCTGGCGCGGTCGTGCAAGCGCCCGTTCTGGGCGATCGGGCCCCAGCCGGCGTTCTTGCCTTCGGTGAGGATGTTGGTCGCTTCGTTTACTTCCGACAGGCGCGGCGTGAACGCTTTCAGGATCGGCTTGATCTGGTCGGGGTGGATGCTCCACATGCGCGTAAAGCCGAATTCGGCGGCGGCGCGCTGGGCATCGTTGGCCACCACGGCGCTGTCCTTGATGTCGGTGGTGACGTTATGCGAGGGCACCTTGCCGTGCGCATGGCAGGCGGCCGCCATTTCGAGCTTGGCACGCACCACCAGCGGGTGCGTGAACTGGCCCGGCGTGCGCATGGCCGCGCCCGGAATGGCGCCGTAGTGGCTGGACACGAAATCCATGATGCCGAACGACAGGCACTCGACCTGGGGCAGGGCGGCGATGGCATCGGCTTCGCGCAGGCCGCCATGGGTTTCGATCAGCACGTGCACCGGCAGCGGGCTGGTGCGGCCGGCCTTGGTGGCATGCTGGTTGATGGTCTTGATGGCACGCGCCACTTCGGCCGCGCTGTGGATCTTGGGCAGCACGATGTAGGCGAGGCGCTGGGCGGCGCCGCCCACGATCACCGACAGGTCGCCGTCGAAAAACGGGCTGGCCACGTCGTGCACGCGCACGCCGATGCGGTTGTGGCGGTTGCCGTCGTCATTGAGCAGGCGCACGATCATTTGGGCGTGTTCGGGCTCGGCACCGGCGGTGGCGCCGTCCTCGCAGTCGAACGTGATGTCGAACAGGGGGCCAAGCTCTTGTTGCAGGGCCATCGACTTGAGCATCAGCTTTTCGGAGCCTGCATAGTGGTCGCAGGCGGGGAGCAGCAAAGGCTGGCGTTTGCCCTGGAATAAAACCTCGGAGGGATGCATGTTCATTTTCTCAGGTACAGCAGCGCTCGTGCCGCTCGGGGCGGCACGGCGCGTGCGGCGAATCGGTGGGCTTACGGGATCCACGAATCCGGCCGCGTTGAAACTCAGGCCAGCAGGTGGGCAACGCCTTCACGCTCTTCGGTCAGTTCCTTGAGCGTGAGGTTGATGCGTTCTTGCGAGAACTCGTCGATCGGCAAACCTTGCACGATCGTGTATTCGCCATTCGCGGTGGTGACCGGGAAGCCGAACATGGTGCCTTCAGGGATGCCGTACGAACCATCCGAAGCAATCCCCATGGTGGTCCACTTGCCGTTGGTACCGAGGTACCAGTCATGCATGTGGTCGATGGCTGCGTTGGCCGCCGATGCCGCCGACGACAGGCCGCGCGCTTCGATGATCGCGGCGCCGCGCTTGCCGACGGTTGGCAGGAAGGTGTCGCGGTTCCATGTGTCGTCGTTGATGGTGTCCTTGACCGATGCGCCATCGATCTGGGCGAAACGGTAGTCGGCGTACATGGTCGGCGAGTGGTTGCCCCACACGCACAGTTTTTCGATCGAGGCGACCGGCTTGCCGGTTTTGGTCGCGATCTGCGACAGGGCGCGGTTGTGGTCCAGGCGCAGCATGGCGGTGAAGTTCTTGGCCGGCAGCGACGGCGCCGATTTCATGGCGATGTAGGCGTTGGTGTTGGCAGGGTTGCCGACCACCAGCACCTTGACGTTGCGCGAAGCGACGGCGTCGAGCGCCTTGCCTTGCACCGTGAAGATCTGGGCATTGGCTTCGAGCAGGTCTTTACGCTCCATGCCGGGACCGCGCGGACGGGCGCCGACCAGCAGGGCGAAATCGGCATCCTTGAAGGCGGTCATCGGGTCGGCGTGGGCGCTCATGCCGGCCAGCAGCGGGAATGCGCAGTCGTCGATTTCCATCATGACGCCCTTGAGCGCTTTCTGGGCTTTCTCGTCGGCGATTTCCAGCAATTGCAAAATGACTGGCTGGTCTTTGCCGAGCATGTCACCGTTCGCGATGCGGAACAGCAGGGAATAGCCGATCTGGCCGGCAGCGCCGGTGACAGCAACGCGCAGTGGGGTTTTAGCCATGATGAATCTCCAAAGTGGGAAAGAAAACGGTCGAAGCTGAGGATACGCTTGTTCGGGAAAACCGTAATGATACCAAAATCGGATACCGACATCGGACACCACAGCCGGAACTTCCCGTCCCCCGTCACAAAACGCTTGCGGGGCGATACGCGCGTATGCCGGATCGAACGCGAGTGTAGGCGCAGGTCGGCGTTCTGTCAATTCGTATCATATATCTTATATAAGACACCTTATATAAAACAGCTGTCTGCGGCGATTACACTGGACTGGCAAGCCCGTTTGTGTTGAAATCTCGGTCTATGAACCCAGTCCCGACCCCTCCGATCTTGCATGGTACAACGGCCAGCGGGACCGGCGCTGCCGCCGGCGCGTCGGGCGGTTCGCCGACCTTCAGCCCCCTTTATCAGCAGATCAAGGCGCTCATCACGCAGGGCCTGCAGGCGGGCGAATGGAAACCCGGCGAAATGATCCCCAGCGAAGTCGAGCTGGCCGGCCGCTTCAAGGTCAGCCAGGGCACCGTGCGCAAGGCGATCGACGAACTGGCCGCCGAAAACCTGGTGCTGCGGCGCCAGGGCAAGGGCACCTTTGTCGCCACCCATCACGAGGCGCGCGCGCATTTCCGCTTCCTGCGCCTGATGCCCGACGAAGGCGTGCCTCACCATCCCGACAACAAGATCATCGAAGTCAAGCGCATGCGCGCGCCGGCCGAAGTGGCGCGCCTGCTGGACTTGAAATCGGGCGACTCCGTAGTGTATATCAAGCGCGTGATGTCGTTCGACGGCACGCCGACAATTCTTGAAGAAATGTGGCTTCCCGGCCTCCTGTTCAAGGGACTGACCGCGGAACGCCTGGTCGAGTACAAGGGTCCAATGTACGGGTTGTTCGAGTCCGAGTTCGGCACCCGCATGATCCGCGCCAGCGAGAAAATCCGCGCACTCGGGGCCGATGCCGGCGCCGCCCAGTTTCTCGGGGTGCCCGAAGGGGCGCCGCTGCTGTGCGCCGAGCGCGTCTCGTTCACCTACGGCGACAAGGCGGTCGAGCTGCGCCGCGGGCTGTACCTGACGGCGCACCACCATTACCAGAATGACTTGTCGTAGTTTCAAGACAAGTGTTGCCGAACCGCGATTGACCCTTGATTCAGGGGTGCGCAGTGCGACGGTGCGGTGCACAAAATGCCCGTTCCGTTTAAAATGCATTGATCATAAGAAAGTAGCATGCATCTGCCCATATTGTTGCTGAACATGCCAATCCCAAGAGGAATATTGGTGCATTTGGGCAAAATGGGCGAAAATTGCGGGTTCATTACAATTTAGTTAGTCTAAGGGGAGGTACTGCCATGTCCGAAGCCGTGAAGGAAGTTCCAAAAAAAGAACGGCCCGAGATCCGTAACATTCATGTTACCGATTTGATGAATTACAATATGACGCCTGGCGCCTATGTGTCGATCCTGCACCGCATCAGCGGCGCGGCGATCTTCCTGATGCTGCCGTTCCTGCTGTATCTGTTCCAGAACAGCGTCCAGTCCGAAATGTCGTTCGACTATTTCAAAGGCATCCTCTCGCATCCGCTGTGCAAACTGGTCCTGCTGGGCCTGATTTGGGCGTATATGCACCACTTCTGCGCCGGTTTCCGTCACCTGTTCATGGACATGCACATGGGCATCGAGAAAGATTCCTCGCGCCAGAGCGCTGTCAGCGTGCTCGTTGTCAGCCTGATCCTGACCGCACTGGCTGGTCTCAAACTGTTTGGAGTGTTTTGATGGCAAAGAATAATGTCGGACGTAACCGCCTCGTCGTCGGCGCCCACTACGGCCTGAGGGATTGGATGGCCCAGCGCCTCACCGCGGTCGTGATGGCCGTGTACACCTTCACCCTGCTGATCTCCTTCCTGACCGGCCAGAACTTCACCTACGAAGGCTGGTCCCACCTGTTCTCGCAGCAGTGGTTCAAGCTGTTCAGCCTGGTGACCTTCGCCGGCCTGTACTACCACGCCTGGGTCGGCATGCGCGACGTCTGGATGGATTACATCAAACCGGTCGGCGTGCGCCTGACGCTGCAAGCGGCCACCATCGTGTGGCTGATTGGCTGCGCCGCATGGACTGTACAAATTCTCTGGAGCGTTTAATCGTGGCAGCAATCAAAAAAGCACTTCCTACCCGCCGCTTCGACGCGGTCATCATCGGCGCCGGCGGTTCGGGCATGCGCGCATCCCTGCAACTGGCTGAAGCCGGCCTGAACGTTGCCGTGCTGTCGAAAGTCTTCCCGACCCGTTCGCACACGGTCGCGGCCCAGGGCGGCATCGGCGCGTCCCTCGGCAATATGTCGGAAGATGACTGGTACTGGCATATGTTCGACACCGTCAAGGGTGGCGACTACCTGGGCGACCAGGATGCGATCGAATTCATGTGCCGCGAAGCACCGAAGGTCGTGTACGAACTGGAACACTTCGGCATGCCTTTCGACCGCAATCCGGATGGCACGATTTACCAGCGTCCGTTCGGCGGCCACACCGCCAACTTCGGCGAAAAGCCGGTCCAGCGCGCCTGCGCGGCGGCCGACCGTACCGGCCACGCACTGCTGCACACCCTGTACCAGCGTAACGTGCGCGCACGCACCCACTTCTTCGTCGAGTGGATGGCGATCGACATCATCCGCGACGCCGACGGCGATTGCGTCGGTGTCGTTGCGCTCGAAATGGAAACCGGCGAATGCATGATCCTGGAAGCGAAGACCACCATCTTCGCCACCGGCGGGGCAGGGCGCATCTTCGCCGCCTCGACCAATGCCTTCATTAACACCGGCGACGGCATGGGCATGGCGGCGCGCGCCGGCCTGCCGCTGCAAGACATGGAATTCTGGCAGTTCCACCCGACCGGCGTGTCCGGCGCGGGTGTCTTGATTACCGAGGGCGTGCGCGGCGAAGGCGGTATCCTGATCAACAGCAATGGCGAACGCTTCATGGAGCGCTACGCGCCGACCCTGAAAGACCTGGCGCCGCGCGACTTCGTGTCGCGTTCGATGGACCAGGAAATCAAGGAAGGCCGCGGCTGCGGTCCGAACAAGGACCACGTGCTGCTGGACCTGCGCCACATCGGCGCCGACACCATCGCCAAGCGCCTGCCGTCGATTCTCGAAATCGGCCACAAGTTCGCCAACGTCGACGCCACCAAGGAACCGATTCCGGTCGTGCCGACGATTCACTACCAGATGGGCGGCATTCCGACCAACATCCACGGCCAGGTCGTCGCGCCGAAAGATGGCAACCCGGTCGCCGTGGTGAACGGCCTGTACGCGATCGGCGAATGCGCCTGCGTGTCGGTGCACGGCGCCAACCGCCTCGGCACCAACTCGCTGCTCGACCTGCTGGTGTTCGGCCGCGCGGCCGGCAACCACGTGGTGGCATCGAACCTGAAGCAAAAGGAAAACAAGCCTTTGCCGAAGGATGCGGCCGACTTCGCGCTCGAGCGCATGAACCGCCTGGAAACCTCGACCGGTTCCGAAAAAGTGCAGGGCGTGGCCAACGACATCCGCTCCACGATGCAGAAATACTGCGGCGTGTTCCGTACCGACGAGCTGCTGACCCAGGGCTACAAAGAGATCATGGTGCTCGACGAGCGCCGCAAGCACGTCTCGTTCAAGGACAAGTCGATGGTGTTCAACACCGCCCGCGTCGAAGCGCTGGAACTCGATAATCTCATTGAAACGGCGAAAGCGACCATCACATCGGCCGTGGCACGCAAGGAATCGCGCGGCGCGCACGCCCACAGCGACTACCCTGCGCGCGACGATGAAGTCTGGATGAAGCACACCTTGTTCTACTCCGAAGGCAACCGCCTCGATTACAAGCCTGTGATCACCAAGCCGCTGACGGTCGATACCTTCAAGCCGAAACCACGTACTTTCTAAGGTCAGAACATGACACGCACCGTAAAACTGAAAATCTACCGCTACGATCCCGACCAGGATGCCAAGCCGTACATGCAAGACGTGACCGTCGAGCTGCAAGACACCGACAAGATGCTGCTCGACGCCCTGCAGCGCATCAAGTCGGACGTGGACGATACCCTGAGCCTGCGCCGCTCCTGCCGTGAAGGCGTGTGCGGTTCGGACGCGATGAACATCAACGGCAAGAACGGCCTGGCTTGCACCACCAACCTGAACGAGCTGACCCAGCCGATCGTCCTGCGTCCGCTGGCCGGCCTGCCGGTCATCCGCGACCTGATCGTCGACATGACGCAGTTTTTCAAGCAGTACGATTCGATCAAGCCTTACCTGGTGAACGATTCGATCCCGCCTGAAAAAGAGCGCCTGCAAACCCCGACCGAGCGCGAAGAGCTCGACGGCCTGTACGAGTGCATCCTGTGCGCCTGCTGCTCGACGTCGTGCCCATCGTTCTGGTGGAATCCGGACAAGTTCGTCGGTCCTGCCGGCCTCTTGCAAGCCTACCGCTTCATCGCCGACAGCCGCGACGAAGACACCGGCGCGCGCCTGGACAACCTGGAAGACCCGTACCGCCTGTTCCGCTGCCACTCGATCATGAATTGCGTGGACGTGTGCCCGAAGGGGCTGAACCCGAACAAGGCCATCGGCAAGATCAAGGAATTGATGGTTCGCCGCGCCGTCTAAGGCAGCATGGCAAGCCGCCATGGCGGGCGCGGCGCGGACATGCTTGTCCGCGTCGCGCCCGCTTGCCATCCGGGACGGATTTGCATGCCGTCAGGTATGGTCTGGTGTGGTGAATTGTTGCAAGCAATACAGTAAAAGTACCGTACTGCCGAAATCCGGCAGGCGGAGTATAGTGTTGACCCAACGACGGACTCTAGAGTGAATACGCACCAATCCGACCCGGCCAACCGCTCGCGACTGCGCTGGCGCAGCCGCCGGGGTTTGCTCGAAAACGACCTGATCCTCACGCGCTTCCTTGACGCGCATGAGGAAGGGATGACCGATGACGAAGTCGACGCGCTGACCCGGCTGCTCGATCTGGCGGACAATCCGCTGATGGACCTGCTCCTGGCGCGCAAGGAGCCCGAAGGTGAAGTCGACTTGCCGCATGTGCGCGCCTTGCTGGCGCGCCTGCGGCAAGCGTAAGCGTGGCAACGGCCCGTGGCGAAAGCCCGTGGCATAGCCCGACGAGTTTCGTAATTTTTATTTTGTAGACCTCACCTCCCAAGAAGGAAGTGCCATGAACATCTCTGATACCAAAGCCACCCTGTCGTTTTCCGATGGCAGCACGCCCATCGACATGCCGATTTACAAGGGCACCGTTGGCCCGGACGTCATCGACATCCGCAAGCTGTACGCCCAGACCGGCAAATTCACCTACGACCCGGGCTTCATGTCGACCGCCGCCTGCAACTCGAGCATCACCTACATCGATGGCGACAAGGGCGAACTGCTGTACCGCGGTTACCCGATCGAGCAGCTGGCTGTCAATTGCGACTTCCTGGAAACCTGCTTCCTGCTGCTGAACGGCGAACTGCCGAACAAGGAAGAAAACCTGAAGTTCAGCGACACCGTCACCAAGCACACCATGGTGCACGAGCAGATGCAATTCTTCTTCCGCGGCTTCCGCCGTGACGCCCACCCGATGTCGGTGCTGGTCGGCACGGTCGGCGCGCTGGCCTCGTTCTACCACGACTCGCTCGACATCAACGATCCGCATCACCGCGAAGTATCGGCCATCCGCCTGATCGCCAAGATGCCGACCCTGGTCGCGATGTCGTACAAATACTCGATCGGCCAGCCGTTCGTGTACCCACGCAACGACCTGTCGTACAGCGCCAACTTCATGCGCATGATGTTCGGCAATCCGTGCGAAGAATACGTCGTCAACGACGTGCTGGTGCGCGCACTCGACCGCATCCTGATCCTGCACGCGGACCACGAGCAAAACGCATCGACCTCGACCGTTCGCCTGGCCGGTTCCTCGGGCGCCAATCCGTTCGCCTGTATCGCCGCCGGCATCGCCTGCCTGTGGGGCCCGGCGCACGGTGGTGCGAACGAAGCCGCACTGAACATGCTGAAAGAAATCGGCACGGTCGAGAACATTCCTGCTTTCATCGAAAAAGTGAAAGACAAGAATTCCGGCGTCAAGCTGATGGGTTTCGGTCACCGCGTGTACAAGAACTTCGACCCGCGCGCCAAGCTGATGCGCGAAACCTGCTACGAAGTGCTGGAAGAGCTGGGCCTGCAGGACGACCCGCTGTTCAAACTGGCCATGGCCCTGGAAAAAATCGCGCTGGAAGACGACTACTTCGTGTCGCGCAAGCTGTACCCGAACGTCGACTTCTACTCGGGCATCGTGCAATCGGCGCTGGGCATTCCGGTGTCGCTGTTCACCGGTATCTTCGCGATGGCGCGCACCATCGGCTGGATCGCGCAATGGAACGAAATGATTTCCGATCCAGAGCAAAAGATCGGCCGTCCACGCCAGCTGTTCATCGGTTCGCCGACGCGCGACGTCAAGCCGATGGACAAGCGCTGATCGAAGCGCCTTGCCATTAAAAAAAGCGAGCCGCTGGCTCGCTTTTTTATTGTCCTGCCAGCTTGATTACTCGCCTGCCGACAGTTCGACCAGGCTTGCCTTCAGGCTCGCAGGTCCGCCCACCGGTTTTTTGGCAGTGAAGAAGGCAGTCGCTTTATCGGGCCATACCACCGTCTGGCTCTGGCCATTACCCAGTTGCGCAGTCGTGGTCTGGACCGTGCCCACTTGCATCGTCATGCTCATGGTAGTGCCGCCAGTCGATGCGACCGACAGCTTGTAGCGCTTGGGCGCGGTAGGGAACTTGTTCGCAACGCGGCCCAGGCCCCAGTTCGAGTAGTTAATCTGGGTCATCGGCCGTGTCGTGGTCGTGCCCCACACCACGGACTGGCTGAAGGTATCGTACACACCTTGCGAGCCGACGCCGTCGATCAGGGTCCAGGCGCCACGCAGCGAGAGCAGGTTCACATGCGTTTCCGGCACGCGCGGGTTGCCGTTGCCGTCGATGTGGCCGCTCTGCCCGAGCACCCGGCGCAGCGACTTGCGCACCAGGTTGAGCTGGTCGGCGGGCGAGGCCGCCCACGGCGCGCCAATTTCCACGTAGATCGCGAACGGCGTATTGTCGTTGCGGTCGACGACATAGGCGCCGTATTTCATCAAGGTCCTGGCGACCTTCAGCAGGCGCGCATCGGTGATCTTGCTCAGGTCGAAATTAGGCGGCAGCATGACGCGCGCGCCCTCGGGAATCCGGCCGGTATTGGGCTTGTTCGCGATCGGGGTATCGGCTGCCGTGGCCGGATAGGTATAGCGGTCGGCCCCGGCCAGCAAGCCCGTGAAATCGAGCGACATCGACAGGGCGTGCTCGAACAGGGGTTTGGTATCGATTGCCTCGGCGCTGCGGATCATGCCGCCGGTCGGCGCAGGGCCGGCCGCGCGCGCGCCCTGATAGTAATGGGCCGGGTCGCCCCAGCCGGTGCCATTCAAAGGCGTCCACGACACCCTGGTCGCGGTCCATTTGCCTTCAGTGTTTTTCTTCAGGTTGGAAAACGAATAGATCCGGTTCAGGCTGGCATCGATGATATCGGCATGGCCGTCGCCGCTCGTCGAGGGGACGGTGTTCGCCGGCCAATGGGGAATCGTGTAGGTCGGGGTCGACATTTCGGTGTCGGTATCGACCACGCCGGTCTTGCCGGCGATCGGGTAAATCAGCATCGGCGCGTCGGTGGCTTTCGCCTCGAAGATGCCGGATGAGTAAGCGCCGCCTTGAATCGCCGGATTGAATGTGGTAGCCGGGATTTCCCAGGTGTCGAATACCGGATTGACCGGATAGGAATTCCAGAGCGAATCGGCGGCAAAGGGTTTTTGGTAGGTGCCAAAGGTCACCGTGGGTACGGTCTGCGCGTACGCCTGCGTCACGGACGCCAGCGCCAGTGTTCCAACAGCTACAAGTAATTTCATCTGCAAGTCCTCGGAATGAATACCGCCCTGGGTGCAGGAGGCATGTGGGCGTGTTGATAATGCAAAAAGGAAGATCGTCTGTTTCGGCTGATTTTCATATCAGCTGATTTAACGATACCACATTATTCCGGCGATGAAATCGATTGCGGTGCTCATTTCGGCGATAAAAAATGATTATCGGGGAATTTATCCGCTGTTCATATGCCGGTAATAATAGGATGTTTGTTTTAGCCAGGGTAAAAACATATACGATGATGCCGGTGATGGAATATTAGATTGCCTGCGTTAATAAAAGATAATATCCATGCATGACCGCGCGCAGGGTATTGGCGGTGCCAGCGTCACGCCGGTGCGTGTACAATCGCGTCTCATCCCGCCTATTGCTCCTGGAAAGTCAGAATGAAGAAAACACTGCTGGCCTGCATCCTGTTCATGTTCTGCCTGGGGGCGTTTGCGCAAGCGTCCGACCCCGCCGCACCCTATACCAGGCAGATCAATGCCTTTATCGACGAATGGCACGACGACGCCGCGCATGCCCGTCCAGCCTATTTCGACAAGATGGCGAACAATGGCGTGTATATCGGCACCGACAAGACCGAGCTGTGGAACCGTGACCAGTTCAAGGCCTGGGCCAAACGATTCTTCGACAAGGGCAAGGCGTGGTCTTTCAAAGCCACGAAGCGCAATGTATATATGTCCGAGGACAAGAACTTCATCTGGTTCGACGAGCTGCTCGATACCCAGATGGGCGTGTGCCAGGCCAGCGGCGTGATGCGCAAGACGGACAAGGGATTCGAGATCGAGCATTATCAACTGTCCATCGCCGTTCCCAATCCGGTGGCGGACAAGGTCACTAAAACGATCAAGGAATTCGAAGCGGCTCCATCCGTGAAATAAGGCCCAGCGAAAAGCCACACGTGCAGAACCGAACCCACTATATTGGCCGCTTCGCGCCATCGCCCAGCGGTCCGCTGCACCAGGGATCCTTGGTAGCGGCCATGGCAAGCTACCTGGATGCCAAGGCCCATCGCGGCCACTGGCTGGTGCGGATCGAAGATGTGGACGAAGGCCGCAAGGTGCCGGGCGCCGCCGAGGCCATGCTGGCGCTGCTGCGCACCCTGCGCATGGACTGGGATGGCGACGTGGTCTGGCAGAGCCAGCGCAAACAGCTGTACCAGGGGGCCGCCGACAAACTCGGCGCCCACGTCTATCCCTGCGGCTGCAACCGCCGCGAAATCGCCGATTCCCGCCTCGGCACTGCGCCCGATGGCTCGGCCATTTATCCCGGCACTTGCCGTCACGGCCTGGCGCCAGGCAAGACCATGCGCAGCCTGCGCGTGCGGGTGCCCGACGCGGGCGTCCGCATTGGAAATCCTGCCACCCCGGCCAGTAGTTCCGTCACCACGGCCACTGGTGCAGTCAACTCGGCCGGTAGTGCCGTCACCATGGCCGCTAGTGCAGTCAACTCGGCCGCTGGTTCCGTCACCATGGCCAGTTGTCTCCCGACCACGGCCAGTAGTTCCGTCAACACAGCCAGCAGTCCCGGCGCGACAGGCGATGATGCCGGCCTGATTGCGTTTACCGACCGCGCAGCCGGCCGCGTGGTGCAGCATCTGGCAACCGAGTCGGGCGACTTCGTGCTCAAGCGCGCCGACGGCTTCTGGGCCTACCAGCTTGCCGTCGTCGTCGATGACGCGGAACAGGGCGTCACCGATATCGTGCGCGGCGCCGACCTGATCGATTCGACGCCGCGCCAGATCTATCTGCAGCAACTGCTGGGCGTGCCTACCCCGCGCTATCTGCATGTGCCGGTCGTGCGCAATGCGGAAGGCGAAAAGCTGTCCAAGCAAACGGGCGCGCTGGCGCTAGCCCCCGACAGCGAAGCTCAAGCCCTGAGCGCGCTGCAGACCGCCGCCGCGTTCCTGCAACTGCAGCTCGCGCCGGCAGACTCGGTCAGCGCGTTCTGGCAGGCGGCGATCCCCGCCTGGGCGAACCGCTTCACGTAATCATTTGCCGCAGCCCGCAGGGCATATCGGACGGACCGGGTTCAAGGCCGCTTTTTGCGCGCGATAAACCCCAGTACGCCCAATCCCAGCGCCATCATCGCCCAGGAACCGGGCTCGGGCACCGCGACGATGAAGCCGCGGATTTCGCCGGCCGGAAACGGCACGGAGTGGACGTTGAAATAAGCCTTGTTGGCGGCGAAGCCGCTGATCAGCGCGGCGCGCGCCTGGTCGACCGTGCCACCATTGGCCTGGAGGAAGGCAGGGCTGAACGTGGCGGGATCGACCAGGCTGAGGGTGGTGTTGAACAAGCCTTCCGTGACACCCGTGGGAAAGCCGAGCTGGTTGAGCTCGGACGTCGCAGGGGGCGCGCTGCCGGTCAGCAGATCGGCGGTGCAGCAATGGATGTACGCCGTGGTGCTGGGACCGAGCAGGTTGTAGAACGGAACGTTCATCGACAGGGTCATGCCAACGTCGTCGATGATGAAGGTGGCGATGCTGAGGGCGGGCGAGGCATTCGGCGCCGCCTCGCCCGGGCCGCTCATGGTGGCGCGGTAGGTGGTGGTTGCGGCGAACGCCGGCGCAGCAAGTAGCATGGCAAACACGATTGCCAGCGATGAGAGGATACGGTTCATGCATGTTCTCCTGAGGTGATGACGCGAATGGCGAATCAAGCGGTTCCAGCGAGTATGGAACCGGCATTGACAACGTGGACACGCGACGGGAGAGCATCAGCTGGGTGGGCTTGGGGAAGCCGCAGCGGGCGCCATCGACGCGGTACAGAGGTTGGACCTCGCCGCATCGATAAATACGCCCGCGATGTTCACTATTTTTTTACATCGGTCGGGGCGGCAACAATTTTATTTCTTCTGGATAGTGATTTGCCCATCGGCTTCAAGAAATGCGCAGCGCATGTCTTTGATGTCGCAATCGGAGCTGCGCAGGGCCTGGTCGACTTCTTCACGTGAAATGCGGCAGCGCTTCATCACCTTATCGTACAGTTCGCCGTCGCGCCCCAGCAGGACGGCACTGCCGTCGAGAATGTCGGACATGGTCTGGCTACGCGATGACAGGAACGACATCGTCATATTCAGCCCCACCAGCACCGCCGCCACGATGAAGCCGCCAATGAGCGATTGATCGCCTCCGGTCAGGGAATTGGACACGGCCTCGCTCAGCAGCATCACCACCAGCAGGTCGAAGGGCGTGAACTGGCCCACCGTGCGGCGGCCGGACACGCGCACCATGACCATCAGGATCAGATACACGGCCGCGCCACGCATAACGAATTCCCACCAGGGGTGGCTCATCTCGAACATCGGTATTTCCTTTCAGGTTTCAGCGTCATGCGCTGTGGATTTTTATCCTATTGTAAAGAGGTGCATGGGAACATGGATTTCAGCATCGTGCGCGCTTTGCCCACGCGGCGACAACAAAGTTGTACATACAACCCGCTTTTTATGTTAATTTCCTGCTGCAGGAAAATTATGAAAATAACTATAAAGGAGACAGGAATGAAGTTGTTGTCAGTATTGTTGGGACTCGTTTTGATTACCGATGCGCGCGCCGATGCATCCTTGCTGGGAGATACGGTCGATGCCGGCATGTACCGCACCGTCGACACCGGCAAAGGCGTCGGCCGCATCATGGGATTCGGCCTGGACGGCCCCTTCGTGGTCGAGAACGGCCTAGCCGACCAGAAAAATTACAGCGTCGCCTACACGCTCGATGTCGATGCCGACCGTTTCGCCATCGATTACCGCAATCCTTTCGCTTGGGGCAACGGGATTGTGTTTCGCCTGACCGATCTCGATTTCAGTAACGGCGCATCGCTGCAATCGCTGAAGGTCGACACGAATATGGTCGGCTACGGCTTGACGGTGGGCGCCGATTACGTCGAAATCAACCTGAGCGGCGTGCACGGAACGCGCGATGCCTACTTCAATGGCCAGTTCATCACCACGGCCGTGCCGGAACCGACCTCGTTCGCGATGCTCTCGCTGGGACTGGCGGTGGTGGGCTTCGGCGCCCGGCGCGCCCGCAAGGCCCGCCAGGGCTGAGACGAGCGGCGCCGCTGCAGGCGCTGACGCTGTGGCCGCTCGCGCAAGGCGTCCGGCCTGCGCTGGCGCCGGCTTTAGCGCTGGCGCATAATGCGGCATGTTCAAACTGACCTTTCTCGGCACGTCCTCGGGCGTGCCAACCAAAAACCGCAACGTCACCGCGCTGGCGCTGCAGACCTCCCTGAACCGCGACTGGTGGCTGATTGACTGCGGCGAGGGCACCCAGCATCGCCTGCAGCACATCGCCCTGACGGTGCATGATCTGGCTGGTATTTGCATCACCCACATTCACGGCGACCACAGTTACGGCTTGCCCGGCTTTCTGGCCAGCGCGGCCATGGGCGGACGCAAGCGCCCGCTGATCCTGATCGCGCCACTGGGCGTCAAAGCCTGGCTGGACGCCACCATGCTGCATACCGAACTGTTCCTGCCGTTTGCTCTGATCCATGTGGATGTCGCCGGCGAGCAGCAGGTCCATCAGGAGCCGGGCCTGACGATCGAGCGCCATAACTTGTCGCACCGGGCGCCGAGCGTCGGTTTTCGCTTCGCGGTGGAAACCACCAAATGGAAGCTCGACAGCGCGGCCTTGTGCGCGCGCGGCGTGCCATCCGGTCCGCTGTGGGGCAAATTGCAGGCCGGTCACGACGTGACCTTGGACGACGGTACGACCTTGGCGGCCGCCGATTTTCGCGTGGCCGATGTGCAGCGCGCGGTGGCGGTGATCGGCGGCGACAACGATACCCCGGCGCTGCTCGGCCAGGCTTGCGCCGATGCGCAGGTGCTGGTGCACGAGGCGACTTATACCGAGGCGATCCTGCAAAAGGTAGGCCCCGGGCCGACCCACAGTTCCGTGCAGCGCGTGGCGCAGTTCGCCACCGAATGCGGCTTGCCGAATTTGATCCTGACCCATTTCAGCCCGCGTTACGACAATCCGGAAGGCATGGCGGAACTGGAAGCGGAGGCGCGCCAGCATTACGCGGGCAAGCTGTTCCTGGCGCAGGATTTTGCCAGCTATGAACTGGATGCGGCAGGGGGCGTGCTGGAGCTGTCGGTGCTGGGCTCCTGTGGCGCTACACGATAAAATCGGAAGGGAATTGGTATTGACGACAGTCTGCTGGGCGCATTTGGCTACGCAAATCGTGGCTTTCAGTCGTCCGCTATTTTTTTTCGGTTTGGAACCAGCCAGATGGGGCACTTCTTCGACATTTGACATCTCAATTTCAAACTTGTGGACAATCTTGGAAACGTAGTTTCTTTAAAAATACCGGTCAAAGGTCATGTCCAATTGGTCACCGGGACTTCGTGCCGGCCATGCCCGAGGCTCAGTACTTGCGAGACATATACGCAACCCGCCAGAGTAGTTGATTTGTACTTGAAAAACTACTACATCGAAGTAGTCAGCGAATGGATCGGCAGGTCAAAACCATACTACGGTAAGTCGGTGTATTTATACCAGGGTCTGCCTTCCTTTCGGTCGTCCCATTATGCTCGCTTGCAGCATGCACCGACGTAAATTGTGCTAGAAGGAAATATAGCATGCATTATTCCTGTAATATGTACGTATTTAGGAAACTAGGCATCCATAATGAGACGGTCATTGTTGCGCAACAGACGGAATCCGCCACCCTCGACACCCCCAGCCTCTCCGGTCCCCCCACCGCCGACACCCCCACCTCTACCGCCTTTGCCTCCGGCCAGCCAGATCGCATATGTGCCATCACGGCTTGACGTTAATTTAGCTCGTCTTGCCAATGTCGCGACAGCAAGCACGCTGCTATTGGCCGTGTTTGGTTACTTTTATACAGTGCTCCCGGTTTTTCAAAACCAGAAGCTTCAGGAAGACAACGCGCGGCTCGAATTGGAAAGTGCGCGAGAGCGAAAGCTATTGTCCGAACTTCGCGACCGTCAAGTTGCTGTACAGAAGAAAATTGCTGAGCTGGATGCGGCGCTGATACATGCCAGAGGTAGGGCCTTGGTGAGTGACGAGCGCGCGAGCCTCTCTGAAGAACGGGAGCGAGCCGCGAGATATACGGCTCTGTTAGCGGGGAATCGGGAGCGTGATGCATTGGGTTCGGCGAGAAACGCCGCAAATGACTTAGCGAGCGAGCTCAGACATTTGGACACTGCGCGGCGCACGATTTTGGTAAGTGAATTTGATCTCGCCGTAGCATTTCGTCGGGTTCGTCAGCATTACGAATTTACGGAAAATTTATATAGGTCAACCCCCGAAAAGAACGAAGAAAATTTTGTCAAGGCGGCTACGCTTTTCCTTTCTCCAACTAAAATACTAGCAGAGGCGATCGAGGATATGTCACATAGACCAAGACGGGTTCCGGACGCGTATTTGGCTGAGTTGAAGGGTGCGGTCGCCGGTGAGAAATCGATAACTTGCGTTGTTCCAAACGCTCCTGAGCTACAGATTTTATATTTGCAGAAAGCTGGCCAGATAGGTGCTTTAAGTGCAATAGACGCGAACAATGAGATCGAAAAGCAACGTCTAAGTGCAGATAAATCTAATAAGCGTCTAATTGTCACCAAGAAAGACATCGATTCTCTTACGGCAAGCATTGAAACGGGGCGCCAATTTTCCTTAAGACAAGAATTTCGAGATAAGTTTTTGGATGCTGATCGGCAATGTGGATTGCTGCTGGATCATGCGGTAAAGCGAATTGCAGACCAACTTGGGCCGAAGGAAACGGCACCTTAGGTGTCAGGTCTCGTCTAGTGATATAAAATTCGCTTGCCGCCCGTGCGGAAGCCCTGCAATGGTCGAAATCGGTTATCACTCGATACTACCCGCGCCAAAATGTCTCGACATCATCTCTCTATCGTTCTGTGGGGCAAGGAAGCCGCTCAGCTGAGCGATCAAACGAACTACTTCGTTGACGCGGGCGGTTGCGGAAGTATAATTTCCTGTGGGGAAATAAAACGGTGCAGATTTCATGCCGGCGGCGTCACTTTTTCTCCTGATCCAAAATCGCCTGGATCTCCGCCCGTTCGCGCGCGCTCACATGCCCGCGCAACGCCGCCAGCACCAGTTCCTTGCCCGAGCCCGAAAACGCCTTGTGAATCAATTCCTTGATCAGGCTGGTCTGCAGCGAATCCTGCGGCTGGGCCGGCGCGTACACATGCGCGCGGGCGCTTTCATCGCGCGTGAGCAAGCCTTTGGTGTGCATCAGCTGGAGCAGGCGCAGCACGGTTGCGTACGCCATGTCGGGACGGCTGGTGATGGCTGCCTGGTGCACCTGTTTGGCGCTGGCCGGACCGAGTTGCCACAGCAGGCGCAGCATCTCCAGTTCCGATGCGGTGGGCTTGGGCGGGGCGGACGGCTCGGACATGGGGGGCGGATACTGGTGGGAATGCATCTAGAATAAATTATCTAGATGTGAAAGTCCAGTTCAGATCTCCGACCACATCCGCAGCAGGTTGTGATAATGCCCGGTCAGGCCGACCGTTTCCTCGGTATCGCCAAGGAGGGCGCGCAAACGCTGGATAGTCTGGTCGAGTTCGAGCAGCATGGCGCGGCGGCCATCGTCGCGCACCATGCTTTGCACCCAGAAAAAGGAACAAACCCGGCTGCCGCGCGTGACCGGCTCGACCTTGTGCACGCTGGACGAGGGGTAGACAATCATGTCGCCAGCCGGCAGCTTGACTTCATGCACGCCGTAAGTATCGTTGACGACCAGTTCGCCGCCATCGTAGTCGTCCGGCTCGCACAGGAACAGGGTGCACGACAGGTCGGTGCGCAGCGGCAAGGCACTGCCGGCCACGTTGCGCACGGCGCCGTCCACGTGAGCGCCGTAGTGTTCGCCGCCGGTGTAGCGGTTGAACAGCGGCGGCACCGTGCGCAGGGGCAGGGCGGCGGCGAAATAGAGGGGATTGGCGGCCAGGGCGGCCAGGATGATGCGGCCCAGTTCAGCGGCCACGGGACCGTTGTCGGGCAGTTGCTGGTTGTGCTTGACCTGCGCGCCTTGCGCGCCGACCGTGGCGCGGCCGTCGGTCCAGTCGGCGCTGTCGAGCGCGTGGCGCATGGCGGCGACCTGGTCGCGACTGAGCACGTGGGGAATATGGAGCATCATGGCAATAAAATGGTGACGAAGGAAGTGGAAAGCCAAACGCCGTCATGCCTGCCAGGGGCGGACATGACGGTGTCTGGCGATGCCGGTAAGGCGTTTAGAAGCGGAAGTTGGCCATCAGGCTGGCCGAGCGTGGCGCGCCCGGCGTGTAGCGGTAACCGCTCTTGTTAATCTGCGCAATGTACTCCTTGTCCGCCAGGTTGTACACGTTCAGCTGCACGTCCAGGTTCTTGCTCACGGTGTACGACGCCATCGCATCGACCACCCAGTAGGCATCGGCAAACGCCGGCGTGCCCACCGCGCCATCGGCGCCGCGCAGCAGCTTGCCGACATAGCGCGCGCCGCCGCCCACTTTCAGGCCCATCGGCAGGGTGTACGAAGTCCACGAGGTGAACGCATCTTTCGGCGTGTAGTTCAGGTTATTGATCCCGCTGGCGGTCACCACCTTGCCATTGCTCACTTCCGTATCCATGCGGGCATAGCCGGCGCTCACCAGCCAGTTGCGCGCCACTTCCCCCGTCACACCAAGCTCGATGCCTTTGACCTGCTTGCGGCCGGTCTGGTAGTACACCAGGTCCACCGGATCCTGCTCCAGCTCGTTCTTGACCGTGGTGCGGTACACCGCCGCCGTGAGCGACAGCTTTTGCTTGAGGAAATCCCACTTGGTGCCGATTTCGGTGGTGGTCGATTGCTGCGGGGTGTATTTCGGATTCGATGCGCTGTTGGCCGAGGTCGACAAGGCCAGGTTGGTTCCCGGCGGCTGCTTCGATGTCGCCAGCAGGGCGTAGACGCTGCTGTCGGCGGTCGGCTTGTACAGCGCCGATATCTTGCCATTGCCTACCGTGTCGCTCAGCTTGAGCGTGGTCGGCACCAGCGTGCCCACCGGCAGCGCCGGATTGGCGGCGGCCGTCGACAGGGCCGTCGCGTTGTAGTTCACGTTGAAGTGGTCCATGCGGGCGCCAAGGTTGAAGATCCACTTCTCGCCCAGCTTGATGGTGTCGAACAGGTACAGGCTCTGGGTATCGACCTTGGAATTGGTACTCACGCCGTTGCGCACCAGGTTCAGGCCGGTGATCGGCGAGGATGGATTCGGCGCGTACAGCGAATCGACCGCCATCGTGCCGGCGCCAAGGTAGCCATAGGTGCTCTGCTCTTCGCTGGTCAGTTCCAGTCCGCCCACGAAGGTGTGCTTCATGCCGCCCAGGTCCATGCCCACCGTCGCCACGCTCTGGTTGGTGAGGATCGCGTTGCTCTGGTCCTTGACCGTGCGGTTGCCGCGCGTGATGGTCCAGCTGGCCGGGTCGTTGGGGGTCGGCGTTTTCAGGTTGGCGCTATTGCCCATGAACGCGGTCAGCAGGTAATCCTGCGACGTCTTGCCGTAGCGCGTGGTGTTTTGCAGCTTCACGTTCGGTGCAAAGTCATGTTCGACCTTGACCGTGAACATGTCGGCCTTGACGTTGTCGTAATCGGTCACGGAACCGTAGAAGTTGCGCGGATCGACGCGCGGCGCGCTGGTCAGGAAGGCGCGCGCGTCCGGGCTGGTGTAGCCCGGCAAGCCAACGGTCGGTACGCCGCCGTTGGGCACGTTGTCCTGGTTGACGTGCAGGTAGTTCAGGTAGATGCGGGTCGGGCCGTTCAGGCCGAAGGCGAGCGAGGGTGCCAGCGCCCAGCGTTTGTCCTTGACGACATCGCGTCCGGGAACGCCGCTATCCTGGGCCAGCGCGTTCAGGCGCAGGGCGATGCCTTTTTCGGCGCTCAGCACCTGGGCGTAATCGACCGTGGCGCGCTTTTGCTTGCCGCTGCCGGCAATCACCGAGCCGGTCGTGCCGGACTCCATCACGGCTTGCTTGGTCACCATGTTGACCGAACCGGTCGGCGAGGAGTGCCCGGTGTCGGTGCCGGCCGGGCCCTTGAGCACGTCGAGCTGCTCGACGTTGAAGACATCGCGCGAAATCGAGCCGATGTCGCGCACGCCATCGACAAAAATGCTGGTCGACGAATCGAAGCCGCGCATGTAGATGCTGTCGCCGGTGGTCGTGCTGCCGTTTTCGCCGAGGAAAAAGGTGCCCACGCCGGGGGTATTGCGCAGCGCTTCGGTCAGGGTGACCGCGCCTTGCTGCTGGATCAGTTCTTTCTTGATGACGGTGATCGTTTGCGCGGTGTTGATCAGCAGTTCGGTGTACTTCGGCGACGCGGCGCGTTCGGCCTTGAAGTCGTTGACGGTTTCTTCGCCGGTTTTGCTCACGACCTGGACTTCCGGCATGGTGCGGGCCTGGGGTGCGTCGGCGGCCTGGGCGGCCACCGGCACCAGCAGCGCGGCAAGCGCGACGCTCATGTGTTGATTAAAACGGGATTGCGCGTGCTTGCGGCTTTTGATCGGTGCCATCTGCTTCTCTTCTTTGACGGTGGGTGGGCGCTGGCGGACCTGGAAACGCGCGCCGGCGTGGCATAAATTGCCAACAACTTAGTCATTGTAGGAGAAACGTAAAAGCATGTAAATGATAATCGTTATCAATACTATTTCCATTCGCATCTGTTAAAATCGCCGGTCCATGCGTTACGCATATTTTCCGGCGTGAAAAATGGCCTCGTCAGTACACGTCGCGCCGGTAGCGGCCAGTCTCGTCCAGCAGCGCCAGGGCATCGCTTCCGAGCACCCTGGCCAGGGTGTCGTGCACGGCGCCGGCCATGCCTTGCAGGCTGCCGCAGACATAGATCGCCGCGCCCGCGTCGACCCAGGCGCGCAGCTGCGCGGCCTGCGCATCGAGCGCGTGCTGGACGTAGCGCGCGCTGCCGCCATCGCGCGAAAAGGCGAGGCTGAGCGTGTCGAGCATGCCGGCCTGGCGCCACGCCGCGATGTCGCCCGCGCAGAAGTGGTCATGCGCTTCGTTGCGCTCGCCGAAGACCAGCCAGTTGCGCGCCTCGCCAACGTCGGCGCGGCTTTTCAAGTGCGCGCGCAAGCCCGCGATGCCGGTACCGTTGCCGATCAAGATCAGCGGCCGCCCGGCGTTTTCGCCGATCCGAAAGCGCCTGTGCTGGCGCACCCGCAGCAGCACTTCATCGCCTTCGCCCGCCTCGCGGCACAGCCAGCCGGACGCCATGCCGACGGTGCCGTCGTCGCGCACGTGCAATCGCACCAGCAGCGACAGGCAGCCTTCGCCCATGGTCGAGGCGATCGAATACTCGCGCGGATAATCCGGCTCGCCCGGCGCGCTCACCTGCACCAGGTCGCCCGCTTCCCAAGCCGGCAGCGCGCCGGCTGCTGGCACCAGGTCGATGCGGTACACGGGCGCGCCCGCGCTGCCCGGGTTGATCAGGCGGCGCGTGGCGATGCGCCAGTGGCCGTATGCTGGCGCGCTCCAGTCGGGCGCGTCGCTGGTGCCGGCCAGGTGGCTCAGGTGATGCTGCCAGGCGTCGATGGCGGTGGCGCGCCCGCGGTCCACTTCCACCCGCTCGAACAGCGCCTGTGCTCCGCGCGCCTTCAAGGCGGCATCGAGGCGGCGCCCGAAGCCGCAGTAATTGGCGTAGCTGCTGTCGCCCAAGGCCAGCACCGCGTAATGCAGCTGGCCGAGCGCAAGATCGGGCTGGTCGAGCAGGCGCGCCAGGCGCGCCGCGCTGTCGGGCGCGTCGCCCTCGCCGTAGGTGCTGGCGATGAACAGGATGCGCGCGGCGCCGCGCAGGGTGGCGTCATCGAGGTGCTCGACGCTGAGCGCGCGCGCCGACAGGCCGCCCGTGCGCAGGGTTGCCACGGTGTGTTCGGCCAGCGCTTCGCCGGTGCCGGTCTGGCTGGCGTAGGCCACCAGCCAGTCGGCATGGTCAGCGCCGCCATCCTGGCGCAAGCCTCGGCGCGTGCGCAGCAGCGCCAGGCACATGCCCGCGTAGGCCGCCACGGCGGCAGCGGCGCCGCCCCAGCGGACCGGATCGACACTGATCGTCATTGCAGCAGTTCCTGGTAAGCGCTGGAGACCACTTCGCGCAGGCCGCCGCCGTGCCGCAGCAGGAAGCGCGCGGCCAGATGGTGGCGTTCGGCGAAGGCCAGACCGTCGACGGGACCGAGCACCGACAGCGCGGTCGAGAGCGCGTCGGCCGCCATGCATTCGGCATGCAGCACGGTGACCGAGGCGACGTCGTTGCGGATCGGCGCCCCGGTGCGCGGGTCGAGCGTGTGCGAGGCGCGCCGGCCGCCATGCTCGAAGTAGCGCCGGTAGTCGCCCGAGGTGGCAATTGCCAGCCCGTGCAGCGCCACCCTGGTCTGGGCTGCCCCATCGACCGCATCAGGCACGCCTTCGAGCGCGACCCACCACGGCTGGCCGTCGGCCTTGGTGCCGGCGCCGCGCAGTTCGCCGCCGATCTCGATCAGATAGTGATGCAGGCCTTGCGCTTCCAGGCAGCGCGCCAGCAGGTCGACCGCGTAGCCCTTGGCCACCGACGACAGGTCGAGCTGCACGCCGCCCGGTTGTAGCGCGCGCCGGCTGCCTGGGTCCAGGCGCAGGCGCTGGCGGTCAGCGCGCGCCACGATGGCCGCGCTGGCGGCCGGCAAGGGCGCGTAAAATTTGGCTTCGTTGTAGCGCTGGCGCGCGCCGAAACCCCAGGCGTTGACCAGCGCGCCGGCGCAAGGATCGTAGGCGCCGCCGCTGGCCTCGGCCACGTCCAGCGCGTAGCTGAGCACCGTGAAAAATTCATCGGGCAGGCGATGCCAGTTGCCCGCCGGCGCACTGTTGAAGCGGCTCAGGTTCGAGTCGCGTTCCCAGTGGCTCATTTGCGCCACCACCAGGTCGAGCTGGCGCTGCAAGTCCTCCAGCAAGGCCGGGCCGGCGTCGCCCGGCGCCATCACGCGCGCCGACCAGCTGGTGCCCATGGTGCCGCCACCCAGCTTGTGCAAGGTGCTTGCGCGCGGCGGCAGGGCCGGCGCGATGGCGAGGGGGACGAGAACGCGGTGTTCCATTTACTCTGGCAGCACTTCGAGCGTGGCGGCGTAGCTGTAGCGGCGCGTGACGGCCGCTGCGTCGGCCGGGGCCGGGCCTTTCGCCTGGGCCGCCGGAAAGCCGGCGTTGAGCCAGTACATGCCGGCGGCCGGCAAGGTCACCGCCGCCTCGCCCTTGGCATCGGTTTCCAGTCGCACTTCTCCGAGCACGCCGCGATAGCGCACGCCGCCCGGAATCAGGCTGAAAGCGAATTTGGGCAGCGGCTTGCCATCGAGCTGGAAGCGCCACCTGGCTGTTTCGCCCGCGCGCAGGTCGGTCGGATTGGTCAGCGGGATCATCTCCAGTCCCACGCCGCTCGGCTTGAAGGCACCGTCGCTGGTCTTGTTCGCGCTCACGAACGTCTCCAGGCGCTGGTGGGCGTAGGTGGTTTTCAGTTCCGCCGCGTCGGCCGGCACTTCCTTGGCGTAGGCTTCCTCGCTGCCGCGGAAACGCTTGGTTTCGCCAGTCTTGTCCTTGTAGCTGGCCATCACGTTGCGGCTGACGATGCTGATCTTGTAAGTGCCGTTCTTGGTCATCCTCAAATCGAACGTGCTGCGCTGCTTGCCCATGTAGCCGGCCGGCGCAGGCGTAGCAACGCCATCCGGATCGGTGACGGTGGCGCCATCGAGCTTGAGGGCGACGTGGTCGACGTCGAACAAGCCTTCCGAAATGGCGCCATCGATGGTCACCCATGGCTCCTTCGATTCAACCATCGTCGACTGCGGGTACAGCCAGCCACGGTGCGCGGCGGCGCTCAGGGAGACGGCCGCCAAGGCCAGCGCGAGCAGGGTTTTCTTCATGGTGGTGTTGTTCATGGCTGGTTCAATCAAGGGGTGATCTGGAGGGAAACCGCGCCAAGTTCTTCCTTGCCGCGCGCACTGGCCGTTTGCGTGCCCTTGAGCGGCAAGGTGAAGGGCACGCGTACCAGTTCGCGTCCGCCCGATTCGCGCGCCGCTTCGATCACCAGCTTGTAGTCGCCGGCCGGCAGCTTGTCGATGCCGGTGCGGGCCGGGCCGAAGCTCATGGCCTGCTCGCCGGCGGCGCGGGTGGCGCCGCTTACGCCATCCAATGGCAGTTCCACGTCGCGCCCGGCCTTGCGCCACCAGGTGCGCAAGTCCTTGACCCACTTGGTGCCGCCGTTATCCTTTTTCTTGACGTCGTACAGCACCGACAGGTTGGCGGCCACGCTCTGGTCGGCGCGCTCCAGCCACATCGCCACATAAGGACGGTGGTATTCAGCCACGTTCAGTTGCGGGATCTCGAACTTGACGGCCAGGTCGGCGCCGACGGCCCAGCTGCTCAGCATGGGGAGGGTTAGGGCAAGCGTGTGCTGTAGTTTCATAGGTAGTGGACTTAGTGGGTAAACAAGAGGGCGAGCAGGAGCGGCAGCAGGATGCCGGCACCGATCACCGGCCAGGTGGACGGGCGGTTGGCCGCGTGCAGCTTCATGATCAGGAAACCGGTGAGCGAAAACACCACGCAGGCGATGGCAAAAATATCGATGAACCAGCCCCACACGGGGCCCGCGTTGCGGCCCTTGTGCAGGTCGTTGAGCCAGGAAACCATGCCGCGCCCGGTCTTCTCGAATTCGGCGGCGCCGTCGACGCCGATGCGCAGCCAGGCGTCGCCGCCGGGGCGGGGCAGGGCGACGTAAGCGTCTTCCTCGGTCCATTCGGCGTCAATGGTCGCGACGTCCAGGCCGAACTCGCGGTCGGCCCAGCTGGCCACGCGCGGCGGCAGCGGCGCGCGGGCGTCGGCGTGCTTGGTGGCGAACTGTTCCAGGTCGCGCCGCAGCGGCGCCGGCAGGCTGGCCTTGCGCTTGGTGACCGTCGGCTTGGCTTCGATCTGGGTCGCGTGGTTGAGCGTGATGCCGGTGATGCTGAATAAAAGCATGCCCATCAGGCACAACGCCGAGCTGATCCAGTGCCAGCGGTGCAAATTCTTGAGCCAGGCGGCGCGGCTGGCGCTGGGGAGCGTGGCATGGGAGGACATCGGGTGCTTCCGTGAACGAACTAAACGCAAATGATAACTATTATCATTTACGCGGTCAATGGACTGGGCCGGGATTTACAATACGCAACAATCGCTTGTTTTAGCCCAGAACGGCCAAATCTACGCCTTGAGATGGCGCAAGAAACTCTCCTGTTAATGAAGCATAAACCTGTGCCGTGTCAATTTTTTCACGGCTGAGTCGTGGTTTTGGCATCACCCAATACTAAAAGATGATTGGCAACTTTTTTCGTAAGATGGAATGTTACGCTACAATACGCGTGCTATTCTTCCGACGTCGTAAGAATGCTGCGAGCTTTACAAGTCCTTCCCCACAACTTGATGTGCAATCCGCTAACCGGTCAGGCCGTGTCGCGGAAGGTTAGATTAACCCGCCAAACTCGCGAAGCGCGAAGAAAGGTGAGCAAGATGATGCAAGAACAAACCGCGAACTCCTATTTGTTCGGTGGTAACGCGCCGTACGTTGAAGAGCTGTATGAGGCCTACCTCGACAATCCAGGCTCGGTGCCAGACAATTGGCGCGCCTATTTCGACTCCATGCAGAACGTGCCTGCGGTCGACGGCTCCAACAAACCCGACGTAGCCCACGCTTCCGTCATCGCCTCGTTCGCCGAGCGCGCCAAGGCCGGTCCGATCCGTGTCGTGACCGCCTCGCACGATCCTGAAATGGGCCGCAAGCGCGTCGCCGTCACCCAGCTGATCGCCGCGTACCGCTATCTGGGCTCGCAGTGGGCCAACCTGGACCCGCTGCAGCGCCAGGAACGTCCGATGATCCCGGAACTCGATCCCTCGTTCTACGGCTTCACCGATGCCGACATGGACATCGTGTTCAACATCAGCAATACCTACTTCGGCCCTGAAACCGCATCCCTGCGCGATCTGCTGAACCTGCTGCGCGATACCTACTGCCGTTCGATCGGCGCCGAATTCATGTACATCGGCGATCCGGCGGAAAAGCGCTGGCTGCAGGAAAAGCTCGAAGCGATCCGCTCGACCCCGAATTTCACGGCCGAGAAAAAAGCCCACATCCTCGAACGCCTCACGGCCGCCGAAGGCCTGGAGCGCTACCTCCACACCAAGTACGTCGGCGCCAAGCGCTTCTCGCTGGAAGGCTCCGAGTCCTTCATCGCCTCGATCGACGAAACCATCCAGCGCGCCGGTGAAAAAGGCGTGCAGGAGATCGTTATCGGCATGGCCCACCGCGGCCGCCTGAACGTGCTGGTCAACACCCTGGGCAAATCGCCGCAGGAACTGTTCGAAGAATTCGAAGGCAAGCACGGCGACGACCTGCCATCGGGCGACGTCAAGTACCACCAGGGCTTTTCGAGCGATATCTCGACCGCCGGCGGACCGGTGCACCTGTCGCTGGCCTTCAACCCATCCCACCTCGAAATCGTCAACCCGGTCGTCGAAGGCTCGGTCAAGGCGCGCATGGAGCGTCGCGGCGACAAGGATGGCGCGCAAGTGCTGCCGATCCTGGTGCACGGCGATGCTGCTTTCGCCGGCCAGGGCGTGGTCATGGAAACCCTGAACCTCGCGCAAACCCGCGGCTACGGCACCGGCGGCACGATGCACATCGTGATCAACAACCAGATCGGCTTCACGACGTCCGACCCGCGCGACGCGCGTTCGACCCTGTACTGCTCGGACGTCGTCAAGATGATCGAAGCACCGGTGCTGCACGTGAACGGCGACGATCCTGAAGCGGTCGTGCTGGCGACGCAAATCGCGCTCGACTACCGCGTCCAGTTCAAGAAAGACGTCGTGGTCGACATCATCTGCTACCGCAAGCTTGGCCACAACGAGCAGGATACGCCGGCGCTGACCCAGCCGCTGATGTACAAGAAGATCGGCCAGCATCCGGGCACCCGCAAGCTGTACGCGGACAAACTGATCGCCCAGGGCTCCCTGGCGGCCGACGGCGGCGACAAGATGGTCTCGGCCTACCGCGACGCCATGGACGCCGGCAAGCACACGATCGATCCGGTCATCTCGAACTTCAAGAACAAGTACGCGGTCGACTGGCTGCCGTTCCTGAATCGCAAATGGACCGACAGTGCCGACACCGCCGTGCCGATGACGGAACTGAAACGCCTGGCCACCCGCATCACCACCCTGCCGGAAAACTTCAAGGTCCACTCCTTGGTCGAAAAAGTGCTGGCCGATCGCGCCACCATGGGCCGCGGTGAATTGAACCTGGACTGGGGCATGGGCGAGCATCTCGCTTACGCCTCGCTGGTCTCGTCCGGCTACGCCATCCGCTTGTCGGGCCAGGATGCCGGCCGCGGTACCTTTACCCACCGCCACGCCGTGCTGCACGACCAGAACCGCGAACGCTGGGATGCGGGCACCTATGTCCCGCTGTGCAATGTGTCGGAAAGCCAGGCCCCGTTCGTCGTCATCGACTCGGTGCTGTCGGAAGAAGCGGTACTGGCGTTCGAATACGGTTATTCGACCGCCGAACCGAACACCCTGACCATCTGGGAAGCCCAGTTCGGCGACTTCGCCAACGGCGCCCAGGTCGTGATCGACCAGTTCATCGCCTCCGGCGAAGTCAAATGGGGCCGCGCCTCGGGTCTCGTCATGATGCTGCCGCACGGTTACGAAGGCCAGGGTCCGGAGCACTCGTCGGCGCG
The DNA here is from genome assembly GCF_015689335.1 of Massilia antarctica. Taxonomy (GTDB): domain Bacteria; phylum Pseudomonadota; class Gammaproteobacteria; order Burkholderiales; family Burkholderiaceae_D; genus Telluria_A; species Telluria_A antarctica. The sequence continues at coordinate 7,130,024 of NZ_CP065053.1, read as the reverse complement.
TCCTGAACGCTTCCTGCAGCTGTGCGCGGACAACAACATGCAAGTGGTGCAGCCAACCACCGGCGCCCAGATCTTCCACCTGCTGCGCCGCCAGATGGTGCGCCAGTTCCGCAAACCGCTGGTCATCCTGACGCCGAAGTCGCTGCTGCGTAACAAGGATGCCAGCTCGCCGCTGACCGACCTGGCCAAGGGCGCCTTCCACACCGTCATCGGTGAAGTCGACGAGAAAATCGACGCCAAGAAGGTCAAGCGCGTGATCGCCTGCTCGGGCAAGGTTTACTACGACCTGGTGAACGCCCGCAAAACACGCGGCCAGCTTGATACCGCCATCATCCGTGTCGAACAGCTGTATCCGTTCCCGCATAAGTCGTTCGCGGCTGAACTGAAAAAGTTCCCGAACGCGACCGAAGTGGTGTGGACCCAGGATGAGCCGCAGAATCAGGGACCATGGTTCCAGATCCAGCACAATATCTTTGAAAGCCTCGAATCGGGCCAGCGCCTGGCGTATGCGGGCCGTCCGGCTTCGGCCTCGCCCGCGGTCGGTTACGCCGACAAGCACAACGCGCAGCAGAAGGAATTGCTGGAAACGGCGTTCGCGAAGCTCAAGGGTTTCATCCTGACCAAATAATGACGGTGCGCCCCGGCTGCAAGCGGGGCGCCGCAAAAAACAATACACGGAGTTTTACATGGCACAAATTGAAGTCAAAGTCCCAGTTCTGTCGGAATCGGTAGCCGAAGCAACCTTGCTGTCGTGGCACAAGAAAGTCGGCGAGCCAGTCGCGCGCGACGAAAACATGATCGATATCGAGACCGACAAGGTCGTGCTCGAACTGCCTGCGCCGAACGCCGGCATCATCACCCAGATTCTCAAGGCGGACGGCGCCACCGTCGTCGCCGGCGAAGTCATCGCCATCATCGATACCGAAGCGTCGGCCCAGGTAAGCCCGCTGCAAGTATCGTCCGCGCCGGTGCAGACCGCGCCAGCTGCCGCCGATCCGGTGGCCGCCGCCATCAGCGCCATCGCCTCGAAAGCCAATGTCGCCATGCCTGCCGCCGCCAAGCTGCTGGCCGATAACAAGCTGACCACCTCCGACGTGGCCGGCAGCGGCCGCGATGGCCGTGTCACCAAGGGCGATGTCCTTGGAGCGGTTGCCGGCGGCGTCAAGCCTGCCGCACCAGCTCCGTTGGCCGCGCCTGCCGCGCCGGCCAAAGCACCGCTGCAGCAAGTGGCCGCGCCAAGCGTCGCCAACCTGGGCGGCCGTCCGGAAGAGCGCGTGCCGATGAGCCGTCTGCGCGCCCGTATCGCCGAGCGCCTGGTGCAGTCGCAGTCGACCAACGCCATCCTGACCACGTTCAATGAAGTGAACATGCAGCCGGTGATCGACCTGCGCAACAAGTACAAGGACAAGTTCGAGAAAGAGCATGGCGTCAAGCTGGGCTTCATGTCCTTCTTCGTCAAGGCCGCTGTCGCCGCGCTGAAAAAGTACCCGATCATCAACGCCTCGGTCGACGGTAACGATATCGTTTACCACGGCTACTTCGACATCGGCATCGCGGTCGGTTCGCCGCGCGGCCTGGTGGTGCCTATCCTGCGCAACGCCGACCAGATGACGATCGCCGAAATCGAGAAGAAGATCGGTGAATTCGGCCAGAAAGCCAAGGAAGGCAAGCTGACCCTGGAAGACCTGACCGGCGGTACGTTCTCGATCTCGAACGGCGGCACCTTCGGCTCGATGCTGTCGACCCCGATCATCAACCCGCCGCAATCGGCCATCCTGGGCGTGCACGCGACCAAGGACCGCGCCGTCGTCGAAAACGGACTCGTTGTGGTGCGTCCGATGAACTACCTGGCGATGTCTTACGATCACCGCATCATCGATGGCCGCGAAGCCGTCCTGGGCCTGGTCACGATGAAGGAAACCTTGGAAGATCCTGCGCGCCTGCTGCTGGACCTGTAAGCACGCAGCGCGCGCCGCCGCACGCTCCCCAAGGTGCGGCGGCCGGTGTGGATATTCGTACCAGTAGAATAAAACAAGGGAATCAATAATGAGTGATGCAAAACAATTCGACGTGGTCGTCATCGGCGCTGGCCCTGGCGGCTACATCGCCGCCATCCGCGCGGCGCAACTGGGCTTCAAGGTTGCCTGTATCGATGAATGGGCCAACGCCAAGGGCGGTCCCGCTCCCGGCGGCACCTGCACCAACGTCGGCTGCATTCCATCGAAAGCACTGCTGCAGTCGTCCGAGCACTACGAGCACGCCGGCCATGCGTTCGCCGAGCACGGCATCGACGTCGCCGGCCTGTCGCTGAACTTGCCGCAGATGTTGAAGCGCAAGGAAACCGTCGTCAAACAAAACAACGACGGCATCCTGTTCCTGTTCAAGAAAAACAAGATCACCTTCTTCCACGGCCGCGGTGCGTTTTCCGGCGCCGCCGAAGGTGCTTACCAGGTCAGTGTGACCGGCGCCAATGCCGACACGCTCGCCGCCAAGCACGTCATCATCGCCACCGGTTCCAATGCGCGTGAACTGCCGGGCGCACCGTTCGACGAAAAACTGATCCTGTCGAACACCGGCGCCCTGGCGATTGGTGCCGTGCCGGCCACCCTGGGCGTGATCGGCGCCGGTGTGATCGGCCTGGAAATGGGCAGCGTATGGCGCCGCCTGGGCTCCAAGGTCACGGTGCTGGAAGGCTTGCCGACATTCCTGGGTGCGGTCGACGAGCAGATCGCCAAGGAAGCGCACAAGCTGTTCACCAAGCAGGGCCTGGAGATCAACCTGGGCGTGAAGATCAGCAAAGTCACCGCGGGCGCGAACAACGTCACCGTCGATTACGCCAACGCCGCCGGCGAAGCGCAGAGCGCCGTGTTCGACAAGCTGATCATCTCGATTGGCCGCGTGCCGAACACCATCGGCCTGGGTGGCGAGACGGTCGGCCTGAAGCTCGACGAGCGCGGCTTCATCGCCGTCGACGACGACTGCAAGACCAACCTGCCGAACGTGTGGGCGGTCGGTGACGTGGTGCGCGGCCCGATGCTGGCGCACAAGGCCGAGGAAGAAGGCGTTGCCGTGGCCGAGCGTATCGCCGGCCAGCATGGCCACACCAACTTCAACACGATTCCGTGGGTGATCTACACCTCGCCGGAAATCGCGTGGGTCGGCCAGAACGAGCAGCAGTTGAAAGCGGCCGGCGTGGCCTACAAGGCGGGCACCTTCCCGTTCATGGCCAATGGCCGTGCGCGTGCGCTGGGCGACACGTCCGGCATGGTCAAGTTCCTGGCCGATGCGACTACCGATGAAATCCTGGGTGTGCACATCGTCGGCCCGATGGCGTCCGAACTGATTTCGGAAGCGGTCGTCGCGATGGAATTCCGCGCCTCGTCGGAAGACATCGCGCGTATCTGCCACGCCCACCCATCGCTGTCCGAAGCGACCAAGGAAGCCGCGCTCGCCGTCGACAAGCGCTCGCTGAACTTCTAAATCCGTACCCCGCCGGGCGCGCCTTTGTCGATTGGCCCGCCCGGCTCTCTGCATTGCCTCCCCTGATGAATGTCCAAGAGTTCTACCAGCACGCCTTATCCCAACGCGGCTTTACCTCGGACGCGCAACAGCAGCGCGCGGTCGACCGTCTGCAGCGCGCCTATGAGGAGTGGGTCGAATTCCGCTCGCAGCGTTCGTCCACCTTCAAGCGCCTGATCAACCGCCCGGACGTGCCGCGCGGGGTTTACCTGTGGGGCGGGGTAGGGCGCGGCAAGTCATTTTTGATGGACAGTTTTTACTCGGTGGTGCCGGTGGTGCGCAAGACGCGCCTGCACTTCCACGAATTCATGCGCGGCGTGCACCGCGAGCTCGATGAGCTCAAGGGCGTGGCCGATCCGCTCGACGATGTGGCGCGCCGCATCGCCAAAAAGTACCGCCTGATCTGCTTCGACGAATTCCACGTCTCGGATATCGCCGACGCCATGATTTTGTATAATTTGCTCACCGCCCTGTTCAACAACGGCGTGTCGTTCATCATGACGTCGAACTACGATCCCGACCTGCTGTACCCGGACGGCCTGCACCGCGACCGCATGCTGCCGACCATCGCCCTGCTCAAGGACAAGCTCGATGTGCTCAATGTCGATGCCGGCATCGATTACCGCAAGCGTGCGCTGGAACAGGTGGAGAGCTACTACACGCCGCTCAATGCGGCCTCCGACCAGGCGCTGCGCACGGCTTATGCACGCATCGCCGAGACGGCCGACGAAGACCCGCGCATCCGCATCGAGGAGCGCGAAATCCGCGCGCTGCGCCATGCGGGCGGTATCATCTGGTTCGATTTCGCCACCTTGTGCGGAGGTCCGAGGTCGCAGAACGATTATCTGGAGATCGCCAGCCGCTTTCACACCGTGGTGCTGTCGGGGATTCCGGCCATGTCGGCCGCGCAGTCGTCCGAAGCGCGCCGGTTTACGTGGCTGATTGATGTCTTTTACGACCACAAGGTTAAACTGCTGATGTCGGCCGCCGTGCCGCCGGAAGAGCTGTACACGCAAGGGACGCTGTCGAACGAATTTCACCGCACCGTCTCGCGTATTATTGAAATGCAGTCGCGCGAGTATATGGATGCGGAGCGCCGCGGCGCCGCCGACTCCCTCGCGTGACAGCCCACAGGACAAAGACCATGAAGAAGCTCGCTTTACCCCTGATCCGCGCCGGCGCGCTGGCGCTGCTGGCGGCCGGCCTGGGCGCCTGTTCCAACAGCTTGCTGCCGACTTCCGTGGTGCCGGCGGTGCCGGCCACGGTGTCGGTGGAGCAGGCCGAACTCAAACTGGAGCAGGTGCGCAGCCAGCGCGCGGCCGCCGAAGCGCGCTACGCCAACAGCGAGGTGACCTGCTATGAGCGTTTCTTCGTCAACGACTGCCTGGACGAAGCGCGCGAATACCGGCGCGTGACCCTGTCCTACCTGAACGCGGTCGAGGACGAGGCCAAGCATTTCAAGCGCAAGGCCTCGGCCGATGCGCGCGACGTGGCGGTGGCCGAATCGGTTCGCGCGGCGGAAGCGGAAGAAGCGCGCCTGGCGGCCAATCCGACGCCGCTGCCGGTGGCGGCGCCGCCCAAGGTGAAGGCGCCGTCGAAGAAGCCGACCCTGGAAGCGCGCCAGGCGGCGCAGGCGGCCAAGCTGGCGCGCATCGCACAGGAAGAAAAGGAGGCCGTGCCGGAACGCGCGGCCAATGCGCAGGCGTTCGCGCAGAAGCGCATCGATTCGGAGAAGCGCCAGCGCAAGGTCGAAGAGAAGAAAGCGGCCAGCGCGAAGAAGGCGGAGAAGGCGGCGAAAGATGCCGAGGATGCGGCCAAGCCGAAGGAAGTCAAGATCTCGAAATAGTTCGTCGGCGTAGCCGCCACGACTACGTCGTTCTCGCGCAGGTTCCAGTTTCTATGAAACTCCTCAAATCTCTTGGAACTGTGCAAAGTGCGAGGGCGCTTCCAAATGGCGCTAACCTAAGCTCCGTCATTCCTGCCATTGGCAGAAATGACTTCCCGCGCAGGCGGGAATCCATAGCACATTCGTATATCGACGGTGCTATGGGGGAAACGCATGCGTTTCCGCCTGCGCGGGAGCGACGGTTTCGAGGTTTGTAGTCGCAAAGCTGCTCAAATTAGCGGCAAAGACTAGTTCCTGGAGAGGCGGGAACGCATGCGTTCCCCCAATTTTATTGGGCAGCCGCGGAGCTGCGAACTTGGGTTCCCGCCTTCGCGGGAACGACGGGCTAGCGGGAACGACGGGCTAGCGGGAACGACGAGCTAGCGCAACGCTTTATACCGCCCGGCGCATCCGTTCAACCGTGTAATTCGGCACTTCCTTGGGCGGCTTGACCAGTTTCACGATCGCCATGGTGCAATTGCCGCCCTTGCCCTGGGCCCGTTCCACCGCCTTGTTGATCAGCAGTTCGGACGCCTGGCGCGGCGTGTTCTTGTTCGTCACGGCGCCCAGCTCGTTGTCCGTGAAGAAGTGCCACAGCCCGTCCGAGGCCAGCAAAAAGGTGTCGCCCGCCGCCAGGTGTTCGTGGTGGCCGACTGCCACGAATGGCTCCTTGCGGCTGTTGCCCAGCACATTGACCAGCAGCTTGGAATGGCGGTGATTCTTGGCCGCTTCCAGCGGCAGCTTGTCGGTGCCGACCAGATGCTCGATGTAGGACAGGTCGCTGGTGCGCACCGCGCACTCGGCCCGGGTGAAGCGGTACAGGCGCGAATCGCCCACGTGCGCCCACACCGCCGTGCCCTTGGGCGTGATCACCAGTCCGACGAAGGTGGAATGCGACTCGGTCTTGCTGGTCAGCGCATTGAGCTTGAGCACCGTATGGGTTTCGAGCACGATGTCGCGCAACAGCCCTTGCAGGCGCTCGATGCTGGGATCGTCGCCCGGCTTGAAATTGTCGAACTGCTGCTTGGCCGTCAGCAGCACCTGGTCGGACGCGGTGGCGCCGCCGGTCACGCCGTCGGCCAGCACCGCCATCATGAAGCCCGGCGCGCGTGCCCCCGTGAACAAGGCGGTGCGGTCGGTCTGTTCTGGCCGGTTACCGATATGCTGCGCGGTCCCGGCCTCGATCTTGTATACATTCATATGCTTGGGGTAAAAGTCCTGGCTGCGTTACCATACGACTCTCTCGGCTGTCGTATGCGATAGTGTTGGCTGCAACGGCGCCGTAGATTAAACTATGCACTGAGTCGCCTCCTTGTTGCAAGCGGAGGTAATTTTCTGTGCGACAAAAATTGTTTCCGATTGTATGCGTTTTTGGGCAGCAGTTGATGAAATTTTTGAAATGAACTTGTCTGGAATGCCACACATGAACGATGCCCACACTATCCAGCGCCGCCTGATCGAACTCGATGTGGAACATCGCGACCTGGATGCGGTCATAGACATGTTGACCCTGGACGGGCACCACGACCAGTTGCAGCTGCGCCGCCTTAAAAAGCGCAAATTGCAACTGAAAGACCATATTACCCTGTTGAAAATGCAATTGGTGCCTGATGTCCCGGCCTGATCCGTCTTCGCTTTACTGAAATGCCACCTTGACCGACCAACTACTTGCGCCCGGGGCGCCACGCGACGCGCTCCCTGCCGTGCTCCCACAAGCGCTCCCTGAGGCCGCCGAAGGCGCCGACACCGCACCGGCCGGCAAGCATGATGCCGAAGTCGACCGCCTGTTCAGCGCGGGCGGCCCGCTCGCGCCCTCGGTCGGCAGTTTCAGCCCGCGCCGCTCGCAAACCGAGATGGCCAAGTCGATCGCCCAGGCCATCGCCGACCAGAGCACCCTGATCGCCGAGGCCGGCACCGGCACCGGAAAAACCTTCGCCTACCTGGTCCCGGCGCTGCTATGGGGCGGCAAGACCATCATTTCGACCGGCACCAAGAACTTGCAGGATCAGTTGTTCCTGCGCGACATTCCGACCGTGCGCGCCGCGCTCAAGGCGCCGGTCTCGGTGGCCTTGCTCAAGGGCCGCTCGAACTACGTCTGCCACTACCACTTGGAACGCACCCTGCAGAACGGGCGCATGACCTCGCGCGAGGATGTCGGCAACCTGCGCGAAATCTCGCGCTTCATCAAGATGACGACCTCCGGCGACAAGGCCGAGCTGGCCAAGGTGCCCGAAAACGCCCTGATCTGGAACCTGGTCACCTCCACGCGCGACACCTGCATGGGCGCCGAGTGCCAGTATTACCAGGATTGTTTCGTGATGAAGGCGCGCCGCGAAGCCCAGCAGGCCGACGTGGTGGTGGTCAACCACCACCTGTTCTTCGCCGACGTGGCGCTGAAAGATACCGGCGTGGCCGAGCTGCTGCCGTCGGCCAATACCATCATCTTCGACGAAGCGCACCAGTTGCCCGACACCGCCACCCTGTTCTTCGGCCAGACCGTCTCGACCTCGCAAATCCTGGAACTGTGCCGCGACGTGCTGGCCGAGGGCCTGGCGCACGCGCGCGGCGGCCCGGACTGGGCCAAGGTGGTGACCGTGGTCGAAAAGGCCGCGCGCGACCTGCGCCTGACCTTCCCGCAAGACATCATGCGCCTGTCCTTGGCGCAGATCATGCCCTCGTCCGAGTTTTTCCCGGCCCTCAACACGCTCAAGGAAAAGCTGGCCGAGATGATCGACGTGCTGGAAGACCAGGCGGCGCGCGCCGAAACCATCGAGCAGGTGCGCGTGCGCGCGGTCGAGCTGGCCGCCGCGCTGGACGCCTGGAAGCAGGATGGCAAGGGGAAAGTGGTCGAAGGCGACCAGGCGGTGCTGTGGGTGGAAGCCTTTTCCTCGTCCCTGCAACTGCACAAGACGCCGCTGTCGATCGCGCCGATCTTCAATAATCAGCGCGAAGGCACGCCGCGCAGCTGGATCTTTACCTCGGCCACCCTGGCGGTCAAGAACGATTTTAAACATTTCTCGAACCAGATGGGTCTCACCGGCGAGCCGGCCAAGACCTGGCCGAGTCCGTTCAATTACGAGCAGCAGGGCTTGCTGTACGTGCCGAATGGGCTGCCGGAACCGAATTCCTTCGGCTACACCGATGCCGTCATCGATAGCGCGCTGCCGGTGATCGAAGCGGCGGGCGGGCGTACCTTTTTCCTGTGCACCACGATCCGCGCGGTCAAGCAGGTGTCCGAGCGTTTGCGCGACGAATTCGCCAAGCGCGGGCTGGACTTTCCCCTGTTCGTCCAGGGCGAGCGCGGCCGCACGGAATTGCTCGATTCCTTCCGCAATGCCGGCAACGGCGTGCTGGTCGGCTCGCAAAGTTTCTGGGAAGGGGTGGACGTGCGCGGCGATGCGCTATCCCTGGTCATCATCGACAAGCTGCCCTTCGCGCCGCCCGACGACCCGGTGCTGGCCGCGCGCATCGATGTGATGGAAAAGCAGGGCTTGAACGGCTTCATGCACCACACCCTGCCCGAGGCCATCATCAACCTCAAGCAGGGAGCGGGGCGCCTGATCCGCGACGAGACCGACCGCGGCGTGCTGATGATCTGCGACCCGCGCCTCATTTCCAAGTCGTACGGCAAGCGGGTCTGGCAAAGCTTGCCATCGTTTAAGCGCACCCGCCTGCAGGAAGACGTGATCGCCTTTTTCAAACCGCTTCAAGAACCTCAGGACTAAGCCATGACCGTGCTGCGCTCGCTACTACTTTCCGCCTTGCTGGGCGCCTCCGTGGTGACGGCGCCGCCGCTGCATGCCGCCGAGCCGCTGGCGGCCGGCGCCGCCGATCCGGCCAAGACAGCGGTCGCGGCGCCAGCCGTGCAGCTGGCCGGGCTGGCCGAACGCTATTACGAGGAGCAGGCGCGCTACGAGCCGATCAACGCCACCGTCTCGGGCGACAACCGTTTCGACAATTTGCTGCCGATGAACATCTTGCCGTCCGTGCGCGCGCGCCAGTTCGCCATGCTGCATGAGGTGCGCGACGCGCTGGCCCGGATCGACCGCAGCAAACTCACGCCGCTCGACCTGACCACCTACGACGTGCTCGCTTTCGAAGTCAGCAACCTGCTGCGCTTCGAGTCGTTCAAGGATTACCTGCTGCCGATGAGCCACATGGACAGCCTGCCCGTGCTGCTGGCCAATTTCGGTGCCGGCGACGGCTCGCAGCCGCTGGTCACGGTGGCCAACTACCAGGCTTACCTCAAGCGCATCACGGCGCTGCCGCAGTGGACCGATGTCGCGATTGCCAACATGCGCGCCGGCATCAAACAGGGCGTGGTGCAGCCCAAGGCACTGGTGCAGGCGCTGCTGCCGCAGATCAAGGCGCTGGCCGCCGCCACGGTCGACACGAGCGCCTTTTCGGCGCCCGCGCGCGCGCTGCCGGCATCGTTCAGCAAGGGCGAAAAGGCGCGCATGACGGGCGCCTACCGCGAAGCGGTGCGGGTGCAGGTGCTGCCATCCTTGCGCAAGCTGGCCGCCTTCCTGGAGACCGAATACCTGCCGGCCGCGCGCGACACGGCCGGCTGGGGCAGCCTGCCGGACGGCGGCAACTGGTACCGCGCCTGGGTGGCGGCGCAAACCACGAGCGCGCTCTCGCCCGAGGAAATCCACCGCATCGGGCTGGCCGAGATGACCCGCATCAATGCCGAATTCACCAAGCTGGCGCCCAAGCTCGGTTATACGGGTACGCCGGCCGGCTTGCCGCGCTGGCTGACGCAGCAACCCAAGTACCGGCCGTTCAAGACCGAGGAAGAGGTGCTGCAGGCTTATCGGGCGCTGAACGCGCGCATCCTGCCGATGCTGCCGCGCCTGTTTGCGACCCTGCCCAAGGCGCCGCTGGAAATCCGCGCCGAACCGGCCCTGTCGCGCGATACCGCGTCCGACCATTACACGGCCGCGGCGGGGGATGGCTCGCGTCCGGGCATTTTCTGGGCCGTGATTCCCGATCCGGCCAAGTACGCCAGCACGCGCATGACCTCGCTGTTCCTGCACGAAGGCCAGCCGGGCCACCATTTCCAGCTGTCCAAGCAGCAGGAATTGCCGATTCCAAAGTTCCGCAAGTTCGGCGGCAACAATGCGTATGTCGAAGGCTGGGCCCTGTACGCCGAATCGCTGGGCAAGGAAATGGGCCTGTACGAAGACCCGAACGCCTACGCCGGCCACCTGATGCTCGACATGATGCGCGCGGCCCGGCTGGTGGTCGACACCGGCCTGCACGCCCAGGGCTGGACGCGCGAGCAAACCATGCGCTTCCTGGTCGATGAAGCCGGCAGTACCGAGGAAGATGCGCGCAACGCGACCGAACGCTACATGGCGTGGCCGGGCCAGGCGCTGGGCTACAAGGTGGGGGCGCTGAAAATCATGGAGCTGCGCCAGCGCGCGCAGTCGGCGCTGGGCGACAAGTTCAGCCTGGCCAAGTTCCACGATGCGGTACTGGCCGACGGCACCTTGCCGCTGGCGCTGCTGGAAACCAAGATCAATGCCTGGATCGCCCAGCAGGCCAAGTAGCGCTGTCGCCCGAGGCCGTCAAGCGATGACGGCCGGCTGCGATTGTTGGACGTCATCAACAAAAAGTGCGAAAAATCATTGATTGATCGATTGACCACATAATTTGTGCTACTTTGTGCGGCAATGTGCATCGGAAATATTTTCCTGCATCGCACCCCTCAAAGGAGTTCAACCCATGTTCGAACGATTTACGCGCAGTTTCGACCTTGTCAAAGCCAGTGCCGTGGTCCTGCGCCAGGACAGCCACCTTCTGATGTTCCCCCTGATTTCCGGCGCGGCGTCGCTGGCGGTAGTGCTGGCCTTCATGCTGCCGGCATTCGGCCTCGGTTCCTTCGACGGCATCGGGGCGAGCGAGGGCGCCTGGTATGGGCTCGCTTTCCTGTTCTATGTCAGCCAGTACTGCGTGATGTTCTACTTTAATGCCGCCCTGGTCGGCGCCACCCTGATCCGCATGGACGGCGGCGCGCCGACCCTGGGTGATGGCATGCGCATCGCTAACAGCCGCTTCGGCACGATTCTCGGTTATGCAGTCATTGCCGCCACCGTCGGCGTCATCCTGCGCGCGATCCAGGAACGCCTGGGTTTCGTCGGCCGCTTCATCGTCGGCCTGATCGGCGTGGGCTGGACCGTGGCCACCTTCCTGGTGGTGCCGGTGCTGGTGGCGCGCGATACCGGGCCGATCGAATCGATCAAGCAAAGCGCCGCCCTGCTCAAGCAGACCTGGGGCGAGAACGTGGTTGGCCAGTCGGGCATGAGCTTGTTCTTCGGCATGCTGATGTTCCTGGTGGTGCTGGTCACCCTGTCCGGAGTCGGCCTCGGCATCACCGTGGGCAGCACCTTGCTGGCCGGTGTCGCGGTGGCCTTCGGCGTGCTCGGCGGCATTGTAATCTTGCTGACCCATAACGCGCTGTCGGGCATTTATGCGGCGACCCTGTACCGCTACGCCGCCAGCGGCAATGCCGGCAACGGCTTCGACCAGTCGGTACTGAACGCCGCCTTCGCCCCGAAGGTGTGAAGCGTCCGTTCATTCGAGCGGTCAGTGGCGGCGCAGCGCCGCCGCCGTGCCGGACCTTACGCGTCCGGCACGATCACCACCTTGCCGGTGACCTTGCGCGCGGCCATGTCGTTGAGGGCCTGGGCCGTCTGTTCCAAGGTGTAGCGGCCTGAAATGCGCGGCCGGATCTTGCCTTCGGCCAGCCATCCCATCAGTTCGCGCATGGCCGCCAGGTTGGCCTTCGGTTCGCGCTTGGCGAACTCGCCCCAGAACACACCCATCAAGGAGGCGCCCTTGAGCAGGGTCAGGTTGAGCGGCAGCTTGGGGATCTCGCCGTTGGCAAAACCGACCACCAGGTAGCGCCCGCGCCAGCCGATCGAACGGAAGGCCGGTTCGGCGTAGATGCCGCCGACCGGATCGTAGATCACGTCCGGCCCCTTGCCGTCGGTGGCGGCCTTGATCGCTTCGCGCAAATCTTCCGTACTGTAATTGATGGTGGCATCGGCGCCGTGCTCGCGGCACACCGCCAGTTTTTCGTCGCTCGACGCCGCCGCGATCACGCGCGCGCCCAGCGCCTTGCCGATTTCAATGGCCGCCAGGCCGACCCCGCCGGCCGCGCCCAGTACCAGCATGGTTTCGCCTGCCTTGAGCGCGGCGCGGTCGACCACCGCGTGGTGCGAGGTGCCGTAGGTGAGGGTGATGGCGGCGGCGGTGTCGAAATCCATGCCGGGCGGCATAGGCATGACAGCCTGGGCCGGCACCACGATCTGCTGCGCGAACGCGCCCTGGGCGGTAAACGCGATCACCCGGTCGCCCAGCTTGACGTTGGTGACACCCTCGCCCAGCGCGCCGACCACGCCCGACAGTTCGCTGCCGGGGGTGAATGGCAGTTCGGGCTTGAACTGGTACTTGCCCTGGATGATCAGCACGTCCGGGAAGTTGACCCCGGCCGCCTTGACGTCCAGCAGCACCTGGCCCGGTCCGGCCACCGGGGCCGCCACTTGTTCCACTACCAGGCTGTCGGGCAGCCCCCACGCTTTGCAAACCACGGCTTTCATTGGTGTCTCCGATGAGTGTTGTTAAAAAATAGTACGACCGTTTGATTTTTGATTATGCCTTAATTTCCGCGCAGGCGGGAAAGGGGAGGGCGGGCCGCCCGGCCGTTTGCGCCCGCGCAAGGCCAGCTCTGTCGCGCTTGTTAAAGTCGACAGCGCGAGCGCATCAGTGGGACCACCGGAGAGGGAGGCTGACATGGCAATCCGTTATGGCTGTTTCTTTAGTTACGCCCACGGCCGCCGCGACGGACTGATGCACACGTTCAAGATTGCCCTGTCGGATGCCATCCGCTGCTATCTGGAACCGTATTTTGACAATGAAGAGGAGCTCTTCATTGATACGGAACAGCTCGGCGGCGGCGACGATATCGACCGCCGCATCGCGCGCGCGCTGTGCGAGAGCGTGACCATGATCCTGATCTACACGCCCAAGTACGAGGCGCACGGCTACACGCGGCGCGAGTTCGCCGCCATGAAGGCGATCGAGGCCGAGCGAAGCCGCTGGTACACCATGCCCAGCCACTTGATTATTCCGGTGATCATGACCCTGCACCCGGACTGTCTGCCGCCCCAGATCGCTGGTTCCAGCTTTTACGTCGATTTTTCGCGTTTCACGATGGCGACGGGCGACTTGAAATCGCATCCCGAGTTCCTGCCCGATATCAAGAAAATCGTGAGCAGGATTGTCATGCAATATGAATACCAAAAAAAATACACCCCTGTCGGCCATGATTGCAACCAATTCGTGCTTCCCGATGTCCCACCCGTGTGGCGCGATCTGCCGGATCTGACTTTTCCGAAAAAATAAGAGGAGCAACATGGAAATCAAACGCATTACCCTGCCACCCCTGGCCAGCGCAGGCGAGGTGACGACGTTCTACGCGTTCGAGAGCGGCGCGGCGCGCAGCATGGCCTTGTCCTCCATGGCGGTGCTGCTGTCCGGGCGCCAGAATGCGACCGTGCCGGTGCTGATGATCGATTTCGATACCGCCGCGCCCGGCCTGCACCATACCTTCGGGCGCTCCGCTGAACGGCCCGGCCTGCTGGAATATTTCCAGGCTTGCCGCGATCACCTGCGCCTGCTTGGGCGCGGCCCGGCGGCGCGCGACGATGCGGCGCTGGCGCGCCAGGTGCTCGAGGCGGTCGACTGGGAACCGTTCGTCGAGCGGGTCGACCACAGCCGTCCCCTGTACCTGATGCGCGCCGGCCGCTTCGACGACAGTTACGGCGAACGCGCCGACCAGTTCGACTGGGATGGCTTGTTCGATGCCTGTCCGGCCCTGTTCCGCTGTTTCGGCGAATTCATGGCGCAGCGCTTCGCCCACGTGCTGGTGGACGCGCGCAGCGGGCGCTCGGCCGCCGTCAGCATCTGCACTACCTTGCTGCCGCGCCGCCTGGTGGCCGTGTTCACACCAGACCAGCGCAGCCTGGACGGGCTGTCCGGGGTGGTCACGCGCGCCATCGATTACCGCTGCAGCCACGAGGATGAACAGCGCCCGCTGCTGGTCTATCCGCTGCCGGCCGCGATCGACAGCGCCGACGTCCAGCGCCGCCTGCAGTGGCGCCGCGGCGACCCGCAGCGCGCCCTGGCCGGCTACCAGAGCGTGATCGAGCAGTTGCTGCGCCAGTGCTACGGCCTGGCGCGGATGTCGCTCGACAGCTATTTCGATGAAATCCAGTTGCAGCAAATCCATGCCGTGGCCGGCGCCGAGCCGCTCGCGTGCGCCGCCGACCGCGATGGCGACCGCTTTTCGCTGGAGCGCACCTTCGCCACCCTGCTCGACTGGATGACCGGCAATTATTTTCCCTGGCAATCGCATGCCGAGGTGCGCCTGTGCGCCGCCATCGGCGCGGCCCGCGAGCGCCTCGGCCACGGCGCGGCCACGGCGCTGTCGCTGCCGCTGGCGCTCGACTTGCACCAGCTCGGCCTGCTGTACCGCGACCTGGGAAGGGTCGACGAAGCCCTCGCCTGCTTCGAAGAATGTACCAGCCTGCGCCAGAGACTGCTCGGCGACGAGCATACAGACACCCGCGCCAGCCGGGCCCTGCTGGCGGTGCTGCTGCGCCAGCAGGGCCGCCTGGCCGAGGCGCGCCTGTTGCAGGAGTTGCTGGTCGACGATTGCGCGCGCCTGCTCGGGACCGACCATCCCGACACCCTGGCCGCGCGCGCCGCGCTGGCCGCCACCCTGGCCCAGGCCGGCGAGTTCGCGCGCGCGCTGGCCCTGCACGAACAGCTCATCGAAGCCAGCGAGCGGGTGCTCGGCTGCGGCCACGTGCATACCCTCGACCGCCTGGCGGGGCAAGCCCAGACCCTGGCCCGCCATGGCGAATTCAGCCGCGCGCGCATGGTCTACGAAAGAGTGCTGGAAGGAAGAGAGCGCCTGCTCGGCGGCGAGCACGAGGATAGTCTGCGCTGCGCCCAGCAACTGGCGGCCCTGCTGCTGGAATTGGGCGACCTGGGCAATGCGCGCAAGCTGCAGGAAAGCGTGGCGGCGGCGCGCGAACGCCACGCCGGGCCCGACCATCCGTCCACCATGCAGGCGCGCGAGCTGCTGGCCGAGATTATGGCGGCCCAGAGCGACCTGGGCGGGGTGCGCGGGATGCTCGAACTGCTGGCCAAAAGCCGCGAGCGCTGCCTCGGGGCCGACCATCCCGACACCATCACCAGCCAGACCCGGCTGGCCTCGACCCTGAGCGAGCAGGGCGACCTGGACGCCGCGCGGCGCCTGCAGCAAAAGCTGGTCAACTTGCGCGAGCAGGTGCCCAGCAGCGACGATGGGCACCCCCAGGACAGCAAGATGCCCCCGGCGCGGCAGGGGCACGGCGTTGAGGCGCGCTGGCTGGCCGAGGGCGCGCAGCCGGCCGCCGTGCGGCGCAGCGGCATCCTCGACGCGGCCGACACGGGCGACAGCCTCGCCCACAAGCTGTCCCAGTTGCAAGAATTGAACGACCAGCGCTGCGAGCGCGAGGCGCGCGCGCTGGCCGACAGCCTGCGCAAAAGCGTGCTGCGGCGCAATGTACCGCCGCTGCTGCGCCTGCGCGGGGTCGCCCTGATCAAGCAGGTTTATCAGCGCAGCAACGACAAGGACGCGCTGCTCGCGTTTGCCCAGGACGAAGTCTCGGCGCTGCAGCAGGCGCTCACCGACGCCGTCGGCGGACGCCCGGTCAGCGCCCAGTGAGGGCGTCCCGTACGGGCGCCCCGTCAGGGCGTCCCGTCAGGGCGTCCCGTCAGGGCCGCCGGCGCGTCGCGTAGCGCGTCGCGTAGCGCGGCGCACAATTTGTTGGGCGCGGGACAGCGTGGTGCTCATTGCATCAGGTAAAATCTGTGCATGAGAATTCTTATCAGCAATGACGACGGCTACCTCGCTCCCGGCATCCAGGCCCTGGCCGAGGCGCTCGCCCAGGTGGCCGAGATCGTCGTCGTGGCGCCCGACAGCAACCGTTCCGGCGCCTCCAATTCGCTCTCGCTGGACCGCCCGCTGTCGGTGCAGAAGGCGGCCAACGGCTTTTATTTCGTCAACGGCACCCCGACCGACTGTGTCCACATCGCCCTGACCGGCATGCTCGACTACCGCCCCGACCTGGTCGTGTCCGGTATCAACAATGGCCAGAACATGGGCGACGACACCCTGTATTCCGGCACTGTGGCGGCCGCGACCGAGGGTTATCTGTTCGGCATTCCGGCGATCGCCTTTTCCCAGGTGGCGCACGGCTGGGAACACATCGATGCCGCCGCCCGCCTGGCGCGCGACATCGTACTGCGCCGCTTTGACGCGCTGCCGTCGCCGTACTTGCTTAACGTAAATATTCCGAACCTGCCTTATGAAGCCTTGACCACGGTGCGCGCGACCCGGCTGGGCCGGCGTCACCAGGCCGAGCCGGTGATCCGCGGACAGGACCCGCGTGGGCGCGAAATTTTCTGGATCGGCCCCCCGGGCGCCACGCGCGACGCTGGCGAGGGCACCGATTTCCATGCCACCGCCCAAGGCCAGGTCTCGGTCACCCCGCTGCAGGTCGACCTGACCCATCGCGACCAGCTGGCGCTGCTGTCGGGCGCACTGGCATGAGCGACAAGCCGGACAAACGCAGTACCTTTCCGCTGCCGCTGTCGTCGGTGACGGGCGCTGCGCGCAAGGGTCCGGCGTTTGCCCCCGCCAGGGTGGTCACGCCGCGCGTCGCCACGCCGGGCGTCGCCACGCCGGGCGTCGCCACGCCGCGCGTCGCCACGCCGCGCGTCGCCACGCCCCAGACCGCGACCCGGAATGCCGCCGGGAACGGCGGCCAGCCGAACGGCGGGCCCAACAGCGCCAACGCCTACGTGGCGCGGGTGGTGGCGTCGCCCTCGAAGTCGCACAGCGATGCCTTGCTGCGCTCCCAGCCGCTGCCGGTGGTGCCGCCGCGGCCCGACATGGGCGTGTCGGATGCGATCCGGCGCGCCATGGTGGCGCGGGTGGCGCGCCAGGGCGTCAGGGATACGGTGGTGCTGGGCGCGCTGGAAACCGTGCAGCGCCACCGTTTCATCGAACCGGCCCTGTCGGCCCAGGCGTATATCGACGCCTCCTTGCCGATCGGCCACAACCAGACGATCTCCCGTCCCTACATCGTGGCGCGCATGCTTGAAGTGCTGCGCAACGGCGCCCCCCTGAACCGGGTGCTGGAAATCGGCACCGGCTGCGGCTACCAGGCGGCGGTGCTCTCCTGCATCGCCAAAGAGGTGTATTCGGTCGAACGGATTCGTCAATTGCACGAGCTGGCCAAGACCAATCTGCGCCACCTGCGCATCGTGAATCTGCGCTTGCACTACGGAGATGGTATGCTAGGCTTGCCCCAAGCCGCTCCATTCGACGGTATCATTCTGGCTGCGGCCGGTCTGGAGGTGCCGCAGGCACTGCTGGAGCAGCTCAGCGTGGGTGGCCGCCTGGTCGCCCCGGTGGGGGCGCAGGTCCAGCACCTGCAACTGATCACCCGCACCGGCAAGGCCGAATGGATGAGCGAAACCCTGGAAGGCTGCCACTTCGTGCCCTTGCGCCCGGGCACCGTTTAAGCGTTCGCCCGGCCTGCGCCCACGGTGCGCGCCTTAGCTTAAAAGAACACGACACACATAACATGAGAATGAAATACACAAGCCATCTTCCCCTGCTGTTCCTCACGCTCGGCCTGCTCAGCGCCTGCACCACCGCTCCCCGCCGCTCCGCGCCCGTGGTCGACCGCCTGCCGGCCGCCGACAACCGGGTGCCGCGCCCCGCCGACGAGGGCAAGGATGAACGCGGCATGTACACGGTCAAGAAGGGCGATACCCTGATCCGCATCGCCCTCGACCACGGCCAGAATTACCGCGACCTGGTGGTCTGGAACAATCTGGCCAATCCGAACGACATCAAGGTCGACCAGGTGCTGCGCGTGATTCCGCCGGACAACGTCGTGATCAGCAAGATCGACATGCCGCCGCCGGCGGAACCGAAAAAGCCAACACCGCCGCCGGCGCCGGACGTGGTCAGGAAGACCTCGCCGCGTGCCGACAAGCGTCCGTACAGCGACGCCGCGCTGGCCGAACTGCAAAAAGGCGAGGGCGGCACCAGCAAGCCGGAGCCGAAGCCGGCCGACAAGCCCGAGCGCGAAGCGCATCCGCCGGCCGTGGTGGTGGCGCCGCCGCCCGTGGTCGCGCCCGGCACCACCGTGAGCGCCACCGACGACGATAAGCTGAGCTGGATGTGGCCGTCGGACGGCAAGATCGTCGCCACCTTCGACGAAGGCAAGAACAAGGGCATCGACATTGCCGGCAAGGCAGGCCAGCAAGTCATGGCGGCCGGCGCCGGAAAAGTCATGTACGCGGGCAGCGGCATCCGCGGTTATGGTAATCTGGTGATTGTGAAGCACAGCAACAGCCTGCTGTCCGCCTATGCCCATAACCGCAGCATCGTGGTCAAGGAAGGGCAGAGCGTGAACAAGGGCCAGATCATTGCCGAAATGGGCGATTCGGACGCCGATACGGTCAAGCTGCACTTCGAGATCCGCCAGCAGGGCAAGCCGGTCGATCCTTCCCGGTTCTTGCCGAACCGCTGACAACGCACTACTGAGAACGGCCCGTGGACCCTTCATGACGCATTCGAGCTACCAGCAAGGCGACGACCCGGGTCCGGATGAATTTTCGGACGACCCGGCCGATGCCGACGTCGACCCCGACATCGACCCGGATGCGCCATCCGGCCCCGATGCCGAGGTCGACCCCGATGCCGTCCCGGTGGCCGGGGCCGTGCTCGAAAGCGTCGATGAACTGAAAAAAGTGCTGGCGGCCGAGCTCTCGACCGATACCACCCAGCATTACCTGAACCAGATCGGCACCCGTCCCCTGCTGACCGCGCCCCAGGAAGTGCATTTCGCCACCCTGGCCAAGGCGGGCGACTTTTCCGCGCGCCAGACCATGATCGAGCACAACCTGCGGCTGGTGGTGTCGATCGCCAAGCATTACATCAACCGTGGCGTGGTGCTGCTCGACATGATCGAGGAAGGCAATATCGGCCTGATGCGCGCCATCGACAAGTTCGAGCCCGAGCGCGGCTTCCGCTTTTCCACCTATGCCACCTGGTGGATCCGCCAGAGCATCGAGCGCGCCATCATGAACCAGGCGCGCACGGTGCGCCTGCCGGTGCACATGGTGCGCGAATTGAACCAGATCCTGCGCGCCAAGTACCATCTGGAAGCCCAGCACCGCAACGGCAAGGATGCCAGCGCCGAAGACATCGCCCACCTGGTCGGGCGCCCGGTCGAGGAAGTACAGGATATCCTGGCCCTGTCCGAGCACGCCACCTCGCTCGACGCCCCGCTCGATAACGATCCGCAGTCGAGCCTGATGGACATGCTGCCCGGCGACGCCGACGACAGCCCCGACGCCCGCGCCGAACACCACGAAATGACGGTACTGGTGCGCGACTGGCTCACGCGCTTGCCGGACAAGCAGCGCATCGTCATCATGCGCCGTTTCGGCCTGGACAACGACGATCCGGCCACCCTGGAAACCCTGGCCGAAGAGATGGGCGTCACGCGCGAGCGGGTGCGCCAGATCCAGCAGGAAGCCTTGATCAAACTGAAGCGGGCGATGGCCGCCCGTGGCGTGGTACGCGATTCCTTGCTATGATGCGCGCGGGCTGACACGGCTGCGCGTCTCCTCTCCTGTTCCCCTTTAATCCTCTTCTGCACACGCCTCGCGCGTGTTTTTCGCCATGCAAGACACCATTCTCGACATCAAATCCCTGGACATGGACGCCCGCGGCGTCGGCCACCTCGCCAACGAGGACGGTTCGCCGGGTAAGGTCATCTTCGTCGAGGGCGCCTTGCCGGGCGAAAAAGTCAGTTTTTATACCTTCAAGAAAAAGAAAAACTGGGAAGCGGCGCGCATGACGGTGCTGCACAAGCCCTCGTCGATGCGGGTCGAGCCGAAATGCCCGCATTTCGACAATTGCGGCGGCTGCTCGATGCAGCACCTGGAGCCCTCGGCCCAGGTGGCGATGAAGCAGCGTGTGCTGGAAGATAATCTGTGGCACATCGGCAAGGTCAAGCCGGAAAACGTGATGCGCCCGATGTACGGCCCGACCTGGGGCTACCGCTACCGCGCGCGCCTGTCGGTGCGTCATGTTGCCAAAAAAGATACGGTGCTGGTCGGTTTCCATGAAAAGCGCTCGGCCTTCGTCGCCGACATGAGCGACTGCAAGATCCTGCCGCCGCACGTGGCCGCCATGCTGCTGCCGCTGCGCGCGCTGGTGGGCGCCCTGTCGATCTTCGACCAGATGCCGCAGATCGAAATCGCGGTCGGCGAGGAAACCACGGCCATGGTGCTGCGCATCATGGCGCCCCTGACGGCTGCCGATGAAACCTTGCTCAAGAGCTTTGCCGACCAGTGGCAGATCCAGTGGTGGCTGCAGACCAAGGGCCCGGAAACGGCCGCGCCGTTCTATCCGCTCGACAAGGAACTGTATTACACCTTGCCCGAATTTGGCGTGAAGATGCCGTTCAAGCCGGTCGACTTTACCCAGGTCAACCATCACATCAACCGGGTGCTGGTCGGAAAAGCACTCAATCTGCTGGATGTGCAGCCGGATGACAGGGTAGCCGACCTGTTCTGCGGCCTGGGCAACTTCACCTTGCCTCTGGCCACCCAGGGCAGGGAAGTGGTCGGCATCGAAGGCAGCACCACCCTGACCGAGCGGGCGCTATCGAATGCGCGCGCGAATGGCTTGTCGGAAAAAACCAGCTTTTCGACGCGCAATCTGTTCGAGGTGACGGCGGAAGACCTGGTCGCGCTCGGCAAGTTCGACCGCATGCTGATCGATCCTCCGCGCGACGGCGCCATGGCGCTGGTGCAAGCCCTGGCCGCCCTGCGCCTGAGCCATCCGCAGATGCTGCCCAAGCGCATCGTGTACGTCTCCTGCAGCCCGTCCACCCTGGCGCGCGATGCCGGCATCCTGACCCACGAGGCGGGCTACCAGCTGAAAAAGGCGGGTGTGGTGAACATGTTCCCGCATACCTCGCACGTGGAATCGATGGCCGTGTTCGACCTGGCCTGATTGGCGCAGGCAATAAAAAAGCCGACCCGCGGGTCGGCTTTTTTGTGGGCGCAAGGCGTTCAGTCGCGTTCGCCGCCCATGCCCAGCAGCGAGAGCAGGTGCTGGAAGATGATGTACACGTCCAGGTACAGGCTCAGGGTGGCGCTGATGTAGTTGGTTTCGCCGCCGTTGACGATGCGCTGCACGTCATACAGGATGTAGGCTGAGAAAATCCCGATCGCGATCACCGAAATCGCCAGCCACAGGGCAGGCATCTGGAAGAAGTAGTTGGCCAGGGTTGCCAGGATCAGCACCATGACGCCGGCGAACAGCCACTTGCCCATCATCGAGAAATCGCGCTTGGACACGGTGGCGACGCTGGCCAGGACCGCGAAGATGCTGGCGGTGCCGCCGAAGGCCATCATGATCAGGGTGCCGCCATTCGAAAAGCCCAGGGTGCGGCTGAGCAGCGGGGTGAGCCAGATACCCATGAAGAAGGTAAAGCCCAGCAGCACCACGACGCCCATCGCCGATTCCTTGGTCCGCTCGATGGCCCAGATGAAGCCGTAGGACATGGCCAGGAACAGGACGAAGCCGATGATGCCGGTCGGTACTGGAATGTGGAACATCACGCCCATGGCGGCGCCCAGCACCGTTGGGATCATCGACAGGGCCAGTAGCCAGTAAGTATTGCGCAGTACGCGATGACGTACTTCCTGGCTTCCCGCCAGGTTGTAGTCTTGCAAGCTGATTGACATAGTGCCTCCGGTTGATAAAAAAGTCATGCTCACTAAAAGAATAGCACGGCGGGAGAAAAGCGCGCAAAATCGCGCTTGCGCCCGCGTGTATTTGCTGGCGCCACTCTAACACTTCTGCGGGCGGCCGTGCAATATCCCTCAAAAAGGGGGGTTGTATGGTAAAATCGAAGGTTGATTGGGTCCCGTCACCCAACATTAAACCTTTCTTTTTATTGGAGTTTTTACAAATGGCAATCGAACGCACCCTGTCGATCATCAAACCAGACGCAGTTGCAAAAAACGTCATCGGACAAATTTACAGCCGCTTTGAAGGCGCTGGCCTGAAAGTGGTCGCTGCCCGCATGATGCACCTGTCGCGCGCCGAAGCAGAAGGCTTCTACGCCGTGCACGCTGCACGTCCATTCTTCAAGGATCTGGTCGACTTCATGATCTCGGGTCCTGTCATGGTGCAAGCGCTCGAAGGCGAAAACGCCATCGCCAAACACCGCGACCTGATGGGCGCGACCGATCCGAAGAAGGCAGAAAAAGGCACGATCCGCGCCGATTTCGCCGATTCGATCGATGCCAACGCTGTGCACGGCTCCGACGCCGCTGAAACCGCTGCTGTGGAAATCGCTTACTACTTCCCAGCACTGAACGTGTACTCCCGTTAATCAGTCTCTTGACTGCTTGACAATGTATGACTCCGCCTGGCCGGCACGCCGGGCAGGCGGCATGTTTTCCGACTGACACCAGTCCTGACTGAATAAAGAATACTTATGACGACTCTCACCAACCTGCTGGACTTCGATCCCGCGCAACTCGTCGCTTACTGCGCCGACTTGGGTGAGAAGCCGTTCCGTGCCAAACAGTTGCAGCGCTGGATACACCAGTTCGGCGCCAGCGAGTTCGACACCATGACCGACCTGGCCAAGTCGCTGCGCGACAAGCTGGCCACGCGCGCCGAAATCCGCGCCCCGGCGGTGATCAGCGACCACACGTCCACCGACGGCACGCGCAAGTGGCTGGTCGACGTGGGCAATGGCAACGCGGTCGAAACCGTGTTCATCCCGGAAGACAACCGCGGCACCCTGTGCATTTCCACCCAGGCCGGCTGCGCCGTCAATTGCCGTTTCTGTTCCACCGGCAAGCAGGGCTTCAACCGTAACCTGACCGTGGCCGAAATCATCGGCCAGCTGTGGATGGCCGAGTTCGAGCTGCGCCGCACCAAGGGCATCGAACCCGGTCCCAAGGGCGAGCGCCAGATCACCAACGTGGTCATGATGGGCATGGGCGAGCCCCTGCTCAATTTCGAGCCGACCGTGACTGCCCTCAAGCTGATGCTCGACGATAACGCCTACGGCCTGTCGCGCCGCCGCGTGACCCTGTCGACCTCGGGTGTGGTGCCGATGATGGACAAGCTGTCGCAGGAAGTGCCGGTGGCGCTGGCCGTCTCCCTGCACGCGTCGAACGATGCGCTGCGCGACGGCCTGATTCCGCTGAACAAAAAATACCCGCTGCGCGAGCTGATGGCCGCCTGCCGCCGCTACCTCGCATTCGCCCCGCGCGACTTCATCACCTTCGAATATTGCATGCTCGACGGCGTCAACGACAGCGACGAGCATGCGCGCGAGCTGGTGGCGCTGGTCCTGGACCCGGTGCACGGGGTGTCGTGCAAATTTAACCTGATTCCGTTCAATCCTTTCCCTGAGTCCGGCTTGTTGCGCTCGAAGAATCCGCGCATCAAGGCCTTTGCCCAGGTGCTGATGGATGCCGGCATCGTGACCACGATTCGCAAAACGCGCGGCGACGATATCGACGCCGCCTGCGGCCAGCTGGCCGGCGAAGTCCAAGACCGTACCCGCGTACAGGAGCGCATGGAAAAAATGGCTGAATACCAGAAGAAGTTCGGCGCCGACTTCGGGCGCATCGTGGAGATTACTTCTTGAGCGCGCGCCTGCCGCGGCAATCGTCCCGTCCCTGGCCCCGCCTGCTGGCGCTGTTCGCCGCCGGCGTGGCGCTGTCGGCTTGCGAGAGCACCAGCACCACCCGCAACGACACGGCCAATGCCATCGGCCTTCAGGGCAGCAGGACCGAACTGAAAACCAGCTCGGACCAGACCAACAACGACAAGCGCGCGTCGATCCGCATGCAGCTGGCCATCGGTTACTACCAGGAAGGCAACTACGCGGTTGCCCTCGACGAGATCAAGCAAGCCATCGCCATCGATCCCGAAATCGCCGACGCCTACAGCGTGCGCGCCCTGATCTACACCAGCATGGGCGAGATGGTGCTGGCCGAGGAAAACTACCAGCGCGCGATGCGCCTGGCGCCGCTCAATCCCGACCTGAACAACAACTACGGCTCTTTCCTGTGCCAGACCGAGCGCTACACGGCGGCCATGGCCCAGTTCGAGATCGCCCTGAAAAACCCGCGCTACCAGTCGCCGGTCAAGGCCATGGTCAATGCCGGCGGATGCGCCATCAGGCAGAAAAATTTCGACGCGGCCGAGCGCTACCTGCTCGACGCCCTGCGTTTCGAGCCCGACCTGTTGCCGGTCAACGCAGGTCTGGCGCGGGTCTACTACGAGCGGCGCGACTACGTGCGCGCCGGATATTATATCAACCGCGTGAAAACGGTCGCGAAACCGGAAGCCTTGCCTGCCGATGTGCTGTGGCTGGCGGTGCGCGTCGAACGCAAGCTGGGCAACAAGGATTCGGAGACGAGCCTGGTGACCCAGCTGCGCCGGCGCCATCCCAGCTCGCCCGAATTCGCGGCCTTCCAGCGCGGGGCATTTGATGAGTGAGACAGGATCGACGATGAGTTCAGAGTGGGCAGAACAAACAGCAGCGGGCGCGAACCCGGGGGCGAACGCAGCGGCGAACGCCACGGCCAATCACAGTTTGCCGGGCAAGACCCTGGCCGCCCAGCGTGAAGCGATGGGCTGGACGGTCGAGCAGGTCGCCGACCAGCTGAAAATGGCCGTGCGCCAGGTCGCCGCGCTGGAAGCGGGCGACTATGCCAATTTACCGGGACCGGCCGTGGTGCGCGGTTTCGTGCGCGCCTACGCCAAGGTCGTCAAGCTCGACGCGGCGCCGCTGGTGGCCATGATTGCGCTGGACACGCCCGAACTGGCCGAACCCGGCAACAGCCGGACCGTGCGGCGCGACAAGCCCGCCACGTTTTCCGAAGTGCGTTTCCCGACCAACGGCAAGCGCTCCAGACTGCCGCTGGGCCTGATCGGCGCGGCCGTGCTGGTGGTGGCCGCCGCAGCAGGCGCCTGGCATTTCGGACTGGTGCCGACAACCTTGCTCTCCGGCAGTACCCCGGCGACCGCGCCGGCTGCCGCGCCGGCTAGCGCCGGTTCGCAAGCGAGCGTGACGGTGCTGCCGGCGCCGGTCGTGGCCGACAAGCCGGTCACGGCGCCGCTGGAAACGACCCTGGTCAAGCCGGACGAGCGCAAACCGGTCATCGCAGCGGCGCCGCCGCTGGTGTCGGTACTGCCCCCGGCTACCGCGTCGGCTACCGCGCCGGCTACCGCGCCGGCCGCGACACCAGTTGCCGCCGCTCCCGCCGCAGTGCCGGCCGCGCCGCCCGGATCGAACACCCTGGTGCTGAACGTGCGCGCCGATTCCTGGGTCGAAGTGCGGCGCGCCAAGGGGGCGCCATTGCTGTCGCGCCTGCTCAAGGCCGGCACCGTCGAAACGGTGGAGGTTGGCGAACCGGTCACCCTGATCGTCGGCAAGCCCGACGGCGTGAGCGCCACCCTGCGCGGCGATGCGGTGGCCTTGCCGTCCAATAACGGCCGCGTTTCCAGAGTCAACCTCAAGTAATAGGTCTTTGTTCATGTCTTCTTCCAATCTGGCGATTCCCTCGGGTCCCCTCGCGCGCCGCAGCAGCCGGCGTGTGCTGGTGTCGCACGGCGAACGCAAAATCTGGGTCGGCGGCGACGCGCCCGTGGTGGTGCAGTCGATGACCAACACCGACACGGCCGACGTGATCGGCACCGCGATCCAGGTCAAGGAACTGGCCCGCGCCGGCTCCGAAATGGTGCGCATCACGGTCGACAAGCCCGAGGCCGCCGCGGCCGTGCCCCTGATCCGCGAACAGCTCGACAAGATGGAAATCGACGTGCCGCTGGTGGGCGACTTCCATTACAACGGCCACACCTTGCTGCGCGACTTTCCCGAGTGTGCGCGCGCGCTGTCGAAGTACCGCATCAATCCGGGCAACGTGGGGCAGGGCGCCAAGCGCGACAGCCAGTTCGCCCAGATGATCGAAGCGGCCATCATGTACAACAAGCCGGTGCGCATCGGCGTGAACTGGGGCAGCCTGGACCAGTCGCTGCTGGCGCGCATCATGGATGAAAACGCCCAGCGCGCCGAACCGTGGAGCGCCCAGGCCGTGATGTACGAGGCGCTGATCACCTCGGCCATCGACAACGCCCTGCGCGCCGAGGAAATCGGTTTGGGACGCGACCAGATCATCCTCTCGTGCAAGGTCTCCGGCGTGCAGGATTTGATCGCGGTGTACCGCGAACTGGCGCGCCGCTGCGACTATCCGCTGCACCTGGGCCTGACCGAAGCGGGCATGGGCAGCAAGGGCATCGTGGCCTCGACCGCCGCGCTATCGGTGCTGCTGCAGGAAGGCATCGGCGACACCATCCGCATTTCGCTCACCCCGGAACCGGGCGGCGACCGCACGCGCGAAGTCATCGTCGCGCAAGAGATTTTGCAAACCATGGGCTTGCGCAAGTTCGCGCCCATGGTCATCGCCTGCCCCGGTTGCGGACGCACCACCTCGACCACTTTCCAGGAACTGGCCGACAACATCCAGACCTATCTGCGCGAGCAGATGCCGGAATGGAAGAAGTCGTATCCTGGTGTGGAAAGCATGAATGTGGCCGTGATGGGTTGCATCGTCAACGGTCCGGGCGAATCGAAGCACGCCAATATCGGCATCAGCCTGCCGGGCACGGGCGAATCGCCGGCCGCGCCGGTGTTCGTCGATGGCAAGAAAACCGTCACCCTGCGCGGCGACAAGATCGTTGAAGAATTCCAGGCGATTGTCCTCAATTACGTACAAACCACTTACGGCAAGAAGTTAATCGAACATGGCGTAGGCGGGGTTGCAAGCGGCATGCCGCTTGCCGCCGCAGCGGTCCCCGGCTTGCAAGCCGGGACGCCTTAACATACAAAGAGTTTTAGAACATGTCTGAAAATAAAAAAGAAAAAGCAACAAAGATCACGGCCGTCAAAGGCATGAACGACATCCTGCCGGCCGACGCGCCGCTGTGGGAACTGTTTGAAAACACCGTGCACTCGGTCCTGAAAAGCTACGGCTACCAAAAGATCGTCACCCCGATCGTCGAAGACACGGCGCTGTTCAAGCGCGCCATCGGCGCGGTGACCGATATCGTCGAAAAAGAAATGTACTCGTTCAAGGATTCGATGAACGACGACGAACTGACTCTGCGCCCCGAAGGCACGGCCGGCGTGGTGCGCGCCGTCATCGAACACAATTTGGTCTACGACGGCCCGCGCCGCGTCTGGTATTCGGGACCGATGTTCCGTCACGAGCGTCCGCAGCGCGGCCGCTATCGCCAGTTCTTCCAGGTTGGCGCCGAAGCGGTCGGCTTTGCCGGTCCCGATATCGACGCCGAGCTGATCATGCTGTGCCGCCGCCTGTGGGACGATCTGGGCCTGGAAGACATCCGCCTCGAAATCAATTCGATCGGCGACGCCGCCGAGCGCCAGCGCCACCGCGCCGACCTGATCACCTATTTCGAAGCCAACGCTGAGTTGCTCGACGAAGAAGCCAAGCGCCGCCTGCACGCCAATCCGCTGCGCATCCTCGATACCAAGAATCCTGCCATGCAAGAGCTGGTGAACAATGCGCCCAAGCTGCTCGACTACCTGGAAGGCGAGTCGGTGCTGCACTTCGAAGGCTTGAAGCGCATCCTCGACCACAACAATATCCAATACACCGTCAACCCGCGCCTGGTGCGCGGGCTCGACTACTACAACCGCAGCGTGTTCGAGTGGGTCACCGACAAGCTCGGCTCGCAAGGCACCGTGTGCGCGGGCGGCCGCTACGATCCGCTGATCGAAAGCTTCGGCGGCAAGCCGACCCCGGCGGTCGGTTTCGCCATGGGCATCGAGCGCCTGGTGGAGCTGATGAAAGAAGCGGGAGAACCGAACGATCCGTCCGAATGTGATGTCTATATGGTGCACCAGGGCGAGGAAGCGCGCATGCAAGCCTTCGTGCTTGCCGAGCGCATCCGTGATGCCGGCCTGGATGTTGTGTTACATTGCGCCGCTGCGAGCGGTCCCGGCAGCTTCAAGAGCCAGATGAAAAAAGCCGACGGCAGCGGCGCGGCCTTTGCCGTGATCCTGGGCGACGATGAAATCGCCAAGCGCACGGCGGCGGTCAAGTCGATGCGCGGCGCCGAGGGCGAGCAGCAGGCCAGCGTGCCGTTCGACGACGTGGTCGACTACCTGGTCAACCAGATCGTCGGCGCCCACGAGCATGACCACGACCATGAGCACGTGCACTACCATCACTAAGTGCAGCAGGCGGCACCCCCGGATTTCCGATTAATCAGTAGTTAACTACGTTGAGAATGACATGGCATACGATCTCGAAGAACAAGAACAACTGGCCGCAATGCAGGCCTTCTGGAGCAAGTACGGCAACATGCTGATGGTGTTGCTGATCGTCGCCGCCGGTTCCTACTCCGGCTATACCTGGTGGCAGCGCCACGAGCGGGTCAACGCGGCCGAAGCGTCGGGCCTGTACACGCAGATGCAAACCGCGGTCGCCGCCAACGACAACACCAAGGTGCAGCGCATCGCCGGCGACGTGCGCACCAAGTACGCCAAGAGCGCCTACGCCTCCATGACGGCGCTGATGGCCGCCAAGAGCGCCTTTGACGCCAGCGACCTGAAGGCGGCCAAGGCCCATCTGCAATGGGTCATCGATAACGGCAACGACGAGTACAAGTCGATCGCCAAGCTGCGCCTGTCCGGCGTGCTGCTCGACGAGAAAGCCTACGATGAAGGCCTGAAACTGCTGGCGACGAATTTCCTGCCGCAGTTCAGCGGCGCCGTGGCCGACCGCAAGGGCGACATCCTGGTAGCGCAGAACAAGATCGCCGAAGCGCGCGCCGCCTACCTGGCCGCGCTGGCCACGATGGACGAGCAGCATCCGGGCCGCGCCGTGGTGGTGCTCAAGCTCGAAGCCATCGGCGGCGCCGTGCCCGAGACCAAAGCGGCCGCCTGAGCGGTCTCCCGGTCCGCATTAACAAGTTACCCAGAACAAGGTCAATGACTATGCGTATTACCCAGAAACTTATCGGTGTGAGTGTGCTGGCCCTGATGGCCGGCTGCTCCACCCTGAGTTCACTTAATCCTTTCGCCTCCAAATCCAAGGGCAACGAGCCCGCGCCGCTGGTCGAGCTCAAGGGCACGATGGCCGTGCGCACCGCCTGGAAGCTCGATATCGGCAAGGCCCAGGATTATGTCTTCGTGCCGGCGCTGGTGAACCAGTCGCTGGTGGTGGCCGGCGCCGACGGCGCCATCGCGCGGGTCGACGCCGCCAGCGGCAAGCAGCTGTGGCGCATCAAGGCCGAGACCGGCCTGACCGCCGGCGTCGGTACCGACGGCAACATGCTGGTCTTCGGCGCCGACAAGGGCGGCGTGCTGGCCTACGACATCGAAGGCAAGCTGCTGTGGAAGGCCCAGGCCTCCAGCGAAGTGCTGTCGAGCCCCGTGATCGGCGACGGCGTGGTGGTGGTACGCTCGGTCGACAACCGCATCGTCGGCCTCGACGCCAAGACCGGCGAGAAAAAATGGACCGTGCAGAGAGTCTCGCCGCCGCTGACCCTGCGCAACGCGCCGGGCATGGTGGTGGTCGGCAAGGATGTCATCATCGCCCAGCCGGGCGGCAAATTGCTATCGCTGAACCTGGCCACCGGCGCTGCGCGCTGGGAAGTGGCCGTCGGCGAATCGCGCGGCGCGACCGAGCTTGAGCGTGTCACCGATATCGGGGGCACCCCGGTCGTGATCGACCAGGAAGTGTGCGCCGCGTCCTACCAGGGCAGGGTGGGCTGCTTCGACATCGCCACCGGCGCTTCGCGCTGGACCAAGGAGCTGTCGTCGGATGTCGGCGTGGCGGTCGACCAGCGTTTCGTGTTCGCCGTCGACGACAAGGGCGCCGTCTCGGCCTTTAACCGCGACAGCGGCGTGAGCGCCTGGAAAAACGACAAATTGAGTTATCGCCGCCTGTCCACCCCCGTGTCGTATTCGCGCACGGTGGCCGTCGGCGACTACCAGGGTTACATCCACTTCCTGTCACGGGAAGATGGTTCCTTTCTGGCGCGCGCCGCCACCGACGGGAGCGCCATCACGGCGCCACCGATGGTGGCCGGCACGAACCTGATCTTTCAAACACAATCTGGGACAGTGACCGCTATCGCGGTCGAATAAAAACACCATGAAGCCGGTAATCGCATTAGTTGGTCGCCCCAACGTCGGGAAATCGACACTCTTCAATCGCCTCACCCGCTCGCGCGACGCGCTCGTGGCCGACCTGCCAGGTCTCACGCGCGATCGTCACTACGGCGAAGGCCGGGTCGGCGAACGTCCCTTCCTCGTCATCGACACGGGCGGCTTCGAGCCGGTCGCCAAGGAAGGCATCATGTTCCAGATGGCCCTGCAGACCAAGCAGGCCGTCGCCGAAGCGGACGTGGTCGTGTTCATCGTCGACGGCCGCCAGGGCTTGACCCCGCACGATAAAACCATCACCGACTTCCTGCGCAAGTCGGGCCGCAAGGTCATGTTGGTCGTCAACAAGGGCGAGGGCATGAAGTACAGCTCCGTCGTTGCCGACTTCTATGAACTCGGCATGGGCGACCCCTACGTCATTTCGGCCGCCCACGGCGATGGCGTGACCGACCTGGTCGAGGAAGCCTTGAACGAAGCCTTCGCCCAGCGTCCGGACGACCAGGAAGAACTGGAGCCGGCCGCGCGCGGCATCAAGATCGCCATCGTCGGCCGTCCCAACGTGGGCAAGTCGACCCTGGTCAACACCCTGATCGGCGAAGAGAGGGTGATCGCCTTCGACATGCCGGGCACCACGCGCGACTCGATCGAAGTCCCGTTCGAGCGCGAAGGCAAGAACTACACCCTGATCGACACGGCCGGTATCCGCCGCCGCGGCAAGGTGTTCGAAGCGATCGAGAAGTTCTCGGTCGTGAAAACCCTGCAGTCGATTTCGGAAGCCCACGTCGTGATCCTGCTGCTCGACGCCCAGCAAGACATTTCGGAGCAGGATGCGCACATCGCCGGCTTCATCCTGGAGTCGGGCCGCGCCCTGGTGGTGGCCGTCAACAAGTGGGATGGCTTGCGCTCCGACGAGCGCGACGAAATCAAGATCGATATCGACCGCAAGCTCGACTTCCTCTCGTTCGCCAAGACCCACTTTATTTCGGCCCTGAAGTCGCAAGGCATCGCGCCGATGATGAAGTCGGTCGACGCCGCCTACGCCGCCGCCACCGCCGACCTGTCCACGCCGCGCCTGACGCGTGCGCTGATCGAAGCGGTCGAGAAGCAGGAGCCGCGCCGCAAGGGCTCGATCCGTCCCAAAATGCGCTATGCGCACCAGGGCGGGCAGAATCCACCGATCATCGTCATCCACGGCAATTCGCTCGACGCGATCGGCGAACCGTACAAACGCTACCTCGAGAAGCATTTCCGCGACACCTTCAATCTGGTAGGTACGCCGCTGCGGATCGAGCTGCGCGTGGGTAAAAACCCGTTCGCGCGTACGTCCAAGTAGGTACGGACGTCCGACAGACAATTGCAAAACAGGTTACAGTAACTCAGGGACATCATTCGCTTCACAACAATGATGGTCCCGGCACTTGAAAAACCAGCGAGTCGCCTCCAATTCTTTACTACAACAACATCACGGAGCTGTTATGAGCAACAAAGGGCAACTGTTACAAGACCCATTCCTCAATGCCTTGCGCAAAGAGCATGTTCCCGTCTCGATCTACCTGGTCAACGGGATCAAACTTCAGGGCCATATCGAGTCCTTCGACCAGTACGTGGTCCTGCTGCGTAACACGGTGACCCAGATGGTCTACAAGCATGCAATCTCCACCGTTGTTCCGGCACGCGCGGTCAATCTCAATCTTGATTCCGAAGCTGAGTAAGGCCATGGGCGTCGCCACCCCGGGTCGCCTGGCCCTGCAGGGAGGCCTATGCGCGCAGCACTAGTCGGCATCGATTTCGGCACTGGCGACTTCAACGCGAGCGTGGAAGAGCTGTCCTTGCTCGCCCGTTCGGCAGGCGCCGACCCGATCACCACCATCACCGCCAAGCGTTCCAGTCCGGACGCTGCCTACTTCGTCGGCAGCGGCAAGGCCGACGAAATCGGCCTGGCCTGCGTGGACCAGAACATCGAGATCGTGATTTTCAATCACGCCCTGTCTCCGGCCCAGCAGCGCAATCTGGAAAAACGCCTGAATATCCGCGTCCTCGACCGCACCAGCCTGATCCTCGACATCTTCGCGCAGCGCGCCAAGAGTCACGAGGGCAAGCTGCAGGTCGAACTGGCGCAGCTGCAGCATCTGGCCACGCGCCTGATCCGCGGCTGGACTCACCTGGAACGGCAAAAGGGCGGTATCGGCCTGCGCGGTCCGGGTGAAACCCAGCTCGAGACCGACCGCCGCCTGATCGGCGAGCGGGTCAAGGCCTTGCGCGCGCGCCTGGCCAAGCTGCGCAAGCAGCATGAAACCCAGCGCCGTTCGCGCGGCCGCAGCCATACTTTTTCGGTCTCGCTGGTCGGCTACACCAATGCCGGCAAGTCGACCCTGTTCAACGCCCTGACCAAGGCCGGCGTGTACGTCGCCAACCAGTTGTTCGCCACCCTGGACACCACGTCCCGCCGCGTCTACCTGGGCGAAGAAGTGGGCAACGTGGTCATGTCCGACACGGTCGGTTTCGTGCGCGAACTGCCGCACCAGCTGGTGGCGGCCTTCCGCGCGACCCTGGAAGAAACCATCCACGCCGACTTGCTGCTGCACGTCGTCGACGGCGCCAGCCCGGTGCGCATGGAACAGATCGAACAGGTCAACCTGGTGCTCAAGGAAATCGGCGCCGATCATATTCCGCAAATCCTGGTGTGGAACAAGATCGATGCCGCCGGCCTGGAGCCCGCGGTGGAGCGCGATGAAGCGGGCAATATTGCCCGCGTGTTCATCAGCGCCCACACCGGCGCCGGCCTCGACATGCTGCGCGAAGCCGTGGTCGAAGCGGCCAGGGCCGCGCCGGCGCGCAGCCACCTTTTTGAAGAGCAGGACGATGCCGAACCGGATGACGCGCCCGATGGCGACGACGCAGACGATGCGTCCGACCCCGACGATGCTGATGACGCAGACGATGCGGACAATGCTCAGGACGCGCAACCGGCCGAAATTCTAACCTCCACCATTGTCGGACCTCGATAGCATGCTTGCTTCACTACTCAAACGCGTCGGCATCCGGCCGCCGCCCACTGTCCTGCTGCAGGACAGCAAACGTCCCGGCGACGGCCCGCCCGATCTCGATCAGATGTGGCGCGACTTCAACCAGCGCCTGAACCGCCTGTTCGGTCCCAAGGGACCGGGCGGGGGCGATGCGGGCGGCGGCGGCTACCGTCCCGACATGAAGGGCGCCAGCGCCACGGTCGGCGCGGCGGCGGCGGTGGTGGCCTTCATCTGGCTCGCCAGCGGCGTGTTCAGCGTGCTCGAAGGTCAGGTCGGCATCGTCTCGACCTTCGGCAAATACGCGCGCACCACCGGTCCGGGCCTGAACTGGCGCATGCCGTATCCGTTCCAGACCCACGAAAAAGTCAACGTCTCGAACCTGCGCACGGTCGAAATCGGCACCAGCGGCACCGCGCGCGCCAAGAATCCGCAAGAAGCGCTGATGCTCACCGATGACGAAAACATCATCGAGATCCAGTTCGCGGTGCAGTACACGCTCAAGGATCCGAAAGCCTGGCTGTTCAATAATGTCGACACCGACGACACCGTGCGCATGGTCGCCGAAACCTCGATGCGCGAAATCGTCGGCAAGAGCAAGATGGACTTCGTGCTGTACGAGGGCCGCGAAAAGGTCGCCCTCGACACCCAGATCCTGATGCAGAAGATCATCGACCGCTACGCCCTGGGCGCGCAGATCAACAACGTGACCATGCAGGTGGTGCAGCCGCCGGAGCAGGTGCAGGGCGCCTTCGACGATGCCGTCAAGGCTGGCCAGGACCGCGAACGCGCCAAGAACGAAGGCCAGGCGTATGCCAACGACGTGGTGCCGCGCGCGCGCGGCAACGCCTTCCGCCTGATGCAGGAAGCAGAAGCCTACCGCTCGATGGTCACCGAAAACGCCACCGGTAACGCGGCCCGCTTCGGGCAAGTGATGGCCGAGTACCAGAAGGCGCCTGGTGTCACGCGCGACCGCATGTACCTCGACACCATGCAGCAGATTTTCACCAGTGCCAGCAAGGTCATGGTGGACGCCAAGTCCGGCAGCAACCTGCTGTATCTGCCGCTCGACAAACTGATTGCGCAAACTGCCGCCAACGACGCCGCCATCGGCGCCAAGTCCGGGCCGGTGCAGGCCGCGCCAGTGCCGCTGCCGGCCGAGGTGCTGCAGCCGCTCGAACAGGTGCGCCAGCGCGACAACCGCAGCCGCGAATCCTCACGTGATCGGGAGATCCGCTAATGAACCGTTTAGTATCCATTCTGGTCGCCGGCTTCCTCGCGCTGATGCTGCTGTCCTCGACCGTGTTCGTGGTCGACCAGCGCACCTTCGCGGTGGTGTTCGCGTTCGGCGAAATCAAGGAAGTGATCAGCGAGCCTGGTCTGCACTTCAAGCTG
Organism: Massilia antarctica; assembly: GCF_015689335.1. Lineage (GTDB taxonomy): Bacteria > Pseudomonadota > Gammaproteobacteria > Burkholderiales > Burkholderiaceae_D > Telluria_A > Telluria_A antarctica. The sequence goes on along the minus strand of NZ_CP065053.1, from coordinate 7,094,820 downwards.
CCGCCGCCGCTGCAAAACGTGATCTACCTCGACAAGCGCGTGCTCACGCTCGACACGCCCAATGCCGACCGCTTCATCACGTCGGAGAAGAAGAACATCCTGGTCGACACCTTCGTCAAATGGCGCATCATCGATCCGCGCCTGTACTACATCAGCTTCAGCGGCAGCGAGAAAAGCGCGCGCGGCCGGATGGACCAGATCGTCAAGGCGGCGCTGAACGATGAAATCACCAAGCGCACGGTGCGCGATGTGATTTCCGGGCAGCGCGGCAGCGTGATGGAAGCGATTCATCGCAAGGTCGAAGCCGAGGCCAAGCAGATCGGCGTGCAGATCGTGGACGTGCGCTTGAAGCGCGTGGACTATGTGGAGCAGATCAATGCCTCGGTGTACGACCGCATGAAGGCTGAGCGCCTGCGCGTGGCCAACGAATTGCGCTCGACCGGTTCGGCCGAATCGGAAAAGATCCGGGCCGATGCCGACCGCCAGCGCACCGTGCTGCTGGCCGAAGCGTTCCGCGACGCCGAGAAGATCAAGGGTGACGGCGACGCCAAGGCATCGCAGATTTACGCCGAAGCATTCGGCAAGAACCCGGAGTTCTACAAGTTCTATCGTTCCCTGGAAGCCTACCGCGCGACCTTCAAGAACCATGGCGACGTGATGGTGCTCGATTCGAATTCGGAGTTCTTCAAGTATTTCCGTAGTCCGGGCGGGGCGTCGGCACCTGCCGCCGCCAAGAAGTAAGCGGGGCGGTTGGACGGAAAATGGGCGGGTCTGCGTTGCAGGCCCGCCCATTTTCTTTGGTTTGTCGCTCGCGCCACTAACCCCGCGTCGTTCCCGCGCAGGTCCCAGTTTCTATGAAACTCCTCAAATCTCTTGGAACTGTGCAAAGTGCGAGGGCGCTTCCAAATGGCGCTAACCTAAGCTCCGTCATTCCTGCCATTGGCAGAAATGACTTCCCGCGCAGGTCCCAGTTTCTATGAAACTCCTCAAATCTCTTGGAACTGTGCAAAGTGCGAGGGCGCTTCCAAATGGCGCTAACCTAAGCTCCGTCATTCCCGCGCAGGCGGGAATCCATAGCACATTCGTATATCGACGGTGCTATGGGGGAAACGCATGCGTTTCCGCCTGCGCGGGAGCGACGGTTTCGAGGTTTGTAGTCGCAAAGCTGCTCAAATTAGCGGCAAAGACTAGTTCCTGGAGAGGCGGGAATCCATAGCACATTCGTATATCGACGGTGCTATGGGGGAAACGCATGCGTTTCCGCCTGCGCGGGAGCGACGGTTTCGAGGTTTGTAGTCGCAAAGCTGCTCAAATTAGCGGCAAAGACTAGTTCCTGGAGAGGCGGGAACCCAAGTATTTGGAATAACCAACTGAGCACGAAACTTAGGTTCCCGCCTGCGCGCACTGTCGTCCGGAATAATTTTCTTGACGCGCTCACGAGAAGAGGCATCCTTGAATTTCTGCGAATTCGTGCGCCGCTTGTCGTCGTCGGCGATCATGTAAATCTTCGGTGTCCGTACGTTGAAATAGGGTTGCGCGGACGAAGCAAAGGCAATCCCACAGGGTCCGTTTCACACGGTTGGACTCGTTGAACAGTGCAACCAACAAATAACTGATGAGAGCGGTAAGTATCTGAATCCGGACCGCGTTTTCAGATCGTCCGAGGAACTGCTTGATCTTGAGGTGCTGCTTGATCCATTTGAAGAACAGCTCGATTGCCCAGCGCTTTTTGTAGTGCTGGGCAATTTCCATGGCACTACTGTCGAAGTCGTTAGTAGCCAGAACGATGGGCGTATCTTTGTTCGGCCGCGCCACGATGACACGGCGCAAAGGCTTCCCAAAGTAGAGATTGATCCGTTTTCCGCCGAGCCGTTTGTGCTTGAAAGTAACGATTTCGTCGCTGAGCACGATGTGCGCATCGTCAGCAGGGATGTCCGATTTCTGCAGGACGTTGACAGCGGCGTTGTTCTTGAAACGAGTAACAAAGCGCGCGTTGGCCTCGTCAATGGATTTCCACCAATTGAAATCGCAAGAGCCCTTGTCAAATACATAGAGCGCGTTCGCTTCGAGCGGTACGTCAACTGCCCGTTCAACGTCATTGACGTTGGGGTGGCTAATGTCGTGCCAGACAGGGATTGCATCATGGGCATCATACAAAACGTGCAGCTTCAAGCCTTGCGTATTGCGAGTGCTATTCTCGGGCGTCCACCTCTCAAACTCCCGTCCCTTCAACGTCAACGAGGTGGAGTCAAGCAAATACATCAGATCATTGCTTTGCTGGCGCAGCTTACGCGACACCTTCCCCATCAACCAGGCAGCGGTATCACTAAACACCGTGTCAGATCGATTCTCATTGGCGTCAGCCAAGGTGGAGCGCTTGATCGCTGACGTACCAAGATGGTAGTGATGCGCGACATGACTGTTGAAGCCAGTCTCCAGTGGTCGCAACCCCTTCGCCTCACTGATCTGCGCGTAGAGCATGGCAATGAGATGATCCCAATGCCCGAACTTCTTGCAATATTTGTCGGCATTGTGCCGTTCGACTAGTTGAGCGAAGGTTCCTCGCGGGAGCCCCTTCATTAAACGCTGAAAAGTAGTTATGCTGAACATGTTGCAGGTTTGGTTTTTAAGTTGGCAAACAGAGGTTAACCCTCGTAAACCAATACCTGCAACCCTTTTAACGTTGTCAACCCACTTTATTCCGGACAGCAGTGCGCCTGCGCGGGAACGACGGTGCTTGCTGTGCCGGGAACGAGGGTGTAGTGGCGGGAACAACTTATACGTAACAAGCCCACAACTCCCTCCCGCACATTTGTTGGCTCCCTTAAACCATTTTCCTGTAAAATCGCTGATTCGGCGCTACATTTAGCACGACCGTGCGCGCCATATTGTCCGATTTTTAACTATCTCCCGTTGCCCATGCCGAACTGGCTCCTGCCTGAAAATATCGCCGACGTCCTGCCGTCCGAAGCGCGCAAGACCGAAGAACTGCGCCGCCTGATGCTCGATAACTTCCGTTCCTACGGTTACGAGCTGGTCATGCCGCCGCTGCTCGAATACGTCGAGTCGCTGCTGACCGGCGCCGGCCAGGACACCGAACTGCGCAGCTTCAAGCTGGTCGATCCGATGTCGGGCCGCATGCTCGGCCTGCGCGCCGACATGACCACCCAGGTCGCGCGCATCGATGCCCATCTGCTCAACCGCGATTCCGTGACCCGCCTGTGCTACGCCGGCAGCGTGCTGCATACCCGCCCGAGCGGCTTGCACGCCACCCGCGAACCCTTGCAGATCGGCGCCGAAATCTACGGCCACGCCGGCCTGGAAGCGGACGCCGAAGTGCAGGAACTGGCGCTCGCTTCGCTGGCCCTGGCCGGTTTCGGCGCCGACCAAGTGCGCCTCGACCTGTCGCACGTGGGCGTGCTGCGCGCGCTGCTGGCCGACGACGGCGCGGCGCAAAAAGATGAAGCAGCCCTGTACACCCTGCTGCGCGCCAAGGATACCCCGGGCCTGGCGGCGATCAGCGCATCGTACGCACCGGCCACCCGCGCCGCGCTGCTGGCCTTGCCCGGCCTGTACGGCGACATCGATGTGCTCGCGCGTGCGCGCGACGTCTTGCCGGCGCTGCCCGGCATCACGCGCGCGCTGGCCGAACTGGCCGCGCTGGCCGGATCGGCCCTGGGGCGCGCCGACGTGGCGATCGACCTGGCCGACCTGCGCGGCTACCAATACGAAAGCGGCGCGATGTTCGCGCTGTACGTGCCCGGCCTGCCGAATGCGGTGGCGCGCGGCGGACGCTACGACCATGTGGGTGAAGCATTCGGCCGGGCCAGGCCCGCGACCGGCTTTTCGCTCGACTTGCGCGAACTGGCGCGGCTGTTGCCGACCGCCGAGCGCAAACATGCGATCCGGGCTCCGTGGGGCAATGCCCCCGAGCTGCGTGAAAAAATCGCTCAACTGCGCAAAGCAGGCGAGGTCGTGATCCAGAGTTTGCCGGGTCACGACAATGAGCAGGACGAGTTCGAGTGCGATCGCGTACTCGTCCTCGAAAACAGTAACTGGATTCTCAAAAACTTAGGCTAAGTGTGATGTCAAAGAAAAACGTGGCAAAGAACGTCGTTGTCATCGGCACCCAGTGGGGCGATGAAGGCAAGGGCAAGATCGTCGATTGGCTGACCGATAACGCGCAGGGCGTGGTTCGCTTCCAGGGTGGCCATAATGCCGGCCATACCCTGGTCATCAAGGGTCAGAAGACCGCCTTGCAGCTGATCCCGTCGGGCATCATGCGCGAAGGCGTGGCCTGCTATATCGGCAATGGCGTGGTGGTGTCGGTTCCCGACGTCATGCGCGAAATCGACAAGCTCCAGGCCATCGGCGTGGAAGTGGTGTCGCGCCTGAAGATTTCCGAGGCGTGCCCCGCGATCCTGCCGTACCACGTCGCTATCGACGTGGCGCGTGAAGTGGCGCGCGGCGTCAACAAGATCGGCACCACCGGCAAGGGCATCGGCCCGGCCTATGAAGACAAAGTGGCGCGCCGCGCGATCCGTATCGCCGACATGCTCAACGAAGAGCGCTTCGCCGAAAAACTGCGCGAAAACCTCGACTACCATAACTTCGTGCTGACCAATTACCTGAAAGCCGATCCGGTCGACTTCCAGAAAACCTTCGACGATGCGATGGCCCTGGTGCCGCGCCTCAAACCGATGGTCGGCGACGTCTCCTCGCAGCTGTACGCCGCGCACAAGGCCGGCGGCAACCTGCTGTTCGAAGGCGCCCAGGGCTCGCTGCTCGACGTCGACCATGGCACTTATCCGTACGTGACCTCGTCGAACTGCGTGGCCGGCAATGCCGCCGCCGGCGCTGGTGTCGGTCCGAACATGCTGCACTACATCCTGGGCATCACCAAGGCCTACACCACGCGCGTCGGCTCCGGCCCGTTCCCGTCGGAGTTGCCGACGGATGCAGGCGTGGGCCACCACCTGTCGTCGGTTGGTCATGAATTCGGTACCGTCACCGGCCGTGCGCGCCGCTGCGGCTGGTTCGATGCCGCGCTGCTGCGCCGCTCGGTCCAGATCAATGGCGTCTCGGGCATGTGCCTGACCAAGCTCGATGTGCTCGACGGCCTGGAAACGCTCAAGCTGTGCACCGGCTACAAGGTCGATGGCCGCGATGTCGACATCTTCCCGGTCGGCGCGGAAGATGCGGCGCGCTGCGTGCCCGTGTATGAAGAGATGCCGGGCTGGAAAGAAAGCACCGTCGGCGCCAAGTCGCTGGCCGAGCTGCCCGCCACCGCGCGCGCTTACATCAAGCGCATCGAAGAACTGGTCGGCGTGCCGGTCGATATGGTGTCCACCGGTCCCGACCGCGTCGAGACCATCGTCCTGCGCCATCCGTTCGAATAATCAGAAAATAATCAGAACAAGAGTAAGGAACCATCATGACCACCCCTCCATCGACCGACAATGACCTCTGGGTGTCGTGGGACGAGTACAACCGCCTGATCGAGCGCCTGGCGCTCAAGGTCTACGAATCGGGCTGGAAATTCGACCAGGTATTGTGCCTGGCGCGCGGCGGCGTGCGTCCGGGCGACGTGTTCTCGCGCATTTTCGACGTGCCCTTGGCGATCCTGTCGACCAGCTCCTACCGCGAAGAAGCGGGCACGGTGCGCGGTGACCTCGATATCGCCAAGTACATGACGATGACCAAAGGCCCGCTGGCCGGCAAGATCCTGCTGGTCGACGACCTGGCCGATTCGGGTGTCACGCTCGATAAAGTCACGCGTCACCTGAGCGAGAATTTCACCGGCGTGACTGAAGTCAAATCGGCGGTGATCTGGGTCAAGGGCACGTCCTCGATCCGTCCGGATTACTTCCTGGAAGACTTGCCGCACAATCCGTGGATCCACCAGCCGTTCGAAGATTACGACGGCTTGCGTCCGCACCAGTTGTCGGCGTGGATGAAGAAGTTCGACAAGCCGGCATAAGTTCGCCGCGCAGTAAAAAAGCTCCCGCGAGGGAGCTTTTTTTTTGGGGCCGGATCAGCACCTTTCCAGCGCCGCCCCCGCGCAGGCGCGCAGGCGGCAAGGCCGCTTGTGTCCGTCGTTAGCGCGGCACGATGGCGAACTGCGGCCGCTGGGTATAGTCCGGCTTGACCGACCGCTTGGCGAACACGTCCCACGCCGCGCGTGCGTTCGGGATGCCGGTGCCCGCCGCCATCGCCAGCGCCGGCTGCATATTCGACGGGAAGCCTTCCGCCGAACTTGCATAGCCCGTCATCTCGCCAGCCAGCCATGGCATGCGATTCGATTTATTGTCTTTGTCGAGCTGGGTGCGCCAGTCGGCCTGCAACTGGCTGCCGCACGGCTGGTCGATGTAGCGTTTGCCGGTACTGTTGACCAGGTCGGTGTTGTTCGCCCCGCGGAAGGTCGCTTGCCAGGCCTGGCCAAACGTCGTGAAGTAGGGCGAGGTTTCGGTGGCGCGCACCGACAGGGCGTACACCGCGGCGTCCACCCAGCAATAGCCTGGTGCCGTCATGCGGCCGACCGGGAAGCGTGCTTTCCAGTCGAGCAGGGGCTTGACTTTGGTGAAGCCGAGCTCGTACGCCTGGCCCACGCTGGCCGTGAAGAAATCGTCCTGCCATGGCGCCATGCCGGTTTTCGGTCCGCCCGGGCCGGGGTAGGCCACCGCCGCAAAGCCGCTGTTGTCGATGAAGCCCAACTGGTTGCTGTTGGCGGTCACGAAGGTGGCGGTGTACCAGTCCACGTTATTGTCGATGATCTTGCTGAAGTAAGCCTTCATAGGATGATCGTCCGGCGCGATGTAGGCCGCTTGCGTCAGTGAACGCAAGGCCCACGCCTGTCCGCGCACCTGGTGGCTCTTGACCAGGCCGGTGGCGAACTTGCGGTAGCCGGGGTTCTGGTTGATCAGGTTCCAGTTGGCCCAGAAGTTCAGCTCGTCCAGGTGGTAGGTGTCGCCCGTGACCAGGTAGGGCAGGTAGGAGAACGATGGATGGTGCGCCGTGTCGGGCGTGTACGGGGTGGCGCACTGGCCGACCGTGGTACAGGCCGGCAAGTCTTCCCACTTGCCGGTGGTGCGGTTATAGCTGTCGCTGCTGATGCGGATATCGCGCACGTACGGGTAGTCGGCGATGGACACCGGCTGGCCGGTATTGCGGTCGCGGTAGTGCATCGGCCAGCTGCCGCTCAGGTCGCTCAAGCCGACGGTGACTTCCTTGGCGCGCTCGTCCATGCTGAGCAGGTACATCGCACCCCACGCATGGTTCAGTCCGATGTCGGGGCGTCCGCCCGTGGCCGGCATGTACTTGTCGACCATCGCCATGCCCATCGGGCCCGGCTTGGCCGCGTCCCAGCTGGCTTTCATGGCCGTCAGCGCGGCCGGCGCGATGGTCAGGCTGCGGTCATAGTTCGGTACCGCCTGCGAGGCGATCAGGTAGGCGATATCGTGCTTGATGTGGACCGCCGGTTCCAGGCCGGGCCAGAACACCTTGCGCCAGCGTGCGTGGTGATAGTGGTTGAGGGCCGCAATGTTGTAGATGCTTTTGCCATTGATCAGCACTTCGGCGTCGTAGGTGACGTTCTTCGGATCGGGCTCGTAGGCCCAGTTGTTCTCGATCGTGACGTCGACCCGTACCTTGCCGTTGACGCCGCTGTACGAGCGGATGGCGAAGCGCGCGCTCAGGTGCGGGTGGTTGACTCCGGCCGCGGACTTGAACGGCGCCGACACCTGCCACTCATTGACCATCGGGCCGGACAGCCAGGTCTGGTATGCGGTGCTCTGCAACAGTTGCGCCGCCGAAGCCGCGTACAGCTGGCCGGCCACGGTCAGCTTGACGGTCGAGTCGAAGCCGCTGGCCAGCAAGGAGCCCGGCCCGGTGGCGCCGGCCGGCGCTGGCGCGGCGGCAGCGTTCAGGGCCAGCGTACCGTTCTGGCCCGCTGCCATCAGCGGCAAGACCGCGGTGATGACCGCGTGGCGCACCGATCCGTCCGCATGCCTGGCCTTGATGTTGACCTGCAGGGGCAACTGGGCACCGGCATACACACCCACCAGGCCGCTTGCCGCAGGGAAGGCGCCCGGCGCGAAGACTTGCCCGAAGGTGAGCGGGACATTGTATTGCGGGAAGGTAGACTTGTTAATCAGCTGCAAAGTCGTCAGGGTGCTGCCGATCGGTGCCGGCAGCCCCAGAGGCGGGGCCGGGGTCAGCGGATTGGCGGGCTTGAGCGAGAGCAGGGCGCTGCTTCCTGCCTGCGTGCCGGTATCGCCTGCAAGAGCGGTGGTCGGCGCGGTGAGCGACGCGGCGGGAGCCACTGCCGACACATGGTCCGGCGCGTTGCCGCCGCCGCCGCAAGCGGCAAGCAGGACAGCGCCGAGGCTGGCCACGCCGGTCCTTGTGTAGCGGTGATATTGAAAAATAGACAAGATGAATCTCCTTTAAGTGTTTTATTTTAGGCAACATTATGCTGCTGTGTTTGAAATGTCAACACGAAATAAATCTGAGGAAGCGGCAAACCGGGGAGGGTGGCGGCCGATGTTAGCGCGCACATTTCACCCGTTTCATGGGAGTGCTGTTCAAGATCGCGCGATGCGCGCGCGGCCATCTGGCTGTCTGATTTTCACCACGAAGCCGGCGCGCTGGTACAGGTGCCGTGCGGCAAGTTATCATGTGGGATGACGCAAACTTTTATCCAAACCTTCATCCTGCTGATCCTGGTCACCGACCCGTTCGGCAACGTACCGCTGTTTGTCAGCGCCATGGCCGGCGTGGCGCCCGAGCGGCGCTGGAAAGTCGTGGTGCGCGAGTGCCTGATCGCCTTCATCGTGCTGCTGCTGTTCATGTTCTTCGGCCGCCACCTGCTGGCCGCCATGCAGCTGTCCGAAATCTCGCTGCGCATCGGCGGCAGCGTGATCCTGTTCCTGATCGCCATGCGCATGGTCTTTCCCCAGCCGGGCGGCATGTTCGGCGATGCGGAAAAGGGTGGGGAACCGTTCATCGTGCCGCTGGCCATTCCGGCCATTGCCGGTCCCTCGGCGCTGGCCACGGTGCTGCTGTTTTCGTCGGATACGACGGTCGAAGTGGTCGTTCACGTCGGCGCGCTGGTGGCCGTGGCGCTGGTCTGGCTCGCGGTTTTTCTCAGCGCCGAGCGCCTGCAGGAAAAGCTCGGTCCGCAAGTGATGACCGCGTTCGAACGCTTGATGGGCTTGATTTTGAGCGCGATGGCCGTCGAGATGTTCCTGGCCGGGATCCGCGCGTTCATCAAATCGTTGTAGGACAGGGAGGCGGCACCGGTGACGGCGCCGCCCGGGTTGGGCGCTACTTGCCCAGGATCGACACCACGTTGTCGGTCCCCGGCGCGCCGAACGCCTGCTGCTTGAGGACATGCAGCTGGTCGCGCACCTGCGCGGCCTTCTCGAATTCGAGATTTTTCGCGTGGTCGACCATCAGCTTTTCGAGACGCTTGATCTCCTTGCCGATCTGCTTCTCGCTCATCGACTCGACCTTGGCGGTTTCCTTGGCCGCCTCCAGGGTCTCGCGCGCCTGCTGCGGGCTGTAGACGCCGTCGATCAGCTCCTTGATCTGCTTCTTGATGCCGACCGCGGTGATGCCATGCTCGATGTTGTAGGCGATCTGCTTGGCGCGCCGGCGCTCGGTCTCGCCGATCGCCTTTGCCATCGAATCGGTGATGCGGTCGGCGTACAGGATCGCCACGCCGTTCAGGTTACGCGCCGCGCGCCCGATGGTTTGAATCAGGCTGCGCTCGGAACGCAGGAAGCCTTCCTTGTCGGCGTCCAGGATCGCCACCAGCGACACTTCCGGCAAATCGAGGCCCTCGCGCAGCAGGTTGATCCCGACCAGCACATCGAAGGTGCCCAGGCGCAGGTCGCGCAGGATCTCGACCCGTTCCACCGTCTCGATATCGCTGTGCAGGTAGCGCACCTTGATGCCATGGTCGCCCAGGTACTCGGTCAGCTGCTCCGACATGCGCTTGGTGAGCGTGGTCACCAAGACCCGTTCATCCTTCTTCACGCGGTCGACGATTTCGGACATCAGGTCGTCGACCTGCGACAGCGCCGGCTTGACGATCACCAGCGGGTCCACCAGCCCGGTCGGCCGCACCACCTGTTCGACCACGTTGTCGGAATGCGTTTTCTCGTATTCGGCCGGCGTGGCCGAGACAAAAATCGTCTGGCGCAGCTTGCCCTCGAATTCCTCGAACTTGAGCGGGCGGTTGTCCAGCGCCGACGGCAGGCGGAAACCATAGTCGACCAGATTGGTCTTGCGCGAACGGTCGCCGTTGAACATGGCGTTGAGCTGACCGACCAGCACGTGCGACTCGTCGAGGAACATCAGCGCGTCTTTCGGCAGGTAGTCGACCAGGGTCGGCGGCGGGTCGCCCGGCATCGCGCCCGACAGGTGGCGCGAATAGTTCTCGATGCCCTTGGTGAAGCCGATTTCGGCCATCATTTCCAGGTCGAAGCGGGTGCGCTGTTCGAGGCGCTGCTCTTCGATCAGCTTGTTCTCCTTGCGGAAGTACTCGAGCCGCTCGCGCAGTTCGAGCTTGATGGTTTCGATCGCGCGCAGCACCGTGGAGCGCGGCGTGACGTAATGCGAACCGGGGTAGACGGTGAAGCGTGGGATCTTCTGGCGGATGCGCCCGGTGAGCGGGTCGAACAGCTGCAAGGATTCGATTTCATCGTCGAACATCTCGACCCGGATCGCCAGTTCGGCATGCTCGGCGGGGAAGATGTCGATGGTGTCGCCGCGCACGCGGAAGGTGCCGCGCCCGAAGTCGATTTCATTGCGCGTGTACTGCATCTGGATCAGGCGCGCGATGACGTCGCGCTGCGCGAGCTTGTCCTTGGCGCGCAGGGTCAGGATCATCTGGTGGTATTCGCTCGGGTTGCCGATACCGTAGATGGCCGACACGGTGGCCACGATGACCACGTCGCGCCGCTCCATCAGCGACTTGGTGCACGACAGGCGCATCTGCTCGATATGCTCGTTGATCGACGAGTCCTTTTCGATGAACAGGTCGCGCTGCGGCACGTAGGCTTCCGGCTGGTAGTAATCGTAGTAACTCACAAAGTATTCGACCGCGTTTTGCGGGAAGAATTCGCGGAACTCCGAATACAGCTGCGCGGCCAGGGTTTTGTTCGGCGCGAACACGATCGCCGGCCGGCCGGCGCGCGCGATCACATTGGCCATGGTGTAGGTTTTACCCGAGCCGGTCACGCCGAGCAGGGTCTGGAACGAGAGCCCGTCGTTGATGCCTTCGATCAGCCCTTCGATCGCGCTCGGCTGGTCGCCGGCCGGGGGGAAGGGCTGGTGCAGCTTGAACGGGGAATCGGGGAAGGTGACGACGGTCGGCGACGGGTCGTGTGCAACGGATAATTCAGCCATACGATCAGACCTTTGTTAGAATGGTGTCCCGCTTGCGGCCCAGGAAACACCCAATCAGTATATGGGTCGCTGTCTATACAACCCAGCCGACACTCAAGTTTACCACGATGACTTCAACAGCTTCCGCCACCATTTTCAGCGCCATCGACATGGCCCCGCGCGACCCGATCCTGGGCATCACCGAGGCGTTCAATGCGGACACCAATCCAGCCAAAATCAATCTGGGCGTGGGTGTCTATTATGACGACAATGGCAAAGTGCCGCTGCTCGGATGCGTACGCAAGGCCGAGGCGCTGCTGATGGAGCAACTGGCGCCGCGCACCTACCTGCCGATCGAGGGCCTCGCTGCCTACGATACGGCCGTGCAAGAGCTGGTATTTGGTGCCGGCAGCGCGATTATTCAAGACAAGCGCGCGGTCACCGTGCAAGCCATCGGCGGCACCGGCGCGCTGAAAATCGGCGCCGACTTCCTGCAGCGCTTCGCGCCGGGATCGAGCGTGTATATCAGCGATCCAAGCTGGGAAAACCACCGCGCCCTGTTCGAGAGCGCCGGTTTCACCGTCAACACTTACCGCTATTACGATGCGGCCACGCGCGGCGTCGATTTTGACGGCATGCTGGCCGACCTGAAAGCGATGCCGAAGGGCGCCATCGTGCTGCTGCACGCCTGCTGCCACAACCCGACCGGCGCCGACATCACGTCCGCCCAATGGGATGAGGTGATTGCCGCGATTGGCGCGGGCGGCTTGATTCCCTTCCTCGACATGGCTTACCAGGGCTTCGGCTCGGGCATCGCCGAAGACGGCGCCGTGGTCGGCAAGTTTGCCGCCGCCGGCGGTCCGCTGCTGATTTCGAATTCGTTCTCGAAGTCGTTCTCGCTGTACGGCGAGCGCGTGGGTGCCCTGAGTGTGGTCGGCGCCAGCGCCGAGGAAGCGGCGCGCCTGCTCTCGCAGCTCAAGCGCGTGGTGCGCACCAACTACTCGAACCCGCCGATCCACGGCGGCAAGGTCGTCGCCACCGTGCTGACCACCCCGGAACTGCGCCAGTTGTGGGAAGACGAACTGGCCGGCATGCGCGTGCGCATCAAGGAAATGCGCAACACCTTCGTGCAAAAGCTCAAGGAAAAAGCGCCGGCGCACGATTTCGAATTCGTGCGCGAGCAGGTCGGCATGTTCTCGTACTCGGGCCTGAGCAAGCAGCAAGTCGAGCGCCTGCGCGTCGAGCATTCGATCTACGCCGTCGACACCGGCCGCATCTGTGTGGCGGCCCTGAATTCGAAAAATATCGATCGCGTCATTGACGCCATCGCCAAAGTCCTTTAAGATCTTGCTTCTTCGAATTGAACGAAAGATTGATTCGAAGAAGAGCATGGTGCTGCAGCGATTACTGCCAACAACTTGATGGTCTGATCATTACAGCATATAATGTTTCTTTTATTCCCTGATAGCTCAGTTGGTAGAGCGACGGACTGTTAATCCGCAGGTCCCTGGTTCGAGTCCAGGTCGGGGAGCCAGAATACAGCAAGATCAAAAAGCCCAGCCTTCACCGCTTGGGCTTTTTTGCGTTGCTGCGCCCGGCATGGGCGCACTCCTGTGGGGGCAAGTCCCGCCGCGCGCCGACCCCAGCAGCCCAAGCTGCACCAGTTAGGCTTTCTATCGCATGTTGGCGCCCGGCGTTCAGGGTTTGATATGCGCCCTGGGATCCTGATCCACCTTCCACAGGAAATCGAAAATGGTCTTGGTGACGATGGCGGCCGGGGCGAAGCGCACGTTTTCCCACGTGTCGGTGGTCTTGTGATAATGCTCAATCCCCTCCGCCTTGCCAAACACCCGGTTGTTGATACCGATTTTGCCGAAAGGGCCGGCATCATACGAGAAAGTTGCCTCTTTCTGCGGCGGATATTCGTGCGAATACTCGTCGCTATCGTCATTGATGCCGTTGTATACCTCGTCAAACCACGTGTTGGCGTAGCGGCTTAACTGGGCTGGCGTAAAGCTGCTCCATTTGTCATACCCCTGGCCGATCATGTCGATGGAAATCATCAGCACGATGTTTTCATTAGGGAAATCCGGCAACGGATGGGCGACGTGATGCATCGAGCCCATTTCATGCTGCTCTTCCGCGCCGTACGCGATAAACATCAAGGTGCGCTTGTTTCCCCCTTTGTGTTGCATAAACAGGCGCGCCAGTTCCATGACCGAGGCCAAGCCTGACAAGTCGTCATTGGCGCCGGGATAATGCACACCGTCGGGAGTCTGGCCCAGGTGGTCGCGGTGGGCGCTGATGATAATGATTTCGTCGGACAATTCCGGATCGTTGCCAGGGATGATGCCGATCACATTGCTGGTGGCCATGCGTTCACCCAGCAAGGGATTTTCCGGATTGCCATGGCTTTCGCCGTCCGGCTCGACGATCGTCGTGGTGAATGGCTGTACATAGTCTTGCGTGCCGGCAGGAGACAGCCCGATGGCTTTGAACTCGTTGACGATCACATTGAGCGACTGACGATCTCCGGCAGTGCCCGGGAGGCGGCCGGCGTACTTCGGACTGGCCAGTTCTTTGACCAGGTCGCTCATTCGGCGGGCGCTGACGGCGGGATTGTTGATGGCGGTGTTGGCGTTCGCCGCGACCTCGCCGGCGCCCGCGTCAAGGACCGCGAGCAGGCTGGCGGTCAGTAGGCACAGGACGGTCCGTCCTGACGTTGATTTCATAAAAAACCTTTCTGCTTACCGGGTATGGAATGGGCTGGAATATTATCATAATAAAAAATTAACTATGCATTTAAATCAATGTTGATCGAGGGTATGTAAGGTGGCGGCGTCGCAGGAGGGGGCAGTTAGCGCGGGCACTTCAGCGGTTGGGGTTTTTGCGTGTGGAGACGTCAATCTCACCGACATGCGCGGTTCAGGTGGGCGGGAATCTTGCAACGCGCGCCGCTGCGGGCTTGACCCGGAGCGCACGCAATACTGGACAGCCTTTGGTTTGCCCGCTATAATGCGGCCTCTTTTCCCTGATAGCTCAGTTGGTAGAGCGACGGACTGTTAATCCGCAGGTCCCTGGTTCGAGTCCAGGTCGGGGAGCCAGAATACCGAAAGGCCACGTTGAACAACGTGGCCTTTTTTGTAACTGATTCGGCTTTGCACTGTTTGTTACCTATAAACAACGTCTGGAAGTCATCTTCCTTGCTTAATTGCAATCCTGACCAGTATCATACTGCCTGGTAAATACGCAGCACTCCCGCGCGTTATCCCATCCTTACACCTAAAAATACCATGAAAAAAATTGCACTCGTGATCGCTGTTGCGATCGCATCCCTGAGCTCGGCCCAGGCACAAAACGCGCCAGTATCAGGCAAGCCATTGCATTTCGTTGTCGGCACCGGCCTGACCTTCGGTGGCGACAAGCTGGCCACCGCTAAATACACCAACGGCGGCAAGATCAACGTGCGCGCCGGCGGCATGGTTGCCTTCGTTGGCGGCATCGACTATCGCATCAATCAACAGTTCTCTGTCCAGAGCACCGTGGGTTTCCACTTCGACCAGGCCGATGCCAACAATGGCAACGTCAACTTCCGCCGTTACCCGATCGAACTGCTGGGCTACTTCCACCCGACCGACAAATTCCGCTTCGGCGGCGGCGTGCGTTATGTCGCCGGCCCTAAGCTGAGCGGTAGCGGCTACGGCTCCGGCATCGGCACCGATTTCGATAACACCGTCGGCGCCGTGGTCGAAGGCGAGTACTTCTTCAGCCAGAATGTGGGCCTCAAACTGCGCTTTGTGAAAGAAGAATACAAGGACAGCGAGAGCTATATGTATCGTGGCTCCCTGCGCAACGACAAGGTCAAAGGCGACCACGTCGGCATTTTCGGTAATTTCTACTTCTAAATTTCGCCCGGGGCCTATATAATACGGCCTCTTTTCCCTGATAGCTCAGTTGGTAGAGCGACGGACTGTTAATCCGCAGGTCCCTGGTTCGAGTCCAGGTCGGGGAGCCAGAATTTGAAAGGGCCTGCAAGCAATTGCAGGCCCTTTTTCAATTGCCCTTCCGTTTTGATCGGCGTGGCATTTTCGCACGCTCTCTTCCCGTATTAGCCGGCCTCAAACCTTGTGCGACTACGCAGCGCATAATCGGCCTTCGAGTTATTGTGGGAGCTGAACATGGACGTGGCGCGCAATCGCCATAGTGGCGAACTGGTCGAGGCGGAAGAGTTATGGAACAGGGACATCGTCGATTCGGGCGCCCGCATCGACCTGGTGTTTTCGGACGTGATCACGCCGGGGAAATTGAGCAGCCTCGAATTGAGCGACGTGGTGCGCACCAAGCTGCCGTCGGCGCAGCTGCTGTTTACGTCGGGCTATGCCGAAGGCGTGCTGGCGCATGAAGGCAAGCTCGATGCCAAGGTCAATCTGCCGCAAAAACCGTACAACGCCGATGTGCTCAGCGCGCGCATCCGCCACTTGCTCAGGCGCCGCAAGCCGGCCGGCGCGACGTCGCACTGAGCGCGGCCGGCCAGGCCCGGGCAGCTAGCCGATCGTGAACGGCTTTTGAGCGGCGAAGGCCAGGTCGACATGGCCTACCTGGCTCAACTCCGGCGACTGATCCGGCGGAAGCTTGTTCGCAATCGCCGTCTTGAAGCGCGCGTAGCCGCCGACGAATTTCCCGCCATTCCACACGGATTTCAACGCGCCGGTAAATGCGCCATTGAACGGGCCATCTTGCGACAGCTGGTTATCCTGGCAGCCGGAAATGAGCAGCACCGATGCGCCGACCCGTTTTTTTGCGTTGGCGATATCGGCCGACTTGAGGATCGGATCGTAGAATTCGCGATTGTTCAAATAGACCCTGGAAGCGACATCCATCGGCATCGCTTTCGGTGTCGACGGCAGCCCCCGTTGATGCGACCAGGCCGCATACAGCATGACCTTGTTCACCGTGCCGCTGTGGCAGCTGTCGGAGAACTGCAGGATGCGAACACCAGGTGAAAATTGGGCCCAGAGCGCATACAGTTCGTCATCCGTCATTTGCCCGTCAAACAGACACCAGGTTTCGTCAAGGCCATCCGATTCATCGCCATTGAGGTCGGGCAGCTGACCGCCGTGGCCCGAGTAACTGATCATGAAAATGTCGCCCGCGACGAGCGACTTCGCCGCGGCGAGGATGTCGGCCGTCACCGCTTTGCGGGTCGCCCGGGCGGTGAGCAGGGTGTTGGCCTGGAATCCGCTTGCGCGTCCGATTGCCTGCATGTCGATCGCGTCCGCCTCGCAAGCGTGGAGCGGTCCGCTCCAGCCTTGATAGTGGACAGGATCGACGCCATTCAGGCCGATGGCCACGGCGATGCCTTTTGTCATGTTGGTCTCCTTCAGGTGATGTTAAAGAACTGCGTGACCTTCCCGATCCCCGGACAAGATGGCTGCGTGTCGACAGGTCGATGTCGATACGTTCGGGGTAAGCCCATCTACAATAGAACAAATAAATATGGAAATAATCACACATTGTCACGATTGAACGATGACAGGGCGAGCTTGATACGGCAGCGCCGGCGCCGCTCGCTAGTGCGGCTTGACGTAGCGGTAGGAACCCGGCGGCGGCTCGTTGAGCACCGCCCAGAAAATCCCCAGGTCGGCAATCGCCCGCACGAATTGCTCGAAGTCCACCGGCTTGACCACATACGCATTGACCCCCAGCTCATAACTGCGCAGCAGGTCCTGCTCTTCCTTGGAAGACGTAAGCATCACTACCGGAATGCTTTTCAACTGCGGCGTGCTGCGGATTTCCTTGAGCACTTCCAGGCCATCGACTTTCGGCAGCTTCAGGTCGAGCAGCACCACGGTCGGATTGCCGACCTGGCGCGCCGCGTGACCGGCGCGGCACATCAGGTAATCGAGCGCCTCGGCGCCGTCGCGCGCGATGACGACTTCATTGGCCAACTGGCTCTTTTCAAGCGCGATCAAGGTCAGTTCCAGGTCGTGCGGATTATCTTCGACCAGAAGGATGGGCTTTAACATGTCTTACGTACCTTACATATGGCGTTCTTTGGGGATGCTGAAGTAAAACGTGGCGCCTTCGCCCGGCACGCCACTGGCCCAGACCCGCCCGCCGTGGCGCTCGATGATGCGGCGCACGTTGGCCAGGCCGATGCCGGTGCCCTTGAAGTCTTCCATGCGGTGCAAACGCTGGAACACGCCGAACAGCTTGTGCACGTAGTCCATGTTGAAACCGGCGCCATTGTCGCCGATCGACAGCACCCATTCGGGCCCGTCGTCGCTGGCGCGGATGGTGATCAGGGCGCGCTGTTTCTGGCAGGTGAACTTGAGCGCGTTCGACAGCAGGTTGTACAGCGCCAGCTGCAGGAAGGTGGGGTCGGCCTGCATCGCGGGCAGCGGGCCGATGTCCCAGTCGACCTGGCGCTGGCCCACGTCGAGCGTGCTTGTCGATGCAGGAGCGTACCAGCTCGCCCATCTGGACCAGGGTCGGGCGCAGGGCGGCGCGGCCCATCTGCGAAAAACTGAGCAGGTCGTCGACCAGCTTGCCGGCCAGGCGCGCCGAATCCTTGATGTTGCGCAGGAAGCGCTGGCGCTTTTCCGGGTTCTCGCTGGCCGACGGTTCCAGCAGCAGGTCGAGCCAGCCGACCAGTGCGCGAATCGCCTCTTCGTCCGGGGTGTCGCCGTAGGTCAGCAGGCGCTCGTCGAACACGATGGCGGCGCCGCCAGCGCGCGCGAACTGCAGCAGGGCCGGAAATACGCTCGAGAGGTTATCGATGAAGTCCGAACCCCGGGTCAGCCCGGCCAGCATCGACACCATGATGCGGCGCACGTCGAGCCGGAACTGCGGCTCGTTGGCGTCCTCGCGCGACTCGATGCACATGGCCAGCATCTGGCCCAGCTGCTCGCAGGCGGTGCGCTTGTCGAAGGCCAGCGCGCAGGGCGTGGCGTGGTGGCAGGAGATCAGTCCCCACAGCCGGCCCTAGACCATCAGCGACACCGACATCGAGGCCAGGGTGCCCATGTTGCGCATGTACTGCAGGTGGATCGGCGAGACGCTGCGCAAGGCCGCGAACGACAGGTCGTTGGCGGCCCCGGTGACGGGATTGATGGGCGGGAGCAGGCGCGCCGGCGTGTAGTTGGCATCCTGGATCAGGCGGATGCGGTTAAGCATGTACAGCTCGCGCGCCTGGGGCGGGATGTCGGACGCCGGAAAGCGCTGCCCCGGATAGGACGGGTAAGCGTCGTCGCGGCATTCGGCCAGCACATGGCCGTGGCCTTCCTCGTCGAACTGGTACACCATGACCCGGCCAAAGCCGGTGACACGGCGGATTTCGCGCGCCGCCAGTTCGCACATGGCCGGCGCCGCGGCGCTGTCGCCGACCTTGAGCAAAAAGTCGCCGACCTGGCGGTGCAGGTGGCGCAAGTCGGCCGCCGAAGCGCGTTCGACGGCCTCGAATTCGACGATCAGCAAGCCATCGTAGCAGTGCGCCAGCACGTCGAAATGGCGCGCCGGTCCGATCCCCAGGGTGCACAGATAGAGCGGGCGCTGGCCGATGTCGGCGGCGTCGATCTCGGGCCGCAGCTGCAGGCTGGCCTGCTCGCCGATCACCCGTTCGAGCGGCTGGCCGATGGCGCGCGCGGCGTCGGCCCCGATCATCTGTTCCAGATTGTCGCTGGCCTGCAGCACGTCCAGGGTGGGCGAGAGCGCCAGCAGGAAGCCGTGCGGCTGGATACTGCCTGGCGTGCGGATCGGTTCCTTGTCGCAGCTCGACAAGTCCAGTTCGGAATGTTCAGGATTGGCCTGGCTCATGGAAGCTTCCTGGCACGGGACGGGGCGCCATATCTCTGAAGATTTAATTTTACTGCATGCGTCGTGGTGTGCCACGTACGCCACGATGTATGCGTCGCGCTTGCTTTAAATGTGCCGCGAGGTCGATTAAGATGTATTTTTCGGCTGGCGCTCCTGAACGCGGCGGCCCCGTCAATCTGGAGGGAACATGATCGGTGAGCGAGACGGCAAGAGGCCGGGGCTCCGCGCGAAGGCCGGGGCCGAAGCGAGCGACAATGTCAATGTATTGCTTGTCAACGACGACCCGGCGACGCTGTTCTCCCTGCGCACCGTGCTCGGCGATCTCGACGCCACCGTCGTCACCGCCGCCTCGGGCCAGGAAGCCCTGCTTCTGCTGCTGCACCAGGACTTCGTGGTCATCCTGCTCGACGTCAAGATGGCCGGCATGGACGGCTTCGAGACGGCGCGCCTGATCCGTGGCCGGGCGCGCAGCCGGGCGACGCCGCTGGTCTTCCTGACCTCGCACCGGGCCACCGACCTCGATCGTACGATGGGCTACAACCTTGGCGCGGCCGATTACCTGTTCATGCCGGTCGCTCCCGAAGTGCTCAAGGCCAAGGTGCGCGTTTTCATCGATCTCGAACGCACGCGCCGCCGCCAGATGGAAAGCGACGGCGAATGCGTGGTGCTGAACCTGGCGCTGCGGCGCGAACGCGAGCGCGCCGACACGCTGCACTGCGCGTTGCAGGCGGAAGTGGCCGCGCGCACCCAGGCCGAGTCGTGCCAGCGGCGCGACTCGCCGGAACGGCTGATCATCCAGCATGCGGGCGACTACGTGGCCCTGCTCGATCCGGCGGGGTGCTGGACCTTCGCCAGCCCGTCCTACGATACCGAGTTTGGCAATGCGATCCGGATGGGCGGCTGCTATCTCGATATCGTCCATCCGGACGACCGCGAGCACATCGTCGCCGAGCTGGCCTGTATCGCCCAGGGTGCCGGGCGTGCCCGCCTGCAGTACCGGGTCCTCGGCGAGAGCGACTACCATTTCGAGACCGAGGCGACCCTGGTGCCGGGGCTGGACGGCGCGCCCGACAGCCTTGTGATGGTGTCGCGCGACGTCACCGAGCGCAAGCAGCTCGAAGCGTATGTGCTGCACCAGTCGCTGCACGACAGCCTGACCGGCTTGCCCAACCGCTTGCTGCTGGAAGACCGCCTCGGCCGCGCCACCAGCCAGCGCGAGCGCCCGGCCGGCAGCCTGGCGGTGCTGTTCATCGACCTCGACCGCTTCAAGGAAATCAACGATTCGGTCGGCCACGCGGCCGGCGACCGCCTGCTGCAGGACGTCGCCGAACGTCTCGGCACCTGTATGCGCGACGGCGACACCGTGGCGCGCCTGGGCGGGGATGAATTCGTCGTGCTGCTGCTCGACCTGCACGCGGTCAACGATGCGGCGCTGGTGGCCGACAAGATCTTGCGCGCCGTCGGCGCCCCCTGCTGGATCGAGGGCAAGCAGCTGTGCGTCACCCCCAGCATCGGCATCGCCGTCTATCCCGACGACGGCACCCGCCCCGATACCCTGCTGCGCAACGCCGACACGGCGATGTACAACGCCAAGCACGAGGGGCGCGGGCGCTTCGCCTTCTTCACCCCGCTGATGCAGGAGGCGGTCAGCCGCAGGCTGCAGCTCGGCAGCGCCCTGCAGCGCGCCATCGACGACGACGAGTTCGTGCTGCACTACCAGCCCAAGGTGAATGCCGTCAGCGGCGCCGTGTGCGGCGCGGAGGCGCTGATCCGCTGGACCCAGCGCGACGGCAAGCCGATCCCGCCCAGCATCTTCATTCCGGTCGCCGAGGAAACCGGCCGCATCGATCCGATCGGCAGCTGGGCCTTGCAGGAGGCGGTCGCCGAACTGGCGCGCTGGCGCACGCGCGGCGTGACGGACACGCCGATCGCCGTCAATATCTCGCCGCTCCAGTTTCGTCGCACCAACGTGGCCGGCTTCATCGAAGCGGTGGTGTCGCGCGCCGCCATCGATCCGGGCTTGCTCGAAGTCGAGCTGACCGAGTCCGGCGTCATGAGCGACCCGGCCACCGCGATCGAGGCGCTGCAACGCATCAGCGCGCAGGGCATCGCGATCGCGATCGACGACTTCGGCACCGGCTATTCGTCGCTGGCCTACCTCAAGCGGCTGCCGATCGACAAGCTCAAGATCGACGCCTCGTTCGTGCGCGACATCGCGACCGATCCCAGCGATGGGGCGATCGTGCGCGCCATCATCACCCTGGCGCACGTGCTGAACATGACGGTGGTGGCTGAAGGCGTGGAGACGGCGGCCCAGGTCGAATTCCTGATGGCGCACGCTTGCGACGAACTTCAAGGTAATTATTTCAGCGAGCCGGTGAGCGGCGACGCCATGCTGGAACTGCTCGCGCGCGGGCCGTTCATCCTGCCGCAAACCGGGCCGCGCGCCGTTCCGTGCCCGCTCGACAGCGGCACCGCGCACGCCGCGCTGGCGCACAGGAGACCCGTATGACGACGGAAACCGCATGGACCGAACAGCGCAGCCGGCAGCGGCGCGCCACCGACAGCCCGGGCGCGACCGGCGCCACCGGGCTGCACGGCCCGCTGGTGCCGGGCTTGCTGCTGCACGCGCTCGACGCCGTGCGCCATGGCGATTTCAGCGTGCGTCTGCCGTACGACTGGCCGGGGCTGGACGGACGCATCGCCGACGCCCTCAACGATATCGTGGGGACTCACGAGAAACTGGTCCGCGCCATCGAGCGCGTCTCGCTGTCGGTCGGCAACGATGGCAAGCTGGGCCAGCGCATGAAATTCGACAAGTCCGACGGTGCCTGGGGCGTGATCGTCACGGCCATCAATTCGATGATCGACAACCTGGTGCAGCCGGTGCGTGAAGTTGGCCGGGTGATCGGGGCGGTGGCGCGCGGTGCGCTCACCGAAACCATGCAGCTCGATATCGAGGGGCGCGCGCTCAAGGGTGAATTTCTCAAGACCGCCAATACCATCAACACCATGCTGGCCCAGCTGAACAGTTTTTCCGGCGAGGTGAGCCGGGTGGCGCGCGAAGTCGGCACCGAAGGCAAGCTCGGCGGCCAAGCCGAGGTGAAGGGCGCCTCCGGGGTGTGGAAGGACTTGACCGACAACGTCAACCTGATGGCCAGCAACCTGACCGGCCAGGTGCGCAACATCGCCGAGGTCACCACCGCCGTGGCTCAGGGCGACCTGTCGCGCAAGATCACGGTGGACGTCAAGGGCGAGATCCTGCGCCTGAAGGACACCATCAACCTGATGGTGGACCAGCTGAACAGCTTCGCCGGCGAGGTGACCCGGGTGGCGCGCGAAGTGGGCACCGAAGGAAAACTCGGCGGCCAGGCCGAGGTCAAGGGCGTCTCCGGGGTCTGGAAGGACCTCACCGAGAGCGTCAACCTGATGGCCAACAACCTGACCGACCAGGTGCGCAATATCGCCGAGGTGACCACGGCGGTGGCGCGCGGCGACCTCTCGCGCAAGATCACGGTCGACGTCAAGGGCGAGATCCTGCGCCTGAAGGACACCATCAACATCATGGTCGACCAGTTGAACAGCTTCGCCGGCGAAGTGACGCGGGTGGCGCGCGAGGTCGGCACCGAGGGCAAGCTGGGTGGACAGGCCGACGTGCGCGGCGTGGCCGGGGTGTGGAAAGACCTGACCGAAAATGTCAACCTGATGGCCAACAACCTGACCGACCAGGTGCGCAACATCGCCGAGGTGACCACGGCGGTGGCGCGCGGCGACCTGTCGCGCAAGATCACAGTCGGGGTGCGCGGCGAAATCCGTGAACTCAAGGATACGATCAACATCATGGTCGACCAGTTGAACAGCTTCGCCGGCGAGGTGACGCGGGTGGCGCGCGAAGTCGGCACCGAGGGCAAGCTGGGTGGCCAGGCCGAGGTCAAGGAGGTGGCCGGGGTCTGGAAAGACCTGACCGACAGCGTCAATGCGATGGCCAGCAACCTGACCGGCCAGGTGCGTAACATCGCCGAGGTCACCACGGCGGTGGCCAAGGGCGACCTGTCGCGCAAGATCACGGCCGACGTCAAGGGCGAGGTGCTGGAACTGAAAAACACCATCAACGTCATGGTCGACCAGTTGAACAGCTTCGCCGGCGAGGTCACGCGGGTGGCGCGCGAGGTCGGCACCGAGGGCAAGCTGGGCGGCCAGGCCCAGGTCAAGGATGTGTCCGGGGTGTGGAAAGACCTGACCGATAGCGTCAATGCCATGGCCGGCAACCTGACGGTGCAGTTGCGCGACGTCTCGAAGGTGGCCACCGCCATCGCCAGCGGCGACCTGGGGCAGAAGATCACGGTCAAGGCCCAGGGCGAAATCCTGCAGATCAAAGAGGTCATCAACGTCATGGTCGACCAGCTCAAGAGCTTCTCGGGCGAAGTCACGCGGGTGGCGGTGGAGGTCGGTACCGAGGGCCGGCTGGGCGGCCAGGCCGAGGTCGAGGGCGTCTCCGGCGTCTGGAAAAACCTGACCGACAGCGTCAACCTGATGGCCAGCAACCTGACCGGGCAGGTGCGCAATATCGCGGCCGTCACCACCGCCGTGGCCAACGGCGACCTGTCGCAAAAGATCATGGTCGACGTGCGCGGCGAGGTGCTGCAGCTGAAGGATACGATCAACATCATGGTTGACCAGTTGAACAGCTTCGCCGGCGAGGTGACGCGGGTGGCGCGCGAGGTCGGTACCGAGGGCAAGCTCGGCGGCCAGGCCGATGTCAAGGGCGTCTCCGGGGTGTGGAAGGACCTGACCGACAACGTCAACCGCATGGCCAACAACCTGACCGCGCAGGTGCGCAACATCGCCACCGTGACCACGGCCGTGGCCTACGGCGACCTGTCGCAAAAGATCACGGTGGACGTGCGCGGCGAAGTGCTGCAGCTCAAGGACACCATCAACATCATGGTCGACCAGTTGAACAGCTTCGCCGGCGAAGTGACCCGGGTCGCGCTCGAAGTGGGCACCGAGGGCCGCCTGGGCGGCCAGGCCCAGGTGCCGGGAGTGGCCGGCACCTGGAAAAACCTGACCGACAGCGTGAACCTGATGGCCAGCAACCTGACCGGCCAGGTGCGCAATATCGCGGCCGTCACCACCGCCGTGGCCAATGGCGACCTGTCGCAGAAGATCACGGTCGACGTGCGCGGCGAGGTGTTACAGCTCAAGAACACCATCAACATCATGGTCGACCAGTTGAACGCCTTTGCCGGCGAGGTGACCCGGGTCGCGCGCGAGGTCGGCATCGAGGGCCGGCTCGGCGGCCAGGCCCAGGTCAAGGGCGTGCTGGGCGTGTGGCGCGGCCTGACCGACAATGTCAACCTGATGGCCAGCAACCTGACCGACCAGGTGCGCAACATCGCCACGGTGACCACGGCGGTGGCCAATGGCGACCTGTCCAAGACCATCACCGTCGACGTGCGCGGCGAAGTGTTGCAGCTTAAGGAAACCATCAACACCATGGTCAGCCAGTTGCGCGGCTTCGCCGGCGAGGTCACGCGGGTGGCGCGCGAAGTGGGCACCGAGGGCCGGTTGGGCGGCCAGGCCTATGTGCCTGCCGTGGCCGGGGTGTGGAAGGACTTGACCGACAATGTCAACCTGATGGCCAGCAACCTGACCGGCCAGGTGCGCAATATCGCCACCGTCACCACGGCCGTGGCCAACGGCGACCTGTCGCGCAAGATCACGGTCGATGTGCGCGGCGAGATCCTCGAACTGAAAAACACGATCAACGTCATGGTCGACCAGTTGAATGCCTTCAGCGGCGAGGTCACCCGGGTGGCGCGCGAAGTCGGCACCGAGGGCAAGCTGGGCGGCCAGGCCCAGGTCAGGGGCATTTCGGGCGTGTGGAAAGACCTGACCGACAGCGTCAACCTGATGGCCGACAACCTGACCGACCAGGTACGCGGCATGGCCAAAGTGGTGACCGGCGTGGCCGTGGGCAACCTCAAGCAAAAGATGACAGTGCCGGCCAAGGGCGAGGTGGCGGCGCTGGCCGAAACCATCAACGACATGGTCGATACCCTGGCCACCTTCAGCGACCAGGTTACGCGGGTGGCGCGCGAAGTCGGGGTCGAGGGCCGACTGGGCGGACAGGCGGTCATGCCGGGCGCCTCCGGCAGCTGGAAAGACCTGGTCGACAATGTCAACGAGCTGGCGGCCAACCTGTCGACCCAGGTGCGTGCCATCGGCGAGGTCGCCACGGCGGTCACCAAGGGCGACCTGATGCGTTCGATCCAGGTCGCCGCGCGCGGCGAGGTCGCTGACCTCAAGGATAATCTGAACCAGATGATCCGCAACCTGCGCGAGACCACCGAACGCAATACCGAGCAGGACTGGCTCAAGACCAACCTGGCGCGCCTGACCCGCATGCTGCAGGGCCAGCGCGACATCGCCACTGTGGCGCGCCTGCTGCTGTCCGAGCTGGCGCCGCTGGTCGGTTCCCAGCATGCGGTGCTGTACCTGATGCAGGCCGGGGGCGCCGACAACACCCTCCTGGCCCGGTTGCGCCTGATGGCCAGCTATGGCTACCAGGAGCGCAAGAACTTGTCCCAGCAATGGGAGGTGGGCGAGGGAGTGGTGGGTCAGGCCGCCTTTGAAAAGCAGCGTCTCCTGATCACCAACGTGCCGTCCGACTATGTGCAGATCGTCTCCGGCCTGGGGCAGGCGCCGCCGCGCAGCATCGTGGTGCTGCCGATCCTGTTTGAAGGCGCGGTCAAGGCCGTCATCGAGATCGGCGCCTTCGAGCCGTTTCAGGCGATCCATCTGAAATTTCTCGACCAGCTGGCCGAGGGCTTGGGCATCGTCTTCAATTCGATCGAGACCGCGTCCGGCACCGAGCGCCTGCTGCGCCAGCAGGCGCTGTTGCTGGAGGGCGAATTCAAGTCGCAGCAGAACGAGCTGCAAAAAACCAACGCCGAGCTGGAGCAGAAGGCGCTCCAGCTGTCCGAGCAGAACGCCGAAGTCGAACGCAAGAACCGCGAGATCGAGGTGGCGCGCCTGTCGCTGCAGGAAAAGGCCGAGCAGCTGGCGCGGACCTCCAAGTACAAGTCCGAATTTCTGGCCAATATGTCGCACGAGCTGCGCACCCCGCTCAACAGCCTGCTGCTGCTGGCCGAGCAGATGCGCCAGAACCGCGACCGGAACCTGTCCGTGCGCCAGCTGGAAATGGTGCGCGTCATGCACGGCGCCGGGCGCGATCTGCTGCTGCTGATCAACGACATCCTCGACCTGTCCAAGATCGAATCGGGCAGCGCCAGCATCGAGCTCGACGACGTCGCCGTGAGCGAGCTCGTGAGCGACCTGGACAAGGCATTCCGCTACCAGGTCGAATTCAAGCGGCTGGCGCTGGCTTTCGAGTTGTCGCCGGCGCTGCCGGCGCTGCTGCGCACCGATGGCCTGCGCCTCAAGCAACTGCTCAAAAACCTGTTGTCGAACGCGGTCAAGTTCACCGAGCACGGCACCGTGACCCTGGCCGTGCGCCCGGTGCGTAGCGGCTGGCGTAGCGGTAGCGGCACGCTCGACCAGGCGCCGCTGGTGCTTGCCTTCAGCGTCAGCGATACCGGCATCGGCATCGCGGAGGACAAGCAAAAGCTGATCTTTGAAGCGTTCCAGCAGGCCGATTCGAGCACGTCGCGGCGCTATGGCGGCACCGGCCTCGGACTGGCGATTTCGCGCGAAATCGCGCATCTGCTCAATGGCGCTGTCGACGTCGACAGCGCCGAAGGGCACGGCAGCACCTTCACCTTTTACCTGCCGCAGCCGCTCGGCGTGGACGCCGCTGCGCCGCAGCGCGCGGCGGCGTCGGCCATGGACCCGGCGCGCATGGACGCGCCCGCCGTGCTGGCCCGGCAGCCGGCCGTGTGCGCCGATGCGCCGCTGCTGCTCGTCATCGAAGACGACCCGGTGTTTGCGCGCACACTCGAAGAACTGGCGCAGCAGCGTGACTTCGCCACCCTGATCGCACGCAACGGCGCCGATGGCGTGCTGCTGGCGCAGCGTTACCTGCCCGACGCCATCACGCTCGACATCGGGCTGCCCGACGGCGACGGCTGGCGCATCGCCGACCAGTTGCGCGAGGATGCACGCACGCGCGACATTGAGGTGCACGTGATTTCGGTGCGCGACTGCCCGCAGCCGGACGAGCTGCATGGCGTGGCCAGCTTCAACACCAAGCCGGCCGACCTGGAGACCCTGGCACGCGTGTTCGCCGACGTCACGCGCCACATGGAACGGCCCTTGCGCGCGCTGCTGCTGATCGGTGACGACATCGCGCGGCGCGCACCGGTGGAAGCCGTGCTCGCCGGTCCCGACATCGTGCTCGACGCCGTCGAGACCGCGGCCGATGCGCTGCGCGCCCTGCGCAACAAGACCTATCACGGCATGATTATCGCGCTCGAGCTGCCTGACATGGACGGCGTCGCCCTGCTCGAAGAAATTCGCGGCGATACCGTACTGGCGCCACTGCCGGCGATCCTGTACTGCGAACGCGAGCTCGATGACGCGACCCTGGCGCGCGTGCACCAGCTGGAGCAGGTACCGGAAACGCCTGACGCGCGGCGCGCTGCACAAACGCGTGCGGTGGTGCGCTTCCTGCAGCGCGTGCGCCAAGCCCTGCGCGACTCGGGCCCGGCGGCCGGCGACGGCGGGCACTGCGTGGCCGGCAAGACGATCCTGGTGGTCGACGACGATGCGCGCAATCTGTTTGCGCTGGCCAGCATGCTCGAAGGGCACGACATGCAGGTCGTCGCCGCCGACAGCGGGCAGCAAGCGCTCGAGCAGCTCGACCGGCACGGCAATATCGATATCGTACTGATGGACATCATGATGCCCGGCATGGATGGCTACGACACCATCGCCCGATTGCGCCGCGACCAGCGCTTTGCCGCACTGCCCGTGATCGCGCTGACGGCCAAGGCCATGCCGGAAGACCGCGACAAATGCCTGGCCGCCGGCGCTTCCGACTACACCGCCAAGCCGGTCGACTCGGTCCAGCTGCTGGCACAGATCGCCCACTGGCTGGCGGCGCGCCCGCCAGCCATGGGAGCGGCTGGCGCCGATGCCGTCACCGACGCACATGGCGCCAGCGCGACGGGGGGCGACCGGTCAAGAATCTAGTTGGCTGCTTACACCATGTCTTGCCGCGCACGTTAGCTGTACGTACAGAAATTTTCCAGCTGTGCCGTTCGGCAACGCGCACACGGCTTGCGCAGCGGGTGCGCGTGCGACAATTCCGTATGACCCGACAAGCTGATTACCAGGCGCTGTTTCGCGCCTCCCCGTATCCGTATCTGCTGATGGACCTGGAGCTGACCATCATCGCCGCCAACGACGCCTACCTGCACGCGACCGGCCGCGACGAAACCGATTTGCTGGGACGCTACGTGTTCGACGCCTTTCCCGAAAATCCGGACGACCCCGGCTCGACCAACATCGCCGAGGTGCGCTCCTCGCTGCTGCGTGCCATCGCCAGCGGCAAGCCCGATACCACGGCCTTCCTGCGCTATTCGGTGCCGCGCGCGGCGGCCGCCGGCGGCGGCTTCGAGGAGCGCTTCTGGAGCACCGTGCACACGCCCATCGGCGACGCCGACGGCCGCATCGCCTTCGTGGCGCAGAACGCCATCGACCTGACCGAGTTGTACCGCTTCGACCGCCAGTCGCACCTGGCCTCGGTCGACCCGGACACCAGGGCGGTGGTGGGCGAGGACCATTTCAACCAGGCCCGGATGCACCAGGCGATGAACCGCATCCTGATGGTCGAACGCAGCCACTTGCGCGACCTGTTCAACCAGGCGCCCGGCTTCATCGCCGTGCTGACCGGCGAGCAGCATGTGTTCGAGATGGTCAACGAAGCCTACTACCAGCTGGTGGGGCACCGCGAACTGCTCGGCAAGCCGGTGTGGGAAGCGCTGCCCGAGGTGCGCGGCCAGGGTTACGAACAACTGCTCGACCAGGTCTACCGCGGCGGCAAGCCTTTCGTCGGGCGCGGCCTGCGCGTGGAAGTGCAGCGCGAGGCGGGCGGGCCGGTCGCGCAGAGCCATATCGACGTGCTGTACCAGCCGCTGTTCGACAAGGACGGCCGCACCACCGGCATCTTCGTGCAGGGCCACGATGTGAGCGAAGCGCATGCCGCGCAGCTGGCCAGCGCCGACAGCGCCGAGCGCCTGTCCGAAGGCATGAACGCGGCGCGCATGGTGGTGTGGGACTGGGAAATCGGCTCGGGCAAGATGGTGTTTTCGGATAATGCCGAACTGGTGCTGGGACGGCGCGACCCCGATATCGACACGCTCAGCGCATCGATCCATCCGGACGACGTGGAGCGCATGCGCCGCGCCCGCGAGCGCGCCATCGTCGAAGCGGGCGGCTACGCGGAGATCGTGCGTTTTATCCGCGCCGACGACGGCCGCATGCTGTGGCTCGATATCCGCGGCAAGGTGCGCTGCGACGCCGGCGGCGAGCCGTTCGCGGTGCGCGGGGTCACGCTCGACGTCACCGAGCGCCTGCGCGCCGAAGAAGACTTGCGCGACGCTCACCGGCGCAAGGATGAATTCCTGGCGATGCTCTCGCACGAGCTGCGCAATCCGCTGGCGCCGATCAGCTCAGCTGCCCAGTTGCTCAAGCATGTGCGCCTGGACGACGCCCGCCTGCGCGAGACGACCGACATCATCATCCGCCAGACCGCCCATATCACGGCGCTGGTGGATGACCTGATCGATGTATCGCGGGTCACGCGCGGCCTCATATCCACCGACCAGAAAGCGCATGACATGAAGCGCATGATCGGCGACGCGGTCGAGCAGGTGCGCCCGCTGATCGAGGCGCGCCGGCACCGGCTGGCGGTGCTGCTGCTGCCCGGCGCGGTGACCGTGATGAGCGATCACAAACGGGTGGTGCAGGTGCTCACCAACCTGCTCAATAACGCGGCCAAGTACACGCCCGACGGCGGCAATATCGTACTGGAGCTGGCGCTGGACGGCCAGCAGCTGGTGCTGTCCGTGCGCGACGACGGCATCGGCATGGGCGCCGAACTGCTGCCGC
The DNA here is from genome assembly GCF_015689335.1 of Massilia antarctica. Taxonomy (GTDB): domain Bacteria; phylum Pseudomonadota; class Gammaproteobacteria; order Burkholderiales; family Burkholderiaceae_D; genus Telluria_A; species Telluria_A antarctica. The sequence continues at coordinate 7,064,541 of NZ_CP065053.1, read as the reverse complement.
GCGTGTTCGACCTGTTCACCCAGGGCGAGCGCAGCGCCGACCGCTCGCAGGGCGGGCTGGGCGTGGGGCTGGCGGTGGTGCGCAGCCTGGTCGAACTGCACGGCGGCCAGGTCGGCGCCGCCAGCGAGGGCGTGGGCAAGGGCAGCGTGCTGACCGTGCGCCTGCCCCTGCTGGCCGGCCCGGCGCTGGCGGCTGCGCCGGCCGCGCAACGGCCAGCCGCGCCGCAGCGGCCGTTGCGCGTGCTGGTGGTGGACGACAATCCCGATGCGGCGCTGATGCTGTCGATGCTGCTCGAAGCGTCCGGCTACGACGTGCTGACCGAGAACGGCTCGCACGCGGCCCTGGCCAGCGCCGCGCGCCATGTGCCGGACGTGTGCATCCTCGACATCGGCCTGCCCGACATGGATGGCTACCAGCTGGCGCGCAGGATACGCGAAGCCGACGGCATGCGCGGCGCGACCCTGATCGCGGTGACCGGCTACGGCCAGGAGCAGGACCGGCGCCTGGCGCTCGACGCCGGCTTCGACCATCACCTGGTCAAGCCGGTCGATTCGTCCGAGCTGGCGGCGCTGCTGCTGGCGCGCGCGGCGCGGCCGCTGGAGGCGGGCGGCGCGTGATAGACTGACTTTCCCCGATACGACCTGCGCGCCGACCATGCCGCCATCGACGACAACCTTGCGCCTGATTCTGGGCGACCAGCTTCATCCGCTGCGGCCACCGGATACCGTCCTGGTTTTGGGACGGCAAGACAAAACCGCGTTGCCTGCGGCACGCCGCCGGCCAGTCGCTTGAGGCGCACGCCCACCCTCTCCAGCGCCTGATTATCATCGGGAACTTTTCCCTGCTGGCGCGACTCGAACCCTGCCAGTGCGCTGCGCGCGCGGCTCGGGAACTTTGACGACGTTCTACAACTTTACGGGATCACGACCTTACGATGACACTACATATCGACACTCCGCTTCTTGCTTCCTCGGCCATGAGCAACAAGCCGGGCCAGACGATCTGGCTCAAGATGGAAGCCTTGCAGCCGACCGGCTCGTTCAAGCTGCGCGGCATCGGCTACGCCTGCGAAGAGTACGCGCGGCGCGGGGCGAAACGCTTCATCTCTTCGTCCGGCGGCAATGCCGGCCTGGCCGCCGCGTACGCGGGACACAAGCTGGGCTTGCCGGTGCTGGTGGTGGCGCCGGAAACGACCAGCGAGCGCGCCCGCGAGCTGATGCGGCGCGAGCAGGCCGAGGTGATCGTGCACGGCGCTTCCTTTCACGAAGCCAATGACCTGGCGCTGTCGATGGTGGGCGAGCACGACGCCTTCATCCACGCCTACGACGATCCCCTGCTGTGGACCGGGCACGCGACCATGATCGATGAAGTGGCGCATGCCGGCGTGATTCCCGACGCAGTGGTGCTGTCGGTGGGTGGGGGCGGGCTGATGTGCGGCGTGATCGAAGGATTGCGCCGCAATGGCTGGGACCAGGTGCCGCTGTTCGCCGTCGAGACCGATGGCACCGATTCGCTGGCGCAGTCGATCGAGGCCGACTCTCGCATCGAACTGCCGCGCATCGCCAGCATCGCCACCACCCTCGGTTCGCGCCAGGTGTCGCAGGCCGCGTTCGACTGGACCCGGGTGCATCCGATGAGCAGCATGGTGGTCACCGACCAGGCGGCGGTGGCGGCCTGCATCCGCTTCATGGACGACCACCGGGTGGTGGTCGAGCCGGCCTGCGGCGCCTCCTTGGCGGTGGCCTACGCCGGCCGCCCGGAGTTGAGCGCGTTCAAGAACGTGCTGGTGATCGTGTGCGGCGGCGTGACGGCGACCGTGGCCCAGCTGCAAGCCTGGTCGCGCACCCTCAGCCTCTCATAAGCCGTACACAATGGCCGCGACCCTGTCGTAGATCGGATACACGCGCGGCCCCGATTTGGGCCAGCCGATCATGTCGAAGTGGTCGTAGGCCTTGTAGTTGCCCAGGAAGTTCCAGCTGCCGCGCACGGGCGCGCCATCGTAGTCGCGCGCCGGATGGCCGGAGGGCGCACGCATGCTGACCGTGTTGACCACGCCATCGTTGACGAACCAAGTGCGGTCGACCGGAACCCTGCCCAACGCCGCCAGTGTGTAGGAGCCCATGCCGCGCAGGCCGGCCGACGGGATCACCCATTCGCCCGCATACGGCCGGGTCAGACCCGCCATGTCGGCGCGCGGATACTGGAAGGCCGGGTTCTGGACCGGGAACAGCAGGCGGTCGGTGTCGTTGCAGCAAATGCTGCCGGCCTCGGTCGCCTGGTTGCTCATCGAGAAGTAATACACCGAAGGCGAGGTCTTGGCCCAGTCATTGAAGGTGCGCGCGCCGTCGGGTGTCATTTCGGCCTGGGCCGAGTCGAAGTTGTCCTGGCTCGAGAACGGCGCGGACATCACCCGCTGCTGATAGGCCGCCGACGGTTCGGCCGCGCTGCTGCGCAGGCCGAATTGTTCGAGTCCGAAATCGTGCACCGGCTGGACCGCGTTGCCGATGCTGGCCATGGCCGCGATGCCGCTCGCCAGTTGCGTGAGCGCCGATCCCGACTGGCCCATGGCGTCGCGCAGGCTGGTGCCGTCGTTGGGCGAGGACATGGTGGTGGCGCTGACGACCCAGCCGGTCTTGCCGCCCTTGTACAGCTCGCCACCGCCTTCGTCGCCGTGCGGCGAGCCGTGTTCGAGCAGTTCGATCAGGGCGCGGATGGTCTGGCCGCCCTGGCTGTGGCCGATCAGGTGGATCGGGTGGCGCGCATCCCAGGCCGGATACAGCGCGGCCGGATAGCCTTGCGGATTGTTGGCCGGGTCGGCGGCCCAGCATTTGCCTTCGGGCTGGCGCACGGCGCCAAAGCTGGCGAAGCTGGCCGTGTGGCTGCTGCCGTAGTCGACGCAGCCGCCCTTGATCTGGTAGTACAGCTCGGCCGCGCGGTCCCAGTTCGAGCTGATCGCCCCGACCGACGCGGCCCATACCTGATGCTGGCCCTGGTGCGAGCGCATGTGGCCGACGATATCGTCGAAGCCGCCCCAGTATTTGAAACCGGTGTTGCTGTACTGCTCGGGCCCGAAGCCGAGGAAGCCGTGCACCAGGACGATCGGATAGTTGTTTGCGGCTGAGGCCGCTTGGAAGGCGCAGGACAGGAAGAGGGCGGGGGCGAGGACTGCGCGCAGGATCGGTGGCAACATGATTCTCTCCAGACGAGAAAAAACGTCGGCACAGTGTATATGCATTTTACGCGCGCACGTGTTCGTCGTGTGCGCGCCGCGTGGCTGCGCGGTCACATCAGAGACTGCCGGTGCCCGCGCCGCCGCTGTCGGCAATCGCGCCGCCGGCGGCCAGTTTTCCTTGCCACACCACGTCGTCGTCGACCGAGTACAGCTGGCAGGGCTGGCCGCTGGTGCGGGCGCAGGCGGCCAGCGCGCGCACGTGCGGGTCTTCTCCTTCCTCGGCCCAGCACCAGGCCCCGCTGGGCGAGACGGCAAAGGCGCGCGGGGTCAGCTTGTGCAGATACTCGCGGTAGGCGGCGCGCCCGTTTTCGCTCAGGTAGGGCACGGCGGCGATGTCGTCGACGCGGGCGAAATCGGTTTTCGGCACGCTGGGGGCGTCGGCCACCGCCACCACTTCGCTGGTCGGCATGCCGATTTGCTGGAGGAAGCGTTCGGTCTCGCGCCACCAGATGGCGGCGCCGTCGCGGCTGGCGATCATGCCGTGCGCGTCGCGCTTGAAGGCGTCGAATTCGACCAGGCGCGCCTTGCCGCCGGCACGCTCGAAGGCGGCGTGCATGCGCGCCACCAGCTCCGGCGCGAACAAGGAATCGTTCACGCCATACATCCACAGGCTGGGAATCTTGTTGCCGGCGCCGTAGTTGGCGAAGGCGCGCACCAGTTGCGTGCGCCAGTCGCACTGGCCGGCGTCGTCGCGCAGGCCGCCGGCGAAATTGATCAGGCCGCGCACGCCGGGCACCTCGCGCGTGCCGAGGGCAATGGTGGCCAGGCCGCCGTAGGACTGGCCGGCGACGACGATGCGCCCGGGGTCGATCCAGTCCTGGCGGCGCGCGAAGTCGATGGTGTCCTGCACATCGCTGGCCTGGGCGTAGCCGTTGGCGGTCATGTTGCAGCCATGGTCGGCGTAGATGCCGGTGGAGCCGGCGAAGCCGCGCCGCATCGGCACCAGCACGGCATAGCCGCGCTTGACGAAGGCGGTGGCCATGTAGATGAAGCGCTCGCGCGTCTGCTTGCGCGGCTCGCCCGATTCCTTGCCGTGGTTGATGATCAGCAAGGGAAACGGGCCGGCGCCGTTGGGACGGAACACGGTCGTCTGCAATTCCGACTGCCTGGACGGTCCGGCGGGAACGGCGATCACCTGTTCGTTGAGCCGGTAGTCGAGCGGCAATTCCCGCTCGATCGCCACCGACGGCAGCAAGGTGAAGGCGCTCACCAGGGCGCTCAGGAGCAGGCGCAGGGCGCGGGGAAAAACGGTAGCGATGAGGGGCTCCCGATGGATTGGATTGCCTAAAGGAATAATCCGATTCTAAGCAGGTAAATGCCTGTGGGCAATATCGGAATGCCAATTTGCTGGAGCCCGCGCGAAAAAAAATTACGGATCGCACGTTTTATTTCCTTAATGGACGTGCTATCGAAAACAGGAAGGCGCAGTGGCATGCGGTGTTTTAGCGCCGTGCCGGGGCAGGTCGTGCCAGGCTGGCAACGCGGGTCGGGCGTGCGTGGGCGTCATCGGTCAGAGAGTCATGTCGTGCGGGGAAATGTGTTCTCGCCAACCCGGATTGCCGGTGTTAGCATGGGCGCGCCGTCACATTCAAGCCTTGCGCCCTTCATCATCATGAAACATCTCACTATTGGAACCCGCCTGACGTTCGCTTTTGCCATCGTCCGTGCGCGCACCCGCGCCGGCGTGTGGCGACCGGGATCGCCGTGCGTCAGGACCGCGGCCACGCCATGCTGAGGCCGGAAGTGCGCACTTTGGCGCTGGACGGGCAATCCAGGGAACTGGTCGGCGATCCGGTCGGCGAGGGCGGGCGCGCCCGCACGGCGGCTGGCCCGGTGAACGGCTGCGCGCAGCAAGAACAAGCCGGGCCGGCGCGGCGCAAGGTCTGTGCGCACTGCGCGCGGCCGGCCGCGGCCTGCATCTGCCGCTGGATCAGTCCGGTCGAGAGCGCGGTGCGGCTGCTGATCCTGCAGCATCCCATGGAAGTGAGCAACGCCAAGGGCAGCGCGCGCCTGCTGCACCTGAGCGTGGCGGGCAGCAGGCTGGTCGCGGGCGAGGTGTTCGATCCGGCCCAGCTCGGCGACCTGCTGGCGGCCGAGGGCCGGCGCGCGGTGCTGCTGTATCCGGACACGCCGGACGACAGGTCGCTGGGCATGCCGGCGCCGCCGCCACTACCGCCGGAACTGTTGCATTCGCCCGGGCAACTGCTGCTGGTGGTGCTCGACGGCACCTGGCGCAAGAGCCGCAAGATGCTGTATCTGAACCCCTTGCTGCATGCGCTGCCCCGCCTGCCGCTGAACGGCATGCCGCCATCGCGCTACCGCATTCGCAAGGCGCACGCGCCCGACCAGCTCTCGACCCTGGAAGCGACTTGCCATGCCTTGGGTGAGATCGAAGGCGACCATGAGAAGTTCCTCCCGCTGAGCCGCGCTTTCGATGACTTGATCGATGCGTTTGTGCTGCATCAAGGCCGGCTTTGAACGCTGCTTGACACGCGGCGGCAGCGACGTAGAATACTGTATGTTTATACAGTTAAATAGGTGCTGCGGTGACTGATCGCGACAAGAATGTTGAAGAAAGCGTCATGCTTCCGCCGCGTCCGCTGGCGGCGCAGAAGGGGCGGGGCGCGGTGAGCAACCTGCAGGGCCGCTACGAAGTCAACGCGCGCGAGCGCTTCGACGATGGCTGGGTGCATGAAGATGACGAGGATGAGGCGCCGGCGCCCTTCCGCACCCAGGTCACGGACGAATTCGCCAAAACGATCTTGAGCCGCAACAGTTCGCCCGACATTCCTTTTAATGTGTCGCTCAATCCCTATCGTGGGTGCGAGCACGGCTGCATTTATTGTTTTGCGCGGCCGTCGCACAGTTACCTGGGGCTGTCGCCGGGGCTGGACTTCGAGAGCCGCCTGTTCGCCAAGGTCAACGCGCCCGACCTGCTGCGGCGCGAGCTGGCCAGGCCATCCTACGTGCCCGAGCCGATCGCCCTGGGCGTCAATACCGACGCCTACCAGCCGTGCGAGCGCGCTCTGGGCATCACCCGGCGCGTGCTGGAGGTGCTGCACGATTGCGAGCATCCGGTGGCGTTGATCAGCAAGTCCTCCTTGATCGAGCGCGACATCGATCTCATCGCGGCCATGGCGGCGAAAAACCAGGCGATTGCGGCGGTCACCATCACCACGCTCGACCCGGATATTTCGCGCACCCTGGAGCCGCGCGCCGCGGCACCGGCGCGGCGCCTGCGCACCATCCGGCGCCTGACGGATGCCGGCATCCCGGTGCGGGTCAGCGTCGCGCCGGTGATTCCCTTCATCACCGAGCCCGAGCTCGAACGGGTGCTGGAAGCGGCGCGCGACGCCGGGGCGGTGAGCGCGCACTACGTCGTGCTGCGCCTGCCTTGGGAAGTCAATCCGCTGTTCCAGGAATGGCTGCAGGCGCACTTTCCAGAACGGGCGCAACGGGTCATGAACCGGGTGCGCGATCTGCGCGGCGGCAAGGACTACGACAGCGACTTCAGCAAGCGCATGCACGGGGAGGGCGTCTGGGCGGATTTGATACGCCAGCGTTTCGTCAAGGCGGTGGAGCGCTTGGGCATGAATGCGACCAGCGGGCGCTTCGCGCAACTTGATGCCTCACGGTTCAAGCGGCCGCTGGTGGTGCCGACGGCGCCAACCAAACAATGCGGCAATGCGACGGGGCAGCTTGATTTGTTCGGATAGGGGCGTTTGCCCGATGAAGTATTTTTAGCGGCTCGCTTGCGTTCCTTCGTCACGCATGTCGCTTAAATGCCGCTCGATTTCAAACACGTGCGCGTCTTCCATGCCCAGCTCGCGTAGCGCGTGCGCCAGGTCGATCAGGTAATCGCGGTTGGCGCCGCTCGGGCCGTGCGAGCGCGCGATTTGGCGGGCAATATCGAGCTCGCTTGCCTCGCCAAGGAAGGCGGCATTGTCGTTGCTTGCAATGTACACCAGCCCGAGTTCACTGCCGCCATCCTCGAAGTGGATGTCGATCGCCAGGCGCAGATAGCCGTTTTTTTCGCGGTGGTCCAGATGGGCGAACACTTCTGGTGTGATCAGGTAAGCCATGCCCGCGGTAAGGGCGCCGGGCTGCGCAATCAATGTGGCCACCCGGCCCGGGGCAGCCGGCGTGCCGCGGTGATCGTGTGAACCTTGCCAGAAGCGCCGGGTCCAATTGCGGATGGTCGCCGGTTGTCGTTCGATGAAGGGAAAGTCCGCCTTGAAGATCAGCGAGCCGTAGCCGAACAGCCACACGCGATGGTGACCGTCGAATTGATCCATGCGCTGGTTGATGGCGATGGTGTTGTGTGACATGGGCAGTGTCCGTTGGAAGCGAGCATCAATTATAGGGGCGGCGCGTGATCGGCGCAGCGCAGGCAAAGCGCGCAGCCTACGGCGCGACGTGATCGCCTGCCGATAGCGCAGGCTTGTGATTGGCGGCGACCGGAATGTTCCAGTCATGCGATTCGACGAACTTGAACAGGAAGGCCATGAAGCTCGCCGCCGCCGGCGAGAGCGAGCGCTTGTCGCGCGTGTACACAAAAAAACGCCGCGTCAGTTCCGGCTCGTGCAGCTGGCGCATGTGCAACTGGTGCAGGCGCACCAGCGGTTCGGCATACGGCAGGCAGACGGTCACGCCCAGTCCCGCGCTCACCATCGCCAGCGCGGTCGTCATGAACGTGACTTCGTTGACGGGATTGAGCGGTACATCGCGCAGCGCATGGTGCATGTCGCTCAGCAGGCGCTCGGTGAACTGTCCCTGCAGCGAGATGAAGGGGTAGGCCGCCAGGTCCGACCATGTCAGGCGCTCGCGCTGTTCCAGCGGGTGCTGCTGCGGGAATACCAGCACGAAGGGCATCTCGAACAGCACCGCAGCCTCGATCTGGGCGGCAGGATCGCGTTCGGGACCGATGCCGCAGTCGACCTCGCCGCTGAACACGCGCGCCGTCACGTTTTCGACCGCGCAATCGACCAGGCGGACCTGGATTTCCGGATACACCGTGCGGTAGGCGGCGATAACCTGCGGCAGCAGGGTGCACGACATCAACTGTGGGGCGGCAATCCGGACCACGCCTTTTTTCAGCCGTGTCTGGCTGGCGATGTCGAGCAGTGCGCCGTCGAGGTCGTCGATCATCTTGGAAAACAGGGGCGTCAGCTCGCGCCCGACCTCGGTCAGGGCGATCCGGCGCGTGCTGCGGTCGACCACCCGCACGCCGAGGGTCAGTTCGAGTTCCTTGATCAGGCCCGACAGCGCCGCCTGGGTCACGTGCAGATACTCGGCGGCCAGGGTAAAACTGCCGGTCTTGGCGAGCGCGACGAGGGCGCGCATCTGGCGCAGGGTGGGATTCATAGCTTAATCTAATAAGTCGCGTTGAAAATATTGTTTGAATGATAGTTCGTTTTGCACTCTAATAGGGGAATCAACAGGGGAGCACAGCATGAAAATCACCAGGATTCACCACGTAGCCTACCGCTGCAAGGATGCCAAAGAGACGGTCGAGTGGTACGTCAAATACCTCAACATGGACTTCGTGCTGGCCATCGCCGAAGACCAGGTGCCGTCGACCGGCGCGCCCGACCCGTACATGCACGTTTTCCTCGATGCCGGCATGGGCAATGTGCTGGCATTTTTCGAGCTGCCGAGCCAGGCGCCGATGGGCCGCGACGAGAATACCCCGGCCTGGGTCCAGCATCTGGCGATGGAAGTCGGCTCCATGGACGAGCTGCTGGCGGCCAAGGCGCGTCTTGAAGCGGATGGAATCGAGGTCATCGGCCCGACCAACCACACCATCTTCAAGTCGATCTATTTCTTCGATCCCAATGGTCACCGCCTCGAACTGGCCGTCAACACGGCCACGCCGGAAATGCGGCAAAAGCTCGACGCCGTCAAATGGGACATGCTCAACGAGTGGTCCGAGACGCGCAAGGCGCCGAAACACGCGGCCTGGATGCACGAGAACCCCCGAGCGGACCAACACTAAGGCACACATGAAACTTGCAACATTGAAATCAGGCGGGCGTGATGGCTCGCTGGTCGTGGTCAGCCGCGACCTGTCGCGTTACCAGAAGGTTCCCAAGATTGCCGCGACCTTGCAGTTTGCGCTCGACAACTGGGACGATGTCGTCGAACGCCTGCAAGCCGTCTACCTCGCCCTGAACGATAGCGGCACCTGGGACGCGCAACCCTTTGACCAGGAATTGTGCCACTCGCCGCTGCCGCGCGCCTATCAGTGGGCCGATGGATCGGCTTACATCAACCACGTCGAGCTGGTGCGAAAAGCGCGCAATGCCGAAGTTCCCGCGTCGTTCTACACCGATCCGCTGATGTACCAGGGCGGCTCCGATTCCTTCATCGGCCCGCGCGATCCGATCTATGCGCTGTCGGAAGAATGGGGCATCGACCTGGAAGCGGAAGTGGCTGTCATCACCGGCGACGTGCCGATGGGTGCCAGCGTCGAGCGCAGCGCCGCGGCCGTGCGCCTGGTCATGCTGGTGAACGACGTTTCGCTGCGCAACCTGATTCCGAACGAGTTGCTCAAGGGCTTCGGTTTCTTCCAGTCGAAGGCGGCCAGCGCGTTTTCGCCGGTGTGCGTCACGCCAGACGAACTGGGCGACGCATGGCAGGATACCAAGCTGCGCCTGCCGTTGCATGTACAGATCAATGCGCGCCCTTTCGGCAAGCCGAACGCGGGCGACGACATGACATTCAACTTCGCGCAACTGGTCGCGCATGCGGCCAAAACGCGCGAACTCGCGGCGGGCACCATCATCGGTTCCGGCACGGTGTCGAACAAGCAGGGGAACTTGCACGGGTCGAGCATCGACAACGGCGGCGTCGGCTACTGCTGCCTGGCCGAAGTGCGCATGTATGAAACGATCGAGCATGGCGCGCCGAAAACGCCGTTCCTGAAATTCGGCGACAAGGTGCGCATCGAGATGGTCGATGCCGCCGGGGCCAGCATCTTCGGCGCCATCGACCAGACCGTTGCTGTCTATGAGGAGCGCCGTCCATGAAGCTGTACACCTATTTCCGCAGTTCCGCCGCGTACCGGGTGCGCATCGGGCTCAACCTGAAGGGGGTGGGCTACGAATCCGTGCCCGTGCATCTGCTGCGCAATGGCGGCGAGCAGCTGGCGCCCGAGTATCTGGCCATCAACCCCAGCGCCCTGGTGCCCAGCTTGCAGGACAAGGGCGCCACCTTGACGCAGTCGATTGCGATCCTCGAATACCTGGAAGAGGTGCATCCGCAGGTAGCCTTGCTGCCGCGCGATGCGCTCGGACGGGCACGGGTGCGCTCCTTGGCGCTGATGGTGGCCTGCGATACCCATCCGCTGACCAATCTGCGCGTGCTGCGCCATCTGGTGGATGAGGTCGGTTTGTCGGAAGAGGCCAAGACCGCATGGTATGTGCACTGGTTGCGCGAAGGAATGGCCGCCCTGGAAGCGCACCTCGCGCATTCGCCCGACACAGGCCGCTTCTGTCACGGCGACATGCCGACCATGGCGGACTGCTGCCTGGTGCCGCAGGTGTTCAATGCGCGCCGCTTTCATGTGGACCTGGCGCCGTATCCGACCATTGCCCGTATCGACGCCGTATGCGCCGCGCTGCCGGCCTTTGCCGAGGCGCATCCATCGCGCCAGCCCGACGCCGAATAAGCGCGTGCCCGAAGCTTGCTCCTCCATGGAGCAGGCCCTCAGCGGGTCGCGAAAGCCACCACGCCGAGCAGGGTGGCGATCAGCACCGCCACGCCGATCAGCCCGGCCATGATCACGTCAATGGGATTGAGGGCCGTGACGTCGCGGTCGAAGTCGGATTTGCGGCGCAGGCCGACGAACGACCAGGCGATCGCCGCCAATGTCGAAAAAAACGATCGTTGCGCGCCTTGAGCGCGATTCTTGTCAGACATGCTGTTCCTCTTTCGATCTATCCGGCAGGGCACACGCCCCGATTCCCCTGAGCATAGCCGCCCTGGTACGCACAAAACAGGAGCAGACCCATGCGCAATACCATATCAAAGCGGGGAACCATGCCGGCGCTGGCCTGTCATATAAACAGGTAAGCCATCTGCGCTCGCCGTGCTGAGGGGAACGTATGAGGCTGCGATTGTGTCGGAAGGCATGCCATGCATAAGCGCATTTTGTTAATCCAGGGCCATCCTGACGCCGCACAGGGACACTTGTGCCACGCGCTTGCGGCTGCGTACCGGGCTGGCGCGGCAAAGGCGGGGCACGATGTGCGGCAAACGCAGGTCGCCGCGCTCGACTTTCCCATCCTGCGCAGCCAGGACGAATGGGAGCGCGGCCCGTTGCCACCCGGCTTGCAGCAGGCGCAGGAAGATATCCGCTGGGCCCAGCACATGGTGTTTTTCTTCCCGCTCTGGCTGGGGGACATGCCGGCCCTGCTCAAAGGCTTCCTGGAGCAGGTGGCGCGGCCGGGGTTTGCCTTTCCGGACGACCGCATGCATCCCCTCGCCAAAAAGGGCTTGTCCGGGCGCTCGGCGCGGGTGGTGGTCACGATGGGCATGCCGGCGCTGTTGTATCGCTGGTATTTCCGGGCGCACAGCATCAAGTCGCTCAAGCGCAATATATTAGGGTTTGTCGGTGTGGCGCCCGTGCGCGCTACCTTGATCGGCATGGTTGGCGATCCGGAACGGCAGGCGGTGGACAAATGGGTTGGCGCACTCGAAGCGATGGGGCGCAGTGCGGCTTGATGATCTGGAAGGGGTTGGCAGGCGCGAAGCGATGGGTCTGATTGCGCCCTGACGGCCCGCAATGGGTTTGCGGCGCCGAGATGGCAGGCTTTGCTATAGGCCCGGCGTGGCCCCCCGCATGGTTGCAGGCGAGGCGGATGGCCCCGCCTGCGGCGATCTTCCGCAGTGTTTATTTCGCTTTTGCGGCACCGTCGGTTGGCGACGAAATTTCCTGCAAGGCCTCGCCGACGCCAGTGGTTTGCTTGGTTGCCATGTCGCCCAGCGACACGATGCCGACCAGCGAATGCGATTGCTGGTCCACGACCGGCACGCGGCGGATCTGCACGTCGCCCATCTGGGCCAGTACTTCATCGACCGGCTGGGTCGCGAAGCAGGTGCGCACTTCGGTGCTCATCACGTCGCCGACGCGGTGGCTTTCCGGCGCCTTGCCGGCAGCGGTGGAGCGCACGGTGATGTCGCGGTCGGTGATCATGCCGACCAGCTTGTCGCCGTCAACGACGGGAACGGAGCCGATATTGAATTCTTTCATGATCTGGGCTGCGCGGTGAACGCTGTCTTCCGGCGAAACGCGTTGCACATCGCGGGTCATGACATTTTGAATGGTTTGCATATATGAATCTCCAAAGCTGAATAGTTTAGTTGTTACTACATCATCCCAATCGGGTTGGCAGCATCATGCACGTTTTCCCAAAAACGGGCCGCGTGGTTGAAATTGCATCATCCGGCGTGCTGCGAGCAAGCCCGGTCGGCTACAATCCTCCCTTTTTTACCGGCAGGCTCCGATGTCCGTCCAACCCATTCCTCCCGCCATTCTCGACGCCGTGTCGCGTGCCGACCCGTCCTGGCAGCCGATCCTGCGCCAGGGATTGGAAGCGGTCATGCGCGCCGAGCCCCTGTACCTGCCGACCCTGGCCGCCGATACTTACCTGCCCACGGAACAGCGCCTGTTCGCCGCCTTTGCCTTGCCGCTCGACCAGGTCCGCTATGTGCTGGTGGGCGAGGGGCCATACCCGCGCGCCGAGAGCGCCACCGGCGTCTGCTTCATGGATGGGGCGGTCGGCAAGTTGTGGTGCGAGAGCGGGCTGTCCAAGCCGGTCAACAAGGCGACATCCTTGCGCAATTTCATGAAAATGCTGCTGGTGGCCGATGGGCAGTTGCAAGCGGGCGACACCGGCGGCGCCGCCTTGGCGCCGGTCGCGGCCGCCGCAGCGGGCAACGGCAGCATCCAGACCCTGGCCGAGTTGCAGCACAACCTGACTCGGCACGGGTTTTTGCTGCTCAATGCCTCGCTGGTGTTCCGTTCCCATGTGGCACCGGTGATCGATGCGCGCGCCTGGCTGCCCTTCCTGCAAACGGTGATGGCGGCCCTGGCTGCCCGGGACCAGGCTCCCACCCTGGTGTTATGGGGGAAAATTGCGGAACAATTACAAAAATTGCCAGAAACTAAGAATTTTCCGCAGCTGAGCTCCGAGCATCCGTATAATTTGTCATTCATCCGGCATGCCGGCATGCAAGCCCTGTTCGGGCCGATGCACTTGTTGCGCGCCGCTGGTCTTTGACCTGCCGGGTTTCATCGCGCTGGCGAATAAGCCACCAGACGGCAGAGGGCGGCAAGGGCGATCATCGACACGCCGTGGCATCAGTCCATGCATGGTGGATGAGTGGATGCCTTCCTTGCCCGGTGCAATGCCGGGCTCGTGCCCCGAAGTCCGGCCTGGCAGCCGTTGGGGGAAAACGGGGCGTCCCAAGACAAGATGCCCCGTCTTTGATATACTTGACTAATTCGATCAACTAATACGGTCATTGATGGCAGGATGCATCGACCTTGTTGATTGAATTGAGGCAATATTTTACCACCGTACCCGGGATTGTGATGCGTCTGACCACAAAAGGCCGTTTTGCTGTAACTGCGATGATCGATCTTGCCCTGCGACAGGGCAAGGGTCCTGTCACGCTGTCGGGCATCAGCCAGCGCCAGGCCATTTCGCTCTCGTATCTGGAGCAATTGTTCGGCAAGCTGCGCCGCCATGAAATCGTCGAGTCGATCCGCGGCCCCGGCGGCGGCTATAGTCTGGCGCGCCGCGCCGACAAGGTGACCGTGGCCGATATCATCATCGCGGTCGATGAGCCGCTCGACGCGACCCAGTGCGGCGGCAAGGAAAATTGCCATGGCGCCGATGCGGCCACCGGCACCCGCTGCATGACCCACGAGCTGTGGGCCACCCTGAACGAAAAAATGGTCGACTATCTCGATTCAGTGTCGCTGCAAGATCTGGTCGACCAGCAGAAACAAAAGAATTCTGAACAAAACGTCGTGCACGTACACCGCCCGCACGCCGCCGGACAAAATTGAAGCATATTGGAGTGATTTGATGAACGCGCCTTTGGACAAAAACCTCGAGCAGACTTTCGTGACTGCCCCGCATTTCCCGATCTACATGGATTATTCGGCGACGACGCCGATCGATCCGCGGGTCGCGGACAAGATGATTCCTTACCTGCGCGAGCAGTTCGGCAATCCGGCATCGCGCAGCCACATGTACGGCTGGACCGCCGAAGCGGCAGTCGAGGAAGCGCGCGCCCACGTGGCCGCCCTGGTCGGCGCCGATCCGCGCGAAATCATCTGGACCTCCGGCGCGACCGAAAGCAACAACCTCGCGCTCAAGGGCGCGGCCCAGTTCTACAAGACCAAGGGCAAGCACATCATCACCGTCAAGACCGAGCATAAAGCCGTGCTCGACACCGTGCGCGAACTCGAACGGGTCGGTTTCGACGCCACCTACCTCGACCCCCAGGATAACGGCCTGATCACGGTCGCCCAGCTCGAAGCGGCGATCCGTCCGGACACGATCCTGGTGTCGGTCATGCTGGTCAACAACGAAATCGGCGTGATCCAGCCGATCGAAGAGCTGGCCGCGCTGTGCCGTTCGAAAGGCATCATTTTCCATTGCGACGCCGCCCAGGCGACCGGCAAGGTGCATATCGACCTGGCCAACAGCAAGGTCGACCTGATGACCTTCACCGCGCACAAGACCTACGGTCCGAAAGGGATCGGCGCCCTGTACGTGCGCCGCAAGCCGCGCGTGCGCCTCGAAGCGCAGATGCATGGCGGCGGTCACGAGCGCGGCTTGCGCTCGGGCACCCTGGCGACCCATCAGATTGCCGGCATGGGCGAAGCCTTCCGCATCGCCAAGGAAGAGATGGACAGCGAAATCGTCCGCATCACCGCGCTGCGCGACCGTCTGGCCAAGGGCTTGCAAGAGATCGAGGAAGTCTATATCAATGGCGACATGGAACACCGCGTGCCGCACAACCTGAACGTGAGCTTCAATTACGTCGAGGGCGAGTCGCTGATCATGGCGATCAAGGATATCGCCGTGTCGTCCGGTTCGGCCTGTACCTCGGCCAGCCTGGAGCCATCGTATGTGCTGCGCGCCCTGGGCCGCAGCGATGAGCTGGCGCACAGCTCGATCCGCTTTACCATCGGCCGTTTTTCGACCGAAGCCGACATCGACTTCGCAGTGGACCTGCTCAAGTCGAAAGTCCACAAGCTGCGCGAACTGTCGCCGCTGTGGGATATGTTCAAAGAAGGCATCGACATCAGTTCGATCCAATGGGCAGCCCACTAACCGTATTGACTATTCAGGAGTTTTACCATGGCATACTCGGACAAAGTGTTGGACCACTACGAAAATCCACGTAACGTCGGCGCCTTCGACAAGGGCGACGACACCATCGGCACCGGCATGGTCGGCGCGCCGGCCTGCGGCGACGTGATGAAGCTGCAGATCAAGGTCGGCGCCGATGGCCTGATCGAAGATGCGAAGTTCAAGACCTACGGCTGCGGCTCGGCGATTGCCTCGTCGTCGCTGGTGACCGAATGGGTCAAGGGCAAGACCCTGGACCAGGCGCTGTCGATCAAGAATACCCAGATCGCCGAAGAACTGGCACTGCCACCGGTCAAGATTCACTGCTCGATCCTGGCGGAAGACGCGATCAAGGCGGCCGTACTGGACTACAAGACCAAGCATCCGGCTGTTGCCTGAAGTTGATATAAGCGTTGTACTCGCGGAGGGAAACATGGCAATCACACTGACCGAAAAAGCAGCCAAGCACATCAACCGCTACATCGAACGTCGCGGCAAGGGTGTCGGCTTGCGTTTTGGCGTGCGCACCACGGGCTGCTCGGGCCTGGCCTACAAGCTCGAATATGTCGATGAAGCGGCGGCCGAGGACAATGTCTTCGAGTCGCACGGCGTGAAGGTCTTTGTCGACCCGAAAAGCTTGCCGTACATCGATGGCACCGAGCTCGACTTCACGCGCGAGGGCTTGAACGAAGGCTTCCGCTTCAACAATCCGCACGTCAAGGATGAGTGCGGTTGCGGCGAAAGCTTCCGCATCTGACCTCGGTCGGATAGCCGCACCCATGCAGAATCACTTCGATCTCTTCAACCTGCCGCCCCGTTTCTCGCTCGATATGGGCGCCCTCGATACGGCTTACCGCGACGTCCAGGGGCAGGTGCATCCCGACCGCTTCGTCAATGCAACCGACGCCGAAAAACGGGTCGCCATGCAGTGGGCGACGCGCGCCAACGAAGCCTACCAGACCCTGAAAAACCCGCAAAAGCGCGCGCAGTATTTGTGCGAGCAGAACGGCGTCGACCTGCAAACCGAGTCCAACACGGCCATGCCGATGGCATTCCTGATGCAGCAGATGGAGTGGCGCGATTCGCTCGGCGACGCGCGTGCGGCCAAGGATCTGGACGCGCTCGAAGCGCTCGACGAGCAGGTCAAGCTGGAGCGCACCTCGCGCCTGGTCCAGATCGGCGAACAGCTCGATGCGGGTGATTACGAGCGAGCGGCGCAAGGGGTGAGGGCGCTGATGTTTCTGGAAAAATTTGGTGAAGAACTCAGCTTCGCATTCGACGCGCTCGAACAATAAGAACAGCTTGGACGCTTGCGCCAGGCGTGCCCGCGACGCGGGCACTCGCGTATAAAAAGAAATCGGTAATCACATGGCACTTTTGCAAATTTCAGAACCCGGCATGTCGACCGCACCGCACCAGCATCGGCTGGCTGTCGGCATCGACCTGGGTACCACCAACTCGCTGGTCGCCACCGTGCGCAGCGGCAGTCCCGAAGTGTTGAGCGACGAAGAGGGCCGGCCGCTGCTGCCGTCCATCGTGCGCTACCTGCCGAACGGCCACGCCCATATCGGCTACAAGGCCCAGGCCCATCAGACCACCGACCCGAAGAACACCATCGTCTCGGTCAAGCGCTTCATGGGGCGCGGCCTGGCCGACATCGCCTACGCTGAAAACCTGCCCTACGATTTCCAGGACTCGCCCGGCATGGTGCAGCTCAAGACCGTGGCCGGCGTCAAAAGCCCGGTTGAAATCTCGGCCCAGATCCTGGCCACCCTGCGCCAGCGCGCCGAAGACTCGCTCGGCGACGAGCTGGTCGGCGCCGTCATCACCGTGCCCGCCTACTTCGACGACGCCCAGCGCCAGGCCACCAAGGATGCGGCCCAACTGGCCGGCCTGAACGTGCTGCGCCTCTTGAGCGAGCCGACCGCCGCGGCCATCGCCTACGGACTCGATCACGGTTCCGAAGGCGTGTTCGCCGTCTACGACCTGGGTGGCGGCACCTTCGACATCTCCATCCTCAAGCTGTCCAAGGGCGTGTTCGAGGTGCTGTCCACGGGCGGCGATTCCGCGCTCGGCGGCGACGACTTCGACCACCGCCTGTTTTGCTGGATCTGCGAACAGGCCAAGCTGGCTCCCTTGTCCGACGAAGACACCGCCATCCTGATGGTCAAGTCGCGCCAGGCCAAGGAACTGCTGTCGACCAATGCCGACACCACCATCGACGCCATGCTCAACTCCGGCGAGATCGTGCATGTGAAAATCAGCGCCGAAGTCTTTGCCGACATCACCAGGCACCTGGTCAACAAGACCATGACCGCGATCAAAAAAGCCATGCGCGACGCCTCGGTGCCGGTCGACGATGTCGATGGCGTGGTCATGGTCGGCGGCGCCACCCGCATGCCGCACGTGCGGCGCGCGGTCACTGAATTTTTCAAGACCATCCCGCACGCGAACATCGATCCGGACAAGGTAGTGGCGCTGGGCGCCGCCATCCAGGCCAATCTGCTGGCCGGTAACCGCGCCGCCGGCGACGACTGGCTGCTGCTCGACGTGATCCCGCTCTCGCTCGGCATCGAGACGATGGGCGGGCTGGTCGAAAAAATCATTCCCCGCAATTCGACCATTCCCTGCGCCCGCGCCCAGGAATTCACCACCTTCAAGGATGGCCAGACCGCACTGGCGGTACACGTGCTGCAGGGCGAGCGCGAACTGGTGTCGGACTGCCGTTCGCTGGCGCGCTTCGAGCTGCGCGGCATTCCGCCGATGGTGGCGGGCGCCGCGCGCATCCGCATCACTTACCAGGTCGATGCCGATGGCTTGCTGTCGGTGTCGGCGCGCGAAACCCGTTCCGGCGTCGAAGCGTCGATCACCGTCAAGCCATCCTACGGCCTGGCTGACGATGAAGTGGCGCGCATGCTGCAAGACTCGTACAACTCGGCCCAGGTCGACATGGTGCGGCGCGCGCTGCGCGAAGAACAGGTCGAGGCCGAGCGCATTTTGCTGGCCACGCAGTCGGCCCTGGACGGCGACGCCGCGCTGCTATCGAGCGAGGAACGCGCTGCGGTCGACACCTTGATGGACGGCGTGCGCGCCGCGCTGGCGGCATCGAACGTGGAGGAGGGCGAACCCGGACAGAAGCAGGCCGCGCTGCACGCCGCCGTCGATGCGCTGGCCCACGGCACCGAAGAATTCGCGTCGCGCCGCATGGACCAGAGCGTGCGCTCGGCGCTGGCCGGCAAAACGCTCGACGAAATTTAAGCAAGAAACTTAAGCAACGCTACCAGGACAATCACCGTGCCACAAATCGTATTCCTTCCCCATCCCGTTTTCTGCCCTGAAGGCGCCGTCATCGAGGCGCCCGCCGGCAAGTCGGTGTGCGACGTCATGCTCGAAAACGATATCGAAATCGAGCACGCCTGCGACCGCGTGTGCGCCTGCACCACCTGCCACGTGCTGGTGCGCGAAGGCTACGCCTCGCTCAACGAGCCCGAGGAAAAAGAAGAAGACCTGCTCGACCGCGCGTGGGGCCTGGAGCCCGTATCGCGCCTGTCGTGCCAGGCGATCGTGGGAACCGAAGACCTGGTGGTCGAGATTCCGAAGTACACGATCAATCACGCGGCCGAAAAGAACCATTGATCAGGAGAGCGCCATGAAATGGAGCGACATCACGGCCATCGCCGAGGCGCTGTTCGACAAACACCCCGAGGTCGATCCGGCCACCGTGCGTTTCGTCGACCTGCACAACTGGGTAGTTGAACTCGACGGCTTCGACGACGACCGCACCCGCGGCGGCGAGAAGGTACTGGAAGCGATTCAGATGGCGTGGATCGATGAAGCGCGCTGACACGTCCGCCGACAAGGCCAGGCCGGCTGAAACCTTGGCGCCCGAAATCCGTCCGGGCCAGTCGATCGCGCTGCTGCAGGAACTGCACATCCTCACGCGCGACGGCAAACTCAATCAGGACAGCCGCCGCAAACTCAAGCAGGTGTATCACCTGTACCAGTTCATCGAGCCGCTGCTCAAGGAAGTCCAGCAGGACCACGCCGCCATTTCGCTGGTCGACCATGGCGCCGGCAAGTCCTACCTGGGTTTCATCCTGTACGACCTGTTCTTCAAGGGCCTGGACGATGGCTCGCGCATCTACGGCATCGAAACGCGCGAAGAACTGGTGCAAAAGTCGACCGCGCTGGCGCACAAGCTGGGCTTTCCCGGCATGTCCTTCCTGAACCTGTCGGTGGCCGAATCGACCCGCTCCGACAAGCTGCCGGACCAAATCGATATCGTCACCGCGCTCCACGCCTGCAACACGGCGACCGATGACGCCATCGATTTCGCGCTCAAGAAGCGCGCCAAATTCATGGTGCTGGTGCCGTGCTGCCAGGCCGAAGTGGCCACGGTCCTCAAGAAGAACAAGGGCAAGGACCTGGGCAAGAGCGCGCTGACCGAAATCTGGCGCCACCCGCTGCACACGCGCGAATTCGGCAGCCAGGTCACCAACGTGCTGCGCTGCCTGCAGCTCGAAGCGCACGGTTACCAGGTCAACGTGACGGAGCTGGTGGGCTGGGAGCATTCGATGAAAAATGAGCTGATCATCGCCAGCTACAAGAACCTGCCGCGCAAGCGTCCCACCGACCGCTTGCAGGAAGTCCTCGCCACGCTCGGCCTGGAAGAAATGGGCGAGCGTTTCTACACTCAACATGTAGCGGAAGCCGAATTGACGACATGAGCCACGACGCCCCCTGGATTGACCTGCGCAGCGACACCGTCACCCAACCGGGCGACGCCATGCGCGACGCCATGCACAGCGCCCCCGTGGGCGACGACGTGTACGGCGACGACCCCACCGTCAACCGCCTGCAGGACACGGCCGCCGAGATGTTCGGCTATGAGGCCGGCCTGTATGCGCCATCCGGCACCCAGAGCAATCTGATCGCGCTGCTGCTGCACTGCGCGCGTGGCGACGAGTATCTGGTCGGCCAGGAGGCGCACACCTATAAATACGAAGGCGGAGGCGCCGCGGTGCTGGGCAGCATCCAGCCGCAGCCGATCGCCAACCAGCCGGACGGCAGCATCGCGCTGGCCGACATCGACGCTTACATCAAGCCGGACGACATGCACTTCGCGCGCACCCGCGTGCTGGCGCTGGAAAACACCATCGGCGGGCGCGTTCTCGGCGCCAGCTACATGGCGGCGGCCACCACGCTCGCGCATGCGCGCGGCCTGGTCACGCACCTCGACGGCGCGCGCATCTGCAACGCCGCCGTCAAGCAGGGCATCAGCCTGAGCGCGGCCTGCGCGGGTTTCGACAGCGTTTCGGTCTGCCTGTCCAAGGGCCTGGGCGCGCCGGTCGGCTCGGTCCTGCTGGGCAATAAAGCCTTTATCGAACAGGGCAAGCGCTGGCGCAAGATGCTCGGCGGCGGCATGCGCCAGGCTGGCATGATCGCGGCGGCCGGCTTGTACGCCCTCGAACACAATGTGCAGCGCCTGGCCGACGACCACACCAACGCCGCCAACCTGTCGCGCGGGCTTGCGCGGATTGCCCAGCTCAAGGTGGCCACGCCGCAAACCAATATTTTCTATATCGAGGTGCCGCCAGCCGCCTGCGACGCCCTGCGCGCCACCTTGGCGCGCGAGCATATCCGCGCCACCGTCGGCCAGCATACGCGCCTGGTCACGCACCTCAACATCACGGCCGCCGACGTCGACAAAGTCGTCGCCGTATTCACCGCATTTTTTAAAGACTGGCACCCAGCTGCATGAATGATTCCACCATCCGCCTCGCCAAGCGCGTTTCCGAAATGATGCCGTGCTCGCGCGCGGAAGCCGACAAGTACATCGCCGGGGGCTGGATCAAGGTTGACGGCGTCGTCGTCGAGGAGGCCGGCGCCCGCGTGGCCGACGAGCAGGACGTCGTCATCCATCCCGAGGCTACCCTGGTCGAACTGGCACCCGTCACCATCCTGTTCCACAAGCCGGCCGGCTACAGCGCCGGGGCGGACACCGACGCCGAACCGGCCGTCAACCTGCTCACGCAAGAGAACCTGCTGGTGGCGGAACACGGCAAGCAGCGCTTCCTCAAGCGCCACCTGGCCAATCTGACCTTGACGTCGCCCCTGGAGGCCAAGGCCAGCGGCCTGGTGGTGTTCACCCAGGACTTCCGCGTGGCGCGCAAGCTGGTCGACGAAGGCGCGAGGGTCGAGCAGGAATTCGTGGTCGAAGTCAAAGGGACTATCCGTGAAGGCGGCCTGGCGCTGCTCAATCACGGCCTCACGTTCAACGGCAAGGAAATCGCACCGATGAAGGTCAGCTGGCAGAACGAAACGCGGCTGCGCTTCGCGCTCAAGGGCGTCAAGCCCGGCCAGCTGATGCACATGTGCCGGCTGGTGGGCCTGAGCATCGTCAGCGTCAAGCGCCTGCGCATCGGCCGCGTGCCGATGGCCAGCCTGGCGCCAGGGCAGTGGCGCTATCTGCACGACTACGAGCGCTTCTGACGGTATGCCGGCAAGTGCGCGCCTATCGCTTCGTCTTTTGATTCGAGCGCACGTTGCGCGAAAAATACCCGGGCTCCTTTTTCGCGACCCAGGCGATAAACGCGCGAATATCGTCGTGCTCCCGCAAAGCCTCCCAGGTATGGAAGGACTTGAACAGTTCATGCTCGGTGAAGGTCGAATGGATTTTCTGGTGGCAGATCTTGTGAATGTCGAACTGCTCGCGTCCCTTGTACGTCTTGGGAATGAGATGATGGCGGTCGACGTGGGCCTTGCCCAGAGGGCGGCCGCACAAGGGGCATAAGGCGTCGCTCATCATGACCTCCTCACTGCTGCCAGCTTCGAAAATCAGGCCTCTGCGGGCTTGGCTGCCTGCTCAGCCTTGCCGGCCTTGACCGGCTTGGGCAGGAGAATCAGCCGGGTGCCAGCCAGCCTGTCGTGCAAGAACTGGCGGTCCTCGTAGATAAACGCTGTCATCGCCCACAGTGCGACATTGATCGCCAGCGCGATCGCCACCTCGGTCTTGCTGGTCAGATGAAAACGCCAGCAAATCACCAATGCCGGCAACACCCAGCCCCATGCCAGCAGGTAGCGCACCACGGCCGCCTTGAGCGGCACGCTCGCATAGCCGACCTTGACCAGCTTGATACGCCAGGTTTTCATGGCCAAGGTGTATCCCTTGTCGGTCCACGAATAGATGAAATAGGCGCCCGGCACCAGGAACAGCACGACAGTGCGGCCATGTTCGATAATGCTCTGGCTCATTTTCTGGGTGACCAGCAGGAAGACGAGCAGGCCGAACATGACCACGGCGGCCAGCAGGAACAGCTCGTACACCATGCAGATCAGACGACGTTTCAGGGTAGGCGTGGCAATCGGGGTCGTGCTATTTTGCATTGGATACGGGAGCAGCCGGGGGGGCCGGCGGTGTGATAGGTGAAATGGTGGCCGGCGGCGTGGCCGGCACGGCCAGCGGTGCGCCCGCGGACGGGCTGGCGATGCAGCGCGGCACGGCGGCCGGGGCATTGCGGATCGTGCCGGGCGGACAGGCGGCAGGCGGCTTGGTCGGTGCAACCGGCTTGGTCTGGGTGGTCGGCGGCAGGTTGGTAACCTGCTTTTTCGCGACAGCGGCGTCAAGTGCCAGCTTTTTCTTTTCTTCGTCGGGCAATTGCTGGTATTTTTCCCATTCGACCGACTTCTTGCTCTTGTCGAGTTTTTTGCTCAGGGTATAGTTTTCGCGCGCCAGGCGCCGCTCCGCAGGCGTGAGCTTGATCCAGTCGCGCATGCGCTCCTGCACCCGCAACTGCTCATCGGGTTTCATCGAGGAATAGCGGTTGGCGATATCGACCCACTTTTGCTTGCGCGCCGTTTCCATGTTGTCCCACTCGCCCTTGAGCGGGTCGAGCGCGAGCTGCTGCGGGCGCGAGAGGTCTTTCCACAAGAGTTTGTCGCCCAGGGGCGCCGCTTTGACAGTGCCAGGCGCGGCCGTGGCTGGCGCGGGCTTGACGACGGGCGCCAGGAC
This sequence comes from Massilia antarctica, assembly GCF_015689335.1. Lineage (GTDB taxonomy): Bacteria > Pseudomonadota > Gammaproteobacteria > Burkholderiales > Burkholderiaceae_D > Telluria_A > Telluria_A antarctica. The sequence goes on along the minus strand of NZ_CP065053.1, from coordinate 7,040,927 downwards.
CGGCGCGGGCTTGGAAATGGGGGCGGTGGCTGGCGCCGGCGTCTGCCCTGGAACGGCGGCCGGGGCTTGCAGGGGAGCGCCGGCGGGCGCGGGCGCACCGCTCTGGGCTGCGGCGCTACCCGCCGCGCCAGTTGCTGCCAACAAGGCAAGGGCGAGCGCCAGGGACGTCAACGACGGGGTCGCGTAGGTCATCCTTATTGGCCGCGCTGCGCGAGGTAGGCGTTGAAACCCTGGTCCAGATACGCCGTCAGCGGTAACTCGTCGGACAGGACTGCCGCGTCGAGCTCGGCGATTTCAGCGATGCGCTGCTGTTCTTCGTACTGATACACGCCGGCCAGGCCCGCCACCAGCGCCATCAGGGGAAGCGCCACGCCCATGCGGCCGAGCGAGGAAAACGAAAACAGGGCGCCGATATTGCCAGCCAGCTGGGTTTGCGCCGCCTTGACGGGCGCGTGCGGCTTCTTGCGCGCCATCGCGGCGGCGCGCGCGGCGGCCAGGCGCTCGCTGGTCGACACGGGCATGTCGTCGAGGTGTTCGTTCAGGGCATGGCGTACCTTGTACGCAAAATTCAGATCGTCGGTATTCATAATTTTATTCCCTTGGCTTTCAGCGCTTCAGCGAGGGTATGGGTCGCTCGCGAGCAGTGCGTTTTGACACTTCCCTCGGAACACCCCATCGCTTCGGCTGTTTCAGCCACGTCCATGTCTTGCCAGTAACGCATGAGGAAGGCTTCCCGTTGACGCGCCGGCAGTTTTTGTACTTCGGCATCGATCAGGGTCAAGGTTTGCTGGCGCTCGACCTGGTCGGCGCTCGACTCCGCCGAGGCCGAACCTTGTTCCGCCTCAAGCGACTCAAGTATATCAAATTCTTCGTCTTCTCCATCGCGCTTGCCCATGCCCGAGAAGAGGCTGACCCAGGTATTGCGCACCTTTTCACGCCGGAAGTAATCGAGGATGGTGTTTTGGAGAATGCGCTGGAACAGCATCGGCAGCTCGGCCGCCGGCTTGTCTCCGTATTTTTCGGCGAGCTTGATCATCGCGTCCTGCACGATATCCAGGGCCGCTTCATCCTTGCGGACGGCGTACACGGCTTGCTTGAAAGCGCGCCGCTCGACATTCTCAAGAAAATCGGATAACTCTTTGTCTGTGGCCATGCGAACAGGGGTGGGATGTGACGAAACCTTGAAGCACCTCAGGTACATAGCCTGTGGGCATTGGAGAAAACTGACGCATGCTAGCAAAGAATGCGTCTTTTTGCATGATATTTACGGTGATTGCCCTGCGCAACGCCACGAAAGCAGCCGGACCGGGCCGATTTAACTTGACCGCAATGGTGCAACGCAGTAAGGTATATGACGCTTTGCAACCCCGAAGCTGTATGGTCAAGTCGAGAACGCCACACAAGGCCAACATCGACGTGACGCGCTTTCATATGTAGGCAGTTTGCTCTAACCCGCGCCACAAGCGCGAGAGGTTCGCAGTAATCGCTACAGAAACTCACGCCAAACGAGTTGCGTTTAGCGCCGGTTCGTAACGTATCTATGGGTACGTGAAAGATCGACGTGACCGCAGAAAGAAGGGAAGCCTGAGCACTGTCGCGACACGTGTATCTCGTTAGGAAAGAGCATCCGATCACCTCCCAATGGGTCTTGAAAGGAATGTATCATGAACAACGAATCATCGGCCACCATCACGGGGTCCGAAATACTTGTCCGTTGTCTGGCGGAAGAAGGCGTCAAACACGTTTTCGGTTATCCAGGCGGCGCCGTACTCTACATCTACGACGCCATCTTCAAGCAAGACAAATTCCAACACGTCCTGGTACGCCATGAGCAGGCCGCCGTGCATGCGGCAGATGCCTATTCGCGCAGCTCGAACACCGTCGGCGTGGCCCTGGTCACCTCCGGTCCGGGTGTCACCAATGCCGTCACCGGCCTGGCGACGGCGTACATGGATTCGATTCCGATGGTCGTCATTTCCGGCCAGGTGCCCAGCACCGCGATCGGCCAGGATGCCTTCCAGGAATGCGATACCGTCGGCATCACGCGCCCCTGCGTCAAGCACAATTTCCTCGTGAAGGATGTGAAAGACCTGGCCGCCACAATCAAGAAAGCGTTCTTCATTGCGCGCACCGGCCGTCCCGGTCCGGTCCTGGTCGATATTCCCAAAGACATCAGCATGCACAAATGCGTCTACGACTATCCGAAGGATATCGAGATGCGCTCGTACAAGCCGATCGACAAGGGCCATTCGGGCCAGATCCGCAAGGCCGTGCAATTGCTGCTGCAAGCGGAACGGCCGATGATCTACACCGGCGGCGGCGTGATCCTGGCCAATGCCTCGCCCGAGCTGAACAAGCTGGTCGACAAGCTGGGTTTTCCGGTCACCAACACCCTGATGGGCCTGGGCGCCTACCGCGCATCGAGCGACAAGTTCCTCGGCATGCCCGGCATGCACGGCACCTACGAAGCGAACATGGCGATGCAGCACTGCGACGTCCTGATCGCCATCGGCGCCCGCTTCGACGACCGTGTGATCGGCAACCCGAAACACTTCGCCTCCAACCCGCGCAAGATCATCCACGTGGACATCGATCCATCGTCGATTTCCAAGCGGGTCAAGGTCGATATTCCCATCGTCGGCAACGTCAAGGACGTGCTGATCGAATTCCTGGCGCAGCTCGACGCCGCCGACGCCAAGGTCAATGCCGCCCCGCTGAAAGACTGGTGGAAGCAGATTGGCGAATGGCGTGGCCGCGACTGCCTGAAATACGCCGATTCCGACCTCGTCATCAAGCCGCAATCGGTGGTGCAAAAGGTGTGGGAAATCACCAAGGGCGACGCTTTTATTACGTCCGACGTCGGCCAGCACCAGATGTGGGCGGCCCAGTACTACCCGTTCGACAAGCCGCGCCGCTGGATCAATTCCGGCGGCCTGGGCACGATGGGTGTGGGCTTGCCGTACGCCATGGGCGTGCAGATGGCCAATCCCGACGCCACGGTCGCCTGCATCACCGGCGAAGGCTCGATCCAGATGTGCATCCAGGAACTGGCTACCTGCAAGCAGTACCACCTGACGCCGAAAATCATTTTGCTCAACAACCGCTTCCTCGGCATGGTGCGCCAGTGGCAACAGATCGATTACGGTTCGCGCTATTCCGAGTCCTACATGGATTCGCTGCCGGACTTCTCGATGCTGGCCGAATCGTTCGGCCACGTCGGCATGAAGATCGACAAGCCGGGCGACGTCGACGGTGCACTGAAAGAAGCCTTCGGCATGAAAGACCGCCTCGTGTTCATGAACTTCATCACTGACCAGTCCGAAAATGTCTGGCCGATGGTCAAGGCCGGCAAGGGCTTGTCCGAAATGCTGCTCGGCTCGGAGGACCTGTAATGCGCCATATCATTTCTGTCCTGCTCGAAAACGAAGCCGGTGCGCTCTCGCGCGTGGTCGGGCTGTTTTCCGCCCGCGGCTACAACATTGAAACCCTGACCGTGGCGCCGACCGAAGACGCCACCCTGTCGCGCATGACCATCGTCACCAGCGGCTCGGACGATGTGATCGAACAGATCACCAAGCACCTGAACCGCCTGATCGAGGTGGTCAAGGTGGTCGACCTGACCGAGGGCGCGCATATCGAGCGCGAACTCATGCTGATCAAGGTGCGCGCGGTCGGCAAGGAACGCGAAGAGATGAAGCGCACCGCGGATATCTTCCGCGGCCGCATCATCGACGTCACGGAAAAGACTTACACGATCGAGCTGACCGGCAACAAGGGCAAGCTCGACGCGTTCATCGATTCCATCGACCGCGCCTCCATCCTCGAAACGGTACGTACCGGTGGATCGGGTATCGGCCGGGGCGAACGCATCCTCAAAGTTTAATCCGTGCCCACGCGCACGTCCTCACACTAAAAATTATAGGAAATAACATGAACGTTTTTTACGACAAAGATTGCGACCTCTCCCTCGTTAAAGGCAAGAACGTTGCCATCATCGGCTACGGTTCGCAAGGCCATGCGCACGCACAGAACCTGAACGATTCGGGTGTCAACGTCACCGTCGGCCTGCGCAAGGGCGGCGCGTCGTGGACCAAGGTCGAGCAGGCTGGCCTGAAAGTGGCGGAGGTCAATGATGCGATCAAGGCGGCCGACATCATCATGATCTTGCTTCCGGACGAAAACATCGCCCAGGTGTACACCGAGAATGTGGCGCCGCACGCCAAGCAGGGCGCCGTACTGGCCTTCGCCCACGGCTTCAACGTGCACTACGGCCAAGTTGTTCCACGCGCCGACCTCGACGTGATCATGATCGCGCCGAAAGCCCCGGGCCACACCGTGCGCGGTACCTACGCAGCCGGTGGCGGCGTGCCGCACCTGATCGCTGTGTATCAGGACAAGTCCGGCTCGGCGCGCGATATCGCCCTGTCGTACGCCATGGCCAACGGCGGCGGCCGTGCCGGCATCATCGAAACCAACTTCCGTGAAGAAACCGAGACCGATCTGTTCGGCGAACAAGCGGTCCTGTGCGGCGGTGCGGTCGAGCTGATCAAGGCTGGCTTCGAAACCCTGACCGAAGCGGGCTACGCGCCGGAAATGGCGTACTTCGAGTGCCTGCACGAGCTCAAGCTGATTGTCGACCTGATCTACGAAGGCGGCATTGCCAACATGAACTACTCGATCTCGAATAATGCCGAGTACGGCGAATACGTGACGGGTCCGAAAGTGGTAACCTCGGCCACCAAGGATGCGATGCGTCAGTGCCTGAAGGATATCCAGACCGGCGAATACGCCAAGAGCTTTATCCTGGAAAACAAGGCTGGTGCGCCGACCCTGATCTCGCGCCGCCGTTTGACGTCCGAGCACCCGATCGAAGAAGTCGGCGCCAAGCTGCGCGCGATGATGCCGTGGATCGCCAAGAACAAGCTGGTGGATCAGTCGAAGAACTAAGCGTCCCCTCGTCGTTCCCGCGCAGGCGGGAACCCAAGTTAGTTGAGTAACGAGTGACTGAGCTACGGACTTGGGTTCCCGCCTCTCCAGGAACTGGCTTTTGGACTCGATGGCGTTAGGTTCAGCATTTTTCCGACCACAAACTCCAAGACCGTCTTTCCCGCGCAGGCGGGAATCCAATTCCGTAGCGCAGTCACAGGCGGCTCGACGAACTTGGATTCCCGCCTGCGCGGGAAAGACGGAGCATAAGTTAGCGCCATTTGGAACCGGCCTCTGGCTTTGCACAGTTCCAAGAGATTTGAGGAGTTTCCTTGAAACTGGGCGCTGCGCGGGAACGACGCGTGATGAGATGTAATCAACCTTCTCAAATTTGCAAATTTTGATTACAACGGTACGTGGTCCTTCCGATTCCGGGTATCGTCCGGGTTAACCAAGCTGATGAGGTAGAAATGCCTCGTGTGCTTGTCATTCACCTGGAGAAAATCATGTCCCTCAAAAAAATTGCATTAATCGCCGCCCTGACCCTCGCCACCCAAGCGCACGCCCAAACGCAGCTTGCGACCGCCGGCGCGATGGTGATTGTTCCCGCCTACGGTGAAGTCACCCATCCGAACGACCAGGTCGTCGCCACCTTCTTTATCGAAGAGCAGGACAAGGACAAGGCCGCCGCCGCCTCGCGCGTGAACCAGAAGATGAAGCAGGGCACCGAGATCGTGCGCCGCGAAGATCCGAAAGCAATCCTCAAGACGGTCGGCTACTATACCTACCCGATCTATCCGGAAGTGGTGCCGCGTCCGGATGGCCAACCGCAGCCTCGTCCGCTCGTGCCGACCGGCTGGAGAGTCGGCCAGTATCTGGAAGTGAAAACCACCAACCTGGCTAACCTGCCGAAGATGACGGCCGCCGTGCAAAAAATCCTGGCCCTGAACGGCCTCAATTTCGGCCTCTCGCCCGACACCACCCGCAAGCTCGACGCCCAGCGCCTCATCGCCACCTACAAGAACCTGAACGAAAGGGTCGCCGCGATCGCCAGCGCCATGGGCCGCACCCTGGCCGAAGCAGTGGTCGATACGGTGGACTTTGAGGGGTCCGGCAACTATGGTGGCCAGCAAGACTCCGCCCCGATGCTGATGCGCGCCGCCAAGGCGGAATCGACCGAAGTGGCCGAACCGAGCTTCGAACCGGGCGAAACCACCCTGCAGATGCGTCTTGTTGGAAAGGTGAAATTCAGGTAAAAGTATCTGATCGCTAAGTTGACGGTGCTCCCACTATAATAAGTGGCAAACCAGCCGCGTCCACTTTCGGACGCGGCCGCAGCAAGCGATCCAATTACTTGAAACGGAAACATATGGCCACCTTCCCACGCCGCAGAAAGCCCTCAGTCCCGAAAGCGAAGGGTGGCAAGCTATCCCGCTTTAGCAAGATTGGCCGCCGGGTCGATGCCGACGGCAACCCGATGCGGCGCCGTGGAATCTACCTGTTACCGAATGCCTTCACCACCGCCGCGCTGTTCTGCGGTTTTTACGCCATCGTCATGGCCATGAACCAGCGCTTCGAACACGCCGGCTGGGCCATTTTCATCGCCATGGTCCTCGATGGCCTCGACGGGCGCATCGCCCGCCTGACCAACACCCAATCCGAATTCGGCGCCCAGTACGACAGCCTGGCCGACATGGTTTCCTTCGGCGCCGCGCCGGCGCTGGTGATCTACGAATGGTCGCTGCGCGGCCTTGGCAAATTCGGCTGGCTGGCCGCCTTTGTCTATTGCGCCGGCGCCGCCTTGCGCCTGGCGCGCTTCAACACCAATATCGAAGTGGTCGACAAGCGCTTCTTCCAGGGCTTGCCCAGCCCGGCTGCCGCCGCCATGGTGGCCGGCTTCGTGCTGATGATGAGCGACCTCGGTTTTTCCGGCGCCGAGCTGCCGTGGCTCTCGTGGGGCATCGCGCTGTTCGCCGGCCTGACCATGGTCACCAACGTCCCGTTCTACAGCTTCAAGGATGTCAACTTCCGCAAATCGGTCCCGTTCATCGCCGTGTTCCTGATCGCGCTGGCGCTGGCGCTGGTCTCGATCGACCCGCCAAAAGTACTGATGCCGCTGTTTGTTATTTATGGTTTGTCCGGCTATGCCGTGTACGCGTGGCGCCTTGCGAAAGGCAAGCCGGTGAGCATCGTGCAGACCGACGACGACCCTGTCGACCCGAGCGAACGCCGCTGACCATCGATGCGATTCGATGGCAGCCGGCGCACGCCCTTACACTAGCCCAATGGAGCCGCCATGACGAATTCGAATCGCCTGATCATTTTTGACACCACCCTGCGCGACGGCGAGCAATCGCCCGGCGCCTCGATGACCAAGGATGAAAAGGTCCGCATTGCGCGCCAGCTCGAGCGCATGCGCGTCGACGTCATCGAGGCCGGCTTCGCGGCCGCCTCGCCGGGCGACTTCGAAGCCATCCGCGCCATTGCCGGCGCGGTGCGCGAATCGACCATCTGCTCGCTCTCGCGCGCCAACGACCGCGACATCGCGCGCGCCGCCGAAGCGCTGGCGCCGGCCGAACGCAAACGCATCCACACCTTCATCGCCACCTCGCCCCTGCACATGAAGATGAAGCTGCGCATGGAGCCGGAGCAGGTCCTGGAACAGGCGAAAATCGCCATCCGCTGCGCGCGCCAGTACACCGACGACATCGAGTTCTCGCCTGAAGACGGCAGCCGCTCCGACGAAGATTTTCTGTGCCGCGTGCTCGAAGCGGTGATCGCCGAAGGCGCCACCACCATCAACTTCCCCGACACGGTCGGCTATGCGGTGCCCGACGTATTCGGCGCCACCATCTTGCGCCTGCGCGAACGCATCCCCAACTCCGACAAGGCCATCTGGTCGGTCCACTGCCACAACGACCTTGGGCTGGCGGTGGCCAACTCGCTGGCCGGCGTGATGATCGGCGGCGCGCGCCAGATCGAATGCACCATCAATGGCCTGGGCGAACGCGCCGGCAACACCGCGCTCGAAGAAGTCGTGATGGCGCTGCGCACCCGCAGCGACTACTTCGGCCTGGAACTGGGCATCGACACTACGCAGATCGTGGCGGCCTCGAAAATGGTGTCGCAGATCACCGGCTTCGCCGTGCAGCCGAATAAGGCCGTGGTGGGCGCCAACGCCTTCGCGCACGCCTCCGGCATCCACCAGGACGGCATCCTGAAGGCGCGCGAAACGTACGAGATCATGCGCGCCGAAGACGTGGGCTGGGCCGCCAACAAGATCGTGTTGGGCAAACTGTCGGGCCGCAACGCGTTCAAGGAACGCCTGCGGGAATTGGGCATCGAGCTCGAATCCGAAGCCGAAGTCAATGCCGCCTTTGCCCGCTTCAAGGAACTGGCCGACCGCAAGTCCGAGATCTTCGATGAAGACATCATGGCGCTCGTCTCGGACGAGGAACACGCCCAGGAAAACGAACATTACCGCTTCGTGTCGCTGGCGCAGCGCTCCGAAACCGGCGAAATCCCGACCGCCAGGGTGGTGTTCGCGATCGGCGGCAAGGAGTTTTCGTGCGAAGGCGAGGGCGACGGCCCGGTCGACGCCACCGTCAACGCCATCGAAAAGGAAGCGGCCAGCGGCGCCGAACTGGTGCTGTTTTCGATCAACGCGATCAGCAACGGTACCCAGTCCCAGGGCGAGGTCACGATGCGCCTGTCGCGTTCGGGCCGCATCGTCAACGGCGTCGGCTCGGACCCGGACATCATCGTCGCCTCGGCCAAGGCCTATTTGTCGGGCCTGAACAAGCTGCACTCGAAGATCGAGCGCGTCAACCCGCAGCAGTAGGCGGCATGCGACGGTCCTTACTGTGCTTCGCCGGTGTGTTGTTGGTCGCCGGCGCCGCGCGCGCAAGCTCCTGCTCCTACGAGCATATCGACTGGGCCCGCACCAGCGCGACCGGCGAGATCGTGGTCGGCGCGAGCTTCGGCACGCTGCGCAGCCTCGATGGGGGCAAGACCTGGCTGGACGCGGACGCCGAGGAAGCCGGGCATCCCGCTCCCGTGGCCACCGCCCCGCAGGAGTCGTTCGTGCATACCGACGCCGACGGCGTGCAGTACGCCACCCGCGCCGACCGCCGTCGCCGCCATCTGGTGCGCAAGGCCGGCAAAGGCGCGCGCTGGACCCGGCTGCCACTGCGATTCGACGCCGCCGATGCTCCCTCCAGCGCCGTCCTGGTGGGCGGGAACGGGCGCACCCTGTACTTCATCGGCGGTGCCGATTCGTACGGATGGCCGGTGCTGCCCGTCGCCTTGTACCGCGCCACGGCGGGCAAGGCCGAGAAGCTGGCCGACCTTGATCAATCCGTGCGCGAAGGCGCGTATCCATTCTTCCTCGCCGGCGACGGCAGCATGGCCTATGCCGGCCCCAATCAGCTGTGGGTCAGCTTTGCGGCAGGTGCCGGCTGGACCCGGATCGAAGGGCAGTCCCTGACCAGCCGGCCCTGGAGGACGTGCTACAAAGTGAGTATGTGAGGGCGTGCGTGCGCGTCTGCCGCTACCTGGACCTGAGGCGCGCTTACCATTTCTGCTCGGTGGCCGCCTGTTCGCTCTTTTCGCAGGTGGTCTTCTTGTGCTGGATGCCGTTTTTCATGATGTCCAGCCCATCGGGCGCGTGATTCGATTCGACCGTGATGCAGTAGGTGCCGTTGGCGCCGACCACCCGGTAGCGCCGCCGGCTGTATGGGCCGGGATCGATGATCTCGGTGACCTTGGGCGCCTCGTACCAGCGGTTGGGCGCGGCGTCGGCGGCCGCCTGCATGCCCTGCGCCAGCCGGCTTGCCCCGTTGGTCACGGGTGCGGTGATCGGCTGCCCTGGATGGGCCTTGCGCAAATCCTGGTCGATTTTTCCGATGCTGCGCCTGGCTTGCTGCATGATGTCGGCCGCGCTCGGCGCCAGTGTCGATGGCGCCTCGGCCGTCACCGCCTCGGCCGGCTGTTCGGTGGCTGGCTGTGCCGGCGCCGGCGCGGCGCGGGCGGGGCGGAGTGCCGCGCTACTTGCGCCAGCCGTTTTTCTCACCTCAGGCCGTGGCGGCGGTGGCGGCGCCGGCACCTTCGGCTTGGCCTGCGGCGTGATCGTGACCCACTGGATGCGCTGGTCCGGATCGTGATCGACGGGCGGGAGGCGTCGCGCATATTGCCAGCCAACAATCAGCAAGCCGTGCACGAGCACTGTCAACGCCAATGCCGCAGTGTGGCGTTGTGGTGGCGGTGGCGTGAAAGTGAGGTTCATGGGCGCGAGTATAAACACGGTTTCGGTGGCGTAACAGAAGCGCCCTTGCCTCTTTTTATCTCTTTGCAAAAGTGGCGCGCGGCGGTACCTTGGGGGCCGCCAGCCGAACCCGCGCTGCGGCGCAGTCGGCGGCGATCGCCCACGCGCTCGGGCCGCGATCAAGCCGACGCTGCTCCTGGACCGATCGTGGTTAAATGGTGCACTGATGAGGTGTTCCTTGAACCCTGCCTGGGGAGTGGCGAACGGATGAGTATATCGATGACGGCGCAGTCATGCGACTGAGATATCTGGCGCTGGCGCTGGTGCTGGCACTGCGCCTGGCGCATGGCGCCGAAACCGTGCAACTGGCGACCTATTACGACTATGTGCCCTGGTTCGTGCCGGGCCAGCCATCGGCCGGGTTCAATGCCCTCCTGGCGAGCAAGCTGAACGGCATGTCCGGCGGGCGTTACCATTTTGAATCGGTCTACATTCCGCGCCGGCGGCTCGATGTGCTTTTGCATGAGGGGAAGGCGAGCATCGTCGTTCCCTGGGTGCATCCGCGCTTTTTCGACGATCCCGGGCGCACGCGCTATCTCTGGACGGCGGCCCTGATGGACGACGAATCGCTGGTGGTGTCGTCACGCGCGGCGCCGCTGGAGTACGATGGGCCGGACTCCCTGCGCGGCAAGCGCTTCGGTGCCCCGAGCGGGCACCGTTTTCCCGACCTGGACCCACTGATTGCCGCCGGCGCCATCACGCGCATCGATGTGCCGCAGATCAAGAATGCGCTGCAAATGATTGTCTTGAACCGGCGCCTGGACTTTACCATTGTCGACCGTTCCACCCTGGACGCGCTCAGGAACGATCCCTTCATGGATGCAGCGCTGCTGCACGTGGCCAGCCGGCCGAGGACGGCCTCGTACGAGCGCAGCATGCTGGTGCCGCTCGACAAACCCGAGCTGTACCGCTTTCTGCAGGGAGCGGTCGATGCGCTAAGGAATGACAGGAATTGGCTGGCGCCGCATCGGCGTTCATCGGAACACCAGGCTGCGCCGGCTGACAGGTAAGCGTGACGCCGGCGCCTGCCAACGATGGCCGTGCGCGCTGCCTCAATGCGGTTGAACCGGTACAAGGAACCGGTACCGAAGATCGGCATCGCCGAAGGCAAGGCCACGGCGGTTCTTTCGGTACAAGACCCGGCTGGGGGAATGCGCGCGTTTGAATTCAATCTGGGTCCATGTAGCGCGGCCCCGTCCTCGACCTTCGCTGAGACAAATAATTCTCAGCCGCCCCTTGCTCAATCCCTGAAAAACCCGCGCTTCTCCTCATACATCGGGTCCGGCCCGCTGATCATCTTCCTGACGATGCCGGCGCGGTCGAAGTGCACATGCATCATCGAATTCCACACGCCGCTCTCTTTATATCGGTACGACCACACCTCCAGGTCCGACAGCGCCAGGTAGGACCGCTCGGCCGGACGTCCCACGGTCGCCATCACATCGGCCCTGGTCGCCTTGTCGATCTTGATGCGCCCGAAACCGACATCGCCCAGCACCTGCTCGAAGGCAATCAGCCTGCCGTCCGGCCCCATGCGCGCCATCCAGGTGAACTGGCCGAACGGCCCGGTGGCGTATTCCAGCACCTGGCCCGAGGGCAGGGAGTGGACTGCGGTCGGCTCGCCGAACTTGGCGCGCACCGCCTCGAAGGTGTCGCCCGGCAGCGGCGGCGTGCGCATCATCGCCGCGCAGCCGCCCAGGGCCAGCAGGGCGCTCAGGATTGCCATTTTGACTATTTTTTGCATAAAAACCACCTTTGACAGGACCAAAACACCATCATGCACCAGCTTGCGCCAAGCTTCACTGGCAGCACGCCGGATTTTCGCATATACTAGCCGGTCTGGCCGTTTTGGCCGGTTTAATCGAAGTTCACGGTGTATCGGGTTGCGACTCGTGCACCGCATGTGAAAGGTACTATCATGACCGTAGAAAACATCAACAAAGCCGCGATCATCGCGGATAACGCCCGTGCGCAAAACGACACCGGCTCCCCTGAAGTTCAGGTCGCTCTGCTGACCGCACGCATCAACGAACTGAACGGCCACTTCAAAGCTCACGCTAAAGATCACCACTCGCGCCGTGGTCTGATCATGATGGTCAACCGTCGTAAGAGCCTGCTGTCCTACCTGAAAAGCAAAGACGCAACCCGTTATCGCGATCTGATCGCTAAACTCGGCCTGCGCAAGTAATTTTTGCCGATTCAAGTTGATCAAGAAATGCCTGCACAGCTTGCTGTTGCGGGCATTTTGCATTTCTAGCCCCAAAAAAGTAGTAAAGGCAGCAAGCAATGTTGCCTGTGGTGAGGTGGACGACAGCGCCTGAAAATCTGTCGGCAAATAGAAAGGGATTACCCATGTTTAATAAAGTTACGAAAACCTTCCAGTACGGCCAACACCAAGTGACCCTGGAAACCGGCGAAATCGCCCGTCAAGCCTCCGGCGCCGTCATGGTGTCGATCGAAGACACCGTTGTCCTGGCTACCGTGGTTGCGCGCAAAGACGCCAAGCCAGGCCAGGATTTCTTCCCGCTGACGGTCGACTACGTCGAGAAAACGTACGCAGCCGGTAAAATCCCAGGCGGTTTCTTCAAGCGCGAAGGCCGTCCTTCCGAAAAAGAAACCCTGACCAGCCGCCTGATCGATCGTCCGATCCGCCCGCTGTTCCCGGAAGGCTACCTGAACGAAGTTCAGATCATCATCCACGTGCTGTCGGTCAATCCTGAGATCGATCCGGACATCGCCGCCATGATCGGCGCGTCCGCCGCGCTGTGCGTCTCCGGCATCCCGTTCAGCGGCCCGATCGGCGCCGCGCGCGTCGGCTACGCCAACGGCCAGTTCATCCTGAACCCGACCACGACACAACTGAAAACATCCGAGATGGACCTGGTCGTCGCCGGTACCGAAACGGCCGTGCTGATGGTCGAATCGGAAGCCAAGCAACTGTCCGAAGAAATCATGCTCGGCGCCGTCGTCTACGGCCACGACCAGATGAAAGTCGTGATCGATGCGATCCACGAACTGGTGCGCGACGGCGGCAAGCCGGAAGTTGAATGGACCGCCCCGGCCAAGAACGAAGCGCTGATCGCCCGCGTCAAGGAACTGGCTGAAACGAACATCAACGAAACCTACCAGATCAAGGACAAGGTTGCCCGTACCGCCAAGCTGAAAGCCTCGTTCCAGGAAGTCTACGCCGCCCTGGCCGCCGACGCTGCCGCCACCGGCATACCTCAGCCGGACAATGTCGACGTCGGCAACGTCCTGTTCGACATCGAAGCCAAAGTCGTGCGTTCGCAGATCCTCAACGGCGAGCCACGCATCGACGGCCGCGACACCCGCACCGTGCGTCCGATCGCGATCCGCACCAGCATCCTGCCACGTACCCACGGTTCGGCCCTGTTCACCCGCGGCGAAACGCAAGCGCTGGTCGTGGCCACCCTCGGCACCGCGCGCGACAGCCAGAAGATCGATGCGCTGATGGGCGAGTACACCGATGACTTCATGATGCACTACAACATGCCTCCGTTCGCCACCGGCGAAACCGGCCGTGTCGGCACCCCGAAGCGTCGCGAAATCGGCCACGGCCGCCTGGCCAAGCGCGCGCTGATCGCCGCCTTGCCCAACCCTGAAGACTTCAGCTACTCGGTCCGCCTGGTATCGGAAATCACCGAATCGAACGGTTCCTCGTCGATGGCTTCCGTCTGCGGCGGCTGCCTGGCGCTGATGGATGCCGGCGTGCCGATGAAAGCGCACGTGGCCGGTATCGCCATGGGCCTGATCAAGGAAGGCGGCAAGTTCGCCGTCCTGTCCGACATTCTGGGCGACGAAGATCACCTGGGCGACATGGACTTCAAGGTAGCCGGTACCGCCAATGGCATTACCGCGCTGCAGATGGACATCAAGATCATGGGCATCACCAAGGAAATCATGCAAGTGGCACTGGCGCAAGCCAAAGAAGGCCGCCAGCACATCCTCGGCGAAATGCAGAAGGCCATGCCGCACGTGAAAACCGAACTGTCGGATTTCGCACCGCGCCTGATCACCATCAAGATCAATCCTGAAAAAATCCGTGACGTCATCGGCAAGGGCGGCGCCGTCATTCGCGCGCTGACCGAAGAAACCGGCACCCAGATCGATATCAGCGATGAAGGTATCGTCACCATCGCGTCGGTCGACGCCGCCGCCGGCCAGGAAGCCAAGCGCCGCATCGAAGAACTGACCGCCTCGGTCGAAGTAGGCAAGACCTACGACGGCGTCGTGCTGAAACTGCTCGACTTCGGCGCGATCGTCCAGGTCATGCCAGGCAAGGATGGCCTGCTGCACATCTCGCAGATCGCCAACGAGCGTGTGAACGCCGTTGCCGACTACCTGAAAGAAGGCCAGCAAGTGCGCGTCAAGGTTCTCGAGACCGATGACCGCGGCCGCCTCAAGCTGTCGATGAAAGCTGCTGAAGGCGCGGAAGCGGCTGCTCAGTAATCGTTGTCAAGCAACGCCTTTGAAAACCGCCAGCGCGCAAGCCCTGGCGGTTTTTTTAAGGCCATCACATTAAACAGGATAAAGCACATGGATGACCTCAACGCCCCCTACCACGCCCACATTTACTATGACGACGCCACTCGCCCGCAGGCACTGGCCTTGCGCCAGCGCCTGCTCGACGCCAAACAGTCCGGTACGATCCGCGAACTGTTTTTTGTCGGCGAATTGAGCGACCACGCGGTCGGCCCGCATCCGCTGCCCGAATACGAGATCCACTACAGCGCCGCCATGCTGCCGGCCGTCATTGCGCTGCTCGAAGCATCCGGCCTGCGTGCCCTGGTGCACCCGCTGACCGATGACGACGTGGCCGACCATACCACCCTGGCGCACTGGATCGGCGAGCCGCTGCCGCTCAAGCTGGAAACCCTGGACCCGCCCGGCGTGAACCAGGGCGTGGCGCGCTTCGGCAAGTCGGCTTTCTAACGACCCTGGCGCACCAGCGGCCGCTGCCGTGCTACGCGCGCCGCGCCCGCGCCTCGGCGTGGATAAAGTGCGCGCGCAGCCACATGAACGCCGGATCGCGGTGTGCGCGCGCATGCCAGATCAGGCGGTATTCAAATTGCAAGGCCGCTAATTCCAATGGCACCACGACGATCTGGCGCTTGGTCGACCATGCCCGGGCCGCGCGCAGCGGTACCACGGCCAGCAGGTCGCTGGCCTCGACGGCGGCACTGCCGGCATGGAAGTAGGGCAGCTCGACGGACAGCTGTGGTTGTGGCAAATCCAAACGTTCGTAGACATTGTCGGTGACGTAAGCGCCCTTGCCCGGATAGCGGACCGCGAAATGCGGATGGGTGGCGGCCTGGCGCAGCAGCTCAAGCGCCGGCAGCGCCGCTTGCGCGAGAATCGGATGGCCGCGCCGGCAAATCAGCCCGTAGCCGTCGCTGAACAGCGTACGGTAATGAAAATCGTCGGGCAGCTCGTCATCGGCATATAGCGCGCAGTCCAGGTCGCCGCGCTCGAGCCGGGCCAAGGTCTCGCCGCTCCAGGGATCGATGCGCAAGCTGGCGTGCGGCGCGAGCAAGCCGATGCGCGGCAGCAGGTCGCCAAGGATCGCCAGCATGCCGTAATCGGTGCTGGCCATGCGGAAAACGTGGCTCGAACTCGATGGCTCGAAATGCGCCAGCTCGAACAGCGCCGCAGTCGATTGCAAGGCTGTTCTGACCAGCGGTGCCAGTTGCAGGGCGAGCGGCGTCAATACGTAGCCGCGCCCGGTACGGACAAGGAAGGGGTCGCCGAAGCGCTTGCGCAGCTTGGCCATTGCCCGCGACGCTGCCGGCTGGCTCATGCCCGACTGTTCGCCTGCCCGCGTGATGCTGGCACACTCGAGCACCGCGCCCAGGAAGGGCAGCAGGTTCAGGTCGAAGCGCGCGGCATCGGTGAGATCATCCAGTTCATGCATGCCGGACATTCTATCCCATGCATTCCGCAACGACGTGGCGGGCCCTACACTGGCGCCAGTTCATCACCTCCCAGGAAAACATATGTTCGCAATCGTAGGCGCCATGGGCCAGACCGGCTCCGTCATTTCAGAAACCCTGCTTGCGGCCGGCCATCCCGTGCGCATGATCGTCCGCCGCGACGATGCCCAGGCCGCAAGCTGGCGCAGGAAGGGGGCGCATATCTGCGTTGCCGATCTCGAAGACCAGCAGTCGATGGTGCGCGCCTTCGACGGCGCGCACAGCGCTTACGTGATGGGGCCGCCAAACTATCAGGCGAGCGACATGTTTGCGCAAGCGCGCCGCGTTCATGCCAAGCTGATCGCCGCAGCAAACGCAGCCGGGCTGCCGCGCATGGTCGCGCTGTCCTCGGTCGGTGCGCAGCACGCCAACGGTACGGGCAATATCGGCACCACCCACGATCTGGAGTGCCAGCTGCGCGGTTTCGACGGCGTGCGCACGGTGCTGCGCGCGGCCAATTTCATGGAAAACTGGGCATGGTCCCTGGCGCCGGTCCTGCAACAGTCCATCCTGCCGTCGATGTTCCTGCCGCTTGAACGCGCGCTGCCGATGGTGTCGGTGGCCGATATCGGGCGCACCGCCGCGCACTTGCTGGTGGAGCAGGCGGCCACGCACCGGCTGGTCGAACTGCGCGGTCCGTGCGATGTGTCGCCGGCCGATGCCGCAGCCGCGTTCGGCCGCCTGCTCGGCAAGCCAGTGACGGCGGTCGGCGCACCGCGCGAGCGCTGGGCCGCCATGTTTGCCGATAAGGGCTTTCCACAACTCACGGCGGCTGCCTTTTGCGAGATGTATGACGGCTTTAACAGTGGCCATATCGCGTTCGAGGGCGCTGGCGACACCCTGCGCGGCGTGGTCGGGCTTGAAGCGGCGCTGGCCGCATGCCTGGCGCTGGGCGCCAGATAGCCCGGGATCATGCCCAATTGCGCTTGCGCTAACCGGTCGGTGCGCCACGTCGGCGTTACTGGGCCATCATCCGGTTCAGCGCCGCGTAGTCGATCTGCGGATACGCCGCCGGGTCGACCTTGCCGCTGTCGAAAAATTGCCGGGCCAGGGTATCGATGCAGCCGAACACCGCCTTGGAAAGGGCCGCGCCCGCGCTCAGGCGGCGCACGCCAAGCTGCGCCAGGCGCGCCGGCGCCGGCAAGCTATCGAGCGCGATCAGGTTCAGCGGCAGGCGGGTCGCCTTGACCATGGCCGCAATGTCGTCCTCGGTGGTCATGCCGGGCACGAACAGGCCGCTGGCGCCGGCTGCCTCGTACAGCGCGGCGCGCTTGATGGTCTCGGCAACCCGCACTGCGGCACCGAAGCCGCCGGCCTCGCCGAGCAGATACACATCGGCGCGCGCATTGATGAACAGGTTCACGCCGCGCGCGCCGGCCACCGCCCGGATCGCCCTGATCTTGTCCGCCAGCAGCGCGGGAGCGCCGCTGCCATCTTCAATATTGATCCCGACCACACCCGCATCGATCAGTTCGCCAGCCAGTTGGGCCACCTGCGCCGGATCGTCGCTGTAGCCATCTTCCATATCCACCGTCAGCGGCAGGGAACTGACCCGCAGGATGCCCCTCACGTTGGCCATCAGCAGTTCGGACGGCAAGCTGCTGCCGTCGGGGTAGCCGTGCGACCAGGCCACGGCGGCGCTGCTGGTGGCCAGCGCTTTTGAGCCGGCTGCGGCGGCAATGCGCGCGCTGCCCGCATCCCAGCAATTGGGCAGCATCAGCAAACCATCGGTGTGCAGCGCGTGGAACAGAACATCGTTACTGACTTGCATCGTTTCTCCTTTATGGACGTCAAACGGGGTAGCGCACTCACAGCATGCCTGTTGCGCTATTCATATCACTATACCGATTTCACGAAAACAGGTTCGGCATGCCCCTCGCAGGGAGGGGCCCATGCGCGCGTGCGAAACGCTTTTCGCCACCCCGGCCTCAAACAACGGCATGTACGAAATGCATTTCGCCGCCACTCGCACCAACCTGGCCTTTTGCCCCTTGCGCGCGCTGGCACAGCCCTTGCAATAGATGGATCAGGACGCGCAGCCGCAACACCCTTTCTTCCAGGCGCATCCACCGTTAAAAATAAGGGGTCGCCCGTGAACCGTCGCCTGCTTGAATACAGTCCGGTCTTCGACATCTTTACCGACGCCGCGCCGCGCGCGAACGAGCAGGAAGGCGAAGCCGGCCCGCTCTCCGACGACAGCGCCGACCTGGCGCTGGCCGCCGAACTGCTCGAAGCGAACCAGCCCGCCGATCTGCGCCGCGTGCTGGGCCGCGCCATCGGCGGCGCCGGCGTGCTCGGTGCGCGGGTAGCGCGTTCGCCCATGGGCCCACTGCTGGTCGCGCAACTGATGCACGCCCTCGAGCCGCTGCTCGCTCCCCTGCGTCCCAGCATGTCCGGTGCGCGCTCCAAGGCGGCCCACGTCAACCTCGGCGCACGCATGCTCGGCCTCGAACTCGAAGGCCTCAGCCCCGAGGACAAGGAATTCATCCTGGCGCGCCAACTGGTACGCCTTGCCGACGAAGCGGCGCGCCATGCCGGCAAGGCCGGCAGCGCCTCGCCGCAGAACGCGCGCGCCGCCGTGCAAGCCGCCGCGCGTCAACATGCACCCGGCCTGCTGCCGCGCATCGCGCTGCCGCAGGCCGCGCACGGACGCTGGACCCGCCAGGCGGGCCGGCTGATTGTTCACGATTGCTGATCCGGACGGATGGTCCATCCGGGCATTTTGTTGTTTCACTCTTCTTTGGGAGTCCATCATGCATGACATCGACCGCACCACCATGGAATATGGCCAGGAAACCTCCAGCTACGAGGGCGAACAGTTCGAATTCGGCCAGGGAGAGTGGAGTGGCGAAGCGGGCCTGAACGAACAGCAGGAAGCCGAATTCGCCCAGGAGCTGCTGAACGTGAATAACGAAGCGGAGCTGGACCGCTTCCTGGGCGACTTCATTCGCAAGGTCGGCGCCACGGCCGGCCGCGTGATTCGCTCGCCGATCGGGCAGGCCATCGGCGGCGTGCTCAAAGGCGTGGCCAAAAAAGCCCTGCCGCTCGCCGGCGGCGCCATCGGCGGCTATTTCGGCGGCCCGCTGGGCGCCAAGATCGGCAGCGGCCTGGCCTCGGCGGCCGGCGGCGCGCTCGGGCTGGAAGGGGAAATGAGCGGCGAGGACCGCGAGTTCGAAGGCGCGCGCCAGTTCGTGCGCCTGGCCGCCGACACGGTGCACAAGGCATCGCAGGCACCCGCCTCGGGCGACCCGCGCATGATCGCCCAGAATGCGGCAACGGCGGCCGCGCGCCAGCATGCGCCAGGCTTGCTCGGACGCGGCGCCGGCGGCGGCTGCGGCAGCTGCGGCGGTGCCGCGGCTGGGGGCGGTGCGGGCTTCGGCGCCAACGGCACGGGTATGTCGTCGGGCACGGGCATGGCGGCCGGCGGCGGGCGTGGCGCCAGCGGCCGCTGGAGCCGCCAGGGCAACAAGATCGTCCTCTACGGCGCCTGACAGCCATGAGCCCCTATGCCTCGGCGCTGCTCGAACAGGAGGCGCGCTCCCTGCAAACCAGGCTGGCGCGGGTCCGCCCGTTTGCCCTGATCGAGCCCATGGTACCGGCGGCCGCGCTGCTGCCGTCGGCCCAGTCGGCGCTTGAGCGCTACCTGGTCACGGGGCGGCGCGAACTGCAGGCGCTGATCGCGGCCTTCCAGCACTGGCTGGCCGGTGCGCGCGAGACCGCCAGCGCGGCCGAGGCGCAGCGCCGCTTCACGTTCTTGCGCCTCAAGTTCAATGCGACCTTGACCCAGTTCGACCTGTTCAACGACGTCATCACCCAGCGTAGCGAGCACGAAAACGGGGTCTGGCTGTCGGGCCTGGACGCGGTCGCGGCCGACGCCCTGACCCTGTCGGGCGACTATTACCGCCTGCCGCCGGTGGTCTGTTATCTCGACCGCGGGCCGGGTGCGGCGATCCGGCGCGCGCGCACCCGCCTGCCGGGCGGCGGCGAAAACCCGGTGGCGGTGGTGCGGGTGCCGCGCGAACGCATGATCGGCAGCGGCATCGCCTCGTCGCTGATCCACGAGGTCGGACACCAGGGCGCGGCCCTGCTCGACCTGGTCAACTCGCTGCGCCCCGAACTGCAGGCCAGGCAGCGCAGCGACCCGGCGCAGCGCGAGGTGTGGCAGTGGTGGGAGCGCTGGATTTCCGAGATCGTGGCCGATTTCTGGTCGGTGGCGCGGGTTGGCGTGGTGTCGACCCTGGGCCTGATCGGCGTGGTCAGCCTGCCGCGCGTGTTCGTGTTTCGCTTGAGTCCCGACGATCCCCATCCGATCCCATGGATCCGCGTGATGCTTAGTTGCGCGATGGGCCAGGCCCTGTATCCCCATCCGCAGTGGGAGCGCCTGGCCAAGGTGTGGCACGACTACTACCCGAGCGCGACCCTGGCGCCGGAGACGGTCGATCTCCTGGGGCGGCTGCGGCGCGGCATGCCGGACTTTGTCGCGCTCCTGATCCGGCACCAGCCGGCCGCGCTGCGCGGGAAAACCTTGCCCGCGGTGCTCGATGTGGCGCGGCGCCAGCCGGCCGCGCTGGTGGCCCTGTACCGGCGCTGGGAGGGCGCGCCCGCGCAGATGTACCGCGCCCCGCCATCGCTGGTGTTCGCGGTGCTGGGCCAGGCGCGCGCCGATGGCCTGGTCGGGCCGGAAGACGAAAACGTCCTGCTGGCCAAGCTGCTGACGCACTGGGCGCTGCGCAGCACACTCGATACGAGCTTCCTGTGCGCCTCGCTGGACGCGCGAGCGCCGGCGCTTCCCCGGGCACCTTTGACTTTCCACTAAGGAGATTGACATGAGCAGCAAGAACAATGTGAAGGAAGCCCGCGCGGGGTCGCTCGAGGTGACCGTGCACGAGGCCCAGAGCGGCGCGCCGGTGTCGAACGCGACGGTCGGTATCTACCGTCTGGCGCCGAGCGACAAAGGATTCGATGCGTCCACCTGGACCGCGTCGGCGGCCAACCTGGAAGCGCTGGCCGTCACCGGCAGCGCCGGCGAGGTCACCGTCGCCAACCTGGCGCCGGGCAGCTACGTGGTGGCGTACGAACACTACCCCGTGGTCGCGCCGCGCCTGGTGCAGGTCGATGGCGGCTGCCGCGCCGTGGTCTGCTTCCAGCTGGCGCTGGAGCTGAAAGCCGAACTCAGGTTCGAGGCGGTCGACTGCCACTCCACCCCCTGCAACGCGGCGCGCGTGTCGGACCGGGCGGTGGCGAAGATCTGCTTCAGCAACAACCAGAACAGCGCCCTCAAGCCGCATGTGCGGGTAGTGTCCTCGTCCGGATGGAACGTGAGCGAGAAAGACCAGTACGAATTCTCGCGCGTGGTGAACTATGCCGGCCCGCAGCAGTTCGAGGCGGTGCTGGGGTTCGCGCGCCGCTCCCTCGCCGTCCCCGCTCCCGGCGCCGTCGCCGCCGCCGCGGCTGGCGCGGTGGTCGTGCCGGCATCGGAAATGGACCTGGCGCTGGCGCCGCCGGCCCTGATCGGCATCCGCCAGGGTTTTGTCGCCGACGAGCGCACGCCAAGCCCGATCTCGGGCAACATCGGCGTGTCGATGACGCGTACCGAGACCGAGCCGACCGACGACCTGCCGCTGTGGACCCTGATCCGCAACAGCACCGATGCGATGTCGTTTACGAACTACCTGAACTTCATGGATGCGCTGTTCTGCACCCCCGGCAATCGCGGCCCCGGTTTCGAGGCCAAGAGCGCGTTGTTCGAGCAGCTGCGCCAGCGCCGCGCGCTGCCCTTCAACGATTCGGAAGCCTACCGCGTGCTCAAGGTCGCCACCGAGGCGTTCGTGATGGTCAACTGCGGGGTGCTCAGCCAGCCGACGCATTTCAATCCGGTCGAGGACCAGGCTTACCTGGACCGGCGCGACATCCCCGCCACGCGCGACCTGGAACGGACCTTCAACACCGACTATCTCGAAGAGACGGTCGACGGCACCAAGGTGCTGCCTTACCTTGCGATCATCCGGCGCAAGCTGCCCGACGTGCCGATCCACCTCTTGCGCGGGCAGGAGGGCGAGGCCGATCTGTGCTTCGGCATCGTTCAGCAAAAGCTGGCCAATCCGTGCCTGCTGGAGCTGATCTGGTCTTACTGGCACGAAGAGGGGATGCTGGTGCAGACCATGAATGCGATCACCCAGCGCTTCCAGAACGTGCGCGCGCTGGGCCGCGCCGACCCGCTGGCGAACCTTGAAATCGATCCGCTGCGCCCACTGAATAACCTGATCTGGGGCTACACGCAGGACGAACAACATCGCCTCACCGTGGTGCGGCGCAATTACGAGTACGACCACCATTACGGGGTGCGGCTCGACGGCAAGGCGGTCCAGCATTTCCGCCCGGCCGACACGCGTTCGAAGTTCCTGGAAGCCTTCCACTACCTGCTGCGCCTGTGCACCTCCTTCTACCGCCAGGACGACGACACCACCGTCAAGGCCGACGCCTTCCCGGTCTTGAACGGCCTCAAGGAAGTGCACCTGATCCTGTCGCAGGGCGCGCACAACCAGTTCGGCGACCTGCCGTCGACGGCACGTATCGAAATGCTGATGCAGCAGTGGATGCTGGCGCGGCCCGAGTTCCGCGAGTTCCTCCCGACCCGCATCATGGTCGCCTATCCGGAACCGTGGATGGACCGGGTCGACGCCATGAAGAAGCTGCAGGGATGGTCCGACACCAGCGTGATGCACTTCCGCAGCCTGGCCATGTTCGGCGAACAGGTGCTGCTGTCGGTGCGCTACGGCGCCTGGAGCGATATCTACGAGCCGACCCAGGCCTTCAACTGGGCGCGCTTCTGGCGTCCGCAGATCCAGGGCTATATCCACGCCTACCGCGCCGCCACCGGGGTCGATCTGACGGTCGATGCACGCGATCCCAAGGCGGAAGGCACCTTGCCCTCGATCCTGTTGCGCCAGCGCCTGGACCAGCAGGCGCGGATGGCCTGAGCAAGAGCGCGGCATGCTGGACTTCGCCAACGCCCTGTACCTCGGCCTGCGCCATCCCAGCACGGCGCTGGGCGAGTGGGATGCGCTGACCCTGGGACGGCCGGCGGCCAGCGGCGAGCCGCCGGGCGCGGCGCAATTGGCGGCGGCGCTGGCGCTGCTGTGCGGCTGCGAGGCGGCGACCCTGCTGCCATCGACCCTGCACCTGTTCTGCGACCTGTTCGAGTTGATGGCGCAGACCCCGGTGGCGATCCTGGTCGACGGCGCCAGCTACCCGATTGCGCGGATCGGCGCCGAACGCGCGGCGGCAAAGGGCACTCCGTTGACGGTGTTCGGGCATGGCGACGTGGGCGCGGCGCGCCGGCTGGCGCAGGCGGCGCGGCGACAGGGGAGGCGACCGCTGATCCTGGCCGACGGCTACTCGCCCGGCGCGGCCCAGGCGCCGCCGCTGGCGGCCTACGCCGCGCTGGCGCGCGAGGCGGGCGGCTGGCTGGTGCTGGACGACACCCAGGTCATCGGCCTGTTTGGCAGCGGCGGTGGCGGTTCGCTGCGCCGGCACGGCATCAAAGGGCCGCACGTGGTGGTCGGCAGTTCGCTGTCGAAAGCCTTCGGCGCGCCGCTTGCGGTGCTGTGCGCCAGCGCGGACCTGGTGCGGCGCTTCGGGCAATCGAGCCAGGCGCGCGTGCATTCCAGCCCGCCGTCGGTGGCCTCGATCCGGGCCGCGCTGGCGGCGCTGCGCATCAACCGCGCGCACGGCGACCAGTTGCGGCGGCGCCTGTGGTGCCGCGTGGCGCAGTGGCGCGCCGGCGCGGCCAGGCATGGCATCGGGCTGCGTGCCAGCGCGTTTCCGGTGCAGACCTTGGCGCTGGGACGCAATACCGATGGCGTGGCGCTGCACGCCTGCCTGCGCAGCGCCGGCGTCGATGCGGTGCTGCAGCGGGCGGGCACTCAGGCCACGCTCAGTTTCATCGTCACTGCGCGCCATGCGCCGGACGACATCGAACGCGCGCTGGTGCTGCTGGCGGCCTGCCTGCGCGCGCAGGCAGGTTCAGTCGCAGATACAAGGAGGGAGTATGAATACGGAATTTGAAATGCTGGAGTTCGGGATGGAACAAGAGCGCGGCGCACGCCGTGGGATGCCGGCGCGCGCGCCACGGCCCCCGATGGGGCGCACCTGGTCGGCCAGGCCGCCGGGGCCGCGCTGGCCGGCGTGGGGCGGCTGGCGTTACCCGGTGCTGGCGCCGTGGCCGGAACCGTATGGGTACGACGCTGCGCCAGACGCCGACGAACCGCAGGATGAAACACCCAAGACCATCAAACCGGCACTCGACAAGATGGGGGGCGGGGCGCCACAGTACAAACGCATTGGTTCGCTGCGCGATGCGGTGCGCTCGCCGGACGCCGATGTGGCGGGTCTCTACCTGATCGAGTTCGATGCTCCGACAGGCAAGCGCGCCTACAGCGGCCAGAGCGAGAGCGTGAAGCGCCGCCTCCAGCAGCATCTGCTGTGCGCCACCATACTGGGACTGGACGTGGCCAAACATACGGTCTTCGTCGCCAAAACCGCCCTGACGGACGACCAGCGGCGCGCCCTGGAAAAGAAAGTGCACAAAAATATGGGTGTCAAGCCGAACCCGACCGGCACGAAAAAACCGACGCTGACCAACACGCGCACCGAGTTCGAAGCCGAGTTGTTCGGCGAATCCTGGCGCTAAGGTTCGCCAACCCTTCATCAACCCAAGGAGATCATCATGCAAGAGTCAGGATGTGGTTGCGCCAAATGCCGCCAGCAGGCCGAAATGGGTGAACTGGAAATGCTCGAATTCGAAGCGCCCGGTCCCTTCGGGGAGCAGGAAGAAATCGCGCTGGCGATGGAACTGATGTCGGTCGCCAGCGAGGAAGAACTCGAACAGTTCCTCGGCAATATGTTCAAGGGAATCTGGAAGGGCGTCAAGAAGGTCGGCTCCTTCATCGGCAAGGTCGCCAAGCCGCTCGGCGGCATGCTCAAGGGCCTGGCCAAGACCGCGCTGCCGTTCGTGGGCAGCGCGCTCGGGTCCTTCATTCCGATTCCTGGCGTGGGCACGGCCATCGGCGGCGCGCTCGGCGGCGCCCTGGC
Source organism: Massilia antarctica (assembly GCF_015689335.1). Classification (GTDB taxonomy): domain Bacteria; phylum Pseudomonadota; class Gammaproteobacteria; order Burkholderiales; family Burkholderiaceae_D; genus Telluria_A; species Telluria_A antarctica. The sequence continues at coordinate 7,015,595 of NZ_CP065053.1, read as the reverse complement.
CAAGGCCCTGGAGATGGAGACTGTCGGCCTGGAAGGCGAGGAGCGCGAGCTGGAAATGGCGCGCCGCTTCGTGCGCATCGCCGGCACCGCGGCGCAGCAGGCCGGCCTGGCGGGGCAGGGCGCCGATCCGCAGCGCGCCGCGCGCCACGCGCTCGATGCGGCGCTGCGCTGCCACATGCCGCAACTGCGCGAGTCCTCATCCGCTCTCGCAGGCAGAAGCAGCAGTGGCGGCAGCAGCGGCACGTGGCGGCGCCAGGGCGGTGGCCGCATCGTGCTCGATCTATGATCATCGACTGCCACTGCCATGCGGGCGAGGGCGACGGCTTTTCCGGCCCGTGGGACAGCGACGCCGGCCTCGAACGCTATCTGGCGCGGGCGCGCCAGGCGGGCATCGCGCGCACGGTGCTGCTGGCCGCTTTTCACTCCGACTATGCGCAGGCCAACCGCAGCGTGGCGCGCATCGTGGCCGCCGATCCGGGCCGCTTCTACGGCTTCGCTTTCGTCCATGCGCAGCGCGACCGCGGGCGGGTGCACGCGCTGGTGCGGGTGGCGGTGGAGGAATACGGCTTCGTGGGCATCAAGCTGCACCGGCACGACGCGCGCATTTCGCGCGAGGTGTGCGAGACGGCGCGCTTCTTCCGCCTGCCGGTGCTGTACGACGTGACGGGCGAGGTGGCGGTGGCCGAACTGCTGGCCAGCCAGTTCCCCGACGTGAACTTCATCCTGCCGCACCTGGGCAGTTTTGCCGACGACTGGAGCGCGCAGCTGGCGCTGATCGACCATCTGGCGCGCCACCGCAACATCCACGCCGACAGCGCCGGCGTGCGCCGCTTCGACCTGCTGGAGATGGCGGTGCGCCGCGCCGGCCCGCACAAGCTGCTGTTCGGCTCCGACGGTCCGTGGCTGCATCCTGGCGTGGAGCTGGCCAAGATCGGCATGCTGGGCCTGGCGCCGGATGACGAGGCGCTGGTGCTGGGCCAAAACCTGCTGCGCCTGATCGGGCATTGAGGCGCGTCGGCGTCAGTGGGCCTCGGCCCAGGCCTTGCGCCGGATTTGCAGCGCGCGGTCGGTCACGCCCAGGCGCAGCGCGGCGCGCTGGTTGTTGTCGCCTTCCTGCTCGAGCACCAGCTGGATCGCGATGTCGGCCGCGGCCTGGCTGATGCGCGCCAGGCCGATGCGCAAATCGATGGCTGCGCGGATCGCGCTCTCGAAGCGCACATCGGGCCAGCAGGCCGGCGTAGCGCCGCGCGCGGGCCGCTCGTCGGGCGCGAGGTCGCCGATGGTGATCGGACCGGGGCCGCTGTGGCGGTACCACAGGCGCGCCACTGTCTGGCGCAGTTCGCGCACATTGCCGGGATACTGGCGCAGCAGCAGGAATTCGCGCACGGCGTCGTCGAATTCGCAGGCCACGCCCGGTCCGGCCAGCAGCGCCAGAAAATGACGCGCCAGCGGCAGCACGTCGTCGCTGCGTTCGCGCAGGGGCGGGGTGCGGCAGCGCCAGGCGGCGATGCGGTGGTACAGGTCGGCCCGGAAGCGCCCGTTGGCGACGTCGTCTTCCAGGCTGCGGTTGGTGGCGCACACCAGCCGGAAGTGCGAGTGTTGCCAGGTATTGCTGCCGACCCGTTTATAGGCATGCTCCTGCAGCACGCGCAGCAATTGCGCCTGCAGCGGCAGCGGCAGTTCGCCCACTTCGTCGAGAAAGAGCACGCCGCCGTCGGCCAGCGCGAAGGCGCCGTCGCGCGCGTTGGCGGCCCCGGTAAAGGCGCCGCGCTCGTGGCCGAACAGTTCGCTGCCGGCCAGCTCGGGCGTGAGGGTGGTGCAGTCGAGCACGGTGAGTTCGCCGCGTCCGCCCAGGCGGTGGATCAGTTGCGCGATCTGGTCCTTGCCGGTACCGGTTTCGCCGGTGATGAGTACCGGCGACTCGGTGAAGGCGGCTACTTCGACCACGCTGTGCACCAGCGCGCGCCAGGCCGGGCTGACCCCGACCAGGCAGTTGCACACGGCGGGCGAGTCGGCCAGGCGTTGCAGGGCGTCGCGCCGCTCCAGCCGGGCCCGCACCTGGGCGGCGTCGCCGCTGGCGTCTGTCCAGCTGAGCACATCGAAGGCGCCGGCTTCCAGCAGGGCCCACATGTCGGCCGTGGCCGGAGCGCGCGCGCCGACCGCGATGGCCAGCACCTTGGCGCTCGCGGCCAGGGTCCGCACCCGCTCCAGCACGGTGCCATCGACGCCGTCGATCAAGACCAGGCCGAAGCCGGCCGCAAGAGCACCACCCGCTTCCAGCTCCAGCCCGGCCTGTTCCAGCGCCGCCGCCACCTTGGTGCGCACTGCCGCACTGACCGGTTCGAACGCGTGGATCCAGAGCGGGAGGGCCAGTCGGGCTTGCATGCGCGTCATTCTCCGGTCAAAGAAAGTTGCACAATGTTTGACAAGGCTCAAATGTTCGGTGAGCCCGGATGGATATTAACCACTATACGTGCTCCTATCTGCACGAACTTTGATCTAGCTCAATGCTGATTTTGTTGCGCACAAGCTCGCCACATGGCATGGAAAATGCAAACTACCATGCCAGCACGCGCGGGCCGATCAGGGCGCCGACTGCCGCCGGGATCAGCATGCCGAGCAGATACCAAAAGCCGACGAATGCGGCGCTTGCCTCCGGGCAATGCAGGCAATACACGGCGGCTGCCGCGGCGCCGGCGCCGAATCCGGCGGCCGCGCCCGCCAGGCGCAGGCGGGTTGGCGCCAGGCCGCGCACGACGTGCAGCGCGGCGCCGAACAGCGGCAGCGCGATCAAGGCGATCAGCAGCGGGCACGTGCGCCAGGTGCGGCCCCAGAACAGCTCGGCGCGCAGCTCGGGCGCCGCTTGCCACAGCATCGTTGCCGCCAGGCACCAGATCAGCAGGATGGGCGCGCTCAGCAGAAACGGCAGCGCGGCGCTGCGCGCGCCCGGGGTCGCCAGGCGTTTGAGCGCCAGCGCCCCGGCCGCGGCCAGCGCGAGCGAGAAGGCGAGCTTGGTCCAGAACGGCGCCAGGGTGGCCGCCTGGGCCAGGTCCGGGCGCAGGCCCAGCCCGGCCAGCACGATGATGGTGCTGGCGAGCAAGCCGGCGCCCAGCGGCAGCAGGACGGTCCGGGCCGGGGCGGCCTGCACGCGCACGTCCGGGCCGCTGGAGAGCATGTCAATCAAGTCATCGGTGTTCATAGCGCATCCTTCAAGAGGGTTGCCAGGGTTTTCAAGCCGCGGTGGACGGAGACCTTGACCGCCGCTTCGCTCATCTGCAGGGCATCGGCCGCTTCGCGCACCGACAGGCCGTCGAGCTTGGTGTAGACGATCGCCTCGCGCTGCTTGACCGGCAGGGTGGCCAGCAGCTTGCCCAAGTCGCGCCGCGCCTCGCCGGCATCGGCGTCGGCGCTGGAAAAGAAGGCGTCTTCGTCGGGCAAGGGCTCGGTCAGGGCGTCGCGGCGCGCATGGCGGCGCAGCCAGTCGACCAGCTTGTAGCGAGCAATCGCCACCATCCACGCCGTCAGCGGCACGGCGGTATCGTAACTGAGCCGCTGGTTGTGGATCGCCAGCAACGATTCCTGCACCAAATCTTCCACCTCGTCCGGCCAGCGGTTCAGGCGCCGCCGCAGGAAGGCGCGCAAATGCGACGCCGTCGCCTGCAGAAAGGCACGGTAGGCCTGGGTGTCGCCGTCGAGGCCTTGCAAGAACAGGGCGTGCAAGCGCAATTCGGTGCCGCGCAACACGCTTACCTCAGGTATTCGTTCCATCGGGGCCTTTAGTAACAAGGTTTGATCGATATAAATTATTTTGCAAAATATTTGTCCTGGGCTGTAACCAATCCCGTGCGCGTTGCGAACTACCTGTCAGTGTCACTCATAAACAGGCCAAGCCCATGAAACCGTTTCCCGCGTTCACCGTATTGACAGCGACCGGCACCGCGCCGGCATCATATGCCGCTTATTGCCGCCAAGTCAAAACGGCCGCCGCCGGGGGCGCGCGATGAGCCGCGATGCGCGCACCATCCACCCGCTCTGGCTGCGCCTGACGCACTGGCTCAATGCGCTCGCCGTGCTGCTGCTGGTGGCCAGCGGCTGGCGCATCTACAACGCGACCGGCTTTCTCGGCTTTGCGATTCCTCCCGGCGTGACCCTGGGCGGCTGGCTGGGCGGCGCGCTGCAATGGCATTTTGCCGCGATGTGGCTGCTGCTGGCCAACGGCATCCTGTATTTGCTGCTCAACCTGGCCTCGGGACGGCTGCGGCGCCAGTTCTTTCCGATTTCGCCGCGCCAGTTGCTGCTCGACATGGGCGCTGCGCTGAAAGGCAAGCTGGCCCATGCCGATCCGCGCCACTACAACAGCGTGCAGCGCGTCGCTTACCTGTTCGTCATGCTCGACAGCATCGTGCTGGTGCTGTCCGGTCTGGTGCTGTGGAAATCGGTGCAGTTCCCTCTGCTGCGGGTGCTGATGGGGGGCTACGAAGGCGCGCGCCTGGTGCACTTTTTTGCGATGACGGGCCTGTGCGCCTTCATCGTCGTGCATGTGGCGATGGTGGCCCTGGTGCCGCGCACCCTGCTGGCCATGCTGCGCGGCCGCTAACAATCACGGTTCAGGAAAGCTCCATCATGAAACTGTTCAAACCACGCGACATCGTCGTTCACGCCGAGGGCGCCGCCATGCTGGCCGACGCCGTCAAACGCATCGCCCAGCCATCGCGCCGGGCCTTCCTGGAGCGCAGCCTGACCCTGGGCGGCCTGAGTTTGCTGACCGGCTGCTCCACGGGCGACCAGGACAGCATCGAGCAGGCGCTGTCCGGTATCTCGCGCCTCAACGACCGGGTCCAGGGCTTGCTGTTCGACCCGGCGCGGCTGGCGCCCACCTATCCGGCCAGCATGATCACGCGGCCGTTTCCGTTCAATGCCTTTTATGGCGAGGAGGAGGTGCGCCAGATCGATGGCGAGGCCTGGCGCCTGGAGCTGAGCGGCATGGTGGCCGACCGCAAGCCGTGGACCCTGGCGCGGCTGCGCGCGCTGCCGCAGCAGGACCAGATCACGCGCCATATCTGCGTGGAAGGCTGGAGCGCGATCGGCAAATGGGGCGGGGTGTCGTTCGGGCACTTCCTGCGCCATGTGGGCGCCGACCTGAGCGCCAAATACGTGGGCTTCCAATGCGCCGACGATTATTTTACGAGCATCGACATGGCCACGGCGCTGCATCCGCAAACCCTGATGGCGCTGACGTATGACGACCAGCCCTTGCCGCCGCGCTACGGCTTTCCGATGAAGCTGCGCATGCCGACCAAGCTCGGCTACAAGAATCCGAAGCATATCCAGGCCATTTTCGTCACCAATACCTACCCTGGCGGCTACTGGGAAAACCAGGGGTATAACTGGTTCGGCGGCAGTTGACCGGTCACCGATCGCTGTCCCGCACCGCCCACACGCAGTACTTGTCGTGTTCACTCACTTTAAAGGAAATACCATGAAAAACGTTACCACCGCCCTGATCGCCGCATGCCTGACACTGTCCGCTTCGGTGTATGCTCAAGATTCCATGAAGAAAGACGAGATGGCCAAGGATGGCATGGGCAAAGATGCCATGCACAAGCCAGCCATGCAGAAGGACCACATGGCCAAGGATGGCATGAAGAAAGATGCCATGGGCAAGGATGCGATGGGCAAGGATGGGATGAAGAAGGATGCCATGGGTAAGGATGCGATGGCAAAAGATGGCATGAAGCAAGACGCGATGGCCAAGGATGACATGAAAAAAGATGCCATGGCCAAGGACGAGATGAAGAAGTAATCGTGGTGCCCGGCCGTAGTGCCGGGCGTTTTCAGGAGGCATTATGACGCAAGCCATCGCCAGCAGTACCAGCAGCGCCGCGTATGCCTACGGCGCCGCGAAACCCTCGCCCGTGACCCTGCAAGCGCAATTGCAGCGCTACCAGCAGCAGTTGTCCGACTGCGTGAACTGCGCGAGCGCCGACACGCCGAAAGGCAAATCCGATATCCAGGCCATCGCGGCGCGCATCGCCGAGGTGCAGGGGCGCATCGCCCAGGAAAGCGGCAGCGCCGCCACGCCGGCGGCGGCCACTCCCAGCGCGCCATCCGCCACCCCCTCCGCCAATATCATCGACGTCTACGCTTGAATCGGCCCCGCAGGGCCGGTTACAGCTTCGCAGGCGCGCTTGCCAGAACACTTACTTGAGGAGGATGGCTGTTCCTTTTCGGTGCCTTGGCTGTCCGATTTGCAGACGGCATACACGGTCTGCGCGGCGATCGAGCCGAGCGTCGGCGCCTTGCTGTGCTTGAGACCATCGATGCTGGTGACCAGATTAACGTACCAGGTTGTTGCGCATGCCGGTGCGCAGGTTGACCATGAACAGGTCGCCGCCGTTGGCGTGGTAGTCGACCGAGCCGTAGGGCGCCGCGCGAGCAGCCGGTGACGTCGTCGGCTGAGTGGTCGGACGCGCGCATTTGCTTGGGGAGTACAACGTCAGGAGCGGCACACGGATGCGGGAGACATTGGTCCTGGGCGACCTGCCTCTGACGGTGCTGACCCAGACAGTGACAGGCATGGCGCCTAGCGAGGTAACGGCCACCAGCTATCTTTATGCCGGTTTTTCCAATGGAACAGTGGAATTTTCTCAAACCTCCGCCTGCACCACCACGGGGAGTGTTGATAAAAACGTAACCGTTCAACCCCTATGAAGAGCTATCAAAAACCAGCAAGTTTTGCTTAAAAAATGTGCAAAAAAATGCCGATATTTGCTCAATTTTCCAGCGAAAAATCAGACTTTTTCCCGAGCTGTCATAGGGGCTGAACAGTTACATAAAAACATGTGTGAGGGAAGAGGGGGATATGCTCCAGATTGGGATAAAGAACCCATGCGCCAAGGGCTGATTGGGAGTGCAAAAGAGACACAAGCGGGCCGGAAAAAACAGATCGCGACAACTACGAAAATTTCAACTACCGTGCTGTTTCGGCTAGTTACGGCGGCTTCGCGCTGCCATCAGAGTGCCTGATAAGATAGGCGGAGTATTGTCAAAATATAGGACTCCTGAAAACTACGTGCCAGGAAGCGGCCATTTTTACGCGAAAATATTCCTGCGGCAATATTCCATGGGAGAATGGATCGAAAAGATATTAAGTATGCCAAGTACGGCTGTGGGGAAAAACTTTGAATGAGAGGACATGCTGTGTGTCGAATGATTATGCTTTTATGTGTCTTGATAACACTAGGCGCATGCGATAAGAGTCATCCCGTCGAGCGCGGCAGAGTTATGTCGAAAAACGGGGGTATCGATGCTGTGCTTGTGGAGTGGGTGTCGGGGGCAGCGGGTGGATTTTCATTTGGAGTGGTTCTTGTCGAGCACGGCAAGCCGCTTGGGAATGAAATTTACCCATCCGTTGTTAGCTCATCCCTTAACGTTCGCAGCATACGCTGGATAAGTGCCGATCTAGTAGAGGTTGCGTATCCCAAGGACGCAGAAATCTATTCATTCCATAGTCGTTGGTATTGGAACGTGATCGATGGTAGTACGTCATCACGCTCGATCGATATGGTTATAAAAAGAGAATAATATAGTGAACGTAAATTCATTTGCGGGCTTGGTTGATCGACGGGGTATTTGGGGGGCTTAACGCTCGCAGGAAGGTTATTCGGCATGCACGGTATCGTAGTAACATATAAGAGGGGCATATCTGCTGATAACAATGCATCTAAGGTAGCTTGAGGCCTGTTTGGCTTTCGTCGGGGGCGAAGCGAAGCGAGCGGTTGGTCGATGTGAGTGCGCGGAAGCGCGCTACTGGAATCATAAATTTTGGGATGGTCGCGTGAAAAAAGGCGTTTTAATTCGCTTGGCAATCTATGCCGCACTCGTATCGATAATTATCCTTTCGATCTGGGTTTTTAAAACCAGCCCTTGGGAACGAGAGGTTTCGGTAACTACCAGCCATGAGACTTTTACAGGACCAGGACCGGGCATAAAAATCCTGCAAATTCGCGATATGAGATTTGTACTGTTGCTTGGGATTACCCCAGCGCCGTGGCCGGCTGAGGCGCATGATATTTGGCAAGCGGCACGGCGTGGAAAGGTTGTGCATGTTGCTGTTCCCGAGAACGGAGCCGTGTTGCGATTTGATATTTCAGGCGTAACAGAAACCGGTGAAATGATGATTGTTTGTCCGTCCGAGGTGAAAGCAATGCATATCTTGCAGGTTTTGAAAATTCAAGCGTGGTGAAATATATTGGCGAGGCCAGAAAGCGTGGGGCAGTTCCGGCAATCGCCATCCGTAACGGGGTAGCCACGCTGTGGGTATTTACGGTGAGGATACACAGGCTGATCTGTCGGGCACCTGGCATAACCGGTGATGTCGGGCTCGATGGCGAGCTGAGTGTTTGAATGTGGCTGGGAATGCGCGAACGGAGCCATTTCTCGGCCGCTTTTTCAGGCCGCATCGCTCAAATTTGCCGGTCGAGACGGACCTCGAGCGTCAGAACGCCTCGACATCGGCCTCCTTCAAATAGGTGGGGCGCTCTGTAGGCAGAGACCTTCCCGTTCAGGTACAGGGTGGCGCGCGCCAAGCCCGGCCAAGGCGGCAATGAGCACGATGGGGACGACGCGGAGGATTCCTAAAACAATGTCTTAAGAGACGCTTATTTAAATGACGCCTATTTCAGAGGGACATTCAGGAGCACTTTTGAAATGTCGTAGTAGGCGAACCAGCCCACGCCATTCCTGGTTTTACCTTCCATGCCCCCCGTGCAGGAAAAATCCGGCATCGTGAACGGAACAGCGAGGTTCTGGCCGTCGACGATCACCATCTCGCAACGTGCCGAGTTGCCGCGAATATATAGGCGCGCTTCGTAGCTTGCGCCGGGTTCCGGCAGGAATGTCGCAGTCACGGAACAGCCTGCATTGGCCTGGCCCTGTACCTCGATCGTTGCCAGGTCGAAGGTGAACTCTTGGCCCGCTGCGATTTTCTGGGTCGGCAATTCGTCACGCTCGTCCATGCCCATGCGGGTACCGATGCGTCCGCCGGACGGCGGGCTGGCGCAGGCCGGATTGGCAAACACGTTTGCCGTTCCGGTACGCATGCGCCCGGCAGAATCGTTATCGAAGTACATCCCCAGGGAAGCGGTCGGGCCGCTTGGCGGCGCATAGGTAATGCAACCGGTCAAGGACGCCAGCAGGAAGGGCAAAGCGCAGGTTTTGGTGGTCATGGCAGGTAGCCGGCCGGGCCGGCGGATATTGTGTGGAGAAGCGGGCAACAACAAGCCGCCGGTGCTTGCGCAGCGGCGGCTTGCGGGCGAATCGATCCGGTACAGGCGCCCTGGCGGGCTTTCCTGCCGTCCCGGACTTACTTCTGCTGAATGGTGAACTCCCCGTATTGCTTCAATTGTTCGGCCACGGCGGCATTGTCGCCCACCACGATCACCGATTGCAGCTCAGGGGCAAAATATTTCTTGCCCATCTCGCGCACCTGCGCCGAGGTGACTTTCTGGATCAGCGGCACATATTGGCCGAGGAATTCCGGCGGCAGCCCGACCAGCCAGTTGTTGGCCAGGGTGCCGGCCACGGCGCGCTGCATCTGGTTGTTGATCAGGTAGCCGCCGGCCACGTAGCGCTTGTTCATGCTCAGTTCCGCGTCCGGTACCAGCTCGCTGCCGATGCGGGTGTACTCGTGCAGGTATTCCTTGAGCGCGGCGCCGGTCACTTCATTGCGCACATCGGCCCCGCCGACGATGCTGCCGCCGTTGCGGAAGATGCGCGCGCCGGCCGAGGCGCCGTAGGTGTAGCCCTTTTCCTCGCGCAGGTTGAGGTTCACCCGGCTGCTGAAACCGCCGCCGAGGATGGTGCTGGTCAGGCGCAGCGGCACGTAGTCGGTGGCGCTGGCGGCCATGCCCGGGCTGCCCAGGCGCATGGTCGACTGCACGCTGCCATCGCGCTGCAGGAGGATGCGCACCGGCTTGGCTTTCAGGTTGGCGCCCGCGGTCTCGGGCAGGGCAGGGCCCTCGGCCTTCCAGTCGCCGAAGGCGGCCGTGGCCAGCTTGAATGCCTCGGCGTTGCCGATGCGGCCGGTGATCACCAGCAGGCTGCGGTCGGGACGGAAGCGCTTGGCGTGCTCGGCGCGCAGCAATTCCGGCGTGACCGTGCTGATCGATTCGATGGTCGGGCTGGTGTTACCGTACGGGTGAGCGCCGAAGACCGCTTTGTTCAGCGCGCGTTCGGCGCGAAAACCCGGGGTGGCCTCGGACACTTTCAAGCCCTCCAGCGCATTGCCCTTGGCCAGTTCGACTTCCTGCGGCGGGAAGGCCGGCATGCGCGCCACTTCGGCCAACAGATCGAGCATCGGTCCGGCGTTCGAGGTCAGCGCGTTGGCCGAGACGGTGATGCCGTCGTGGCTGGCGCCGGCGCCGACTTCGCCGCCCAGGCCCTGGGCCGCTTCGGCGATGGCGCGCGAATCGCGTTTGGTGCTGCCTTCGTTGAGCAAGCCGGCCATCAGGTTGGCGAAGCCGGGGTGCCCGCTGTCGTCGGCGGCCAGGCCGGCGCCGCGCACGGCCAGCACGTAGTCCACGCGCGGCAAGCCCTGGCGCGGTACCACCCACACCTGCAAGCCATTGGACAGGGTTTGCTTGATGATGGTCGGGGCCGGGATCGGCTTGTCCTTGCCGTACGGCGGCAGGGAATTGGCGGCGGCCTTGGCGCTGCCGGCGGCAAAGGCGGCCGGCGCGAACAGCAGGGAAATACTCAGTGCCAGCATCAGTTTTTTCATGGCGGCTCTCCTTAATTCTTCACAGGGGATGGTGCGGCAGGCGTACGGGCAGCCGGCGCTGGGGCAGCCGGCGCGGGGGCGGCGGCGGTCTTGACCACCGGCTTGCGGTCGATGACGGTGCGGTTGGCCTGGGTCAGGTAGGTCTTGGCGACGCGCTGGATATCGTCCGAGCTCACGCCATCGATCCAGGCTGGAATCTGGTTGACCACGTTGGCGTCGCCCCACAGGGTTTGCAGCTTGGCCAGGGTGTCGGCACGGTCGATGAAGCTTTCCATCGTGTTGTACCAGTTGGCCAGCATGCGCGTCTTGACGCGCTTGAGCGTGGCCGCATCGACGCCGCCCGCCACCACCTTGGCGACTTCTTCATCGATGCTCTTGAGCATGACGTCGGCGCTGCTGGTCGGCTTGTACAGGGCGAACACGGTAAACAGGGTCGGGCCGTCGAATTCCCACGGGCTGGTCAGGCCGTACAGGGAGTCGAGGTTGAGCGCCACTTCGCGCCCCTTGACCAGGCCCTGGTACAGCAGCGAGGCGTCGCCGCCGGCCAGCAGCTCGCCCAGCACCGCCATCGGCGCCAGATCCTTACTGCCGCGCGCCGGCATCTTCCAGGCGGCGGCAATGGCCGGCACCTGGGCCAGCGCATCGCTTTGCTCGATGCGCTTCTCGCCCGTGCCCAGCGGTTCGCTGAAGTCGGTGCCCGGCGGAGTCGGGCGTTTCGGAATGCCGGCGAAGTATTTTTGCGCCAGCGCGAAGCCCTGGGCCGGGGTCACGTCGCCGGAGATCGCCAGCACTGCATTGTTGGGGCCGTAGTAATCGCGGTGGAAATTGCGCACGTCGTCCAGGCTGGCGCCTTCCAGGTCCTGGAAGCTGCCGTAGCCGTCGTGGTTGTTTTCCCACTTCTGGAAGGCTTGCTGGTTGATGTCGATCCACATGAAGCCGCCGTACGGCTGGTTCTTCACGTTGACCCGGATTTCTTCCTTGACCACGTCTTGCTGGTTCTTGAGGGTTTTTTCGTTGAAGTCGAGCGTCTTCATGCGGTCCGCTTCGAGCCACAGGATCGAGTCGATCGACGACACCGGCGCCGTCTCTATATAGTTGGTGAAGTCGGGGCGGGTCGAACCGTTGTTGCGCCCGCCGCCGCCGGTGATGGCCTTGTCGAACACGCCCTTGGGAGCGTTCGGCGTGCCCTGGAACATCAGGTGCTCGAACAAGTGGGCGAAGCCGGTGCGGTTTTTCGGCTCGAGCCGCATGCCGACGTGGTACACCACGCTCACGCCGACGGTGGGCGAGGTATGGTCGGGCGAGACGATCACGGTCAGGCCGTTATCGAGCTTTTTGACATTGACGGGGATTTTCCAGCTATCGCTGGCGGCCGCAAAAGCGGTCAGCGACAGGGAAAGTCCGGCGATGAGAACGGGGAGTTGGCGCATGCGCATGTAAGACCTCACGATAAAAACCTGGTAAACGACCTTGGCCGCAGGGGAACCCGCTGCACGGCGAAGTATCTTAACGTACGTTGGTTTTTAAACAAACATATGCATGTGAAAAAAAACCCCGCGTCACGCGCCAGGGCGCGCAACGCGGGGGTTTCTATGCAGGGCGCGTGATTGCTTACGCTGCCAGTGCGGCGGCTGCTGCCTTTTTGTTGCGGCGGCGAGCGGTGAAGCCCAGCAGGCCGAGGCCGGCGAGCATCATGGCATAGGTTTCTGGCTCAGGTACTGGTGCCAGAGCGATGTTGGTCGAGTAGCGGCCCGACGAGTTCGACAGGATGCTGCCCTTGACCTGGATGGTGTAGGCGCCAGCCGACAGGCTGGCGGTCGACAGCGACCATTGGTCGGTCGCGCCGGTCGACAGCAGCTTGCCGCCGAACAGGGAACCGTTGCTGTCGATCAGGTTGAAAGCGGTGATGTCCAGGCCGTTTTTGGCATTGCCGGTGATCGACAGGACGCCAGCGGCGAAATCGCCAGCCTGGGCCAGGGTGAACTTGTAGTTGTCGACGAAGGTGTTGCCTTTCTGGCCGCCTTTGAAAAAGCCATCGGCTTCAGCGAAGTTGTCTACCAGTTGCAAGGTCGATGTGTTGATGATTTCGATAGCCGATGCCTGGCTCGACACGAGTGCAGCGGATGCCAGCGCGATGGCCGACAGGAAAACTTTGGATTTTTTCATCATATAACACCTATTAAAGTTGCCTTTTGTTAAGGCCGGATTGGGGCTTGAATCGCGTGTGTGGACGCGAGAGCCCAATCTAACATCGGCTTGTGACAGGAGTAAGGATGAGCCCGCTACTTTACATCTCGTTGCAATTTCCTACACAAAACGTTTATTGGGTCTGAAAACCCTATGACAAACCGATCTTCATAGTGAAGAGCTCGCTTGATGTCTGCTGCACAGCACCATTTGTGTTCATATTATTTTTGAATGTAGGCATAGTCCTACACAAAAACGAGAAATTTAGGAAGGTTGACTTTAAGTACATCCTAAGCTGAGGTACTGTTGAAACAGCTCAACACCGTCGTTTCGCATCATGCTGGTGTGCGTGACGCCGTCTTGGTGCCCGACTTGTGCCGCAGTGCGCCACTTTGGTGAGGTGGACGGCCGAAATCGCCTCCTGCGCTGGCACGGAACCTGCATCTGCTTGCCTGTCCGGATGGCGAAGTCGCCGCCGGCATGAAGAAGGAGAGCACTATGTTGGAAGCTGCGAGCATCGTGGAACACGAGCGCCAGGATGGCTTTGACGGCGTCAAGCTGTCGGGCGATGTTTTCGGCGCCTTGATCAATCTGTCGGGCCGGCGCCGCTTCACGTCGCAGCGGGTGGTCCTGTACGCGGTGCTGGCCTCGATGGGCCACGCGGGTGCGGCCGCCACCGCGCGCGAGACCCTGGCGCTGTTTCGCGACGCCCATGTGACCCTGGTCGAAGGCAAGGGCGGCTTGCCGGGCGTATTCTGCGCCCAGTTGCGCGACGCCTATTTCGGCGTGCTGCAGGGCGACCGCGTGATCCGCGACTTTATCGCCCTGGCCGAATCGACCCTCGACGCCATCGTCGGCGAAGGCCGTGGCGCGCCCGCGCTGCTCGACGAGCTGGTACGCAGCGCCACCGCCCTGCTGAGCGTGCTCAACGGCCTGACCCTGGTATATGAGGAACAATCGAAGCGCCACGCCCAGCTGCAAAAGCGCCAGCTGCAGGTGATGATGGGCGAGATCAAGACCATCGCCAGGCAAGCCCGCATGGTCGCCTTCAATGCCCAGGTCGTCGCCGCGCGCGCCGGCCAGGCCGGCAAGGAGTTTTCCGTGGTGGCCAGCAGCATGACCATGATCACCGGCGAAATCGACGATCTGGTGCACCAGGCGCTGAACGGCGCGCTGGCCTGCTGAGGTCAAGCGGGAGGGACCTCAGCGCGCCAGGTGCTGGCCCAGCCATTTGCCCAGGCACAGCAAGGTCAATGTCGGCGGCAAGCCCCACGGCCCCGGAATGACCGAGGCGTCGCAGACAAACAGGCCGGGTGCCCCGGCTTGCAAGGTGCCATCGACGCCGTCGCCGATGGGCACGCTGCCACCCGGATGCGCGGCGAAATGGCGGCTCTTGAACACATGGCTGGCGCCGCAAGCGGCCAGGATCGCGCGCGCCATCGCCTCGCCTTGCGCGAATTTGCTGCGGTCGACCGGGTGCAAGGTCTTGTCGACCCAGCGCGGGCCCACCGCGCCGCCCGTCTGGTCGCCGATCTTGACCATGATGGAGAGCGTGCGGCGATGCGCGAACAGGCGGTCGAAGCGCCCGGCCTGCGCGGTAAAACCCTGGTACATCGGCTTGGGCAAGGTCATGTCGGCCAGGGTAATGCCGGCCTCGTCCAGGCGCATGCCGGCCGCCATCGGCACCTCGGCGCCGCCGTCGAGGCCATCCACGCTGCCCATCAGGGCCACCACCGGATCGCTGAACAGGCTGCTGGTTTGCGCCCGCAAGCCGCTCTGGTGCAACAGGCGCGGACTGCCGACCCCGCCGCCGGCCAGGATCACCAGCGGCGCCAGCGCATGGCGCGCCGTGCCATCGCGCAGGTACTCCACCCCGACCGCCTTGCCGTGTTCGAGCAGCACGCGGGTGGCGCGCGCCGCATCGATCAGGGTGGCGCCGTGGCGGCAAGCCTCGTCGATGAAGTCGCGCGCGCTCCACTTGGCCCCGAACGGGCAGCCATAGGCGCAACGCCAGCAGCCTGTGCGGCACAGCTGGGGACGGATCATCTTGTCGAGCTTGTGCCACTCCATGCCCAGCGCGCGCGCGCCTTGCATGATGCGGGCCGCCATCGGGCCGATCAGGGTATCGGGAAGCGGCCCGATCGGCAGTTCGGCGCGCAGCGCCCGCAGCGCCGGCGCCAGGTCGATGCCGTGCGCGGCGAAGCGGGCCAGGGGCGGATCGGCGGCGGTGGCGAAATTGATGCTGGAGCTGCCGCCGGCGTTGATGCCCTGGACCAGCAGCGAGCCGTCGCGGTGGACGAAGGCGCCTTTGCCGGGAATGGCGGCGATGCGCGCCATCTGGCCCAGGGTACCGCTGAGCGGGGCGGCGCTGCCCTGTTCGAGGATCAGCACGCGCAAGCCGCGGCTGGCCAGTTCGCGCGCCACGCTGGCGCCGCCGGGTCCGCTGCCGATGACGATCGCATCGTACGAGGGCGTGCCGCGCGCGGCGTTCGAGGGGGCTGTGGTGGCGGACATGAGCCGCAGTATCGGCCCGCGTGGCGGGAGAGTCAATCGCAATGCGTTTCAGCGCGCCGATTTGTTGGACCAGGTGGCCAAAAATGCAGTTCGTCGGAATCCGGTGGAAGCCTGCGCGCCGCATGGCTAAAGTGACAGCATACCGCCACGTCATCGAACCCAAGCCGAGGAGCGCATCATGAACATCGCCAAACACATGGAAGCCATCTTTCTTGCCGTTGTCGCCGTCATCGGCGCCACCACCTTCGCCACGGCCGGCGCGCCGCTCCAGCGCAGTGCGCCGGGCGTTGCCGCCGCAGCTGCCCCCGGCGCCGTCATGCCGGTGGTGGTGGTCAGCGCGCGCCGCCTGAGCGCCGCTGAAAAAGCGCAGTTGCCACAATAAGCTGGAATGCCGCCGCGCTTGCTGGTAGTGTACGTACCGGCCGGCCCGACCGGCATCGATAAGAAGATCTGGAGACGCGCAATGAATCAGTTTTTCCACGCCGGCGCGCTGGCGGCAGCCTTGTGCACCTTGTTTGCCCCGGCCAGCGCCGCGTCGGACGGCAGTGTCACCGAAACGCGCATGGTCGATGCCAGGGCGCAGCGGGTCAGGCTGGACGGGGCCATCGATTTGCGCCTGCGCCAGGGCGCCGTGCCCAGTCTGGTCATCAGCGGCGACAAGCGTCTGATGAGCTCCATCACCACCGAGCAGGATGGCGACACCTTGTCGATCGGCAGCGAAGGGCGCGGCCACAGCGTGCGGGCCGAACTGACCCTGCCGACCTTGCGCGAAGTAGCGTCCGAAAGCATCGGCTGGACCGATGTCAGCGGTTTTTCGGGCGACGAGCTGGAGCTGTCGCTGGAGGGGGCCGGTTCGATGAAGGTCAATTGCAATTACCGTCTCGTCAGCGCCAGCCTGGGCGGGGTAGGCAGCATGAACCTGCAGGGCGTGGCCAGCGACGGTGTGGACCTGGTGCTGCGCGGGGCAGGGTATGCGACCCTGAGCGGCGGCGCGAAGTGGCTCAAGGTCAATCTGGGCGGCTTGGGCGGACTCGACGCCCAGCACTTCCAGGTCGATAGCGTGACCCTCGACTTGAACGGACTAGGCAATGCCGCGGTGATGGCGCGCCAGAGCGCAACCCTGCGCCTGAGCGGGCTCGGTTCGGTGACGGTGTACGGCAAGCCGCCCAACCGCAATGTCAAGGTTGATGGCCTTGGCAAAGTCAGCTGGAAATAACCGTCATGCTATCCATGTACGACGGACGACTGGATCAACAGGGCGGGCAAGCCGCTCCTGGTGCGATACGCGAACCATGAAAAAATTACTTGTTGCGATGATTGTCGCACTTGGCCTGCACGGCAGCGCGCTGGCCGGCTTTACCGAAGGCGCCAACGCCTACAATGCGCGCGACTATGCGCGCGCGCTGAGGGAAGTCGCGCCGCTGGCGCGGGCGGGGCATGTGGAGGCCCAGCATTTGCTCGGCCTCATGTATTACATGGGACGCGGGGTGGCGCGCGACTACAAGCAAGCCATGCTGTGGCACCGCAAGGCGGCCGAGCAGGGCAAGGCCGATGCGCAGTATGTGGTGGGGGCGATGTACTACACCGGCAATGCGGTGCCGCTTGATCACAAGGAAGCGATCGCGTGGTTCCGCAAGGCGGCCGAGCAGGGGCATGCGGAGGCGCAGCATGCGCTGGGGCTGATGTACCGGTATCACGCGGCGGGCATGCCGCAGGATAAGGTGCTGGCGTATATGTTGTGGAACCTGGCGGCGGCCGCTGGCAATGCGAATGCGACCGAGCAGAGGGCGGCGATCGCCAAGCGCATGACGCAGGAGCAGATCGACGAGGCGCAGGCGCTGTCGCGCGCGTGGCGTCCGGGGACGCCGTTGCCGAGGCAATCGCGTAGCGGGGCAGGGATGGGGTAGATTGTGCTGGCGGTGCCTGCGTCGCCCGCCGTCGTTCCCGCGAAGGCGGGAACCCAATTACGTTGATCCGCCAGTGGCTGCGGTACAAACTTGGGTTCCCGCCTTCGCGGGAACGACGTAGAGGTGGCGGGAACGACGTAGAGGTGGCGGGAACGACGTAGAGGTGGCGGGAACGACGTAGAGGTGGCGGGAACGACGTAGAGGTGGCGGGAACGACGTAGAGGTGGCGGGAACGACGGTGGTGGCGGGAGCGACGGCCTAACCCCACTTCCCGTACAATCGCCTTTTGCTTCCAGCGAGCCCCATCCCATGCGTGCCATCGAAATCAAGCAACCCGGCCCTCCCGATGTTCTGCAACTGTGCGAGCGTCCCGTCCCTGAACTGAAACCCGGCGCAGTGCTGATCCGCGTGCACGCGGCCGGCATCAATCGTCCCGACGTGCTGCAGCGCCTCGGCCATTACCCGGTCCCGCCGGGCGCGTCCGACCTGCCGGGCCTCGAAGTGGCCGGCGAGATCGTCGGCGGCGACCTGTCCGGCAGCACCTTCCGGCAAGGCGACATGGTGTGCGCCCTGGTCCAGGGCGGCGGCTACGCCGAATTCTGCGCCGCCCCGCTCCAGCAATGCCTGCCCGTGCCCGCCGGCCTGTCCGCGCTCGAAGCGGCCTCCCTGCCTGAAAACTACTTCACGGTCTGGAGCAACGTGTTCGACCGCGCCAGACTGGCCGCCGGCGAAACCCTGCTGGTGCAGGGCGGTACCTCCGGCATCGGCGTGACCGCCATCCAGCTCGCCGCCGCCTTCGGCCTGCGCGTATTCGCCACCGCCGGCAGCGCCGCCAAATGCCGCGCCACCGAAGCGCTCGGCGCCGAACGCGGCATCGATTACAGGGCCGAAGACTTCGCCGCCGTGGTCAAGGCGCTCACCGACAACAAGGGTGTCGACGTCATCCTCGACATGGTCGGCGGCGACTACCTGCCGCGCGAAATCGATTGCCTGGCCGACGATGGCCGCATCGCCCTGATCGCCCTGCTGGGCGGCGCCAAGGCGACGATCGACCTGGGCCAGGTGCTGCGCCGCCGCCTGACCATTTCCGGCTCGACCCTGCGCCCGCGCCCGGTCGCCTTCAAGGGCGCCATCGCCGCCAATCTGCGCGAACACGTCTGGCCGCTGTTCGAAGCGGGCAAGATCGGCCCCGTCATTTTCAAGACCTTCCCCCTCGAACAGGCCGCCCAGGCCCACGCGCTGATGGAGAGTTCCACCCATATCGGGAAGATCATGCTGCAAGTGGTGTGATCGGCTGGCAACTGCCCCCGGCCTTTGTTTGACCGACATCGGATCGGGGGTTAAAATAGCGGGTTAATTAAATCTGGGCTACTATGCGTCGCAAACTCGTCGTAGGAAATTGGAAGATGAATGGCAGCCGTGCCGCGAATGCAAGCCTGTTGGCTGGCATTGTCGCTGGTGTGAATGCCGCTGATGCCTCTTGTGCCGTGTGTGCGCCGGCACCCTATCTGTCCCAGTGCCAGGATGCCTTGAGCGGCAGCCCGGTGGCCTGGGGCGCGCAGGATGTCTCGGCCCAGCCGGGCGGCGCCTTCACCGGCGAAGTCGCGGCAGCCATGCTGGCCGATTTTGCGTGCACGTACGTCATCGTCGGCCACTCCGAGCGGCGCGCCTATCATGGCGAAAGCAGCGAGCTGGTGGCGAAGAAAACCGTCGCCGTCCTCGACGCGGGCATGACCCCGATCGTGTGCGTCGGCGAAACCCTGGCCGAACGTGATGCCGGCCAGACCGCCGCCGTGGTGTCGGGCCAGCTTGGCGCCGTGCTCGACCTGGTGGGCGAGCGGATGGCGCAGATTGTCGTCGCCTACGAACCGGTCTGGGCGATCGGCACCGGCAAGACGGCCACGCCAGCCATGGCCCAGGAAGTCCATGCCCAGTTGCGCGCGCAGCTGATGGCCAAGAATGCAGTAGCGGCCGAGACAGTGCAGATTTTGTACGGCGGCAGCATGAAGCCCGATAACGCCCTGGAATTGATGGCTCAGCCTGATATCGACGGCGGCTTGATCGGCGGGGCGGCACTGAAGGCGGCGGATTTCCTTGCCATCCTTCATGCAGCCAATTGAAATATTATTGTTGTTAAACTTGGAATGGAATAAGCAATGAACACGTTGTTCAATCTGGTAGTTGTTGTACAGGTTATTTCCGCTCTGGCGATTATCGGTCTGGTCTTGCTGCAGCATGGCAAGGGCGCCGATATGGGAGCGGCCTTCGGTTCCGGCGCGTCCGGCAGTCTGTTCGGCGCCACCGGCTCCTCGAACTTCATGTCGAAGTCGACCGGCGTGGCCGCCGCGGTGTTTTTCGGTGCGACCCTGGGCCTGGCGTTCTTTGCCACCAAAAACAAGAACCACGCCGGCGGCGGTGTGATGGACCGCGCTACCGTGACGGCACCAGCGCCGGCGCCAGCGACCGGCCCGGGCGCCATCCCGTCCACCGCACCGGCAGCTCCCGTGGCGGCGCCGAATGCGCCAGTGACCGGTGGCGCTGTTCCTGCCGCTGCGCCGGCAGCGGCGACAAACGTACCGGAAGTACCTGTTAATCCCGTGCCAAAGTAATTCAATTCTGGTAGAATACTGCCCGCGCACAGAGTATTAGTTAGCGCAGGCAGCATGATCGAATATTGATCAGTATCAAAAAGAAGTAAGGTTTTTCTGTTTTATCCTTGTTTTCGCGCAATTTTGCATTGAATACAGTGATGTAACAATGTTAGAATAGCGGACTCAATGCCGACGTGGTGAAATTGGTAGACACGCTATCTTGAGGGGGTAGTGGGCGAAAGCCTGTGCGAGTTCGAGTCTCGCCGTCGGCACCAAGAATATAAAAGCCAGCAAGGTTGCATAAGCGAATATGTTTATGCCTAAGCTGGCTTTTTTGCGAGGATCAGTCGTTCGGTCCTGGTGGCAAGGTTCAAGCCAGGTTCGTGCGGTAGGGCGCTGCGACATGCAGTGTTTCATTAACCGATCGTTCAACATAGGCTCATCAAGTGAACCTCGATAATTATTTCCCCGTCCTGATGTTCATCCTGGTCGGCATCGGTGTCGGTGTCGTCCCGCAGGTACTCGGATATCTGCTCTCTCCCCACAAGCCCGATTCCGCCAAACTGTCGCCTTACGAGTGCGGCTTTGAAGCGTTCGAAGACGCGCGCATGAAGTTCGACGTCCGCTACTATCTGGTGGCAATCCTGTTTATTTTGTTTGATCTGGAAACGGCATTCTTCTTCCCCTGGGGCGTCTCCATGCGTGAGCTGGGCTGGTCCGGCTTCGTGACGATGATGGTGTTCATCGCCGAGTTTGTGGTCGGTTTTTGGTATATCTGGAAGAAAGGTGCCCTTGATTGGGAATAAGCCATGTCAATTGAAGGCGTATTAAACGAAGGTTTCATCACCACGACAGCAGACAAGCTGATCAACTGGGCGCGTACCGGGTCGATGTTCCCGATGACGTTCGGCCTGGCTTGCTGCGCCGTCGAAATGATGCACACGGGCGCGGCCCGCTACGACATGGACCGCTTCGGCGTCGTGTTCCGTCCCTCGCCGCGCCAGTCCGACGTGATGATCGTCGCCGGCACCTTGTGCAACAAGATGGCGCCCGCCCTGCGCAAGGTCTACGACCAGATGCCGGAACCGCGCTGGGTCATCTCGATGGGTTCCTGCGCCAACGGCGGCGGTTACTATCACTATTCGTACTCGGTGGTGCGCGGTTGCGACCGCATCGTGCCGGTCGATGTCTACGTGCCGGGCTGTCCGCCGACCGCTGAAGCGCTGCTGTACGGAATTCTGCAATTGCAGAACAAGATCAAGCGCACCAATACCATCGCACGTTAAGAAGCGGTTTCCACCATGACGACAAAACTCGAAGCCCTTGAACTCGCCCTGCGCACCGCATTGGGTGAGGGCGCCGCTATTTCCGTGGCGCTGGGCGAAGTGACCGTAGTGGTCAAGGCCGCCGGCTATATCGCCGCGATGCAGACCCTGCGCGACCATCCCGCGCTCAAATTCGAACAACTGCTCGACCTGTGCGGCGTGGATTATTCCACCTACGGCGAAGGCAGCTGGGAGGGCGCGCGCTTCGCCGCCGTCTCGCACCTGTTGTCGATCGAACACAACTGGCGGGTGCGCGTGCGCGTGTTCGCCGAAGACGACGATACGCCGGTGCTGCCATCGGTGGTTGAGCTGTGGCGTTCCGTCAACTGGTACGAGCGCGAAGCGTTCGACCTGTACGGCATCCTGTTCGAAGGCCATAACGACCTGCGCCGCATCCTCACCGACTACGGCTTCATCGGCCATCCGTTCCGCAAGGACTTCCCGATGTCCGGTTACGTCGAAATGCGTTACGACCCCGAACAGAAGCGCGTGATCTACCAAGCCGTGACGATCGAGCCGCGTGAAATCATTCCGCGCGTGATCCGCGAAGAAACCTACGGGATGAAATAATGGCTGAAATTAAGAACTACACCCTCAACTTCGGTCCGCAGCACCCGGCCGCGCACGGCGTGCTGCGCCTGGTGCTCGAACTGGACGGCGAAGTGATCCAGCGCGCCGACCCGCACATCGGCCTGTTGCACCGCGCCACCGAAAAGCTGGCCGAGACCCGCACTTACCTGCAATCGGTGCCTTACATGGACCGTCTCGACTATGTGTCGATGATGAGCAATGAGCACGGTTACGTGATGGCGATCGAGAAGCTGCTCGGCATCGACGTGCCCGTGCGCGCCCAGTATATCCGCGTCATGTTCGACGAAATCACGCGCCTGCTGAACCACCTGATGTGGCTCGGCACGCACGCGCTCGACGTCGGCGCCATGGGTCCTTTCCTGTACGCTTTCCGCGACCGTGAAGACTTGTTCGACTGCTACGAAGCGGTATCCGGCGCGCGCATGCACGCGGCCTACTACCGTCCGGGCGGCGTGTACCGCGACCTGCCGGATGCGATGCCGAAGCACAAAGCCTCGATCATCCGCAGCGCCAAGGCCATCGACGAACTGAACGAACACCGCCAGGGCTCGCTGCTCGACTTCCTCGACGACTTCTGCAAGCGTTTCGTCACCTATGTCGACGAATACGAAACCCTGCTGACCGACAACCGTATCTGGAAACAGCGTACCGTCGGCATCGGCGTGGTCAGCCCGGAAGCGGCGAAAGCCATGGGCTTTACCGGCGCCATGCTGCGCGGCTCCGGCGTGGAATGGGATTTGCGCAAGAAGCAGCCGTACGCCGTGTACGACAAGATGGACTTCGACGTCCCGGTCGGTACCAATGGCGATTGCTACGACCGTTACCTGGTGCGCGTGGAAGAGATGCGCCAGTCGAACCGCATCATCAAGCAAGCATCGGCCTGGCTGCGCGCCAATCCGGGTCCGGTCATGACCGACAACCACAAGGTCGCGCCGCCAAAGCGCACCGAGATGAAGTCGAACATGGAATCCTTGATTCACCACTTCAAGCTGTTTACCGAAGGCTTCCACGTGCCGCCGGGCGAAGCGTATGCCGCGGTCGAGCATCCGAAGGGCGAGTTCGGGATCTACATCGTGTCGGACGGCGCCAACAAGCCGTACCGCCTGAAGATCCGCACCCCCGACTATGCGCACTTGCAAAGCCTGGACGAAATGGCGCGCGGCCACATGCTGGCCGACGCCGTCACCATCATCGGCACCCAGGACATCGTATTCGGCAGTATCGACCGCTAAGCTGTCGACCCATTTGAGGCACAACCATGTTGTTATCAGAGCAGTCATACAAAAAAATCGACCGTGAAGTCGCCAAGTATCCGCCCGACCATAAAGAGTCCGCGGTCATGGCGGCGCTCGCCATTGCCCAGGATGAAAAAGGCTGGCTCCCGCCGGAAGTGATGCAGGACGTGGCCGATTACCTCGGCATGCCCGCCATCGCCGTGCAGGAAGTGGCCACCTTCTACAATATGTACAACGTCAAGCCGGTCGGCAAGTACAAGATCAGCGTGTGCACCAACCTGCCGTGCGCCCTGTCGGGCGGCGAGCACGCCGGGCACTACCTGCAAGAAAAACTGGGCATCGGCTACCGCGCCACCTCGGCCGACGGCCAGTTCACCCTGGTCGAAGGCGAGTGCATGGGCGCTTGCGCCGACGCGCCGGTGATGCTGGTTAATAACAAGCGCATGTGCAGCCTGATGTCGGATAGCAAAATCGACGCACTGGTCGAGGAACTCAAGAAATGACATCGCTCCACTCACGTCACATCGACCCGGTCATCCTGGCCGGCCTCGACGGCCAGAACTGGCATTTACAGGATTACGTGAACCGTGGCGGCTACTCCGCGCTGCGCCGCATCCTGGAAGAAAAAATCACGCCGGAAGCGATCATCGCCGAACTGAAAGCCGGTTCCCTGCGCGGCCGTGGCGGCGCCGGTTTCCCCACGGGCTTGAAGTGGAGCTTCATGCCGCGCCAGTTCCCGGGCCAGAAATACCTCGTCTGCAATACCGACGAAGGCGAGCCGGGCACGTTCAAGGACCGCGACATCATTCGCTACAATCCGCACGCGCTGATCGAAGGCATGGCCATCGGCGCCTACGCGATGGGCATCACGGTCGGCTACAACTACATCCACGGCGAAATCTGGGCCGAATACGCGCGCTTTGAAGACGCACTGGACGAGGCGCGTGCCGCCGGCTTCCTGGGCGACAAGATCATGGGCAGCGAATTCAACTTCCAGCTGCACGCCGCCCACGGTTACGGCGCCTACATCTGCGGCGAAGAAACCGCGCTGCTCGAATCGCTCGAAGGCAAGAAGGGCCAGCCGCGCTTCAAGCCGCCGTTCCCGGCCTCGTTCGGCCTGTACGGCAAGCCGACCACGATCAACAACACCGAAACCTTCGCCGCCGTGCCGTTCCTGCTGAACATGGGTGGCGAGAAGTACGCCGCCATCGGCAAGCCGAACAATGGCGGCAGCAAGATTTTCTCGATCTCGGGCGACGTCAACCTGCCGGGCAACTACGAAGTGCCGCTCGGCACGCCATTCGCCAAGTTGCTGGAACTGGCTGGCGGCATGCGCGGCGGTAAAAAGATCAAGGCGGTCATTCCCGGCGGTTCGTCCGCCCCGGTGATCCGCGGCGACGTGATGATGAACACCGATCTCGACTACGATTCGATCGCCAAGGCCGGCTCGATGCTCGGTTCGGGCGCCGTGATCGTCATGGACGAGACGCGCTGCATGGTCAAGTCGCTGCTGCGCCTGTCGTATTTCTATTATGAAGAGTCTTGCGGCCAGTGCACGCCGTGCCGCGAAGGCACGGGTTGGATGTACCGCATGGTCCACCGCATCGAGCACGGCCAGGGCCGTCCCGACGACCTGGACATGCTCAACTCGATCGCCGACAACATCCAGGGCCGCACCATTTGCGCCCTCGGTGATGCGGCGGCGATGCCGGTACGCGCTTTCGTGAAGAACTTCCGCGAAGAATTTGAATATCACATCGAGCACAAGCACTGTCTGGTGCCTGCTTATATCTAAGGCCAGAGAACTCTCATGGTTGAAATTGAAATTGACGGTAAGAAGGTAGAAGTCCCACCGGGTAGCATGGTGATGGACGCGGCCAACAAGCTGGGCACCTACATTCCGCACTTCTGCTATCACAAGAAATTGTCGATCGCAGCGAACTGCCGCATGTGCCTGGTTGAAGTCGAGAAGGCACCGAAGCCTTTGCCGGCTTGCGCCACGCCGGTCTCGGCGGGCATGATCGTGCGCTCGAACAGCGAGAAGGCGGTGCAGGCACAGAAATCCGTGATGGAATTCTTGCTGATCAACCACCCGCTCGACTGCCCGATCTGCGACCAGGGCGGCGAATGCCAGTTGCAAGACTTGGCGGTCGGCTACGGCAAATCGAACTCGCGCTACGAAGAAGAAAAACGGGTGGTGCCGCCGAAAGATGCCGGTCCGCTGATCTCGATGCAGGAAATGACCCGTTGCATCCACTGCACCCGCTGCGTGCGTTTCGGCCAGGAAGTGGCCGGCGTCATGGAACTGGGCATGCTGGGTCGCGGCGAACACGCTGAAATCACTTCCTTCGTCGGCAAGACCGTCGATTCTGAAGTGTCGGGCAATATGATCGACCTGTGCCCGGTCGGCGCACTGACCTCGAAGCCGTTCCGCTACAGCGCCCGTACCTGGGAATTGTCGCGCCGCAAATCGGTCAGCCCGCACGATTCGCTCGGCACCAACCTGATCGTTCAGGTCAAGGGCGGCAAAGTCATGCGCGTCCTGCCGCTGGAAAACGATGCGATCAATGAATGCTGGATTTCGGACAAAGACCGTTTCTCATACGAAGCGCTGGACAACCAGTCGCGTCTGACCAAGCCGATGATCAAGCAGGGCGGCCAGTGGGCCGAGACCGACTGGCAAACCGCGCTCGAATACGTGGCGCACGGCTTGCGCAATATCAAGCATGAGCATGGCGCAGACAGCATCGCCGCCCTCGCCACCGCCCATTCGACGGTCGAAGAGCTGCACCTGTTGCAAAAAGCGATGCGCGGCATCGGTTCCGAGAACATCGACTTCCGCCTGCGCCAGAGCGATTTCGCGCTGGACGGCCAGGTCACCCCATGGCTGGGCATGCCGATCGCCGACCTGTCGACGGTCAAGCGCGCGCTCGTCATCGGCTCGTTCATCCGCAAGGATCATCCTTTGGTCGCCACGCGCCTGCGCGCCGCGGTCAAGGGCGGCGCCAAGCTGTCCCTGGTGCACGCCTCGGATGATGAACTCTTGATCCCGACCGCCAACAAGATCATCGCCGCGCCGTCCGACTGGCTCGCTGCCGTATCAAGCATCGTGGCCGCTGTCGCCGCCGCCAAGGGCGTCGCTGCCCCAGCCGGCTTCGAAGGCATTGAAGCGACCGACGCCGCCAAGGCCATCGCCGCCAGCCTGAACACCGGCGACGAGAACCTGCCTGGTGTGGTCTTGATGGGCAACGCCGCCGCGCACCATCCGCAAGCGTCCGCGCTGCATGCGGCTGCGCAGTGGATCGCCGAACAGACCGGTGCCAAATTCGGCTACCTGACGGAAGCGGCCAACACGGTTGGCGGCTACCTCGTCGGCGCGACCGCCAAGAATGCCGCACCGGCCTTCTCGGTACCGAAAAAAGCCTACGTGCTGCTTAACGCCGAGCCTGAGCTCGATTGCGCCAACCCGCAGCAAGCCCGCGCCGCGCTCGACGCCGCCGAAATGGTCGTCGTCATGTCGGCCTTCCAGCATGGTTTCGAGTACGCCGACGTGCTGCTGCCGATTTCGCCATTCAGCGAAACCTCGGGCACCTTCGTGAACTGCGAAGGCCGCGCACAGAGTTTCAACGGCACCGTCAAACCGCTCGGCGATACCCGTCCGGCATGGAAAGTGCTGCGCGTGATGGGTAATCTGCTTGGCTTGTCCGGTTTCGAATACGACACCTCCGAAGCGATCCGCGACGAGCTGTTCGGCAAAGGCGTGACCGACCTGTCGGCCAAGCTGAACAACACCGGCAAGGCCGTCCTGAAGTCCGCGACCTTCGGCACCAGC
Source organism: Massilia antarctica (assembly GCF_015689335.1). GTDB lineage: Bacteria > Pseudomonadota > Gammaproteobacteria > Burkholderiales > Burkholderiaceae_D > Telluria_A > Telluria_A antarctica. The sequence continues at coordinate 6,988,633 of NZ_CP065053.1, read as the reverse complement.
GGTGCCCTGGAGCGTATCACCGACGTGCCGATCTACTTCGCCGACGCCATCGCGCGCCGTTCCGAACCGCTGCTGCGCACCGCCGACGCCAACGCGCCGCTGGTCACCTTGCCTTCGGCCCTGGCCGACAAGCTCGGTGTGCAGGCTGGCGCCAAGGTCAAGGTCACGCAAGGTTCCGGTTCGGCCATCCTGGTGGCTGGCGTCGATGCCCGCCTGCCCGCGAACACCGTGCGTGTCGCCTCGGCGCACCCGGCAACCGCCACCTTGGGCGCGATGTTCGGTGCTATCACCGTTGAAAAAGCAGGGGAGGGGATCTGATGGCTCTGCCTGACATGATTAATGGCGTCAACGCCTGGGGCGCGACCAATATCGGCTACGTCTGGCCGGTAATCTGGACCCTGGTCAAGATTGTGTGCGTCTTGCTGCCGCTGATGGGCCTGGTTGCCTACGCGACCCTGTGGGAACGCAAGCTGATCGGCTGGATCCAGATCCGGATCGGCCCCAACCGGGTCGGCCCGATGGGTCTGCTGCAACCGATCGCCGATGCGCTCAAACTGCTCTTCAAAGAGATCGTGGTGCCGGCCAAGGCATCGGGCGGCCTGTTCATCCTCGGTCCGATCATGACCATCATGCCGGCGCTGGCTGCCTGGGTGGTGGTGCCTTTCGGTCCTGGCATCGCCCTGGCCGACGTCAATGCCGGCCTGCTGCTGTTGATGGCGATCACCTCGATCGAGGTGTACGGCATCATCATCGCCGGCTGGGCGTCGAACTCGAAATACTCGTTCATGGGCGCGATGCGCGCCTCGGCCCAGATGATTTCCTACGAAATTCCCATCGGCTTCGTGCTGGTGGTGATTCTGATGGTGTCGGGCAGCCTGAATTTCTCCGACATCGTCGGCGGCCAGAACATCGGCTGGGGCGTCTCGCATGGCATCTCGATGTTGTCGTGGAACGTGTGGCCGCTGCTGCCGCTGTTCGTGGTCTACCTGACCTCGGGTCTGGCCGAATGCAACCGTTCCCCGTTCGACGTCGTCGAAGGCGAATCGGAAATCGTGGCCGGCCACATGGTTGAATACTCGGGCATGTCCTACGCCATGTTCATGCTGGCCGAATACGCCAACATGATCCTGATCGGCACTCTGGCATCGATCATGTTCCTCGGTGGCTGGCACGCGCCGTTCGCCTTCATGGAAGTTGGCGGCGTGCTGGGCGGCTTCCTCGGCTTCTTCTGGCTGTTCGCCAAGGCCTTTGTGATTGTCTCGCTGTTCATCTGGGTTCGCGGCACCTTCCCGCGCTATCGCTATGACCAGATCATGCGTTTGGGCTGGAAGATTTTCATTCCGGTGACCCTGGTATGGCTGGTCCTGGTCGCAGGCTGGATGCAGACATCCTGGAACATTTGGAAGTAAGGAATACAAAATGGAACGAGTGAAAGACTTTTTCAGCAGCATGCTGCTGACCGAACTGATCAAGGGATTGGCGCTGACCGGACGCTATGCGTTCTCGCGCAAGATCACCGTGCAGTATCCGGAAGAGAAGACCCCGATGTCGCCGCGTTTCCGCGGCCTGCATGCGCTGCGCCGCTACCCCAACGGGGAAGAGCGCTGCATTGCCTGCAAGCTGTGCGAAGCGGTGTGCCCGGCCATGGCCATCACGATCGAATCGGAACAGCGTGACGACGGCTCGCGCCGCACCACGCGCTACGACATCGACCTGACCAAGTGCATTTTCTGCGGCTTCTGCGAAGAATCCTGCCCGGTCGACTCGATCGTCGAGACGCACGTGCTGGAATACCACGGCGAAAAACGCGGCGATCTGTACTATACGAAAGAGATGTTGCTCGCTGTCGGCGATCGCTACGAGGATGACATCGCCGCCGCGCGCGCGGCCGATGCCCCTTACCGCTAGTATTTGGCAAACGATGTATTTAGCACATTTAACTGCAAGTCCTCTGGGTTAGTTATGGAATTTAAAACTGTATTGTTCTACGTGTTCTCGGCGATTATGATTCTCGCCGCGACCCGCGTTATCACTGCCCGCAATCCGGTCCACGCGGCACTGTTCCTGGTGCTCGCGTTCTTCAATGCGGCCGGCATCTGGATGCTGCTCAAGGCCGAGTTCCTGGCCATCGTGCTGGTGCTCGTGTATGTGGGCGCGGTGATGGTGCTGTTCCTGTTCGTGGTCATGATGCTCGATATTAATATGGACCGCATGCGGGAGGGCTTCTGGTCTTACCTGCCGCTGGCCACCGGTATCGGCGCGCTGATCGTGCTGGAAATGGCGGCGGTGCTGTGGCGCGGCTTCATGAAGGTGGGCCAGGATGCCGACACGGTGGGCGCGAACATCGGCGGCACCAAGGAATTGGGCATGCTGATCTACACCAAGTACATCCTCGGCTTCGAGATCGCCGCGGCGATCCTGCTGGTGGCGATTGTGGCCGCCGTCGCGCTGACCCTGCGTCGCCGCAAGGATACCAAGGCCTTCAACCCGGGCGACGCCGTGCGCGTCAAGCGCAACGACCGCCTGCGCATCGTGAAGATGGCCGTGGTCGACCAGCCCGCCATCGACGCGGCATCGAAAGCGGCCGCGCTGGCCGCCGCCGAAGCCCAGGCGGCCGCCACCGCGCCCGTCGTCACGCCGCCGGTTGCCGCACCCAAGGAGACAAAATGACCTTATCGCTCGCACACTACCTGGTCCTGGGCGCGATCCTGTTCGCGATCTCGATCGTCGGGATCTTCCTGAACCGCAAAAACGTCATCGTGCTGCTGATGGCGATTGAATTGATGCTGCTGGCCGTGAATTTGAACTTCATCGCGTTTTCCCACTACCTGGGCGACGCGGCGGGGCAGATCTTCGTCTTCTTCATCCTGACCGTGGCCGCCGCCGAATCGGCAATCGGCCTCGCGATCCTGGTGGTCCTGTTCCGTAACCTGGACACCATCAATGTGGAAGACCTCGATACCCTCAAAGGCTAATCCGGTCCGTTTGGCGCTTACATTCATACTCGAATACATAACGATTAAGGTTCAACATGGCGGGGCAACTTCTTAACCCTAACGTCCTTCTTGCCGTACCACTGGCGCCGCTGGCTGGTGCGGTGATTGCGGGCTTGTTCGGAACAAAATTCTTCGGTAACCTGGTCGGCCGTAAAACGTCGCATACCGTCACGATTTTGGGCGTGCTGATCGCGCTGGTCCTGTCGGTGCAGACCTTGATGGCCGTGCAGGACGGCGCCACCTTCAACGGCACCATCTATAACTGGATGACCGTCGGTACCCTGAAAATGGAAGTCGGCTTCCAGATCGATGCCCTGTCGGCGATGATGATGTGCGTCGTCACCTTCGTGTCGCTGATGGTGCACATCTATACCATCGGCTACATGGCCGAAGACGAAGGCTACAACCGCTTCTTCGCGTACATCTCGCTGTTTACGTTCGCGATGCTGATGCTGGTCATGGCCAATAACTTCCTGCAGCTGTTCTTCGGCTGGGAAGCCGTGGGCCTGGTCTCCTATCTGTTGATCGGTTTCTGGTACACCCGTCCGACCGCGATCTTCGCCAACATGAAGGCCTTTTTGGTCAACCGGGTCGGCGACTTCGGTTTCATCCTCGGTATCGGACTGCTGCTGGCGTTCGCCGGTTCCATGAATTACCAGGAAGTGTTCGCCAAACGCGAAGCCCTGGCCCTGATGACCCTGCCGGGTTCGGACTGGATGCTGCTGTCGGTCGCCTGTATCTGCCTGTTCATTGGCGCGATGGGCAAATCGGCCCAGTTCCCGCTGCACGTCTGGCTGCCCGATTCGATGGAAGGCCCGACCCCGATCTCCGCACTGATCCACGCCGCGACCATGGTCACCGCCGGCATCTTCATGGTGGCGCGCATGTCGCCGCTGTTCGAACTGTCCGACACCGCGCTGTCCTTCGTGCTGGTGATCGGTTCGATCACGGCGCTGTTCATGGGCTTTTTGGGCATCATCCAGAACGACATCAAGCGCGTGGTCGCTTACTCGACCCTGTCGCAGCTCGGCTACATGACGGTGGCACTCGGTTCGTCCGCCTACTCGGTCGCCGTGTTCCACCTGATGACGCACGCGTTCTTCAAAGCGCTGCTGTTCCTCGGCGCCGGCTCGGTCATCATCGGCATGCACCACGACCAGGACATCCGCAACATGGGCGGCCTGCGCAAGTACATGCCGATCACCTGGATCACCGCGCTGCTTGGCTCCCTGGCGCTGATCGGTACCCCTGGTTTCTCGGGTTTCTACTCGAAGGACAGCATCATCGAAGCGGTCCACGCAAGCCATATCTGGGGTTCGGGCTTTGCCTACTTCGCGGTGATGGCCGGCGTGTTCGTCACGGCGTTCTACTCCTTCCGCATGTACTTCCTGGTGTTCCACGGCGAAGAACGTTTCGGCAAGGCGAACACCGATCATCACAGCCACGGCCACGATTCGGATGCCCACGAGGAATCGCATGCCGATTCCGATGCAGATCACGACCACGGCCACCATGGCCTGGCCCCGGGCCAGAAGCCGCACGAGTCGCCGCTGGTGGTGACGTTGCCACTGATCCTGCTGGCGATTCCTTCGGTGATCATCGGCTACCTGACCATCGGTCCTATGCTGTTCGGCGACTTCTTCAAGGGCGTCATTTTCGTCGGCGAGAATCACCACGCGATGCACGAACTGGCCGAAGAATTCCATGGCCCGCTGGCCATGGTGATCCACAGCCTGACCTCGCCGGTGCTGTGGCTGGCGATTGCCGGCGTGGCCTCGTCGTACTACTGCTACATGATCAACCCGCGCGTCCCTGCCGCCATCTTCAAGGCGCTGCGTCCGATCCATACCTTGTTGGACAATAAGTACTACATGGACAAGTTCAACGACGTGGTGTTCGCCGGTGGCGCGCGCCTGCTCGGCAACGGCTTGTGGAACATCGGCGACAAGGGCCTGATCGATGGCCTGGTCGTCAACGGAAGCGCGAAACTGGTTGGCTGGTTCTCGTCCATCGTCCGTCTCGGACAGACCGGCTATATCTACCACTACGCGTTTGTGATGATCATCGGGGTGCTCGGCGCGCTGATGTACTTCCTCCCGTTCTGGCACGCTTAATCAGACACGCAAAGACAACAAAACATGATGCAGTCTACGATTTCTAACTTCCCTCCGTATCTGAGCCTGGCGATCTGGCTCCCGATTGTCCTTGGTGCGGCCATTCTTGCGATAGGCCGCGACGACAAGCCGGGGCTGACGCGCTGGATGGCCTTGATCGGCTCCGTCGCCTGCTTCCTGGTGACCCTGCCGCTGGTGCAGCACTTCGACAGTGCCGCGCATGGCATGCAGTTCGTTGAAAGCACGCCGTGGATCGGCCGCTTCAACATCATGTACTCCCTGGCGATCGATGGTTTGTCGCTGTGGCTGGTGCCGCTGACGGCCTTCATCACCATCATCGTCGTCATCTCGGCGTGGGAAGTGATCGAGAAGCGCGTGGCGCAGTACATGGGCTCCTTCCTGATCCTGTCGGGCCTGATGATCGGCGTGTTCTGCGCCATGGACGGCTTGCTGTTCTACTTCTTCTTCGAAGCGACCCTGATCCCGATGTTCATCATCATCGGCGTGTTCGGTGGCGAGAACCGCGTGTACGCGTCGTTCAAGTTCTTCCTGTACACCTTCATGGGTTCCCTGCTGACCCTCGTTGCGATCATCTACCTGTACAACGCCGCTGGCGGCAGCTTCGACATCCTGACGTGGCACAAGCTGCCGCTGACGATGAAAGAACAGACCTTCATCTTCCTGGCCTTCCTGATGGCGTTTGCCGTCAAGGTGCCGATGTTCCCGGTCCACACCTGGCTGCCCGACGTCCACGTCGAAGCGCCAACGGGCGGTTCGGCCGTGCTGGCCGCGATCATGCTCAAACTGGGCGCGTATGGCTTCCTGCGCTTTTCGCTGCCGATCACCCCTGACGCCTCGCACTACATGGGTGGCTTCATCATCACCCTGTCCTTGATCGCCGTGATCTACATCGGCCTGGTCGCCCTGGTCCAGAAGGACATGAAAAAACTGGTCGCCTACTCGTCGATCGCGCACATGGGTTTCGTGACCATGGGCTTCTTCATGTTCAACCAGATTTCCGTGACCGGCGCGATCGCGCAGATGATCTCGCACGGCTTCATCTCGGCCGCCATGTTCCTGTGTATCGGCGTGCTGTACGACCGCATGCACTCGCGCCAGATCGCCGACTACGGAGGGGTAGTGAACCGCATGCCGAAATTCTCGGCGTTGATCGTGCTGTTCTCGATGGCCAACTGCGGCCTGCCCGCGACGTCCGGCTTCATCGGCGAATTCACCGTCATCCTCGGTGCGGTGCAGTTCAACTTCTGGATTGGCCTCTTGGCCGGTACCGCCCTGATTTTCGGCGCGGCCTACTCGCTGTGGATGGTCAAGCGCGTGGTGTTCGGCGATATCGCCAACAAGCATGTTGCTGAACTGACGGACCTGAACAAGCGCGAGTTCTTCATGCTCGGCGTCCTGGCCATCGCCGTGATCGGAATGGGCTTGTACCCTGCGCCGTTCACCGACACGATGCAAACCTCGGTCACGGACCTGCTCCAGCAAGTCTCCGTGTCGAAACTGCCGCAATAAAGAAGACTATGATCCAGACTACGAATCCCAACCTGATCCCGGTTTACGCCGAAATCTTCCTGCTGGTCGCTGCCTCGGCGATCCTCTTGATCGACATGTTCCTCAAGGACGGCAAGCGTGTCCTGACCTACCTGCTGTCCCTGGCGGCACTGGTCGGCTGCGCCGCCCTGACGTACTCGGACTATGCGGCCGGCACCACGATCTACACGTTCCACAATATGTTCGTGTCGGACCCGATGGCGAACCTGCTCAAGCTGTTTACCTACCTGGCCATCGGCATCACCCTGGTCTACTCGCGCACTTACGCCACCGAGCGCGGCATGATGTCCGGTAACCTGGGCGGCGAATTCTATGTGCTCGCGCTGTTCTCGATGCTCGGTCAGATGATCATGATCTCCGGTAACAACATGCTGATCATTTACCTGGGCCTGGAACTGATGTCGCTGTCGCTGTACGCCCTCGTTGCGCTGCGCCGCGATCACGCCGTCTCGACCGAAGCGTCGATGAAGTACTTCATCCTCGGCGCGCTCGCTTCCGGCTTCCTGCTGTACGGTATCTCGATGCTGTACGGCGCCACCGGTTCGCTCGATATCGGCGAAATCTCGAAGGCGGCGTCGGCGTCCACCGCCAACCTGAACATCCTGGTATTCGGCCTGGTGTTCCTGGTGGCCGGCCTGGCGTTCAAGCTCGGCGTGGTGCCTTTCCATATGTGGGTGCCTGACGTCTACCAGGGTTCGCCGACCGCGGTGACCCTGCTGCTGGGCGGCGCGCCGAAACTGGCGGCGTTCGCGATCTGCATCCGCCTGCTGGTGGAAGGCTTGCTGCCAATGGCGATCGACTGGCAGCAGATGCTGATGGTGCTGGCCGTGCTGTCGCTGGCGATCGGTAACCTGACCGCGATTGCCCAGACCAACCTGAAACGGATGCTCGCGTATTCGACCATTGCGCAGATGGGCTTCGTGCTGCTCGGCCTTCTGGCCGGCGTGGTCGCCAATCCGGTGGATGCGAATGCGATTCCGGACGCCAGCAATGCCGCTGCCGCCTACAGCGCCGCCATGTACTATTCGATCACCTATGTGCTGACGACCCTCGGTACTTTTGGTCTGATCATGATGCTGGCGCGTACCGGCTTCGAAGCCGAGGAACTGAACGACTTCAAGGGCCTGGCCAAGCGCAGCCCATGGTTCGCGGCCGTCATGGCGATCCTGCTGTTCTCGCTGGCCGGCGTGCCGCCGATGATGGGCTTCGCGGCCAAGTTCGCGGTGCTCGAAGCGGTGCTCTCGACCGGCGCCGTGTGGCTGACCGTGGTCGCGGTAATGTTCTCGCTGATCGGCGCGTTCTACTACCTGCGCGTGGTCAAGGTCATGTACTTTGACGAACCGCTTGATACCACCCCGATCGTCGCGCCGTTCGACATGCGCGCCGTACTTTCGATTAACGGGATCGCGGCCGTGCTGCTGGGCGTATTCGCCGGTCCGTTGCTGGCCGCTTGCCTGAACGCGATGACGAAGACTATCGGTTCCTGATGGACGTGTCGTTATCGAGCTGGTTGGCGATCGCCGTGGCACTGGCGGCGGCCAACCTGCCGTTCATGAATGAGCGGCTGTTCGGCTTCATCCCGGTCGGCCATGCGAGCGCCGACCGCGGGCCAGTCAAGGCGGGCTGGTGGCGCGTGCTGGAAATGGTGGTGCTGTACTTCGTCGTCGGCGCCATCGCCTATCTGCTCGAAGCGCGCATCGGCAATGTCTTTGGCCAGGCCAAGGAGTTCTACATGATCACCGTGCCGCTGTTCGTCGTGCTGGCATTCCCCGGCTTCGTCATGCGCTACCTGCGCAAGCGCCATCATTAATTCATTGGAGCCGCGCATGGACCCGAACCTCACCGACGATCATCTGGCAGAGCGCCGCATCGATGGCGAACTGGCTTACGAGGGCAGCTTCCTGAAGGTCTCGCGCGACCGTGTCAGCCTGCCCGACGGCGCCGTCGCCACCCGCGAATACATCCGCCATCCGGGCGCGGTGGTGATTTTGCCGCTGCAGGGCGATGGCCGGGTGCTGCTCGAACGCCAGTTCCGCTATCCGCTGGGAAAAGTTTTCATCGAATTCCCGGCCGGGAAAATCGATGCCGGAGAAGAACCGCTGGCCTGCGCCAAACGCGAGTTGCAGGAAGAAACCGGCTACACGGCGACCGACTGGCAATTCATCTGCACCATCCACAACGCCATCGCCTACTCGGACGAGCACCTCGAACTGTTCGTCGCGCGCGGCCTCACCGCCGGCCCGGCGCGCCTGGACGAGGGCGAGTTCCTGGAAACCTTCAGCGCCACCGTGCCCGAGATGCTCGACATGGTCCGCACCGGCCAGATCACGGACGTGAAGACCATCATCGGCGCCTTCTGGCTCGATAAACTCCTCGGCGGAAGCTGGCCGCCGGCTTGATCCGCCATGAGGATCCTGGCTTCCGCGTTCGCGCTGGCCTTATTCTGCCCGCACAGCAGCTGGGCGGCCCGCACCGCCTTCCAGGCGCAGTGCGAGGATTCGATGGCCAAGGCGGTCTCGGTTTTGTACTCGACGCCGAGCGGCTACACCATCAATAACACGGTCTCCTTTCACGGCTTGAGCGCGATGAAGCCGGGCGCGCCGAACACCTTCGTGCTGGGCCTGACCAAGACCGAGTCGCGCTCGACGATCTCGCTCAAGACGCCGACCTTGATCGACCCCGTCAGCGGCTACGAGTGCGTGGCGCCGCAGATCACCGTCGCGCTGCTGTACAGCCCGGTAGTGGTGTACGTCGGATCCGAGTTTCGCCCTGGTTCTTGTGCATATCAGGAGATTCTTGCGCATGAGATGCGCCACCTCAAGACCTATCTCGACCATTTGCCGAAAGTGGAAGTAACGGTGCGCGCGGCACTGGCAAGGCGCTTCAACGACAAACCCCTGTACGCGCGGCGCGGCCAAGCCATGGCCTTGTTGCAACAGGAACTCAATACCGGTTGGGCGCCGTACATAAAAAATGAGATGGCCAAAGTAGACCCGCTACAAGCCGCCATCGACACGCCGCAAGAGTATGCGCGCCTGAGCAAAGTTTGCGCAGGTGAGGTACAGTCCATTGTGAGACCGGTTAACCGAAACCGATGAAGACAATCATGAAGCAAACCGCACCGCGCTACATTGCCCTGATCCCCGCCGCCGGCGTCGGCGCGCGCATGGCATCGAACAGCCCTAAGCAGTACTTGCCCATCGGCGCCAAGCCGATGCTGCGTCACACGCTCGACGCCTTCGTGTCGAGCCCCCTGATCGCCCATACCTACGTCGTGGTCAGCGCGCACGACGCGTATATCGACGCCATCGTGCCGTCCGGCGCAGCCACCGTGCTGCGCTGCGGCGGCGCCAGTCGCATGGAGTCGGTCCGCAACGCCCTGCGGGCGCTGGAGGGCGAGCTGCACGAGCATGACTGGGTGCTGGTGCACGACGCGGCGCGGCCGGGACTGAACGCCGCGCTGATCGGCAAGTTGATCGATGCGGTCGGCGACGATCCGGTCGGCGGCCTGCTGGCACTGCCCGTGGTCGACACCGTCAAGCGCGGCGGCGCCCACGTCAGCACCGTCGCGCGCGACGGCCTGTGGCTGGCGCAGACCCCGCAAATGTTTCGCTACAAGCTGCTGTGCGATGCGCTGGCCGCGGCCACCGACGCCAAGGTCATTACCGATGACGCCAGTGCGGTCGAGGCCCTGGGCTTGTCGCCCAAGCTGGTTGAAGGACATCCCTGTAATTTAAAAGTGACGCTGCCGGCGGACATCCGGATCGCCGAGATGTACCTGGCCGCGCCTTAACCTGAAATGAGTGAGACCATGGCACTGGCATCCTACAATCCCACCCCGCCGTTCCGTGTCGGAACCGGCTACGACTGCCACGCCCTCGTCGAGGGCCGCAAACTGATTATCGGCGGGGTCGTCATCCCGCACCGTATGGGCCTGTTGGGCCATTCGGACGCCGACGTCCTGCTGCATGCGATCATCGATGCGATGCTCGGCGCGGCCGGCCTGGGTGACATCGGCAAGCATTTCCCTGACACCGACCCGATGTTCGCCGGCGCCGATTCGCGCACCCTGCTGCGCGAAGTGGCGCACCGCGTGGTCGCCACCGGCTACACCATCGGCAATATCGACGCCACCATCATCGCCCAGGCGCCGAAGATGGCGCCGCACATTGCGCAGATGGTGTCGCGCATCGCCGAAGACATCGGCGTGTCGCCCCAGCAGGTCAACATCAAGGCCAAGACCAATGAAAAGCTGGGCTACCTTGGACGGGAAGAGGGCATGGCCGCCGAGGCGATCTGCCTGCTGATCAAATCCGCCTCCGCGTAAGCATCGGCGGCAAGGCCCGCGGGAAGGCGACCGGGAACCTTGATCGGCGTCAGGCGGGCCTGAAAACGCGGCCCCTAGACTTGAACTTGATTCAACAAGTTCAACCATGGGGAGACAGATCATGAAATCCGCATTATCGGCCCTCGCCAGCGCCCTGGCGTTGGCCAGCGGCCCGAACGACGCCTGGGTGCGCCAGAGCGGCACCACCTTCACGGTCGACCAATCGATCGTGCAACGGGGCGAGCGCAACGTCGCCCGCGCCGATGAAAGCGGGCAGGTCAATGGCTCGACCATCGTCCAGACCGGGAACGAGAACCTTGCGTCGGCGACGTCGACCTTGAACGGCAGCGTATCGGAGATCATCCAGACCGGCAGCGACAACCGCGCCAGCGCGATGCAGATTGGCGCGCTCTTTTGGACGACCGGCAACTTCTCGCGAATCAGGCAAACCGGCAACGCCTTGCGCGCCAAGGTGCTGCAAAACGGCAGCGGCAATTTTTCCATCATCGACCAGCGCTGATATCGAAGTCCATGCAGGTTGTCGTCGCAAAGGCGTACAGCTTGCCGTCCGCATCGGTGATGCGCGCTTGGGCAACGCCGACCTGCCCCCCCCCACGCCGACCAACGCCGCCCCGGCCCGCACCGGCCCGGTCGTATCGCTCATCGCGCGGATATGGTTCACCTTCAGCTCCAGTGCCGCCTGTGTCGGCTCACCCTTGCCATTACCCGCAATTTCTCTTGTTAGCTCGTTGTTTTTGGCCGGCGAATAAGCAAGAGGCGGCCTCAGCGTAATTCGTTTAACAAGTGTCAAAAAACGACTAAATTTTATCAACAATATGATATTGTTAACTGGTAAATATGCCGCAGGGCGATATGAGCCGCGCGCTTGCTGCGGCCCGTACCGCCCTGGGCCGTCGACCTGCACCGCCAGATTGCTCATGCCCGTTCCTGGCGTGTAGTTGACAATCGGCGTCATCACTTGGCCGGCGTTCTTTACGAGCGCTGCGGTCTTGCTTGCGCTGTCGCCCTACCACCCAATGACGTAGCAATTCTCAATAAGGAATGACCATGTTTCTGAAATCGACACTGCTCGCCGTGGCGTTTTGTGCGTTTGCATCGACCGCTCAGGCTGATTCCATCCACACCATCACCGGCGACACGACTGGCGCCGCCATTTTTAATCGACCGTTCGAGGACCTTTCCGAGTTGTCGACAATCGGCACGAATGTCAACTTCAACCAATTCAAATTCACGGTTTCCGCGGCGGGCAGGTACTCGTTCTTAACGACGGCGGTTTTTGACTCCTTGGTTTTCCTTTACAGCCCGAGCTTCAATCCCAGCTCGTCGCTGACGAACGCCCTGATCGGTAACGACGATCTTCTTGGTACGACCACATCGGGCTTCGTGACCCACCTGGACGCCAACACGTCTTACGTACTGGTGATTACCGGTTATGAACGCTTCCAGTATGGCCAGTACAGCACGACCATTGGCGGGCCAGGCGCCGTCATCGTCAGCGGCGTTCCCGAACCCGAGACCTATGCGATGCTGGCACTTGGCCTGGGCGTCGTGGGCGTGGCACGCCGTCGTGCAAAGTTCCTGAAGACGGCCTGAACGGAACTGGCGAGCTGCGCGCGCCGAGTGACCATGACAGGGCTTGGCGCGCCAGGCGCGATACGGATGCTCCCTCGACGAAGGACTTGGCAACGACCGCGCGCTTGACGGCGTTGCTGTGCCGCCTGTACGGGCCGCGTCTACGCGGTGAACTGACTGCTTGAATTTTTGTGTCCATCATCGAGGTTGTGGGCACGATTCAATTTATGCCCGCAATCAATCATGTCGCCGACAGCTCAGGCAGTACAGACGTTGCTGGGAAGACGCTTACCCAGGGTCGTGTATCCCTTGCCGGCCGGGAGCATCGTATGGATCGCGCGGCCGAGCGCGGTGTCGAGCATGGTTGCCGCGTAGCCGCCGTGCACCACGCCGCTCGGATTGTAGTGCGCCAGCGCCGGGGTTCCCTGGAATACCGCGCGGCCGGGCTCCACCGACATCGGCAGGATCCTCATCAAGTGCGCGATCGGCGCCGGGGGCAGGGCGCCGCTACCGATTCCTTCCAAAAATTCCATGTCGCTGCTGCTATGCAAGGTGGCGCGATCGGCCACGCCCCACCAGTCTGGCGCGTATTGCAGCAGCCTCGTCCAGCCATTGCTGGCGTCGGTCTTGCCGTTCCATGATGACCCTTTTGCTTGATGGTTAAAAGCCGGGAGACGCGCACACGGCTCGTGAATTGTAATATACTCCAAACAATCAGTGTAGATGCACCTATTTCCGCAACACCACGATATGACCGATCCGATTGAAAAACCGCTGGGCTGTACCTGCTTCAAGCTGCGCAAGCTCACGCGCGCCATGTCGCGCGTGTACGACCACCACATGGCGGCCGTGGGCCTGAAGACCACCCAGTACAGCGTGCTGGCCAACGTCGCACGCAAGGCGCTGCCGGTGGCCGAGCTGGCCGAACGCCTCGGCATGGAACGCACCACGCTCACGCGCAACCTCAAGCCGCTGATGGAAGCCGGCTGGGTCGTCCAGCGCCCCGGCGCCGACAGCCGCCAGCGCATCGTCACCATCACCGAGGCCGGGCAGCAAAAACTCGCCGAATCCTACCCGGTGTGGTGCGGCGCCCAGCGCGCCTTCGAACAACTGGTCGGGCCCGGGGCCGTGCACGCCCTGCACACCCAACTTGACTCCACGCTTGCCCAATTAACGCCATTGATCGAGGACCTGCCCCATGCCCACCCAGAATGAGATGACGCCGCGCGCCGCCTGGCTGCTGATCCTCGCCGCCTCGGCGATCTTGATGATCACCATGGGCGCGCGCCTGACCACCGGCCTGTTTCTCTCGCCGATCAATACATCGACCGGGCTGGGAGTGGCATCGATCAGTTTCGCCATGGCGATCGGCCAGTTCGTGTGGGGCGCGGCGCAGCCGGTGTTCGGCGCCGTGGCCGACAAATGGGGCTCGGCCAAGGTGATCATCCTGGGCGCCGTCATGCTGGCCGCCGGCATGGCGCTAACGCCCTTTGTGTCCTCGCAATGGGGGCTGATGCTGACCATGGGGGTGTTGACGGCGGCGGGGGCGGGCGCGGGCAGCTTTTCGATCCTGATCGGCGCCACCGCGCAGCGCTTGCCGGCCGCGCGCCGGCCGTTCGCGGCGGGCTTCATCAATGCCGGCGGCTCGTTCGGTCAGTTCGTGTTCGCGCCGCTGATGCAGGCGATCATCAACGGCGCCGGCTGGATTGCCGCGATGCTGACCATGGCGGCGACCACCTTGCTCACCATTCCCCTGGCCTGGCCGCTGCGCAAGGGCGCCGGGCTGGCCAAGGCCGATCCCGCCGCGGCGGCACCACCCAAGCCGGCTGACGTGCCCGGCATCGGCCTGGGCGCGCAGATCAAGATCGCGCTGCGCGACCGCAGCTACCTGTGCCTGCACGCCGGCTTTTTCACCTGCGGCTTTCACATCGCCTTTTTGGTCACCCACCTGCCGGGCGAGGTGGGCCTGTGCGGCCTGCCGGCTGGTGTGTCGGCCAATGCGCTCGCGCTGATCGGCTTGTTCAACATCGCCGGCAGCCTGACGGCGGGCGCGCTGTCGACCCGCTACCGCATGAAGTCCCTGCTGGCCCTGATGTACGCCAGCCGCGCCGTGATCGTCATCGCCTTCCTGCTGGCGCCCAAGACGGCCATCACCTTCTACGTATTCGCCGGCGCGCTCGGTTTCACCTGGCTGGCGACGGTGCCGCCGACGGCCGGCCTGGTGGGCAAACTGTTCGGCATGCGCTACCTGTCCACCTTGTTCGGGCTGACCTTGCTGTCGCACCAGGTGGGCGGCTTTTTCGGCGCCTGGCTGGGCGGACTGTCGTTCGTGGCCTACGGCGACTTTACCTGGATGTGGTACGCCGACATCGTGCTCGCGCTGGCCGCGGCCTTGATCAATCTGCCGATCCGCGAAGCGCATGTGGTGCGCGCCCCGGCCATGGCGGCGAAGGCATCGGCATGACACGCGATACCTGGGCTTACCGCGACGTGGCGGTCGAATCGTATGTCGATGCGCGCAGCGGCGCCTTGCGCATCCGTCCGATGGCGGGGCAAGCCTTTGCGCCCAGCCTGCGCGTGCAGTGCGCGCGCGCGCTGGTGGACCCGGCGCTCCATCCGGCCGGGACCCGCTTCCTGCTGTCGGCCAAGCTGACCGACCGCCTTGGCGGCACGCCGTTTTTGTATGCGTGGCATGGCGATCCGGTGCTCGTCCTGAGCGCGGCGCAGGCGAAGAAATTCCTGGCCGAGTTCCGGCGCGGCAGGATTTAGCGGTGGATTTGCTTGAACAACTGGCCGCGCTGGTAGAGGATGTCGATCGCTACGACAACATTGACTTCGGCAGCGGACATGAAAGCGAGCACGCCAACCGCCGCCTCAAGCTGCGCACGCGCGATCTGATTGTGGCGGCGCACGAGTGCTTTTGCTGTCGGTCAAGCTGACCGACAGCTTGGGGGCGCCGTTTTTTTATGCCTGGCGCGAGCGCACCAGGCGCCATCCGATCAATCCCAGGCCGGCCAGCAGCATGGCATAGGTCTGCGGTTCGGGAACTGGGGAAACGCCATCGACCGACGCATGGGCGCGCACCCACAGTTCGGAATTGACCCAGTATTCCCCATTTTTGGTTTGGATGGTGGTGGTGAAGGTGTGCTTGACCTGCTTCTCGCCCGGCCCCTGTACATCGGCGCGCAGATCGTAGGTCCTGTTATTGTCGCCTATGCGGATGTAGGCGTACGAGTTTGCCCGCCCTTCGAGCGCCTCGCCGGAACTGCTGACGAACGTGCTGACGTCCAGCGAGATACTCATCGATGTATTCGGCGAAAGAACGAATACCCGGTCAAGTGCGATGTCCGAGTGAGTGCCACCCCGGCCGCTGCCGCTGACCGTGGCCGTGTTGGACATCGCCAGCGTGTCCAGTGTCGTGCCGCGGATGTCGGCCGCTACTTGCAGATGCTTCGAATGGGCCCCTGCCGTGGAGGTATCGAAGGCGGTTGTTTGCTGGTCGAAGTACGAGAGCTCGCGCGAATCTTCCTGGTCGTGTCCCGCATCCATGTCCCACTCCCGGGCTACGAATACCGAATGCTCGGCCGTATCGTATCGGATGTAGGGCGTCACGCCGTCATTCAAGTCGAGATCGGTCAGCGTGTAGCGAATGTTGGAAATGGATGTGGTGGCCGAATAGCTTACTTGCGCCTGCGCGGGCAGGGCGGCGAGCAAGGCGGCAAACGGTAAGGCGAGGGCGGTATGCTTCATTCAGGGAACTCCGGATCGCTAGCGAGGGGTAGGGGACTTATTATACGTACAATTGTTTTATTTTTATATCTTTTGCTGCCGCTCGCTTGGCGGCACCATTGGCGCCTGGGCGCGCCGCTTACGGCGCGCCCAGGGAGGCGCGGTAAAAGTCGATGAATGCGCGCACCCGCGCCGGCGCCTGGCGTCCCGGCGGCAGCACCGCGTACATGCCGCCGCGCGGCAGCGACCATTGCGGCAGCAGTTCAACCACCGTGCCGGCCTTGAGGCTGGCGCGCAGGGTTTGCCTTTCCATCACCGTCACCCCGGCGCCCTGTTCGATCAGCGCCAGCAGGGCAGCGGGTGAATCGACCTGCATGCGCGAGACCGTCTGCACCACGGTCTCGGCCCCGTCGGCGCCGCTGAAGGTCCAGGTGTGCGGGGTGCGCATCAGCGACAGCGCCACCCAGTCGTGCCGCACCAGATCCTGCGGCGTGGCCGGATAACCGCGCTGCCGCAAATACGATGGCGCCGCCACCACATGCTGCGAAAACTCGCCCAGCTTGATGGCGCGCTGGGTCGAGTCGCGCAGCCAGCCCATGCGAAACGACAGGTCGATGCCTTCGGCGATCATGTCGACGACCTTGTCGGCGGTGCGCACATCGACCGTGATGCGCGGATGCAGCGCCATGAACCGCACCAGCGCCGGACCGATGGAGTGCTCCACCTGCAGCGCGGTGGTGGAAATGCGCAGCATGCCGGACAGCTCGCCCTGTTCGCTGCCAGCCTGCGCCAGCGCGTCGGACAGGGCGCGCAGCAGCGGCTGGCATTGCGCGTGCAGCGCGCGCCCGGCATCGGTGGGCGCCACCTGGCGCGTGGTGCGGGTAAACAGCGATACGCCCAGCTGACGCTCCAGGCGCGCGATCTGCACGCTGACCCTGGCCTTGGCCACGCCCAGCCGCTCCGCCGCGGCGGTAAAACTGCCCGCCTCGGCGACGGCGTCGAAGATGGTCAGGCTGTTCAGGTCGATCTGATCGAGAGGGGTCATCTGGATTGATAAGGAATTGGAATCAATCCATTATCAACCATGCGACTTGGGCGATCAATCGCTCCCGCCGGCGCACGCCTTGTGAGCATGGCGAGTCAATTGATTAGAATTTTGTAACAATGAATTATTCCGACTACTATTTATCGAATCAATGCTTGCTGTCATCATGCATCTCATCCAAACCACAGCAGGAGTCTCGCAATGAATATCGTACTGATCGGCGCCACCGGATTTATCGGCACAGCCTTGCTCAATGAAGCCCTGAACCGCGGCCATGCGGTCACCGCGCTGTCGACCCGCCCGGACAAGCTGGCCCCGCGCGAGCGCTTGCAGGCGCTGGCAGCGGACGTGATGGACGTGGCCACGCTGACCGCGCGCCTGGCCGGCGCCGATGCCGTGCTGTCGGCCTTCAGCGGCCATGCCCAGGGCGATGTGCAGGCCTACTACCTGAGCGGCGCGCGCAACATCGTCGCCGCTACCAAGGAAGCGCGCGTGCCGCGCCTGCTGATGGTGGGCGGCGCCGGTTCGCTGGAAGTGGCGCCCGGTGTTCAGCTGCTCGACACGCCGGGCTTTCCGGACCTGTACCGCGCCAGTGCCGAAGGCGCGCGCCAGGCGCTCGCGCTGCTGCGCGCCGAGGCTTCGCTCGACTGGACCATGCTCAGTCCCGCCGCCATGATTGCGCCGGGCGAGCGCACCGGCGTGTTCCGCCTGGGCCGCGACGCGCTGCTGCTTGACGCTGCCGGCAACAGCGCCATTTCGGTGGAAGACTACGCCGTGGCCATGATCGATGAACTGGAAAAGCCCGCGCACAGCCGCCAGCGCTTCACGCTGGCTTACTAGGCGTCGGCCCGACGGGGTGTTCGGGAGCGCGCGCGGTGCTGTAAAAATTGTTAAGATTGACGATTGACCCACCGCCGACCAACCGACCATCCCCGAAAGGACCGACATGGCTTCCAGAAAAATCGCTGTCATCATTGGCAGCTTGCGCAAGGAATCGTTCACCCGCAAGGTCGCCAGGAGTCTGATGCTGCTGGCACCGCCCACGCTCGACATGGAGATCGTCGAGATCGGCCAGCTACCCCTGTACAACCAGGACGACGACGCCGCGCCGCCGCCGGTGTACACCGAGTTCCGCGACAAGCTCAAGGAATTCGACGGGGTCCTGTTCTGCACTCCGGAGTACAACCGCTCGGTGCCGGCCGCGCTGAAAAACGCGATCGACGTCGGCTCGCGTCCGTACGGCCAGAGCGCCTGGGGCAGCAAGCCGTGCGCCGTGGTCAGCGTTACGCCGGGCGCGCTCGGCGCTTTCGGCGCCAACCATCACCTGCGCCAGTCGCTGGTGTTCCTGAACATGCCCGCCATGCAGCAGCCCGAGGCCTATCTGGCCAATATCGGCAGCCAGTACGAGGGCGACAAGCTCACCAACGACAGTACCAAAGCCTTCCTGCAAAAATTCATCGACTCGTTCGCGGTCTGGGTCGAACGTCACGCCGACTGACACGCCAACCGGGACGGTGCGATGATACGAATCCGCGATATCGACCACGTGGTTCTGCGCGTGGTCGATCTGGAAGCGATGATGGGCTTTTACCTCGACGTGCTGGGCTGCGCGATCGAGCGCCGCCAGGACGAGATCGGCCTGGTGCAGCTGCGTGCTGGCCATGCGCTGCTCGACCTGGTGACGGTCGATGGCAAGCTGGGAAGGGCCGGCGGCGCGCCGCCCGGGCGCGAGGGGCGCAATATGGACCACCTGTGTTTTCGGGTCGAGCCGTTCGATGCCGGGGCGATCCGCAGCCACCTGATGGCGTGCGGCGTCACGCCCGGCGCCGTCGAATCGCGCTACGGCGCCGAAGGGGAGGGACCGTCGATTTACCTGGATGACCCCGAAGGCAACACGGTCGAGTTGAAAGGCCCGGCCTGGCCGGCCGGTCGCGCGCCACAATGACATGGCCTCGCGCAGGAGACAGTCGTTGCTGCAGGTGAGCGTTCCCGCTGCGCCGCAGCGGGCAACGGTTCAGGCCGGCGTGCCGGCGACGGGCGCGTCCTTGCCGATCCAGTAATTGAACTGGCCGAAGGTGGGCAGCAGCTCGGCGTCGCGCGTGTCGAAGAAATCCTGGATCATTTGCCGGTAGGCGCCGCGCCGGGAGAACTCGGCATGGGTGGCGCTGTAGCGCGCCACGGCGGCATGAAAGGTGCGGCGGATACCGTCGTCGGCATTCAAGCCCGGATGGCTGCCCGATTTGCGCGGGCGGCCACGCTTGACGTTGGCGCTGGAGCCGCGCGTCTTGCCGGGCGCGCCCGAGTTCCGATAGTCGGGCAGCAGCGCATCGGGATGCTGGCCGCGCTCCCAATAGCGGCGCAGATAGCGATAGATGGATGGATGCGACACCCCGTGCAGCGCGCTTTGCAGCATCACCATGCGCCCGCGCCTGCGCGCCTGGTAGATCGCCGGTTCGTCGGCGACCAGGGCTTGCACCACGCCCCAGGCGCGGTCGCGCACCTGGCGATGGCGCGCGGGCAGGGCCGCGGTGTCGCCGCCGGCCGCATGCGGGTCGGTCGCCAGCAGGCGCGCGCGCTGTTCGCGCACATCGCTGCTCAGGGCGGGCAGCGCCGCCAGCTCGGGATGCGCACCCTTCGCGCCCAGTTCGAAAGTGTAGGCAACCTTGGCGGCGCGATCGATCCACAGGATGCGGACCGTGCGCGCCTGCGCTGGATAGTAGAGCAAGTCATTTTTGTGCAGCATGGCGGCGCTCCTTGTCGGGTTGTCAGGATGTGCATGCATGCAAGTTCCACGCCAGGGACCGGCTGTGGCTGCGCGCCCCTGCGCCGGCACCAGCACGGCATGTTTTTGGTGCATTGCAGCACCAGTGCACCGTTTCGTGTCAGCAAGGCAGCTGAGAACGTTGCCGACTTGAACACATTTGATCTATATCAAACTCCGATCGCTTTTGTCCCCTAGTCTTGGGGCTCGTGCTGAAGACGAGATCTTGCAGAAGGTTTGATACGAGACAAGCAGTTCTCACCACGCCTGCGCTGCGGCGGCGCGATAAGGGTCAAACAACAGGCCGCTTGTCCCCGGTTCGGCAACTTCGCTTTTGAAAAAATCACTTTATCGAGGTCTACATGTTTCCATACTCACAATCCGTGACGCCTGCTGTGCGAAGCCACCTGGACGCACAAGTTTCTTTCCTCAACGATATGTCTAAATCGTTGTTCAATTCGTTCCAGCAACTGTGCAATCTGAACATCCAGCTGACCCAGACCTTGCTGGAAGAGACCGCTCTCAGCAGCCAGCAAATGCTGACGGCCGACCGCCAGACCGATGTGATCAGTGCCGCCGCATCGCGCGCCCAGCCTGCCACCGAAAAGCTGCGTGCCTATCAGCAGCACATTTCGCGCGTGGCAGCCGATGCGCAGGTCGAGCTGGCCCGCGTGACCGAGCAGCACGTGCAGGAAACCACCCGCACCGCGCGCGCCCTGGCTGACGAAGTGGCCCGTGTCGCTTCGGAAGAAACCGAGCGTAGCATGCGTAACCAGCAGGAAAGCATGCGCAAGTTCAGCGATCCGTTCACCCAGCATGCTGGCGCATGGCGTGGCAACGGCAGCACCGAAGTGCGCGGCAGCACCAGCATGCAGAGCGGCCAGAGCGGCAACGCACAGGGCGGTTCGGCTGGCAGCAGCCAAAGCGACCAGCATGCCAGCATGCAGGGCAACAGCACTGGTGCTCCTTCGGCGGGCCAGGCTGGCAGCAGCACCAGCGGCAAGACCGGTAGCGCCGGCGCGAGCAAGAATACCTAAGGGCGCGCGCCCCGGCCGGCGCGGTGCCGGCCGGACGCTGTCACATCGTTGCCGGGGTGGGCTGGGTGCTCGCTCCGGCAACTGCGCAGTTGCTGGTGCGGGTGCCGGGATGGATGCCAAAGAGCGGGCCGAGCACTCGTGAACGCCGCACGATGTCGGCGACGGCAAAACTGAGGCAGACGGTCAGCACGACCAGCACCAGCCCTTCGACCGGCGGCGCCAGCTTCGCCGGCTTGATCGCATGCGCCATCACGACGATCAGGGTCTGATGCACGATATACACGGGGAACACCGCCTGCGCCAGATAGCGCCGGTTGGCGCTGTCGCGATTGAGGTGGCGATGCGCAAATCCCAGCACGGCCACGATGGCGCTCCACGCAAACAGGCAATACACGATGCGCTGCGCGTGCATTAGCGGTATCTGCACCTGGGCCGAGACCAGGTCATCCGGCAGGGCATAATAAATGGTCAGCGCGGCCCAGCCGGCTGCCGCCATTCCCAGACCGTGCCAGCGCAGCGCTTCCAGGCGCGGCCAGAACTGCGGTGTGCGCGCGAGCATGGCGCCGAGCAGGAACAGGAACAGATACGTCGCATGGTTGAACCAGTCGTCCACCAGCGCATGCGTGGTCGGAAAGCGCGACAGCAGCGCCATGCGTGCGATGGCCAACACCGCCACCGGCAGTACGATGATCTTCCATCCGGTCAGCAGCGCGCCGATCCTCGCGGCCAGCAGGTCGAAACGCGGGCCGAGCGCCATCACCAGAGCGCCCAGCATGAGCGTGTAGACCCACAGATAGGCCACGAACCACAGATGGTTCCAGGTCGGCATGATCAGGCAGTCGGTGCCGCGGCAAAAGCCGTGGTAGCGGCCCAGGTACAACTGCATGAAGTTGCCGTAGCCGCCCTGGTAAGCCACCTTTTCCACCACTTCGAAGTAGGCCTGGGGCGGCACGATCACCAGCATGCCGAAGATGAGCGGCAGCAGCAGGCGCGCGCTGCGCTGGCGCAGGAAGCGGCCGGCCCCGGTCCTGGCTAGCATCAGGCTCGATGCCACGCCCGATACCAGGAACAGCAATCCCAGGCGCCACGGCGACGACAGCAGCATCAGCGGCTCGATGGTGTGGCTGGCGAACGGGCTTTTGACGTGCCAGTCCCACGTCACGTAATACATGCCGACGTGGTAGGCGATCAGCACGAAAAAAGCGAGGATGCGGACCCAGTCGAGGAACCAGAGGCGGGTGGGGGAGGTAGTCATGGCGCGCGCTTCGTGAGTGGAAAACCCCAGCCTGAATCAAGCCGTTCTGGCGCGCCAGCGAAATGGGGCGAGCCGGGTTCCCGCTGGGGCGAAACGGCGCGCGGCCTTACGCGCGGCCTTACAACAGCGCGATCACGGCGGCCCGGTACTGGCGGCTGCACGGCACGCGCGCGCCGTCGCGCAGTACCAG
Organism: Massilia antarctica; assembly: GCF_015689335.1. GTDB lineage: Bacteria > Pseudomonadota > Gammaproteobacteria > Burkholderiales > Burkholderiaceae_D > Telluria_A > Telluria_A antarctica. The sequence goes on along the minus strand of NZ_CP065053.1, from coordinate 6,966,017 downwards.
TTCGCAGTCGCCCTTGTCGAGCGCCTCGACCCGCGCTATCCACGCCAGCTGCACGGCCGCGCGCCGGTGACAGCGGACGAACCCAGGTCCCAGCTTGTCGAGCAGGCCGGCCAGGGTCTGGCGCATCAGCGGCTGCTCGCCGGCCGTGTGCAGCACCACGTAATTATCGGCCGTCTCGATCCACCCGATCTGGTCGACCCGGATCACGCGCGTGACGCCCCGTTCGGTCACCAGCAACTGGCGCAGCGCATGCTCGCCCGCGAACGGCGGCAGCGGCTGCGCGGACCGCGCCAGCAGGCGTTCGCGCAGGCGCTCCAAGGCGCGCTGAAGACGGGCCTGGTCGTAAGGCTTGAGCAGGTAATCGATGGCATTGGTGTCGAAGGCCTTCAAGGCATATTCGTCGAACGCGGTCGCGAACACGATCAGCGGCGCCGGCGCGGGCAGGGAGGCGGCCAGTTCGAGGCCGCTCACCTCGGGCATCTGGATATCCAAAAACAGCGCGTCCGGCGCGAACGCCGCGATCTGCTGCATGGCGTCGACCCCGTCACGCGCTTCGGCGATGGCCTTGACGTCGGCTTCCTGTTCCAGCAGCTTGCGCAGCTTGTCGCGCGCAGGGCGCTCGTCGTCGACGATCAGGATGCGCATGGCACCCTCATCACCGCGCGCACGCCGCCTGGCGCCAGCGCCGACAGGGCCAGGCTGGCGCGCTCGCCATACAGGGCCGCCATGCGCTCGCGCAGGTTGGACAAGCCCACCCCGGGCGGGGCATCGGGCGCCAGGGTGCCGATGTCGTCATCCAGGGTCACCACCAGCATGCCGTCGCAGCGGCTGGCCTTGACCACGATATGGGTGGTCTCGCGGCGCTTCTCCACGGTATGCTTGAAGATATTTTCGAGCAGCGGCTGGATGCTCATCACCGGCACGGGGCAGGCCAGCGCATCGTCGTCGATGCGCCATGCGATGGCTACGCGTTCGGCGTAGCGTTCCTCCATCACGCGCGCATAGCCGCGCACCAGCCGCAGTTCGGTCGCCAGCGGCGCGACTTGCAATTCGCCGACGTCGAGCGTGGCGCGCAGTACGTCAGCCAGCTGGATCAAGGTGGCGTCGGCGCGCGCCACGTCGGTATGCATCAGGGATGAAATGGTGTTGAGCGCATTGAACAGGAAATGCGGCTGCATCTGCTGGCGCAGGCGCTGCAGGTGGGCCTCGCGCAGCAGGGCGTGGGCTTTCTCGGCGCGCAGCTTCGCCTGCAGCAGCTCCTGGTACGACAGGATGCCGAATACGATGACCGTGAACAAGCCGACGAACACCGACAATTTGAGCGACTCGTAAAAGAAGGTCTCGCCCCAGGCTCCGTGCTCGTAGTGCGCCCCGGCCAGCGCGTACACGCCATGGCGGATACCGAACGCGATCGGCACGAAAGCCACCCAGTACATCGGCAGGTACAGCGCCTGCAGGCCGAACCAGTGCCACGGTGACGCCAGCAGATCGTCGTATTTGCGCGTGAGGCGGCGCTGGAGCGCCAGCAGGCCCGTTGCGGCCACCATCGAAGAGCTTTCCCACAGCACCGGCTGCCATACCGCCTTTCCGCCATCGCGCAGGTAATCCTCGACGGCGACCGATACCATCAGCGCCCAGAACAGCAGCCAGGCGACGCCGATGACGATGGTGGAGCGTTGAAGTCGCATGATAGGGCTGGCGCGCATGACGCGGGGCTGGTCGAAGCGCTGATGATTGCGTATTCTGTCTCGCATGTCAAAAAATCGGAGGAGCGAAGTGGGAGAAACGACCAAGACAGCACCGGCGCCGGACGACACCCCGCGCGCATTCGCCTCGCAGGCCGCCTGGGCGCAGTGGCTGGCCGAACACCATGCCAGCTCGCGCGGCGTATGGCTGCGCCACGCGAAAAAGGGCGCGCCGCAAGCGACCGTGACATACCAGGAAGCGCTGGAAGTGGCGTTGTGTTTCGGCTGGATCGACGGCCAGAAACGCAGCGAGGACCAGCACCACTGGCTGCAGCGCTGGACGCCGCGCGCCGCGCGCAGCATCTGGTCGAGGGTGAACCGCGACAAGGCGCTCGGCTTCATCGCCGAGGGCAAGATGCAGCCGGCCGGCCTGGCCGAGGTGGAGCGCGCGCAACAGGATGGGCGCTGGGACGCCGCCTACGAACCGGCCAGCGCGGCGCAGGTACCGCCCGACCTGGAGGCGGCCTTCGATGCCCACCCCGGCGCGCGCGAGTTCTTCGCCACCCTCAATGGGCAGAACCGTTACGCGGTACTGTTTCGCATCCAGACCGCCGTCAAGCCCGACATGCGCGCGCGCCGCATCGCCACCTATGCGGCCATGCTGGCGCGCGGCGAAACCTTGCATCCCTTGATGGCCAGGAAAACCTGAGTTCGCGGATCAGTCGTCGTCGCCGCCGTCGCCCTTGATTTTCTTGGCGCGTTCCGCATCGAGCCTGGCCTTCATGGAGGCGACGTCGCCCATGAATTCGTCGACCTTGTGGTCGGGACTGACGCGGGTCGATGGCGGCATCAGCACCGACATGAACAGTTCGTCCGCCATGCGTCCGTAGCGCTGCTGGTTGCTGATCAGGGTCAGGCCCGATCCGATCAGGGCCAGCACCAGGCAGGCCAGGGCGAAGCGGCGGGTCTGGTGCGGTTTGACCGTCCCCAGGTGAAAGAAGATCACGCCGGCCACGATGGCGATGGCCACGTGCGCACTGTAGCCGGTCAGCGCTTCGAGCGAGAATGCGTAGGCCGCCGCGCTCGACACTATTTTGTAGGCCAGGATCGCCGCCAGGCCGCAGCCGAAGATGAATAGATGGCGCCCGAGCCGCGCGTGGCGGCCGAACAGGCGGTTGGCGAAGGCCCACGCGCCGCCCCATACGAGGCCGGCGCCGATGCCGTAGGCCAGGCCGAGCAGGTAGCGGATCAGTTGGAACGACTGGGTATCGCTCAGCCACGTGGTAAACAGCGCAAAGGCGCCGATCAGCAGCAGGCCGACCAGGCCGGGAATGCCGCCTTCCCAGCCGTGCATGGTGCGGTCGACCATTTCCGGCCCGACCGGAAAGTCGGCCCCGCGCACGCGCAGGCTGGTGTGGCCGATGCGGATCACGGTGTCGCCGGTCAGCACCAGGCCGGTGGTGCGCCGGCCCAGGTGGACCACGCCGTTTTTGGTGCCGAGGTCACGCAGCACGGGTTGACCATCGTCGCCCGCTTCGAGCACGGCGTGGCGCGGCGCGGCGAAGGCGTCGTCGAGAATGAAGTCGTTGTCGTAGCCGCGCCCGAAGCGGATCGGCAAGCTGTCGACCTGGTGCCGGTGCAGCACGTCGCCATTGCGCGCCAGGGTTTCGATGAAGTAGGGCGCGTTCATGGTTTGTTCCCGCGCGCCAGCGCTTCGAGGAAGGCGCGCGTGGTGCGCAAGCCGTTTTCGTACGAGACGCCGGAGACGTCGAGACGGCTCTGCAAGGTGGCGCGGGCGTCGTCGGTGCTGGCGGTGAGCAGGGTGAAGTTGTACAGGCCCGCGAACTTGCGGTAGGCGCGCACGCAGGTCACCGCGCGCAGCGGGAGCGATGTGGTCTTGACGAACTTTTCGGTGCACATCGGCCCGGTCAGGCGCGTGTCCTTGGTGCTGCCCAGGTTATCGGTCTTGAACAGGGTCGAGGCCAGCACGGCGAAGCGGACCGGGTCCAGGATGGCCGAGCGCACGTACTGGTGCGTCATCGAGACGTGCCCGGTCTGCTGCGAGTCCGACACGAAGATGGCGGACTCCATCGCGCACGCCATGGTGTCGGCATTGAAGGTGGCTTCGGCCTTGACGTTGGAGCGCCCCCAGCAGCGCACCTGATCCGACTCGCGCACCGGTACCTGGTACGGACCCATGGTCTTGAGCGAGAGCGGGGCATCGAGCAGGCGGTCGATCATGCCGCGCTGGTGGGCCAGCAACTGCTGGCCGATCAGGGGATTGAAGTCCTTGGGCGTGCGGGTCTGCGCCGCCACTTTTTTCAGCAATTCCTGGGCAAAGCGCACCGGCACCAGGAAGCTGATCAATTCGCCATCGCGCCGTTTCGACACGTTTACCCCGGCCACGTCGCCGGCCACGGTCACGCTCGGCCCGCCGCTCATGCCCGAGTTGATCGGGCCGGTGAACATCAACTGGTCGTAAAAGCTGCGCGTGATGATGCCGTTGTACGAGCCTTCCGAAATGGCGAAGCCGAGGTCGAGAGGATTGCCCAGCGAATACAGATACTGGCCCTGGGTCAGCTTGACCAGTTTCTCGGGAATATTGAAAAAGCCGCTGCCGTTGCGGTTGATGCGCACCACCGCCAGGTCGTGCAGCACGTCCACGGCCAGCAGCTCGACCGGGCCGCTCTTGCCGTCGGTATCGATGTATTCGCCCACGTACACGTCCGGGTCGAGCGCCATCTGCGACACCACGTGGTAATTGGTCAACACCAGGTTGCTGGTGCCGACCATGAAGCCCGAGCCCACGGTCGACTGGCTGCGTCCATTCTTGAGCAGCATGCGGATTTGCAACAGGTCGCCCTTGGCGGCGGAATACACTTTTTGCGCGGCCGAGGAGGGCGGCGGCAGGGCGGCGTTGTCGTCGACTTCGGGGGTGGTGGCCGGGGGCTGGGCGCCGGGTGGAATGACGGCCGGGGCGGGCGGGGGAATGACGGCGGGAATGGTCAGGGGAGCGGGGGGAGGGCGCGGCGCCGGTGGCGGCGCGGGCGCGGTCGCCGCGATGGCATGGGCGGCGAAGCAATAAGCAAGCACGGCGGCATTGACAAATTTCATGCAATCCTTCGGTGGCAAGAGCTGTTTCCGCTATCTTGCCACCAGCTTAGCTTATTTGCGCGCCTTTCGGTTTCCCTTACAGTTCGCCGTCCTGCGCGACCGGCTCTGCGAGCGGGGTCATCATGTGGCCGAGCTTGGCTTCCTTGGTGTTCAGGTAGCTGTTATTGAAGGCGTTGCGGTTCACCAGCAGCGGCACCCGTTCGCTGACCTTGACGCCGAGTTTTTCCATGGCATCGATCTTGCGCGGATTGTTGGTCATCAGGCGCAGCGCGTGGATGCCGAAATGGCCGAACATCGGCTGGCACAGTTCGTAATTGCGGGCGTCGGCGTGAAAGCCCAGGGCCAGGTTGGCCTCGACCGTATCGGCACCGGCTTCCTGCAGGCGGTAGGCGCGCATCTTGTTGACCAGGCCGATGCCGCGTCCTTCCTGGCGCAGGTAGAGCAGGATGCCGCGGCCTTCCTCGGCGATGCGCTTGAGCGCGCCTTCGAGCTGGGCGCCGCAATCGCAGCGTTGCGAAAATAGCACGTCGCCGGTCAGGCATTCGGAATGCACGCGCGCCAGCACCGGTTCGCCGTTGCCGATGTCGCCCAGGGTCATCGCCAGGTGCTCCTTGCCCGTTGCGTGCTCGACAAAGGCGTGCAAGGTGAACTGCGCCCAGGGAGTGGGCAAGGCGCACGAGGTGGTGTAATCGAGGAGTTCTTCAGTGACGGGGGAGGGCATGGCCTGTTCTCAAATCTATTGCTGTAGCCGCAAGTGTAGCGGAAAACCCAGGCGGCCGTTGGGGAAGGGGCTCTAAACGCCGCGCTAGAGCGCGCCACGAATTGGCCATTCACGTATCGTGCAAGAGAGCCGCCCTCCCTGGCGTTGACGTTCCAAGCGGAAATGTAGGGTGGACAAAACGGAGTATAATTGTGTTTTTATACATATAATTGCCATGTCCCAATCCTATCTTGAGGCCGACCGCCTGAAGCTGTTCATTTCCAAGGTCACCGATTACGCGATCTACATGCTCTCGGCCGATGGCGACGTGGTGAGCTGGAACGCGGGTGCGGAATTGTTCAAGGGCTACAAGCCGGATGAAATCATCGGCAAGCACTTTTCAACTTTTTACACGGCCGAGGACAAGGCGCGCGGCGTGCCGCTCAAGGCGCTGCATCTGGCGCGCACCGCCGGCAAATTCGAGGATGAAGGTTGGCGCGTGCGCAAGGACGGGACCCTGTTCTGGGCCAGCGTCGTGATCGATCCCATCTTCGGCGCCGACGACGTGCTGTTGGGATACACGAAGATCACGCGCGATATCACGGAAACGCGCCGCACCGCCGAAGCGCTGCACGCCAGCGAAGAGCGCTTCCGGCTGCTGGTGCAGAGCGTGACCGACTACGCCATCTATATGTTGTCGCCCGAGGGGCTGATCACCAACTGGAACGAGGGCGCCAAGCGCATCAAGCGGCTCGAGTTCGACCAAGTCAAAGGCAGTCATTTTTCGCGCTTTTACACCGATGAGGACAAGCGCAGCGGCATTCCCGAGATCGCGCTGGGCACAGCCGAGCGCGAGGGCCGCTACGAGACCGAAGGCTGGCGCGTGCGCGGCGACGGCACGCGCTTCTGGGCCCACGTGGTGATCGATCCGGTCTTCGACTCGGCCAGGCGGCTCATTGGCTTTGCCAAGATCACGCGCGATATCACCGAGCGGCGCGAGGCGGCGCTGATGCTCGAACGCACCCGCGAAGCGCTGGCGCAATCGCAAAAGCTGGAAGCCATCGGCAAGCTGACGGGCGGTATCGCGCACGACTTTAATAACCTGTTGAACGTGATTTGCAGCGGTATCGACTTGATGCGCGCGACCTCGGCCGATATCGGGCAGCACCGCAAGATCATCGACAGCATGGAGCGCGCCGCGCAGCAGGGCGCCGCGCTGACCGGCCAATTGCTGGCATTCGCGCGCCAGCAGCCGCTGACCCTCGAAGTGCTCGACGTTAGCCAGATCATCGCCTCGTTCGAAGCCGTGTTGCGGCGCGCAGTGCCCAACTCGGCCAGCTTCGTGATTCGGAAGGGGCCGGTGGGAAAAGTCCTGACCGATGTCTCGCAGTTCGAGGCGGCGCTCCTGAACCTGGTGATCAATGCGCGCGACGCGGTCGGTGAAAGCGGCACCATTTCCCTGGAAACGCGCCACGCCTTCCTTGAAGAGAACCAAGTCGATCAGCTCCCTTCCGGCCCGTATGCGGTCATAACCGTCCGCGATAACGGCACCGGCATGACACCAGAGGTTGCCCGCCGTGCGCTCGAACCGTTTTTCACCACCAAGGCGGTGGGCAAGGGCACCGGCCTGGGCCTGAGCCAGGTGTATGGCTTGACGCAGCAGTCCGGCGGACACGTGACCATCGAGTCGGCGCCGGGACAAGGTACCGCGATTTCCCTATATTTCCCGGAGCAGGTCGCGCGACCGGGGACCGAAGCCGAAGCGGCAGGTCTCGACAAGGCACTCATCGTCGATGACCAGCCCGATGTGCTCGACATGACCGTGGCCATCTTTCAAAGCCTCGGTTACGAGGCGATCGCCGCCAACAGCGCGGCGGAAGCGATACATCTGTTGCAGCAGCATGCCGATATCAAGGTGTTGTTTACCGATGTGGTGATGCCCGACATGGACGGCGTGGCACTGGCGCAAGCGGCCAGGGAGCTTGTGCCCGGGATTAACATCCTGCTGACTTCAGGCTACATGAGTGGCCCGCTGCGCGAGCGCTTCGGCGACGCGCTCGGGCAGTTCGACCTGATCACCAAGCCTTACCGCATGGCCGATGTGGCCAAGCGCCTGCGCGCGGTGGCCAGCTAGGGCCGCGGCACCGGTGCCGACGTCCGGTGCCGGTATCCACACCGGCCTTAGCGCCCTGGCAGCGGGCCGATCGCGGCGAGCACATCCTCGATGCGCACCGGCTTTTTCAAATGGCCGTCGAACCCGCTGGACAATGCAGCGCGGCGGTCCGATTCCTGTCCATACCCTGTCACGGCAATAAGGCGGATGACCTCGGTCCGCGCCGCGCCTTTGAGTGTGCGCGCGATGTCGTAGCCGGACATGTCCGGCAGGTCGATGTCGACCAGGGCCACGTCGGGCAGGATGGCCACGGCTGTTTGGATGCCTTGTTTCCCGCTCTCGGCCGACAAGACCTGGAAGCCCAGCTCGGTGAGCAGGCTGCACATCATTTCACGTACATCGCGATTGTCCTCGATCACCAGGATCGCGCCCTTGTGCCCGGCGCTCCCGGTCCGGCTGGCGGCCGGCGTGGCGGGCGCCGCCGCGGCGAGCGGGAAACGGATCGAGAACGTGCTGCCCAGGCCGGCGCCGGCGCTCTCGGCCAGCAAGATGGCGTCATGCTGTTTGGCGAGCGAATTGACGACCGCCAGCCCGATGCCCAAGCCGCCTTTCGACCGGTTGATGACCTTGCCTTGAACGAAGACGTCGAATACATGCGGCAACAGTTCCTCGGACAGGCCGACCCCGCTGTCGGCCACCGACAAGACCGCCATGCTATCGTCGGCGGCCACCGTTATGTGGATGAGTCCCCCTTCGGGCGTATATTTCAATGCATTGTCGAGCAGATTGCTGACCATTTGTTCGAGACGGGTCGGGTCCGCTTCTATCACCAGGGGCGCCAAGGTGCAGGTGATGCGGTGGCTGCGCATGGCGCCGCGCGCCTCGAACGCGGCCAGGCAGGACTCCACCGCCCCGGCCAGGTCGAGTGCGGTTTTCGACAGGGTCAGCTTGCCGCTCAGGATGCGGTGGGCGTCGAGCAACTCGTCGACCAGGTGGACCAGGTGGCGGGTCTGGCGCTCGATGATGGCGGTCGCCTTGGCGGCCCGCGCTGCATCGGTGCCCCGCATGCTCAACAGTGTCACACCCGAGGTGATCGCAGCGAGTGGATTGCGTAATTCGTGTCCCAGCATCGCCAGGAATTCATCCTTGGCTTGGTTTTGCGCTTCCGCCACAGCCTGGGCTTGTTCAGCCGCCGCGCGCGCGCTCTGGGCCGCGGCAAGGTGTTCGTTGCGTTCGGCTTCGCTATCCCTGAGCAGGCTGCCGGCCTGGTGCAGGGATACTTGCAGCTGGTTCATTTCTGTAACCGGCAAGGTTTCCAGCGGCGGGATCTGGCGCTGCCCGATCAGTTCGGCAGCGCGGGAGGCCTTGTCGATCGCTCCTATCAGCCGCCGGCTGAACAGGATGGCTCCGGTGATGGCCGAGACGATGGTAAGGACAAAGCCGAGCGCGGTCAGGGCCACCGATTTGACGGCGGCATGCTCGACTTCGTCCACCGGCACGCCGATGCCGACGCTCCAGCCGGTCGTGGGGGAAATCGCCCAGGCGCCGTACATTTCCGTGCCTTCGCGAATGTAGCTGCGCGAAATGCCTTCGTGGCGCGCCAAGATCGCCCGCTGCACTTTGGCCTTGGGCGCTTGCCCCACATACTGCTGCGCGCCCTTGTTGCGGGCGATGGTAATGCCTTGCCGGTCGAAGACGGAAATGAGCCATGACGCTGGGATGTTTTTCGCCGGCAGCAGCTCGTTCAACCTGCTTGAAAACAGCCACTGACTGATCAGGAACCGTCGCCCGTCCGCGATCACGACCGGATACTCCAGGCTGACGACATACTGTTTGGTGGCGCTGCCTTTGATCAGGTTGCTGTAGGCCGGGGCGCCGCCTTGGAACACACCAGCGACCCGCGCTTTCACCAGCTCTGCCGGTGGTGCGATCGGGGCGCCGTAGGGGCGGATGGTATTGAAGAGCTGCTGGCCCTGTTCGCCGATGAAGGCGGTCTGCATGGCATGGCCGGCATTGGCCCTTTGCGCCTGCTCGTAAAAATCGGCGAAGTCGCCGCGCGCTAGGCTGCGCGACGTGGCCAGGGCCTGTGCGGTTGCCCTGGCGACCAACATCTCCTGGTCCATGATCAGCACGGTCGTGCGGGCGAGCTCCTCCATGCCCCTGAGCGCGGCCTTGCGCTCGGCGGCGAGCAGGACCGAAATCGCCACGATGGAGAGCAGCACGATCGGCACCAGAATGGCGGCCACCAGCAAGGCAATATGGGAGCGGACTTTCATGGGTTCGGCAAAATATACTAATTCAGTGATTGAATTGGCAAGTCGGCAGCGCTAGCGGGTGGCATTGTCTAAAACGATACCATGGCGGCGTCATCCGTCCGGGGTGTTCGCCGGCGCTGCATGTCAGGTGTTGCTTTTTCAGGAAAGAAGGCCTGACAGCACGGCTGACAGTTGCGCCGCTTGCATCGGTTTGGCCATATGCATCTGATAACCATGCTCCAGCGCGCTGCGCCGGGCCACGGGTGCGCGCCATGCCGCACCCCCGTGGCCTCGGTTTAATACGGCAAGTCGAACAGCAGCACTTCGGCCGCCTCGGCGTGCTCGATCCTGACCGCGCTCTCCTGCGTCAATTTCATGGCGTCACCGCCGTTAAGCCGCATCCCGTTGACCGTCAGCGACCCGCGAATCAGGTGCACATAGCCGGTGCGCCCCTGCGCCAGCGGGTGCTCGAGCGCCGCGCCGCCATTCAGAATACCCGCATAAATCGCGCCATCCTGGTGGATCAGCACCGAATCCTGGCGTCCATCGCTCGACGCAATCAGGCGCAGCTGGCCGATTTTGCTCTCCGGCGTGAAGTGCTTTTCCTCGTAGCTCGGGGCGATGCCCGTCACGTTCGGCTGGATCCAGATTTGCAGAAAGTGCACCGGTTCCGTCGCCGAGCCGTTGAACTCGCTGTGCCGCACGCCGGTCCCCGCGCTCATCCGCTGCACATCGCCATAGTGCAACACCGAGCCGGTCCCCATGCTGTCCTTGTGTTCCAGCGCCCCTTCCAGCACGTAGGAAATAATCTCCATGTCGCGGTGGCCGTGGGTGCCAAAACCTTGCGAAGGCGCTACCTTGTCTTCGTTGATCACCAGCAGCGGGCCGAAACCCGTGTGTTTCGGATCGTGATAATGGCCGAAAGAAAACGTATGTTTGGATTGCAGCCAGCCATGGTTGGCGTTGCCACGTTCTGCGCCTTGACGAATTTCCAACATGATATGCTCCGTTTCTTAAAGGTTAATGTGCAATAATTTCGATCCACGTTGTCGGTGGATTTCTGTTTCACTGCATCGATGAAGCTAGTATAGGCGTCGTCCGGCGAATCAAAAAACGGAAAATTTCGTCCTCTATGATCGAAAAAATCGAATGTTAAAACTGAGCCTGGAAGCGCTGCTGATCATTGATGCCATCGACCGCCGCGGTTCCTTCTCCAAGGCGGGGCAAGAGTTGCACCGGGTACCCTCGACCATTTCCTACACGGTCGCCAAGCTGGAGGAAGACCTGGGGGTGCAGGTGTTCGAGCGCAACGGCCCGCGCATCCTGCTCACCCCGGCCGGGCGCGAACTGCTCACCGAAGGGCGCTACCTGCTCAAGGCCGCGCACGACCTCGAGCACCGCGTGCGCCGGGTCGCCTCCGGCTGGGAAACCGAACTGGGCATCGGCATGGATTCACTATTTTCCGCGCTGGCGCTGCAAGACGATATCCGCGCGTTCTATGACGTGGCCCAGCAGACCCGCCTGCGCATCGTGCAGGAAACCCTGTCCGGTCCGTGGGAAGCCTTGCTCGACCGCCGGGTCGACCTGCTGGTCGGCGTGGCCGGCGACGGTCCGGCCGGCGGCGGCTACGTGGCGCGCGCGATCGGCTCGATGCCCTTCGTGTTCGCCGTCGCGCCCGGCCATCCGCTGGCCGCCCTGCCCGAGCCGCTCGGGCGCAGCCAGTTGCAGAACCACCGCGCCATCGTGGTGGCCGATTCGGCGCGCAACATGGCCGCGCGCACGGTCGGCCTGCTGCTGGGGCAAGACGCGCTGACCGTGCCCACCATGCAGGCCAAATACGATTTGCAGGTCGCCGGCCTGGGCTTCGGCTTTCTGCCCGAAGCCTGCGCGCGCCCGGCCATCGAACGCGGCTTGTTGATCGAAAAACAGGTCGAGGAAATGCGCGCCGCCGAAACCTTTTACCTGGCCTGGCGCGTGGGCGAGGAGGGCGCTGCCCTGCGCTGGTGGCGCGAGCGCATGCAGCGCCCCGGCCTGTTCGCGCAACTGGCCGGATTCGCGCCGGGCGGATTAGCAACAGCAGCCTGAAACACCTGATATTTTTTCCTTGTATCACCTTAGTTCTTGATCGAAACGTTGGTGAGGGTAAATAACTCGGGGGTACCATGGCCTTCACTGTTACCCACCTCCTCGATCCCCATGAACTGCTCGAGCCCGGCGCCACTCCTTGTTCTTCGCGTATTAGCGGACCGCCGCGGCGTGCCGTCCGGCCTGCTGATCGAGGCTGCCGCGGCAGCGGACGATGGCGCCGCGGCGCCGGCTGTGGTGGCCGCGCTCGGTGCCCTGTGCCAGGAATTTCCCTGCCTGTACCGGAGCGGCCTGGATGCCCGGCTGGCGGGCTTGCTGCGCGACCTGGGTTGGACCGAACTGGCCGCGCCCAGCCTGTTTCGCGCCGACGAGCGCCTGAGCGCCGCGCTGCTGCCTCCCGAAGCGCGCTGGATCAACGGCGACTGGTGCATGGCCGCGCCGGCCAAGGAGCCGGCCCGCCAGGCGGCATCGCGCTCCCTCGCCCTGCAACTGGTGCAACTGGTCGCCGCCGACGCCGACACCCACGAAATCGAAGCGCTGCTGCGGCTCGACCCGACCCTGTCGTACCAGCTGCTGCGCCTTGTGAATTCCCTCGGCATGGGCGTGGTGCGGCGTATCACCAGCTTCGGCCAGGCGCTGCTGATCCTCGGGCGCCAGCAACTGCGCCGCTGGCTCAATCTGATGCTGTTCGCCGCGAATAAGGATGACATCCGCTCGCCCATGCTGCTGGCGCGCGTGTCGGTGCGGGCGCGCGCGCTCGAACTGCTGGCGCGCACGCGCGGCCTGGACAAGCTCACCCAGGAGCAAGCCTTCATGACCGGGATGTTTTCGCTGCTCGGCGTCCTGTTCGGCATGCCGCTGCCCGCCATCCTGGCGCCGCTCTCGATCAGCGACGCGGTGCAGGGCGCGCTGCTGCGCCGCGACGGTGAACTGGGTGCGCTGCTGGACCTGGTCGAATGCGCCGAACGGGGCGAACCCGATGCACTGGCTGTGCGCATCGGCACCTTGCAAATGACGCCGTGCGACTTCAACGGCGCCATCATCGAAGCGAACCACTGGATGCTGGGCGCGCTGCGCGACAGCGGCGCGCGTCATCATGGCTGAATCGGCCCTCGACCGCAGCCTGGACCTGGTGCGCACCGCGCGCGCCATGGAGGGCAGTGCGCTGACCCAGATGCTGGTGCGGCTCGAAGCCGAGCTGCTGCTGGCGAAAGAGGCGCAGCAACCGCCGGCGCGGCGCCTGCTGCGGCACCACGCCGACACCTACGAAGCGTCCGACGAACCGGTGATCGTGCTCGATTTGTCGGGCTACCTCACCAGCTGGAACCGCGGCGCCGAAGCGGTGTTCGGCTACACCAGCGAGGAAGCGATCGGCCAGCACGTGCTGTTCCTGTACGCCGACGACAGCGATGAAACAGACCCCGGCATCGCCGAACTGTTCCTCGAACACGGCAGCTGCCTGGTCGAAGTCAAGCGCCGCCGCAAGAGCGGGGACGTGATCTGGGTGCGCCTGGCGCTGTCGCTGATCCATGACGACGACGGTGAAGCGATCGGCATGCTGGTGCACCTCTCGCCGCTGGCCCAGCACCTGACCGAGGAAGACAAGATCCGCCTGTATGCGCGCATCATCGAAGACAGCGACCAGGGCGTGCTCATTACCGACGCCAGCGAGCGCATCGTCTCGATCAACAGTTCATTCACCCGCATCACCGGCTACTCGGCGGCCGAATCGATCGGCCAGACCCCCGATCTGCTGCGCTCCGGCGTGCACGATGCCGAGTTTCGCGCCAAGGTGCGCGCCGCCATGCAGGGCAATGGCCCGTTCCGCGGCGAGATTGTCGGCAAGCGCAAAAACGGCGAGCTGTTTCCGCAATCGGTCACCATCAGCGTGGTGCGCAATGCCGGGGGCAGGATCACGCATACGTTCTCGCTGTTTTCCGACATCAGCGTGCACAAGGACGCCGAAGCGCGCATGCAGCGCATGGCCAACTACGACAACCTGACCGGCCTGCCGAACCGCACCTTGTTCAATCACCTGGTCGGGCAAGTGCTGAATGAAGCGCGGCGCGGCAACGAGTACGGCGCGCTGATGGTGGTCGAAGTAAACCGCATCGGTGCCATCAGCGACACGCTCGGCCACGACGTGGCCAGCGAAGTCCTTTGCATGGTGGGGCGCCAGTTCCGCAGCGTGCTGCGCGAGCCGGACATCCTGGCGCGCATCGACGGCAGCAAATTCGCCATTGCCCTGCCCAGCATCGGCCAGCGCGAGCACGCCGGCATCGTCGCGCAAAAGCTGCTGGCAACCCTGTCCGCGCCGCTGGCGGTGGCCGGCCATGGCTTGCAGGTGAGCGCCAATATCGGCATCGCGCTATACCTCGACGACAGCATGGATACCGCCTCGCTGCTGCGCTTTGCCGAGGTGGCGCTGGCCAAGGCCGGCGAATCCGGCGCCGGCGGCTTCCTGTTCTACCGCGACGAGATGGACCAGCGCGCGCGCGAGCGCCTGCGCCTGGAGACGGAGCTGCGCGAGGCCCTGGCCGGAAACCAGTTCGAGCTGCATTACCAGCCCAAGGTGAGCCTGCGCAGCGGCCGCATCGTGGGCGCCGAGGCGCTGATCCGCTGGCGCCATCCGGAGCGCGGCATGGTCTCGCCGGGCGTGTTCATTCCGCTGGCCGAGGAGACTGGCCTGATTTTCGATATCGGCAACTGGGTCATGAATGAAGCGTGCCGCCAGATCCGCGCCTGGGACGACGCCGGGCTGTCCATGCCGCCGATCGCGATCAACGTCTCGGCGCGCCAGTTCGACCGCACCCTGCCGGCGCGCGTGAGCGCGGTGCTCGACCAGCACAAGGTGGAACCGGCCCAGATCATGCTGGAAATTACCGAGAGCCTGCTGGTGCGCGGCACCGATGCCGTCATCACGATCATGAACGAACTGGTGGCCATGGGCCTGGCGCTGGCGCTGGACGACTTCGGCACCGGCTACTCCAGCCTGGCCTACCTGAAGAAATTTCCGATCAGCACGCTCAAGATCGACCGCTCCTTCGTGATCGGCCTGCCGTACGAAGAAAACGATTGCGCCATTGCCCGCGCGATCGTGACCATGGCCCAGCAATTGCGCCAGGAAATCGTGGCCGAAGGCGTCGAGACACCTGAGCAGATGGCCTTCTTGCGCGACCTCGGCTGCGACCAGCTGCAAGGCTACCTGTTCAGCCAAGCCGTGTGCGCCGATGACTTTGCCCACATGCAGCGCGAAGCGAAACGGCTGATGGTGAGCCGCTGAGGCGCCAGAGCGCTGCCGGAACACGAATCGCGCGCACCTCTGTTCAGCATCAAACAAGGCCCGCATTTTCCGCGCATGCTTCCTTCTCAGGTCAACCACCCTTTGAAGAGTTCGCCGTGACTACCCCTTTCCCCACCGAACCGCAGGTCAGTGTGCTGATGCCGACCTACGGCCAGTGCCACTTCATCCGGCGCGCGCTCGACAGCCTGCTGGCCCAATCCCTTGACGCCTGGGAAGCCATCGTCATCGACGACGGCTCGCCCGACGACACGGGCGGCGTGGTCGCAAGCTTCCTGCCTGATCCGCGCATACGCTACCGGCGCCTGCCGCATAACACGGGCCTGGGCAACGCCCTGAACTGCGCGCTGGACCTGGCGCGCGCGCCGCTGATCGCCTGCCTGCCCAGCGACGATGTGTTCTACCGCGACCATCTGGCCTCGCTGTGCGCGACCTTGCACGCCCATCCCGGCGCCGCGCTTGCTTACGCCGGTGCGCGCCACCATTACAACCGCGAGGCCGATGGCCTGATCCCCGGCACCGCGCTGCAGCTGGTCCAGTGCATGTACCGCAGGAGCGAGCTGCGCTGGGCCGACCGCGACGAGCTCGAATCGGACGACCTCGAACGCCTGTTCTGGTCGCGCCTGCGCACGCAAGGATCGTTCACCGGCAGCGGCCGGGTCACCTGCGAATGGACCAGCCACCCGGCCCAGCGCCACAAGCTGATGCAGGAACCGGAGGGCGGCATCAACCCGTTCCGCCAGCATTACCGGGTGCGCGAGCCGCTGCGCTTTCACACCACCGTCGGCAACCTGATCGACGAGGTGGCGCAGTACCGCGCCATGCGCGCGCGGCCGCCCACGCCGGCGGCGGCCGATGGCTTGAACATCCTGCTGGCCGGCGAACTGGCCTACAACGCCGACCGCGTGCTGGCGCTGGAAGAGCGCGGCCACACCTTGCACGGACTGTGGATGCGCGCGCCGTACTGGTACAACACGGTCGGGCCGCTGCCGTTCGGGCATGTGCGCGAGCTGCCCTTCGGCCGCTGGCGCGAGGCGGTCGCGCAACTGCGGCCGGACGTCATCCACGCCCAGCTCAATTGGCAGGCGGTGCCGTTTTGCCACCAGCTGATGCTGGCCCCGCCGGGCGTGCCCTTCGTGTGGCACTTCAAGGAAGGCCCCTTCATCTGTCTCGAAAAAGGCACGTGGCCGCAACTGCTGGAGCTGTTCGAACTGGCCGATGGCTGCATCTTCAGCAGCCCGGAAATGCGCGACTGGTTCGATACCGTGTTGCCGGGTTTGTCCACGTCCAAGCCCTGCCATGTGCTCGATGGCGACCTGCCCAAGGCGAGCTGGTTTGGCGAGGCGCGCACACCCTTGCTGTCCGCCGTGGGCGAGGGCGAATGCCACACCGTGGTTCCGGGCCGTCCCATCGGCCTGCATCCCCACACCGTGGGCGAACTGGCCGCCCAGGGCATCCATCTGCATTTCTACGGCGACTTCACGCAGGGCCAGTGGCGCCAATGGATAGCCGATGCGCGCAAGCTCGCGCCACGCCATCTGCACCTGCACGCCAATGTCGACCAGTCGCGCTGGGTGGAAGAATTCTCGCGCTACGATGCCGGCTGGCTGCACGCCTTCGCCAGCACGAATGGGGGCGAACTGCGGCGCGCCAACTGGGACGACCTGAATTATCCGGCGCGCATGGCGACCCTGGCGGCGGCCGGCCTGCCCATGATCCAGCGCAATAACGAAGGCGCCATCGTCGCCACGCAGTCGCTGTCGCGCCGGCTCGGCACTGGCCTGTTCTACGATTCGATCGCCCACCTGGGCGCCTTGCTGCGCGACCGCCCACGCATGGATGCGCTGCGCGAACAGGCGTGGTCGCAGCGCGCGCAGTTCACCTTCGACGCCCATGTGCCTGAACTGCTCACGTTTTTCCGGCGCGTGGTCGAGGCGGCAGGCGCCCATCAGGCGCGCCGGCACGGGGCGCCCGTCTCCTGAGCGCCAAGGTACGGATCAGCGGCGTCCGCGCAAGGGATCGAGCAGGCTGCGCAAGTCGTTGTGATCGAGTTCGTACATCAGCGCGAGCAACTCGCCGATCTCGCCGCGCGGAAAACCTTCGCGCGCGAACCAGCCAAGATAGTGGCCGGGCAGGTCGGCGATGACACGGCCTTTGTATTTACCGTACGGCATTTCACGGGTCAGCAGCAGCTGGAGGTGTTCTGGTTTCATGATGCCGCTACTTTAGCAAAAACCGCGCCGCCTCGTGGTCGAGGAAGGCCCGCCCGGACTATACGTGCGCACCAATGAGTTCCAGCAAACCGGCGTGCCCGGCGTGTTCGCCGCCGGCGACGACGCGGCGCGCATGTGGCACAACGCCACCTGGGCCGCCGCGCCGCCGACGGCGTGAGCGCCGGCGCGGCGGCCCACCGCCCGCTAGTCTTTGCCTGACACTGCCTGTCATGCTATCGTCTGGCTCATCACAAGGAGCCAACAATTGACCTGCCTGCGCCGTCTGTCCTGCCTTCTCACGCTCACCCTGCTGGCCTCCTGCGCCGCGCCCGGCGGCCTGGGCTCCCCGGCCGCGCAAGTCGAGCGCCTGGAAATCGTCAGCCGCGGCCCCGCCTTTGACGGCAAGGTCTTCGACGACGCCGGCGCCTACGAGAAAATCGTCGCCGTCGCGCACATGCGCATCGACCCGCGTCACCCGGCCAACCGCGCCATCGTCGACCTCGACAAGGCGCCCACCACCGGCGGCTGGGTCAAATACGACACCGACGTGATCGTCCTGCGTCCGCGCGACCCGGCGCGTGCTTCGCGCGTGCTCCTGCTCGACATTCCCAACCGTGGCGGCAAACTGGCGCTCCAGATGGTCAACGAGGCTGGCGCAAGCGACACGGGCAACGGCTTCCTGATGCGGCGCGGGCATACCTTGGCGTGGATCGGCTGGCAGGGCGATATCGCCATCGCGGCCAACGGCGACGTGGCCGGAACCGCCTTTCCCATCGCGCGCGCGGACGGCCAGCCGATCACCGGCCAGAGTGTCGAAGAGAAGATCTTCGACGACATCAAACCCACCGGCGTCATCGACCTGGCATATCCGGCGGCGTCCACCGGCCAGGCGGGGGCGGTGCTGAGCGTGCGCGCCCACGCTACCGCCGCGCCTTCGATCCTGCCGGCCAGCGCGTGGCATTACGCGAGTCCCACGCGGATCGAAATCACCCGCCCGCGCGGGTTCGACGCCGGCGCGGTCTACCAGTTCCAGTACGAGGCGGTCGACCCGGTGGTGATGGGCCTGGGCATGGCGGCGCTGCGCGACGTCGCCAGCCACCTCAAATCCGGCCTGACCGACGGCGCCGGCCAGCCCAATCCGCTGGCCGACATCAAACCGGACGTCACCCTGGCCATGGGCGTGTCGCAGTCGGGGCGCTTTCTGCGGGACCTGATCTGGCAGGGTTTCAACGCCGATCCGCGCGGCGGCAAGGTGTTCGACGGCGCAATGCCGCTCATCGCCGGCAGCCGCAAGAGCTTCGTCAACCGCCGCTTCGGCCGGCCGGAACGCTACTCCACCCAGCACCTGAACCACTGGAGCTACGGCGACCAGTTCCCGTTCAGTTACGCGGTCACCACCGATCCGGTGAGCGGCGCCACCGACGGCATCTTCGCGCGCTGCCAGGCCAACGCCAGCTGCCCGAAGCTGATGCACGTCGACAGCAGCACCGAATTCTGGCAGGGGCGCGCCTCGCTGGTGGTGAGCGACGGCGCCGGCAAGGATATCCCGCTACCGGCCGGCGTGCGCGCCTATCTGATGGCGTCGACCCAGCACATGACGGCGAACCGGGCGACGGTCGGCGTCTGCAAATGGACCAATAATACGGCGCAGCAGGGGCCTGCCGTGCGCGTGCTGCTCGATCATCTGGTGGCGTGGGCGCACGGCGGCAAGGAGCCGCCGGATAGCCGCTATCCGCGCATCGGCAACGCCATGCTGGTGGCGCCGCAGCGCGATGCGGTCGGCTTTCCCGACCTGCGCGCGCTCGGCGTGAGCTATCCGGAAGGGTTGAACGAGTTGACGGTGGTCGATTACGCCGGCCTGCCGCCCAAGCCGGCGGCGGACAAGCGCTATCAGGTGCTGGTGCCGATGGCCGATGTGGACGGCCACGATATCGCAGGCATCCGCCTGCCCGATGTGGAGGTGCCGCTGGCCACCTACGCCGGCTGGAACCTGCGCCGTGGCGGCTTTGCGGAAGGCCAGTTATGCGGCCTCAATGGCTTGTCGGTGCCGTTGGCGGCCTTGCCGCGCCCCGGCGATCCGCGCCGCGCGCTGTCGCAGCGCTACCCGACGCGGCTGGAATACGCCAAGGCGGTGGCGCTCGCCGCCAGGGCGCTGCGCGACCAGGGCCTGCTGCTCGACGAAGACGTCGACCGTTTCATCGAGCGTGCCAAAGTCGAGCAGCGGGTCGGGCCGCAGATACCTTAGGCAGACACCTTAGCGTTGCCGTTCCTTGGCGTGATGCGCCTTGATGATCACCTTCCACTTGTTGCGGTCGGCGATGCGCTCCAGCGGCGTTTGCTGGCTGCGGCGGGCATCGCGCAGCAGCTTGCGGTAGTTCAGCAAACGGTCCGGATCGACCGCGCCGCGCACCGCGCAGCCGGGTTCTTCTTCATGCGCACAATCGCGGAACTGGCAATGCCGCGCCAGTTCGCCAATGTCATCGAAGCTGGCCGCCAGCGCTTCCTCGTCGGCGTCCGGCTGCCACGAGCGCAGGCCGGGAGTGTCGATGATGCAGGCGCCGCTAGGGCACTGGTGCAGCGAACGCGCGGTGGTGGTGTGGCGCCCGCGGTTGTCGCCGCGCCGCACGCCGCCGGTTTCCTGGCTGCTCGATGACAGCGCATTGGTCAGGGTCGACTTGCCCGCGCCGGAGGTGCCGAGCAGGATCAGCGTCTGCCCCGGCGCCAGCCAGGGTGCCAGCACGCGCGCAGGTTCATCGCCCAGGGCGTTGAGTGCGAACGCCTGCACCCGGCGCGGCAGGCGCTCCGTGAGCTGGCGCATGCGGTCCTCGACGTCAACGCCGATATCGGCCTTGGTCAGCACCACCACCGGCTCGACGCCGGACGATTCGGCCAGCGCCAGGTAGCGTTCGAGCCGGCGCAGGTTGAAGTCGTGGTCCAGGCCCATGACCAGCAGCGCGGTGTCGACGTTGCTGGCCAGTGACTGGCGGCGCCCGTCGCTGGTGCGGCGCGCGAGGTGGGTGACCGGCGGCAGCCGTTCGGACAGCCATTGTTCGTCGTGGGCGTGGGTTTCGACCAGTACCCAGTCGCCCACGGCCAGCGCAGTGTCGCCGGCCTGCAGCGACTGGACCAGCCTGTTGAGCGAGCGCGCGCGCGACTCCAAGGCGCCGTCGTGGATGATGGCCCAGTCGCGGTGGATTTCGGTGACGCGCGCCAGGCGCGTGCCCTCGGCCAGTTCGTTGATGGTGGCCAGTTGGCTGGCGACCGATTGCGTCAGCCCGATAGTGCGC
This sequence comes from Massilia antarctica, assembly GCF_015689335.1. Classification (GTDB taxonomy): domain Bacteria; phylum Pseudomonadota; class Gammaproteobacteria; order Burkholderiales; family Burkholderiaceae_D; genus Telluria_A; species Telluria_A antarctica. The sequence continues at coordinate 6,945,264 of NZ_CP065053.1, read as the reverse complement.
AGTGATTCAAAATCGATGTGGATCATGGTGAGAAGGTGTTCCCGGATTCGTCAAGCCCGCGACGCGCGCGGGCACAAGCCGCGCGCAACAGCACGCAGGCAAAGGAAAACGGAGGTCGGCGCGCGATCAGGCGCGCATCAACACACGATGCTCAGTCAGGAAGTACAGCAGGCAGGCGGGTTGTGGCGGGATCAGGCAGCCGACAGGAGGGCAATATCATTCGTTTGCATGGTGTAGTCTCCTGTGGAAGTGAATGGAAACCGAAGTGTGACAGCGGCGCCCGGTCGCGTCAAGCGCAAGGACAATGTTATATTCGCTGCACCCGCCCTGCGCGAAGGAACACCATGGAGCTGAAGCGATGAACAATCCCGCCCGCCTGCGCGACTTCGTGCACGCCTTTACCAGCCTTGCCGATGCGGCGGCGCACGACGAAACCCGCATGCTTGAGCAGGGCAGGGTGCTGCTCGCCGATCTGGTCACGCATGACGATTGGCTGCCGTCCGCCTTCGCCCAGCCTCACCCCGACCGCTATCAGCAATACCTGCTTCATTGCGACCCGCTCGAACGCTTCTCGGTGGTCAGTTTCGTGTGGGGCCCCGGCCAGGCCACGCCGGTGCACGACCACACCGTCTGGGGCATGGTCGGCGTGCTGCGCGGCGCCGAACGGTGCGAGGAGTTCGCGCCTGCCTCGGGGGCCGGCCCGCTGGCGGCCCTCGGCGAGCACCATCTGGCGGCGGGCGCCATCGACATCGTGTCGCCGCGCGTGGGCGATATCCACCGCGTATCGAATGCCAGCCCGGGGGCGGTCTCGGTCAGCATCCATGTGTACGGCGCCGACATCGGCCGCGTGGAGCGCCATGTGTACGACCCGTCCACCGGCGCGGCCATCCGCTTCGTCTCCGGCTACAGCGCGCGCGCCACACCCGACAGCTGGCAGTAATTGCCCATATCGGGTTGTTGCGTATAATCCAAGATCAGCTTGGCAAAACCATCATTAGAGAACAGATCCTATGGCTTCATCCTCAGACAATATCAGCATGGCGGTGTTTTGCGACTTCGAGAACGTCGCACTCGGCGTGCGCGACGCGAACTACGAAAAATTCGATATCAAGCCGGTCCTCGAACGGCTTCTGCTCAAGGGCAGCATCGTGGTCAAGAAGGCGTACTGCGACTGGGAGCGCTACAAGGGCTTCAAGGCCACCATGCATGAAGCGAACTTCGAGCTGATCGAGATTCCCCATGTGCGCCAGTCCGGCAAGAACTCGGCCGACATCCGCCTGGTGGTCGATGCGCTCGACCTGTGCTACACCAAATCGCACGTCAACACCTTCGTCATCATCAGCGGCGACTCCGATTTTTCGCCGCTCGTTTCCAAGCTGCGCGAAAACGCCAAGCAGGTGATCGGCGTGGGCGTGAAGCAGTCCACCTCGGACCTGCTGGTGGCGAACTGCGACGAATTCATTTTCTACGATGACCTGGTGCGCGAAGTCAAGCGCGCGGCCGCCAAGCGCGACGAGCGCAAGGTGCAGCCGCAGCCGAAGCGCTCGCCCGATGAAGGCAACCGCCGCAAGGAAGAACTCGAAGCGCGCAAGGCGCAGGCGATCGACCTGGTGGTCGAAATGTTCGATGCGCTGGTGTCCGAGCGCGGCGACAGCGGCAAGATCTGGGCGTCGCTGTTGAAAGACACGCTCAAGCGCCGCCGTCCCGATTTCAACGAAACCTACTACGGCTTCCGTACCTTCGGCAACCTGCTGGAAGAAGCGCAGAACCGTGGCATGCTCGAATTCGGCCGTGACGAAAAATCCGGCGCCTACGTTTACCGCAGCAGCAATGCCGCCAACAACAACCATGCGCACGCGGTGGAGCTGCAAGCGCCGGCCGTGCAGGACGCGCCCGAGGCAGCCGAGGTAAGCGAAGAAGCGGCGGCCAAGCCGGAATCGTCGCGTCGCGGCCGCGGTCGCGGTGGACGCAACCGCAACGACACGGTCGAAGCGGCCGCGCCGGAGGTGCTGGAGGCGGAGGAAGACGTCGCGCAAGCGCTGGACGCCGAGCCGGTAGCGAGCGTGCCGGCTTGGTACGACCCGCAGCCGGAAACGCCGGATGCGGCGCCGGTGGTTCCCGAGTCGTCGCGCCGTCGTGGCCGCGGAGGCCGCAACCGCAACGAGCCGGTGGCCGAGGCCAGCGTCGCCGAAGCGGCGGAGCCGGTTGCAGCCGCTCCGGCCTGGTACGACCCGGTCCCGCAGATCGAGGAAGAGGAGCAGCCGTCCGAAGCGGAAGTGACCTTGGCGCCGCCAGTTCAGGAAAAACGCCGCCCCGCGCGCAAGCCTGCGGCGAAAAAGGCGGCCAAGCAGGCCGACGTGGCGCCAGAGCCGGAACCGGAACCGGAACCCGAACCGGTGGCGCTTGAGCTGCCGGCCGGCGAGGAAGCCTCCGCCAAGCCAGCCCGCAAGGCGATCCCGCGCAGCCGCCGTCCGGCCAAGCCGAAGGCGCCGGCGAAGAGCAAGTAATCCGCACCAGCGCGGGGGCGCCATGCTCCCACGTGCTTCGGCGGTGGATGACCTTGTCAATCCACCGCCCACCAGCATCCCTGTCCCCGTCAGATTCTCAAGTCACATTCTCGATCTGGTATGCATGGCCGCTTTCACGCGCCGCGCATCACATCCCGCCTTCTGCACGCAATCGCAAAATGGTGCAAACTTCAAGCTGTCGCCATGATCGCCCGAAAAGGAAGACTGCCATGCGTATGCTCACCGCCCTTGCGCTGTCACTGGCCGTGCTCGCGTCCGCCGTCCACGGGGAACCGCTGGTGGCCAGCCATCCCATCCTCGGCGTCTGGAAGCTGACCCTGCCCGACGGCCACTGCTCCGAAACCTACCGCTTCCGCGGCGACGGCACCACGCTCGTGATCAGCGCGGCCGAGATCTCCGAAAGCACGTTCGAGATTCCCGCCAAGCCCAGCGCCGCCGGCTTCTACAAGCTGGTCGACAAGAACGTCAAAGTCAATGGCAAGCCCGATTGCGCGGGCAAGGTCATGAAAACCGGCGCCACGGGCACCAATTTCATTCGTTTTCATCCGTCCGGCTCCTTGTTCGTGATGTGCGCCGCCGAGTCGTTCGCTGCCTGCATCGGCCCATTCCGCCGCGTCGCGGGGAAGGGGGCCTGATTGCTGCGCATCGGCGTCATTTCGGACACGCATGGCCTGCTGCGCCCCGAGGCCCTGGCTTTTCTCGCCGGTAGCGACTTTATCGTCCATGGCGGCGACATCGGCAACGCCGCCATCCTGGCAGAACTGGCCGCGATCGCGCCCCTGACGGTCGTGCGCGGCAATAACGACAAGGGCGATTGGGCTGCCGCCGTGCCGCACAGCGCCATGCTTGCCGTGGGCGCGGTGCGCCTGTACGCGCTGCACGACATCGCCGATCTCGATGCGGCCGCGCTGCCCGCTGATGTCAGGGTAGTGGTGTACGGGCACTCGCACCGGCCGCTGGCCGAGCAGCGCGGCCCGCTGCTGTACCTGAACCCCGGCAGCGCCGGCCCGCGCCGATTCAGCCTGCCCGTCAGCGCGGCCGAACTGCTGGTCGATGGCGCTCAGGTGCGGGCCAACATCGTCGAGCTGATTCCCCGCAGTTGAGGCCATGCCGTAAAGCGCCCGCGTCCGATGCTCGGGCGCGGCTGGGTGTATATTGCTGCCGGTTCGATCATTCCATGAAAATCCCATGTCCCCGGCTTTACTTCTTTGCATCCTCATCGCCTACTTCGCCCTGCTGCTCGGCGTAGCCTGGGCCACCTCGCGCAACGCCACCAACGACAGCTTCTACATCGGTGATAAAAGCAGCAACTGGAAGCTGGTCGCCTTTGGCATGGTCGGCACCACCCTGTCCGGCGTGACCTTCATCAGCGTGCCCGGCGCGGTGGGACGCGACGGCTTCGGCTACATGCAGATCCTGATCGGCTACGTGATCGGCTACATCGCGGTCGCGTTCATCCTGCTGCCGCTGTACTACCGCCTGAAACTGACCTCGATCTACGATTACCTGAACCAGCGCCTCGGCCGGCGCGCCTACCAGAGCGGCGCTTCCTTCTTCATCCTTTCGCGCCTGTTGGGCGCCACCGCGCGCCTGTACCTGGTGGTGAATATTTTGCAGGCCATCATCCTCGACAGCCTTAGTGTGCCGTTCTGGCTCACCACCCTGGTGATCCTGGCCATGATCCTGATGTACACCTACCAGGGCGGCGTGAAGACCATCGTCTGGACCGATACCCTGCAAACGGGCTGCATGCTGGCCGGGCTGCTCGCCTGCATCGCCATCCTGCTCGGCCAGATGGACCTGTCGGTCGGCCAGAGCCTGGCCCAGATGCAGGAGCGCGGCCTGGCGCGGGTGTTCACCACCTCGTTCGACAGCCCCAATTTCTACCTCAAGCAAATCGTGGCCGGCGCCTTCATCGTCCTCACCATGACCGGCATGGACCAAGAGATGATGCAAAAGACGATCTCCGTCAAGACCCTGGGCGACTCCCAAAAGAACCTGCTCAGCCTCACCGCGATCCTGGTCGTGGTGCTGTCGCTGTTCATGTTCCTGGGCGGCCTGCTGCACCTGTACGCGCCGCTGGCAGGCGTGGCCGCCAGCGGCGACAAGCTGTTCCCCGCCATCGTCATGGGGCACTTGCCGGTGGCGCTGCAGATCGTCTTCCTGATCGCGCTGATCTCGGCCCTGTTCCCCAGCGCCGACGGCGCCATCACCGCGCTCACCTCCACGGTCTGCATCGACCTGCTTGGCCTGACCCGCCGCCAAGACCTGACGGAGCGGGACAAGGTACGCTGGCGCCAGCGAATCCACCTCGGTTTTGCGCTGCTGTTCCTGGTGCTGGTGATGGCCTTCAAATGGGTCGACAGTCCCAGCATGATCGGCGTGATCCTGAAAGTGGCCAGCTACACCTACGGCCCGCTGCTTGGCCTGTTCGCCTTCGGCATCCTGACCCGGCGCGTGCTCAGGGACCGCTGGGTGCCGCTGGCGGCCGTCGGCGGCCCGCTCATGTGCGCTTTCCTTGAATATAATCAAACATTGCTGTTGGGAAGTTATCGCCTCGGGCTTGAGTTGCTCATGATTAATGGCATATTGGTGTTTGCCGGCTTGTGGGCAATTTCCGCCCCTGGCGCGCCCCGCATTTTCGGACGGGACCCGGCGATTTCGCTTACAGTAGACGTTTAGCCTTTACCAACCCCCTCATTTTCTGCCGGAGTACCGATGTCATTCAAACCCTTGTCTTCCTTTCGCCGCGGTTTCGGCGTGTTCTGGAGAGCGGTCGACAGCACGCGCCGGGGCGTGCTCAACGTGCTGTTCCTGGTCATCGTCGTGGTTCTGCTGATGGCCATTTTCGGCGGCGGCATCAAGCCGATCGCAAAAAAAACCGCGCTCGTGGTCGAAATCAAAGGCAGTCTGGTCGAGCAGCACAGCGGCAACGTGCGCGAGGCGCTCATGGCCAACGTCGGCGCCGGCGAAGTACGCAAGTCGGTGCAGCTGCGCGACGTGCTCACCGTGCTCGATAACGCGGCCAAGGACCCGCAGATCAGCAGCGTGCTGCTGCTGCTCGACCAGATGGATGGCGCCGGCCTGGCCATGCTCAATGAAGTCGGACTGGCCATCGAGAGAGTCAAGGCGTCGGGCAAACCCGTCATCGCCTGGGGCAGCTCCTTCGACCAGCGCCAGTACAGCCTCGCCTCGCACGCCAGCCAGGTCTATCTGCATCCGATGGGCGCGGTCATGATCGAAGGCTTCGGCCGTTACCGCAACTACTACCGCGACGCGCTCGACAAGGTCGGCGTCACCGTCAACCTGATGAAGGTCGGTACCTACAAGAGCTTCGCCGAGCCGTACATCGGCAACGGCCCGTCGCCGGCGGCCGCCGAAGCCGACGCCTTCCTCTACAACGCCCTGTGGGCCGGCTACACCGCCGACGTCGAGAAGAACCGCAAACTGCCGGCCGGCTGGATTGCGCAGCGCATCGCGAACCTGCCTGCCCTGATGGAAGAAGCGGGCGGCGACACCGGCAAGCTGTCCCTGACCAGCAAGCTGGTCGACGGCCTGAAAACGCGCGACGAAATTCGCGCCATGATGATCGCGCGCGGCGCCCCGGACGACGATGGCAAGAGTTTTCGCCAGGTCGCGTTCGACGAGTACCTGATGCGCATGCGTCCGGCCCTGATGGGCGACGGCGTCGGCGTGATCGTGGCGGCCGGTGAAATCAGCGACGGCAACGCGCCGGCGGGCGCCATCGGCGGCCTGTCCACCGCGAACCTGATCCGCAAGGCGCGCGAGGACAAGCAGATCAAGGCGGTCGTGCTGCGCGTCGATTCGCCAGGCGGCAGCGCCTTCGGTTCGGAACTGATTCGGCGCGAGCTGGAACTGACCCGCGCCGCCGGCAAGCCGGTGGTGGTGTCGATGGGCAGCGTGGCGGCATCGGGCGGCTACTGGATTTCGATGGCGTCCGACGAAGTGTTCGCCGACCGCGCCACCATCACCGGTTCGATCGGCGTGTTCGCGATCCTGCCGACGGCCGAAAAAGTGGTCGATAAACTGGGCATCCACAGCGCCGGTGTGACCACTACCTGGCTGGCCGACGCCTACAATCCAATGCGTCCGCTCGACCCGCGCTTCGCCCAGCTGATCCAGAGCAGCGTGAACCACATCTACAGCGACTTCACCACCAAGGCCGCCGCGGCGCGCAAGACCACCCAGCCCAAGATCGACGAAGTGGGGCAGGGCCGCGTATGGACCGGCGTGCAGGCCAAGGAACGCGGCCTGGTCGACACCATCGGCAGCTACACCGACGCGCTCAAATCGGCCGCCAGGCGCGCCAAGCTGGCCGACGGTTACCGCGTGGCGTATATCGAGCGCGATATCCCGCCGTTCGAACGCGTGCTGACCATGTTCGGCGCGAGCGCCGCGCAAGCGGTCAACATCGAGGTCAAACTGGGCCTGATGCCGACCGGCCTGCCGTCGAGCGCCGTGGCTGAAGTGAGCAAGGAACTGGGCTGGCTGTCCGACATGACCCAAGCCCGCAAGCCGTTCTCGGCAATCACGCACTGCATGTGCACGGCGCCCTGACAGCGTGCCGCCGTACGCGGATGGGCAGGTCCCGCCCATCCGCGCCGCACCATCGATTTGTAGCGATTTTGTAACGCCATGTAGCCTGTTACAAAGTCGCCCGCGCTAGCTCCTCTCCCTATGACAAGCCATCGTCCGCCAGGCATTCGTGCCGGGCGGCGGCTTGCGCATGTCCTTACCGTGCATGAATCGCCCCGTCCGGGGGCCCGCTGCGGTGTCCCCCGAAACATGCCGCGCGCCTGGTCCGTGCTAGAGTTCCTTCAATAATCGTTGCACTCAAGACAAGGAAAAGCATGAGCCCATCACCTTCCCAGCCACGGCGCAGCCGTCGCGCCAAGTTCATCGGTAGCGCGATCGCCGTGCTCGCCATGGCCGGACTGGGCGGCCTGGCCTGGTACCTGACCCACCAGAGCCCCGCCGGCGGTCCTGGCGGCGCGCCGGGCGCGGCGTCCGGCCCCGGTGGTCCCGGTGGTGGTGGTGGCGGCGGTGGCGGCGGCCGTGGTGGACGCGGCGGCGGCATGGCGACCACGGTCGGCGTGGCCACCGCCGAGCGCACCGATATCCCGGTGATTCTCGACGCCCTCGGCACCGTCACCGCAGCCGCCACGGCCACGGTGCGCCCGCAGGTATCCGGCATCCTGCAAAAAATCCACTTCAGCGAAGGGCAGCTGGTCAAGGCCGGGCAGGTGATGGCCACCATCGATCCGCGCCCGTTCGAGATGGCGCTGATGCAGGCGTCCGGCACGCGCCAACGCAACGAAGCGCAGCTCGATAGCGCCAGGGTCACGCTGGAGCGCTACCGCACCCTGCTCGCGCAGGACTCGATCGCGCGCCAGGAAGTCGATACCCAGGCTGCCTTGGTCAAGCAGATGCAAGGCACCGCCATGACCGACCGCGCGGCCGAAGGCGTGGCGCGCCTGAACCTGAGCTACACCCAGGTCAAGGCGCCGATCACGGGCCGGGTCGGCCTGCGCGTGATCGACATGGGCAACCTGGTCGGCAGCGGCGACACCAACGGCATCGCCGTCATCACCCAGCTCTCGCCCATCGATGTCGAATTCGCGGTGCCGCAAGACCGCGTGCCGGACCTGCAAGGGCGTATCCGCGACGGCGCCAGCCTGGCCGCCACCGCGTTCGACCGCACCCGCACCAGCGCGCTCGCCAAGGGCGAATTCAAGGCACTCGACAACCAGGTCGACGTGCAGACCGGCACCGTGCGCGCCAAGGCGCGCTTCGCCAACGACGACCAGGCGCTATTCCCCAGCCAGTTCGTCAACCTGCGCCTGGAGCTGCGCACCATCAAGGATGCGGTGGTGGTGCCGGTGACCGCGCTGCGCCACGGCGGTACGGGCGACTTTGTCTATGTGCTCAATCCGGCCGGGCGCACGGTCGCGGTGCGCCCCGTCACGCGTGGCCAAGCCACGGTCGACAAGGTGGAAGTGAAAACCGGCCTGAAAGCCGGCGAGCAGGTGATCACCGAAGGCGCGGATCGCCTCAAGGATGGCGCCAGGGTGACCCTGCCGACCGACAAGCCGGCTGCCGGCGCCGGTGGCGGGCGTCGCCGCCAGCGCGACGGAGCGCCGAAATGACGCTCGCGCGCAGTGTGAAGGGCGGGCGATGAATCCATCCGCCCCGTTTATCCAGCGCCCGGTCGCCACATCGCTGCTGATGCTGGCGATCGTGCTGGCCGGCTTTGTCGGCTTCAAGTTCCTGCCGCTGTCGGCGCTGCCGCAGGTCGATTTCCCGACCATCCAGGTGCAGACCTTGTACCCGGGCGCCAGTCCCGAAGTGATGGCGCGCACCGTCACGGCGCCGCTGGAACGCCGCTTCGGCCAGATGTCCGGCCTGCAGCGCATGAGTTCCACCAGTGCCTCCGGCGTGTCCATCGTCACCCTGCAGTTCGGCCTGGGGCAAACGCTCGACGTGGCCGAGCAGGAAGTGCAGGCGGCGATCAATGCCGGCGGCTCGCTGCTGCCGGCCGACCTGCCGGCGCCGCCGGTGTACGCCAAGGTCAACCCGGCCGACGCGCCGGTACTCACCCTGGCCATTACCTCGGACACGGTGCCGCTGACCGAAGTGCAGAATCTGGTCAATACGCGTCTGGCGCTGAAAATCAGCCAGGTGTCCGGTGTCGGCCTGGTCACCCTGAGCGGCGGGCAGCGGCCGGCGGTGCGCATCCAGGCCGATACCGGCGCCCTGGCCAGCCACGGCCTTGGACTGGACACCCTGCGCAGCGCCATCGCGGGCGCCAACGCCAACAGCGCCAAGGGCAACTTCGACGGTCCCACGCGTTCTTACGCGATCAACGCCAACGACCAGCTGCTGACCGTGCCCGATTACGAAAAACTGATCGTCGCCTACCGCAACGGCGCTCCGGTGCGCCTGTCGGAGGTGGCCAAGGTGGTCGACAGCGCCGAAAACGTCAAGCTGGGCGCCTGGGCCAACATGAAGCCGGCCATCATCCTCAACGTGCAGCGCCAGCCCGGCGCCAACGTCATCGCCACGGTGGACGCCATCAAGGCGCGCCTGCCCGAGCTGCAAGCGGGCCTGCCCGGCGCGCTGCGGCTCGACGTGCTGTCGGACCGTACCACCGGCATCCGCGCATCGGTCACCCATGTGGAACTCGAACTGCTGCTGGCCGTGGCGCTGGTGGTGCTGGTGATTTTTGCGTTCCTGCACAGCGTGCGCGCCACGGTGATTGCCAGCCTGGCCGTGCCGATCTCGCTGATCGGCACCTGCGGCGCCATGTACCTGCTCGGCTACAGCCTGAATAACCTGTCCCTCATGGCGCTGACGATTGCCACCGGCTTCGTGGTCGACGACGCAATCGTCATGATCGAAAACATCGCGCGCTACATCGAGGAAGGCGAAACGCCGATGGCGGCCGCCGTCAAGGGCGCGGCGCAGATCGGCTTTACCATCATTTCGCTGACGGTGTCGCTGATTGCCGTGCTCATTCCGCTGCTGTTCATGGGCGACGTGGTGGGGCGCCTGTTCCGCGAGTTCGCCATCACCCTGGCGATCACCATCCTGATTTCGGCCGTGGTGTCGCTGACCCTGGTGCCGATGATGTCGGCGCGCTGGCTGCGCAGCCATGAAGAGGAGAAGCCGGGACGCGTGGCGCAACGCACCCAGCTTTTTTTCGAGCGCGTGATCGTCCGCTACGACCACGCCTTGACGTGGGTGCTGGCGCGCCAGGGCCTGACCTTGCTGGTCGCGCTGGCCACCCTGGCGCTCACAGCCATGCTGTATGTGATGATTCCCAAGGGCCTGTTCCCGACCCAGGATACCGGCCAGCTCCAGGCGAGGGTGGAAATGCGCCAGTCGATTTCCTACGACCGCATGGCCGAACTGCAGCAGGCGGCGGGCAAGGCGATCCTGGCCGATCCCGACGTGGAGTCGCTCAGTTCCAACGTCGGCGTCGACGCGGCCAACAACACCATGCTGCACACCGGGCGCATGCTGATCAACCTGAAACACGACAAGGCTTCCAGCCAGGCCGAGATCATGGAGCGCCTGCGCCGCCGCGTGGCCGAGGTGGCAGGCATTACCCTGTACCTGCAACCGACCCAGGACCTGACCATCGACGCCGAAAGCGGCCCGACCTTGTACCGCGTCTCGCTCGAAGGGGCCGACAGCGCCACCGTCGGCCAGTGGGCGGCCGCCCTGGTCAAGCACCTGCAGCAAAACAGGCAGGTAACGAATGTGGTGACCGACGCCGGCGCCACCGGTGTCTCGGCGTTTGTGAGCATCGACCGCGATACCGCCTCGCGCCTGTCGGTCACGGCCGCCGCGATCGACGACGCCCTGTACAGCGCCTACGGCCAGCGTATCGTCTCGACCATCTTCACGGAGACCAACCAGTACCGCGTGATCCTGGAAGCGCAGCGCGACGCGCAAATGTCGATCGCCGCGCTGGGCCAGTTGCCGATCAAGACAGTCTCCGGCAAGACCACGCCGCTGTCGGCGGTGGCCAACATCACCGAGCAGCCGGCGCCGCTGCAAATCACCCACGTGGCGCAATACCCGGCCACCACCATTGGCTTCGACACCGCGCCGGGTGTCTCCCTGGGCCAGTCGGTCGAGGCGATCCGCACCGCCGCCCTGGAGATCAAGTTGCCGGCGTCGGTCAGCATGACCTTCCTCGGTGCGGCGGGCGCCTACCAGGCATCGCTGTCGAACCAGCTGTGGCTCATCCTGGCGGCGGTGGTATGCGTCTACATTGTGCTCGGGGTGCTGTACGAAAGCTATATCCATCCGCTGACGATCCTGTCCACCCTGCCGTCGGCCGGCGTGGGTGCGCTGCTGGCGCTGATGATCAGCGGCCAGGATCTGGGCGTGATCGGCATTATCGGCATCATCCTCCTGATCGGCATCGTCAAGAAGAACGCGATCATGATGATCGACTTCGCCATCGAGGCGGAACGGGAGCAGGGCATGGCCCCGCGCGAGGCGATCCGTCAAGCCGCACTGCTGCGCTTTCGCCCGATTCTAATGACCACCCTGGCCGCGCTGTTCGCGGCGGTGCCGCTCATGCTCGGCTGGGGCGAGGGCGCCGAATTGCGCCGCCCGCTGGGCCTGGCCATCTTCGGTGGCCTGATCGTCAGCCAGATGCTCACGCTGTTTACGACGCCGGTGATTTACCTCGGCTTCGACAGCCTGGCGCGGCGCTGGCCGCGCAAGGACGCCAGCGCCGTCAATGCGGGCGGGGTTGCCAAGTGAACCTGTCCGAGCCATTCGTCCGGCGACCGATCGCCACCGTCCTGCTCACGCTCGGCATCGCGCTGGCCGGCATCGGTGCCTTCTTCGTGCTGCCGGTGTCACCGCTGCCGCAGGTGGATTTTCCGACCATTTCGGTGAGCGCGTCGCTGCCCGGCGCCAGTCCGGACACCATGTCGACCAGCGTGGCCACGCCATTGGAGCGGCGCCTGGGCGTGATCTCCGGCGTGAACGAAATGACCTCGTCGAGCGGCAGCGGTTCGACCCGCGTGAGCCTGCAGTTCGATTTGAACCGCAAGATCGATTCGGCCGCGCGCGAGGTGCAGGCGGCCATCAGCGCCGCGCGCGCCGACCTGCCGTCTACCCTCAAGAGCAACCCGACCTACCGCAAGGCCAATCCCTCCGACGCGCCCATCATCATCCTGGCGCTGACGTCCAAGACCAAGTCGCCGGGCCAGATTTTCGAGTCGGTCTCGAACCTGGTGCAGCAAAAGCTGGCGCAGGTACAGGGCGTGGGCGACGTGGAAATCGGTGGCGGCTCCTTGCCGGCCGTGCGCGTCGAGCTGCTGCCGTATGCGCTGAACCGCTATGGCGTTTCCACCGAAGACGTGCGCGCCGCGATCCAGTCGACCAATGCCAACCGGCCCAAGGGCGCGATCGAAGGCAACGGCATGCGCCTGCAGATCTACTCGCAGGCCAGCACCGCCACCGGCGGGCGCAGCGCGGCCGACTACCGCAGCCTGGTGGTCGCGTGGCGCAACGGCGCCGCCGTGCGCCTTGACGACGTGGCCGACGTGATCGATGGCGTCGAAAACGTCAATACCCTGGGCCTGTTCAACGGCCAGCCGGCGGTGATCGTGCTGGTCACGCGCCAGCCCGGCGCCAACGTCATCGAGACGGTGGACGGCGTGCGCGCCTTGATTCCCTCGCTACAGGCGCAGCTGCCGCAGGACGTGAAGCTGGAAGTGGCGTCCGACAGCACCAACTCGATCCGCTCGTCGCTCGCTGAAATCGAACTGACCCTGATGATCTCCATCCTGCTGGTGGTGCTGGTGGTCAGCCTGTTCCTGCGCAGCGTGCGCGCGACCATCATCCCGGCGGTGGCCACGGTGGTGTCGCTGCTCGGCACTTTCGGCGTGATGTATATGCTGGGTTTTTCCCTGAACAACCTGTCCTTGATGGCGCTGACCGTGGCCACCGGTTTCGTGGTCGACGATGCCATCGTGGTGCTGGAAAACACCGCGCGCCACATCGAAAACGGCATGGACCGCATGCAGGCGGCGCTGTTGGGTGCGCGCGAAGTCGGCTTTACGGTGCTGTCGATCAGCCTGTCGCTGGTGGCGGTGTTCATCCCGCTGCTGTTCATGGGCGGGCAGGTGGGCCGCCTGTTCCGCGAATTCGCCGTGACCCTGTCGGCGGCGGTGATGATTTCGCTGGTGATTTCGCTCACCACCACGCCGATGATGTGCGCCTGGCTGCTCAAGCCGGGCGGCCATGAGCGCCCGCCGGGCCGTCTTGCGCGCTGGGCCGAGCGCGGTTTCGACCGCATTCACAAGGCCTACGAGCATTCGCTCGACTGGGCACTGGACAGCATCGCGCTGGTGATGCTCATTTTCGTGTTCGTGATCGGCCTGAATGTCTACCTGTTCAGCGCCGCGCCCAAGGGCTTCTTTCCGCAGCAGGACACGGGCCAGATCAGCGGCGGCCTGCGCGCCGACCAGAGCATCTCGTTCCAGTCCATGCAGGCAAAATTGAAGCAGCTGGTCGACATCATCCGGCGCGACCCGGCGGTGGCGACGGTGGTGGGCTTCACCGGCGGCGCGCGCGCCGGCGGCGGCTTCATGTTCATCAACCTCAAACCGGTGTCCGAACGCAGCGATGGCGGCCAGGCGGTGATCGCGCGCCTGCGCCCGCAACTGGCCAGGGTAACCGGGGTGTCGATGTTCCTCAACCCGGTGCAGGACTTGCGCATGGGCGGGCGCCAATCCAACTCGACCTACCAGTACACCTTGAAGAGCGATAACCGCGCCGACCTTAAACTGTGGGCCGGCAAGCTGGCCGATGCCATGAAGCGCCAGGGCGCGCTGGTCGATGTCGATACCGACCAGGCCGAAAACGGGGTCGAGATGTTCGTCCAGATCGACAAGGACAGCGCCGCGCGCCTCGGTATCAACCCGCGCGATGTCGACAATGCGCTGTACAACGCCTTCGGCCAGCGCCAGGTCACCACCATCTATGACGAACTCAATCAGTACAGCGTGATCATGGGCGTGGCAAAGCAGTACCAGCAATCGCCCGAGGCGCTCAACGACGTGTACGTGCCCTCGCGCGGCACCGCCAGCGCCGGCGGCGCGGCCACGCCGGCCAACACCACCGCCGCGCGCGATCCATCCAGCGGCCAGGCATTGAGCGGCGCGGCCACCACCATGGTGCCGCTGTCGGCGATTGCCAGCTTTGCCGAAAGCGCGACCCCGACCGCGGTCAACCACCAGGACGGCGAATTGGCCACGACCGTCTCGTTCAACCTGGCGCAGGGCAGCAACCTGGCCGACGGCCAGGCGGCCGTGAAGCAGGCCGAGGCCGACATCGGCATGCCCAACAATGTGCGCGGCAGCTTCCAGGGAACGGCGCGCGCGGCCGACGAATCGAACAAGGAGCAGCCGATGCTGATCGCGGCCGCCATCGTCGTCATCTACATCGTGCTCGGCATCCTGTACGAAAGCCTGGTGCACCCGATCACCGTGCTCTCGACCTTGCCGTCGGCCGGCGTGGGCGCGGTGCTGGCCCTGCTGCTGTTCAAGATGGAGTTTTCGATCATCGCCCTGATCGGGGTGTTTCTGCTGATCGGGATCGTGAAGAAGAATGCGATCCTGATCATCGACTTTGCGCTGGAAGCGGAGCGCACGCGCGGCCTGGCGCCCCTGGAAGCGGTGCGCGAAGCCTGCCTGCTGCGCTTCCGCCCGATCCTGATGACCACCCTGGCGGCGGCGCTGGGCGCCTTGCCGCTGGCGATCGGCTTTGGCGAAGGCTCGGAGCTGCGCCGTCCGCTCGGCATCGCCATTATCGGTGGCCTGATCGCGAGCCAGGTCCTGACCTTGCTTACCACGCCCGTCGTCTACGTCGTGATGGACAAGCTGCGCCGCCGCAGCCCGGCCGACCGCCAGTTCGGCCATCACGCCGATAAAGCTGCCTCACCTAATTCACAATGAGTATTCCTATGCGCGCAATTGAGTTCCTCCGTCTTTTACCGCTGGCGGCCCTCCTGCTTGGCGGCTGCGTCGTCGGCCCGGCGTACGTGAAGCCCGGCGCACCAGAACCGGCCGCATTCAAGGAAGCGCAGGGCTGGTCGCCCGCCGCACCGGCCGATGCGCTCGAGCGGGGCCCGTGGTGGACCTTGTTCAACGATCCGGTCCTGAATGAACTGGCCGCGCAAGTCGACGTGTCGAACCAGAACGTGGCCGCCGCCGTGGCCTCGTATGCGCAAGCGCGCGCACTGGTGCGGCAGCAGCGCGCCGGCCTGTTCCCGAGCGTCTCGCTCAGTACCAGCGGCGAGCGCTCGGGCACGCGCGGTGCCGGCGCCGACAATCACTATCGGCTCAACATCGGCACCAGTTGGGAACCCGATCTGTGGGGCCGCCTGCGCGCCGGCGTGAGCGCGGCCGGCGCCAGCGCCCAGGCCAGCGCCGCCGACCTGGCATCGGCGCGCCTGTCGGCCCAGGGTGAACTGGCGGCCAATTATTTTGTGGTGCGCCTGACCGACGCCCAGGCGGCGCTGCTGGCAAGTACCATCGAAGGCTACCAGCGGGTGCTGCAGATCACGCAGAATCGCTTCGACGCCGGCATCGCCACCAAGTCCGACGTGCTGCAGGCCCAGACGCAACTGGCGAACACCAGGATCGACGCCTTGTCGCTGGCGCGCCAGCGCGCCCAGTTCGAGCACGCTATCGCCATCTTGCTGGGCAAGGCGCCGGCCGACTTCACCCTGGCCAGCGCGCCGTGGCAGGCCTTCGTGCCCGAGATTCCGGTCGGCGTGCCGTCGGCGCTGCTGCAGCGCCGGCCCGATATCGCCGCCGCCGAGCGGCGCGTGGCGGCGGCCAATGAGCAGATCGGCATCGCGCGCTCGGCCTATTATCCGAACATCGGCCTGACTGGTTCCGTGGGCAACGCGGGCAGCCGCGTGTCGGACCTGTTCAGCGCCTCGAGCGCGCTATGGTCGTTCGGCCTGAGCGCCGCGCAAAGCCTGTTCGACGCCGGCGCCACGCGCGCCCGCGTGGCCGGCGCCGAAGCGGGGCAGCAGGCGGCGGTGGCGCGCTACCGCCAGACGGTGCTCGACGCCTTTGGCGACGTGGAAAACCAGCTCTCCGCCACGCGCGTGCTGGCGCAGCAGCTGGTGCTGCGGCGCCAGGCGTCCGAGTCGGCCGACCAGGTCGAGGCGCAGATGCTCAACCGTTACAAGGCAGGGCAGGTGGGCTACAGCGAAGTGGTGCAGGCCCAGGCCAGTGCGCTGTCGGCGCGGCGCGCGCTGGTGCAGGCGCAGGGCGAGCGCCAGAGCACCGCGATTTCGTTGATTCAGGCATTGGGCGGCGGCTGGCAAGCACAGTAAAATAGACGGATGACGACCACACCCTCCAAATCAAGTAAAACCGAGCCTGTCTGCTACGAAGTGCGGCGCTCCACCATCCACGGCAATGGCGTATTCGCCACGCGCGATATCGAACCGGGGGAGCAGATCGCCGAATACACGGGCGAGCGCATCACGTCCGACGAATCGGCGGCGCGCGCCGAAGCCGGCGGCGGCCCGGTCAACCACACCTTTTTCTTTTCGCTGGCCGACGGCATGGTCATCGATGGCGGCCGTGGCGGCAACGATTCGCGCTTCATCAACCACGCCTGCGAACCGAACTGCGAAGCGCAGGAAGACGAGGGCAGGGTGTTCATCTATGCGCTGCACCCGATCATGCGCGACGAAGAGCTCAAGTATAACTATGCGCTGATCTACGAAGAGCGGCATACGCCAGCGGTGAAAAAGGCGTTCGAATGCCGCTGCGGTGCACCAACCTGCACCGGCACCATGCTCGCCCCCAAAAAGCGCAAGCGCGCCAGCTAGTCTTCGCCGTCGTCGACGGACAAGGTGCGGCCCGCGATAGCCGCGTCGAACGTGGTTTTCGATGGCGCGCAGACCAGCCAGATGTGCTGCCATGAGTCGCCATCGCCATACTCGCTATCGGCCCAGATTCCCAGCCACAGCTGCCCGATACGCCAAGCTTGCGTGTTCGGCGCCGGCGCAGCGCCGGCGAAGTCGGGATCGGGCGACGGCGGGCCGAAATGGGCCGCCAGGCACGCCACGCAGCGCGCGTACATCGCCATCATCATGTCGTGGCGCTCATCGTTGAGGAATTCAAAACTCATGTTCTCTCCCTCGCCGAGGTAAGAGCGAAAGATGCGGCGCCTGGTGCGCAGCGATCTTGCAAGCCTGGCGCCGGCGTCGGGGGCGTCGTCCTGGTTGAAGACGTCATCGTAGCCGGTGGTGTAGGCGTAAGCGTCTTCTGTCTCCTCTTCGCCGTTTTCCACGGCTTGCAGCAGCGCGCCGATGTTGTGAAGTTTGGCATGGGTTGCCGCGACCATCGATTCGGCATAGGGGACCAGTCCGTCGATGGAGCGCACTTCGACCAGCAGCGCCTCGGCAGACGCGCAGAAGTAGGGCTGCGGCAGTTGCAGCGCAGCGCATGGCGGGCCTTGCCAAAGCAGGCGATCCGCATCGTCGTACAGCGCCGCGTAGCTGCCGTTGGGGCCTGTTCGGGCGCGCAGGCGGAACATGACGCGGGCATCGCGGTCGAGCATGGCGATACTGCCGTCGCGTGCGAGGAAAGCGACAAGTGGCGTGCCTGCCTGTGATCCGGCGATGTTGTGGTCCTTGTCCGTCAGCGGTTCAAGCATGTCGGCTGGCGCCATCGCGAAGGTCGCATCCGCGCGTGCGATGCCCCACACTGGTCCCCGCGCCGCGCCGCGGGCGCGCGCAAGCGCAAAGCCGTGCGGGTTGAAGTCGCCGAACCAGTCCAGGGTAGCGTCGAATGCCAGCGGACCGCGCACAGTCACGTATCTGAGGTTGTTCAGTACGGCGATTCCGCTGCGCATGGTCGGCGACAGCTTGTACATGTCGCGGATGACCGGCACGCCGCTCGCATCGAGGTAGCCTTCGTGATTCCGGCCAGCCTGGAAGTAGGCCAGACCATCGTCGTTGAAGGCGTCGATCTGGCTGTGGCAGGGCGCCAGCACCCATTTTCCCTGCTGGTTGATGATGCCATACAGCTCGCCGTTCTCGCTGACCGGGGCCACGCCGAGCGGTGAAAACGGCGCCGCCCACTCGAAGCGCGGCGCGATCGCCCACGCGCCGCTGCGGTCGATGTAGCCGAATTTGTAGGTCGAGCCGAAGGCGACGGCCAGGCCGGGGGCGGTGAACGGCCCGGCATGGAGCAGGATGCCGTCGAACGCGAACTGCCCGCTGGTATCGATGTAGCGCCATTGACGCTTGCCGATCATGACGGCGGCAAGGCCGAAATTGAACGCTTCCGCCTTTTCGTACTGGGCCGCGATGACCACGGCGCCCTTCAGGTTGCGGTAGCCCCACAGGCCCTGGTCGCAAAAGCGCGCCAATCCATCGCTGCCGAACGAACGCGCGTCTTTCAAGGTGGGTTCGACGATCCAGTCCCCGCTGGCGTCAAGGTAGCCATGGCGCCCGTCGACAGCGACTGCCGCCACGATGGCGCCGCCGTCGCCGTCGTCGCAAAATTCGCCGAGCACTTGCAACAGGGCGGGGACAGGCTGGCGCACCTGGCCGCGATGAAGTACCAGCAGGTCGGGCGGCTCCCCCGCTGCTCTCATGGGGTTTCTGATGACGACAGGGGGCATGGACATGGAATGAAGGTGATTGTTTTTTGACTGTCAATTGTAACGCAGGGCTTTGCCGATGCCTTCGTCGCGCCGGCGAACGTACGCTTGCGGCACGCCGGCCGTCAATACGCCCCCGACAAAATCATTTGCACCGCTTTGCATCGGCGATATACTCCCCGATTGCTTTTATCTTCTGGGGTATATCTTGTTGAAATCCATCGCCTTACCCGTCGCCCTGCTCGGCGTATTCGCTACCGCGAATGCCGATGAAGGCCAGTGGCAGCCATACCAGCTTCCACAACTGTCGTCGGAACTGAAACGCATCGGCATCACCATCCCTGCCGAGAAGCTGGCCGACCTGTCCAAGCACCCCATGAGCGCCATTGTGTCGCTGGGCGGCTGCTCGGCCTCGTTCGTGTCCGGCGATGGACTGGTGGTCACCAATCACCACTGCGCCTATGGCGCCATCCAGCGCAATTCGACCGCCGACAAGAACTACATCGTCAACGGCTTTCTCGCCAAGACGCGCGACGCCGAACTGCCGGGCGGACCGAATACCCTGGTCTATGTCACCGAAAAAGTCGAAAACGTCACCGACCGCGTGCTCAAGGGCCTGTCGCCGACCATGTCCGGGCGCGAGCGCAACGAAGAAGTCCAGAACCGCATCAAGGCCCTGACCGCCGAATGCGAAACCGACAAAGCCTACCGCTGCTCGGTCCCGAGCTTTCACCGCGGTCTTGAGTATTACCGCATCCGCCAGTTGATGATCCGCGATGTGCGCCTGGTGTACGCGCCATCGGACATGATCGGCAATTTCGGCGGCGACGTCGATAACTTCGAGTGGCCGCGCCAGACCGGCGACTTTTCCTTCCTGCGCGCCTATGTCGGCAAGGATGGCCGTCCGGCCGATCCGTCGCCCGACAATGTGCCGTACAAATCGAAGGACTTCCTGGTCGTCTCGGCCGAAGGCCTGAAGAACGGCGATCCGATCCTGCTGGCCGGCTACCCCGGCCGCACCAGCCGCTACAAGCTGCCGTCCGAGATCCGCTTCGCGCGCGACGCCAACTTCCCGGTGCGCGTGGCCGAGATGCAGGCCGACCTGGCCGTCATCGCCGCCGCCACCAAGGGCAATGCCGCCCACGACGTGCGCTACGCCAGCGTGGTCAAGGGCATCAACAACGTGCTCAAGAAAACCCAGGGCCTGCTCGACGGCTTTGCGCGCAAGGACATCGCCGCCATCAAGGATGTGCAGGATGCCGAATTCCGCGCCTGGTTCAACAAGCCGGGTAACCAGCAGGGCGTGTCGCCGACCTTGCTGGCCGACCTGGACACGGCCATCGCCGCTGACATGGCGCTGTCGGAACAGGAATTCGCCTGGTCGGTCGCCAGCAACAGCGACCTGCTGAAAAGCGCGCGCACGGTGTACCGCCTGGCGCTGGAAGCGGCCAAGCCGGACGCCAAGCGCGAATCCGGCTACCAGGAGCGCGACCTGTCGTTCATCAAGGCGCGCCTGACCCGCCTTGAGCAATCGTACGTCGGCAAGGTGGACGAGGCGCGCTTCGGCGCCGGCCTGCAGCGCTACCAGAAGCTGGCCGCGAAGATGCATCCGCAAGGCCTGGACGCATTGCTGCCGGACCCTGGCGCCGTCGGCGTGCTGTACAAACAGTCGGAACTGGGCGACACCGCCAAGCGCCTGGGCTGGATCGGCAAGGATGCCGCGGCGTTTGCCAAGTCGGACGACGCCTTCATCAAGCTGGCCGTCAAGCTGCATGAGGTGACCATGGCGCTGGAAAACCGCCGCAAGGAAATCGACGGCAACCTTGAACGCATCATCCCGCAATACATGTCGGCCGTGATCGCGTGGAAAAAATCGCAAGGCAAACCGGTGTACGCCGACGCCAATTCGACCCTGCGCGTGACCTTCGGCACGGTGGCGCCGTACTCGCCGCGCGACGGTATCGTCAAGGGGCCGTTCACGACGGTGGAAGGCATCGTCGAGAAACACACCGCGGCCGAGCCGTTCAACGCACCGAAGCCGCTGCTCGATGCGGTCAAGGCAAAGCGGTATGGCGTGTTCAAGGACCCTGTACTGAACACGGTGCCGGTCAATTTCCTGTCCAGCGCCGATACCACGGGTGGCAATTCCGGTTCCGCGGTGATGAACAAGCGTGGCGAACTGGTTGGCCTGAACTTCGATTCGACCTATGAATCGGTGACCAAGGACTGGTACTTCGACAGCGACATCACGCGCGCCATTCACGTGGACATCCGCTACATGCTGTGGGTGATGAAGGAAGTCGACCATGCCGACAACCTGCTCAAGGAAATGACCATCAAGTATCCGCGCAAATAAGGCGGGCAAGGGTGGGGACGGCGTTCCCACCTTTTGGAAAGCGGCGCATACGCTACAATTGCGCCACTTTCCGCCACTCCCTCCGTATGAACGAATCCTTTGTCCTGCTTGGCATGGCCACCACACCGCTCGAATTGACGGCGCTGGTCCTGTCGGTCATCACCGTCGTGCTCAATATCCGCCAGACGCACTGGGCGTGGCTGTTCGCGATCATCTCGTCGGCCGTCTACGGCGTCGTCTTCTTCAATGCGCGCCTGTATGGCGACATGGGGCTGCAGGGCGTGTTCATTGCCGTGTCGGTGTGGGGATGGTATCAGTGGCTGTACGGCGGCGAACAGCATTCGCCGCTGGTGGTGACGCGCTCGAGCGCGCGTGGCTGGATCGGCGGCATCGCCGGCTGGCTGCTGCTGTTCGCCGCGATCGGCTATGCGCTGCGCACCCTGACCGACACCGACGTGCCGCACATCGACGGTTTTCTGACGGCGGGCAGCCTGCTCGGCCAGCTGCTTTTATCGCGCAAGAAGGTTGAAAACTGGATCGTGTGGATCGTGGTCGACGTGCTGTATGTCGGTCTGTACATCCACAAGGACCTGCATGCGACGGCGGTGCTGTATGCGGCCTTTGTCGTGATGGCCTGTTTCGGCTGGCGAGCCTGGGTGCGCGCCGCGGACGGCAAACCATGACGCCGGTGCTGCGGGTCGCCATCCTGGGCGCTGAGTCGTCGGGGAAATCGACCTTGGCCGCCGCGCTGGCGGCGCATTTCGGAACCGTGTGGGTGCCCGAGTACCTGCGCGAGTTTGTCGATACCACCGGCCGCGTGCCGCGCGAGAGCGATCAGTTTCCGATTGCGCAGACCCAGATGGCGCGCGAAGATGCGGCAGCGCGGCAAGCGACCCGCTTCCTGTTCTGCGACACCACGCCGCTGATGACGGCCATTTACAGCCGCTGGTACTGGAGCAGGGTCGATGCCCAGTTGTCGCTGCTGGAGCAGCGCCATGACTATGCGATGACGTTCGTGACGGCACCGGACGGGCCGTGGGAGGCGGATGGATTGCAGCGCGAATCGGAGGCGGTGCGCCAGACGATTCATGAGCAGGTGGTGCAGATGCTCGATGAGCGGGGGATCGGGTATTCGCTGGTGACGGGGAGCCTGGAAGAGCGGATGGTGCAGGCGGTACGGTTGCTCAGCGCGTACAGCTAACTCGTCGCCGTCGTTCCCTGCGCAGCGCCCAGTTTCAAGGAAACTCCTCAAATCTCTTGGAACTGTGCAAAGTCAGAGGTCGGTTCCAAATGGCGCTAACTTATGCTCCGTCGTTCCCGCGAAGGCGGGAACCCAATTTTGTTCCGTAGCCGTTGGCTGAGCATCGGACTTGGATTCCCGCCTTCGCGGGAATGACGGTCTTGGAGTTCGTGGTCAGAAAAACGCTGAACCTAACGCCATCGAGTCCAAAAGCCAGTTCCCGCCGAGTGCCGCCTTGGCGCGGGAACGACGGATCTAAATCTAGCGGGCAGCCTTAGAAATCAAACTGCGCCGACACCCGCACCGTACGCGGAGCACCCGGCAGCAGATAGCCGCCCAGCTCCTGCGTCACGTCGCGCCAGTAGAACTTGTTCGCCACGTTGTCGACCGTCGCGCGTACGGTCGTCGACACACCGGCGATACGCGTCGCGTAAGCCGTGCCCAGGTTGAACACGCTGTAACCCGACACCATCGTTTTGTTTTCGATGTCGAACGCTTTCTTGCCGGTGTACTGCCACATGCCGTTCACCTTCAGACCCGCGACCGCCGGCACCGCGTATTCCAGCACCGTCGCCGTCTTGAACTTCGGTACGTTGGTCACGCGCTTGCCGTCCAGCGACGCGGTGCCGGTGCCTTCCTGCTGCGTGTCGAGCGCCGTCAGCGAGACGCTGTACTTCAAATCCTTGCCAGCCTTGCCTTGGGCAGCCAGTTCCAGCCCGTTGTGCTTTTGTTCCCCGCTGCGGACAAAGGTATTGGCCGCGTTGGTGTATTCCAGCCCCTTGACGATGCTGAACACCGATGCCGACATGCTCAGCGTTTCGCCCACCAGCGCCTTGACGCCAAATTCCACCTGCTTCGAGCGGCTCGGTTGCAGCGACGCGAATTGATTGGTGGTGCGTTTGGGCGCCACGCCGCCGTGTTCCATTCCGTGCGCCAGCGAGCCGTAGATCGTCCAGTCGGGCGTGGGGTTGTACACCAGCGCCACGTTCGGCAGCAGGAAGCTGGTGTCGCTGGTCGCATTGCGCTTGATGGCGGCGTAGCGCAAGCCGGTGTGCAGTTTGAACTGCGCGCCCAGCGACAGGATGTCCTGCACCACGAAGCCGCGTTCATGGTCGTTCAGGCGTTCGGTGATTGGACCGGTCGTGCGGCTGGCGTCGACCGGCGGGACGATCAGGTTGTTGTAGATATTGCTGTAGCCGACGTAGTCGTACACATACTCGCCGGCCTTGTCGCTGCGTTCAAGATACGTCGCACCGAACGTCAGTTCGTGGCCGATCGCGCCGGTGGCGAACTTACCCTGCAACAGCGCCTGCGCGCCGAGCGGCGACTTGCGTTCGCCCACGCTCTGGTAATCGTACACGTCGTAGTCGCCGTTCGAGCAGTAGCCCGGATAGAAACCCTCGCCCTCGTTGCTGCAACCGTAAGGGAAGGCGGTGAAGTCGTCGCGTTTGAATTGATGCTTGTTGGCGCTAATCGTCGTGCGCCAGGCGTCGTTGATCTGGTACTCGAAACGCAAGCCGATATTGCTGGTGCGGGTGTCGACCGGCTTGGTCCACGGCTGTTCATTAAGCAGCGTTTTCGGCGAGATATTGGTCGGCAGCGCGACCCCGCGAATGAGTTGGTAGCCTGGCGCGGTGACCTGGGTTTTCTTCTGGTAGTCCATGTCGAGCTGCAGCAGCGCCTGGGGCGAAATCTGCCAGTCGAAGGCGCCGGAGACGAAGGCGCGCTCGCCGTCCGCGCCCTTGACGTAGGAGCGCAGGCGCTCGCCGGCGGCGTTGATCCGGTAGCCGAAGCGCTTGTCCTCGAAGCGGCCGCCCAGGTCCACGGTGCCGTACACGGTGCCGCGCTCGCGCGCTTCCACGGTGACCGAGCGCAGTGGCGTGGCCGTCGGGCGCTTGAGCACGTAGTTGACGATGCCGCCCGGCGCGGTCACGCCGGCCTGCAGGCCGGACAAGCCCTTGAGGATCTCGATGCGCTCCTTGTTTTCGAGCGGGATCTGGGTGTCGCCCGGGATGGCGATGCCGTCCTTGCGGTAGCTCGCGCCGTTATTGAGCGCGAAACCGCGGATCGAGAACTGCTCGGCGTAGCCGACGGCGTTGTACGCATCGCTGACGCTGGCGTCGAACATCATGGCGTCGGTGCTGTTGCGGATGCTGTAGTCCTGCATCTGTTCGCGGCTGATCGACACCACCGTGGCCGGCGTGTACAGCAGCGGCGTGTCGGAGAAACCGCCCACCATAGCGCGCTCGGCGCCGAGCTGCTTGGCGCCGGTGACGACGACTTCAGGCATGGCTTGCGAGGTCGTTTGCGCGTGAACGGAAAAGGCGAACGCCTGCAGGATGGACAGGGCGATGACGGACTGCTTGAATTTTGGCGATGACATAGTGTGCTCGTATTACGCGCCGGCGTGCGGTGCGTTGCTTGAAAAAGCCGGAGCCAACGGGGGGAGCAGACAAAGGAGGGGACTACTTTGCGCTTTCCTTCGCTGGCATTATCCAGATCAGGTACGGAGGGTATCTCTCACCCGGAAAGTAACTCCCAGGACCCCTAGCGAATGTCGATTTTATCACAGCTGGCACGGGCGGCAATGCCCGCGCCAAGGCGTGCGGCGTGGCTTGCGCCTGTGTTACAGGCTCATCTCCAGCACTTTGCGGCTGATGTCGAGCGTCACGTCGCGCTGCTCGCCGAGTTTGACCATGCGGTGCGCTTCGAGCGCGCTCACGATGCCGTCGAGATCCCTGGCGCCAAGGCCGTAGTCGCCCAGCCGCGTTTTCACGCCCATCTGCTCGAAGAATTCCTCGGTGCGGGTGATGGCCGCCTCGATGCGGGTATCTTCATCGCCGCCGGACAGGTTCCACACGCGCTCGGCGAACTGCAGCAGCTTGGCGCGCTTGGCATCCTTGCGCACGCGCAGCATGCTTGGCAAGACGATGGCGAGCGTCTGGGCGTGGTCCAGATTGTGCAGGGCGGTCAGCTCATGGCCGATCATGTGGGTCGCCCAGTCCTGCGGCACGCCGGCGCCGATCAAGCCATTCAAGGCCAAGGTGGCGCACCACATGATGTTGGCGCGCACGTCGTAATCGTCGGGATTGGCCAGTGCCTGCGGGCCTTCTTCGATGAGCGTGAGCAGCAGGCCTTCGGCAAAGCGGTCCTGGACCTTGGCACCGACCGGGTAGGTCATGTACTGCTCCATCACGTGCGCAAAGGCGTCCACCACGCCGTTGCCGACCTGGCGCGCGGGCAGCGAGTACGTTTTGCTCGGGTCGAGGACGGCGAACTTGGGGAAGCACTTGCGGCTCATGAACGAGAATTTTTCGTGCGTCGATTTGCGCGTCACGACGCCGCCGCTGTTCATTTCGGAACCGGTCGCGGGCAGGGTCAGCACCGCGCCGAACGGCATGGCGGCGACGATATTGTTACCGCGCTTTTCGAGGATGGTCCACGGATCGTCGTCGAGCAGGGCGCCGGCGGCGATGAACTTGGTGCCGTCGATGACCGATCCGCCGCCCACGGCGAGCAGGAAGTCGATGTTCTCGGCCTTGACCTGGGCGATCGCGCGCATCAGGGTTTCGTAGCTGGGATTCGGTTCGATGCCGGCGAATTCGGTGACGGTGAAGCCGGCCAGGGCGGCCAGCACCTCGTCGTAGACGCCGTTCTGCTTGATGCTGCCGCCGCCGTAGACGAGCAGCACGCGCGCGGACGCGGGAATCTGTTTGGCGATGGCGGCGATCTGGCCCTGGCCGAACAGGATCTGCGTCGGATTGTAGAAGTCGAAGTTGAGCACGGTGAATCCTTGTATTGGCAAACGAATGGTGAGAGATTATCGCTCAAGCACGCGATTCTTGCGGGCGGCGGGCCAAAACGGCGCCGCTGCCGTCCGCCTGCCATTCGGCCGGATGGGCCATAATCCCCGCACGACTGATCCTTGCATGGAGGCGCGATGACGTACGAACTTTATTATTGGCCAACAATCCAGGGACGCGGCGAATTCGTCCGCCTGGCGCTGGAGGAGGCCGGCGTCGCGTATGTCGACGTCGGGCGCCAGAAACACGGCGCCGGCAAGGTCGCCGCAGCGCTCGCGGCCCAGGCCACGCCATCGTTCGCGCCACCGTTTCTCACGGCCGGCGCGCTGACCATCGGCCAGACCGCCAACATCCTGCTGTACCTCGGCGCCCGCCATGGCCTCGCGCCGCGCGCCGAAGCGGGCCGCATGTGGGCGCATCAGTTGCAGCTGACCATTGCCGATCTCGTCAACGAAGCGCACGATACGCATCATCCCGTCGGCGTGTCGCTGTATTACGAGGATCAGAAAAAGGAAGCCAAACGCCGCGCCGCCGACTTTATCGGGAACCGGATTCCCAAGTTCTTGTCTTACTTTGAGGCTGTGCTCCAGCAGCCCAAGCGCCGCGGCCGGTTTTTGGTGGGCTCGCGCCTGTCCTACGTGGATTTGTCGATGTTCCAGGTGATGGAGGGTTTGCGCTATGCATTTCCCAAGGCAATGATGCGGCTGGAACCGGACTATCCGGGGCTGGTCGCGCTGCACGACCAGGTGGCGCAGCGGCCCAATATTGCCGCTTACCTGGCCTCGAAGCGGCGGATCGCGTTTAACGAAGACGGCATTTTCCGGCACTACCCCGAACTCGACCGCTGAGTGCGGGGGACGTACGCCGGCCGGGTGACGGACGACGTGGCACGGGCTGCTGGTTCTGTCGCTGCCCGTACCCTCCCGCCGCACCCCGGCTGCCTGCCGCCGCACCCCGGCTGCCTGCGGTCGCACGCCGGTAGACATTGGCCGCACGCTGGCAGCCTGAAGTCGTACGCCGGTAGATCGTGGTCGTAAGCCGGCACTCAGTGCGCCGCAACCGCGCGGCTTGTTCCCGCCACATGCACCAGTCCATCGCGGCGGTCGAGCCAGCCCGCCAGGGTCGTCAGTCCCAGCGCGCCCACCACGACAATGGCGCCTATCCATGGCGTGGCCATCAGGCCCACGTGAGCCACGATCAGCCCGCCGCCCCAGGCGCCTAAGGCGATGCCGACGTTAAAGGCGGCAATGTTCAGGCCCGATGCCACATCGACCGCCTGCGGCGCATCACGTTCGGCGCGCTGCACCACGTACACTTGCAAGCCGGGTACATTGCCGAAGGCAAACGCGCCCCACAGCAGCACCGTGCCCAGCGCCAGCCACATGTTCGACGCGGTAAAGGTCAGCAGCAGCAAGACGGCGGCCAGCAACGCAAACACGATCTGCAAGGCCTTGATCGGACCTTTCTTGTCGGCCAGCTTGCCGCCCCAGATGTTGCCGAATGCGACAGACACGCCGTACACCAGCATCACCAGGCTCACCTTCGATGCCGAAAAGCCGGAAACTTCCTGGAGGATCGGGGCAAGGTAGGTGAAGGCGATAAAGGTGCCGCCATAGCCCAGGGTGGTCATGGCGTACACCAGCAGCAGGCGTGGTTTTCTGAGCACGGCCAGTTGCGTCATCAGGCTCGCTGGCGGGCTCATGGCAATGGTGGACGGCACCAGGAACCAGCTGCCGATAAAGGCGATCACACCCAGCAAGGATACCGCCAGGAAGGTCGACTGCCAGCCGAAGCTTTGGCCGATCCAGGTGCCCAGCGGCACGCCAGTGACCAACGCGACGGTCAGGCCGGTAAACATCAGGGCGATGGCGCTGGCGGCTTTTTCCTTGCTGACCAGGCTGGTGGCGATGGTGGAACCGATCGAGAAAAAGACGCCGTGCGCCAGGCCGGTGAGCACGCGGGCAGCCATCAGGGCGAAGTAGCCGGGGGCCATCCAGGCAACAACGTTGCCGATGGTGAACAGTGCCATCAAGCCCAGCAGTAATTGCTTGCGCGGCACGCGGCCGGTGAGGGCGGTGAGGATAGGCGCACCGATGGCCACGCCCAGCGCGTACAGGCTCACCAGCAGGCCGGCGGAAGGCAGGGACACGCCGAGGCTGGCGGCAATGGTGGGGATCAGGCCGACGATGACGAATTCGGTCGTTCCGATGGCGAAAGCGCTGAGTGTCAGCGCCCAGAGTGCGAGTGGCATGGATTCTCCTGTTGAGGCGGTTTGCGATGCGATGCAGTGTGCGCGCAAGGAGAACGAAGAAAAATGCCCTATGGCACATTAGACTTGTGACTGGGAGTCATGAATGAAGGCGCTGACGGCCTCGTCCAATCCATCTGTGTGCAGGCGGGGGAGGGATGGTCAGGCGCTGTAGCGCAGATGCTCGATCAGGGCGCGCAATGCCGCGGGCAAATGTTTGCGGCTTGGATAATACAAACAAAATCCCGCCCCCTCGGGTGTCCAGCCGGCCAGGATCCGGCGCAGCCGGCCCTGTTCGATATGCGGCGCCACATAGTCGAGCGCCGAATAGGCCAGGCCCAGCCCGTCGATCGCCGCGCGCACGATCAGTTCCTGATCGTCCATGATCAACCCGCCACCGACGTGAACCACCGACTTTTGCGCGCCGCGCTCGAATTCCCATCCATACAATGTCCCGGAGCTGAGCAGCCGGAGCTGGATGCAGGCGTGCGCGGCCAGGTCCGCAGGCGCTACCGGTGCCGGGTGCGCTTCCAGATACGCGGGCGCGGCCACCACGGCCATCGCCACCGGCGCGCTGACCGGTACCGCCACCATGTTTGGCTGTAAGGCTTCGCCCAGCCGGATGCCGGCATCGAAACCGTTGGCCGCCAGGTCCTGGAAACCGTCGGCCACGCTGATTTCCAGCTCGATGCGCGGATAGGCGCGCGCGAACGCGGGTAGGGCCCGGGCCAGCACGGTGGCCGCCGCCATGCGCGGCGCGGTGATGCGCAGGCGGCCGGACGGCGTGTCGCGCACCTCGTTCAACTCTTCCAGCGCCCCGGCGATATCGTCGAGCGCCGGCTTGGCGCGCGCCAGCAAACGCTTGCCGGCGTCGGTCGGCGCCACGGCGCGTGTGGTCCGGCGCAGCAGGCGCACGCCGAGGTCGCGCTCCAGCTTGGTCATCGCATGGCTCAGGGCGGAAGGCGTGACGGCACGTTCGGCCGCCGCCGCGCGAAAGCTGCCGCAGCGCACGATATCGGCAAAGGCGGACAAGGCGTCCAGATGGATCGTGGTCATTGCTGAATGATATTCAGTTATCCGATGAGCGCAAAGCCCTTTTTCATGAATGCCCGGGCTGTCATGCTTCTTTTCATCGACTGATTACAAGGAAAACAGCAATGCATTCATTCCCCCACATGAGCTTGCGCGCATGCCGTACAGCGTGCGCATTCGGCCTGGGCATCCACCTCTTCCTGGCGGCCGGCGCGTCCGCGCAGCAGTTGCCGCCTGGCTTTTTTCCTGAAAGCCTGGCCATTGCCGCGGACGGAACCTTGTTCACCGGCAGCGCTACCGAGTCCAGCATCGTCCGGGTCCGCCCGGGCGCCAAGCTTGCCGAGCCCTTCGTCGCGGCGGGGGAGGGCGGCTTGATGTCGGTGCAGGGCTTGCTGGCCGACGATGCGGCCGGCCGCCTGTACGCCTGCAGCGCCGACCTTGGCGTTGCCCGAACGCCCAAGACGCCATCCGCCTTGCTCGCGTTCGACCTGTCCAAGGGCACCTTGCTGGGGCGCTGGCCCTTGCCTGGCGATGGCTTCTGCAACGACCTGGCGCGCGCTCCCGATGGCCGCCTGTATATCAGCGATAGCGCCCAGCCGCGCATCCTGCGCTTCGATCCCGCAAGGTCCACCTTGATTTCGTGGATCACGCATCCGCTGCTGGGCGGCGCCCGCTTCAACGGCAACGGCGTGGCGCTCGACGGCGGCCAGCTGTACCTGTCGACGTTTTCGGATGGCCGCCTGCTGCGCGTTCCCCTGCATGCCGATGGCGGGGCCGGCACGCCGGTGGTGGTGTCGCTGCCGCGTCCGCTGGCGGGAGGCGATGCGCTGCGTACCTTGTCGCCCGGTATCCTGCTCGCGTTCGAGAACGATATCGATGGCGGCAATGGACGGGTGACCATGGTCGACCTGCGCAGTCCCCGGCCCTCATTGACCACCTTTGCCGAGGGTCTGGCCGAGCCGGTCAGCGGCGTCGTGCGCGGTGGGCACCTGATCGTCGTCGAATCGCAATTCGGCGTCTTGTTCGGCAAGCGGCGCGGGCAGGCGAGCGGGCCGTTTGCGCTGCGCAGCATTGCCTTGCCGACGATCCCGGCCGCCGCCGGATCCGCCATGACTCCCTGACAGGCCGGGCCGCCGCTCTCCCGTACAATGCCTGTCTGACATGGGTGCCAACAAGGGAGAGCGAGCAATGATCGACGTCGAAGCGCTGAGTGCGTTTGCCGCAGTCATCGATACCGGTTCGTTTTCCGCCGCCGCCGAGCGGCTCGGGCAAACGCCGTCCGGCATCAGCCGCGCCATTGCCCGTCTGGAATCCCAGCTGGGCATGGCCTTGATGCACCGCACCACGCGGCGCCAGGACCTGACCGAGGAGGGCGACTGGCTGCTCGGCCGCGCGCGCACCATCCTGGCCGAGCTGGAAGAGACCGAGGCGCAAGTGTCCGCACGCCGTTCCCAGCCGTCCGGGCTGGTGCGGGTCAACGCCGCCACGCCAGCGCTCGACCATCTGGTCGCGCCGCTGGTGCCGGATTTCCTGGATGCCTATCCCCTGATCCGGCTTGAACTGGCCAGCGGCGAAACCCTGGTCGACCTGATCGAGGAACGGGCCGACG
Source organism: Massilia antarctica (assembly GCF_015689335.1). Lineage (GTDB taxonomy): Bacteria > Pseudomonadota > Gammaproteobacteria > Burkholderiales > Burkholderiaceae_D > Telluria_A > Telluria_A antarctica. The sequence goes on along the minus strand of NZ_CP065053.1, from coordinate 6,914,263 downwards.
TGGCCATCCGCATCGGCCAGCTGGCCGACTCCAGCCTCCACGCGCGGCGGCTCGGCAGCAGCGCCCTGCGCATGCTGGCCGCGCCAGCGTATCTGGCCCGGCACGGCATGCCGGCCACGGTGCGGGAACTGGGCGCGCACCGGCTGCTGGGATTTACGGCTCCGGCCTCGCTCAATACCTGGCCGCTGGCAGGCGCGGGCGGGGAGGGCGTGAGTGTGACGCCGGCCGTGACCGCATCGAGCGGCGAAACCTTGCGCCATCTGGTGCTGGCTGGTACGGGCATCGCTTGCTTGGCGGATTTTCTGACCAGCGCCGATGTCGCGGCGGGCCGGCTGGTGCCCGTGCTCGTACCGTTGACCCTGCCGTGGTCGCAGCCGGTGTGGGCGGTGTTCTACAAGCAGGGCGCGCTGGCGCCGCGGGTGGCGGCGCTGGTGGATTTTCTGGCAGACCGGCTGGGCGCGGTGCTGAACCGCTGAAGCGGGCCGCCGCCTGTGTGAAATAGTCTTTCGCGCCGATCAGAGGGTGATGCTGATGCTGCGCGGCGCCTGATACATTTCCTGGGTCATCAGGTCGACGCCGCAGGGCAGGGTCTCGATCCAGTCGAGGAAGCGCGCGATCATGGCGCGGCCCTTGAACGGCGCGCCGTGCTGCGGCACCAGCCATTCCGGATCGAGCTTGCGCACCATCTCGACCCAGTAACGGCAAACCTTGTTCGACACCATGTAGCGCGCGTGAAAGCCGCGCATATAGGGCAGGTGCTTGTCGAAATCCTGCACCGGGTCCATGCCCAGGCCCGCCGGCAGCATCGAGGCGCCCATGTCGCCCGAGAACAGGATGCGGCTGACCGGATCGTAAAACTGGAAATTGCCTTCCGCGTGAAGGAAGTGGGCGGGCAGTATCTGGAATTCGGTATCGCCCAGCGGCAACAGGGTGCCTTGGTCCGGAATGGCGATGATGCGGCCTTCCGTTTTGCCTTGCGCGCAAAAATGCGGCACGAAGCGCGACCAGATGGACGAGATCAGCAGTTTGGTATCCGAGCCGGCCAGCCAGCGCGGCAAGGAGGCGATGATGTCGGGATCGGCATGGGAAGCGAATACGTAGCGCAACTCCTTGGGCGGAAAGTATTTGCTCATTTCCATGTACAGCTCGTTGTAGGTCAGTACGCCGCCCGGATCGAGCAGGATCCCGGTGCCGTCCTGAACGATCAGGAATTGGTTCGACTGCACCGAAGCGCCCTCGCCTTCATCGACCAGGTCGGAGAACATCAGGCAGATGTGCTTGCCGTTATTGAACAGTTCGATCGCCATGATAACCCTACTTATGAAAGGGTTTATTGTAGCCTTTCAATTGGTTATTGGCAATGTTTCCGATTCAAATCATTCGAGCCGGGCAGCCAGGCACGCGGTTTTGCGGTAGGCTTATGCGAATGACATCAGGAGCAAGCGCATGAGCACACCGTATTGCCCGGCCCAGCCGGATCGCAGCGACATCGACGCCACCTCGGGCATGGTGGTGCTGGACTTCGGCACCGACTGGTGCGGCCATTGCCGCGCGGCGGCGCCGCTGATCGAACAGGCGCTGGCCGCCTATCCCGACGCGCGCCATATCAAGGTGGAAGATGGCAGCGGGCGCAAGCTCGGGCGTTCCTTCAAGGTCAAGCTGTGGCCGACCGTGGTGGTGATGAAAGATGGCCGGGAGGTGGCGCGCGTGGTGCGCCCGGCCGATGCCGATGAAGTGCGCAAGGCGCTGGCGGCGTAGACCTTCGTCCCTTCCTCATTTTCCGCGCGCCAGCAGTGGCACGCTTGGGCACGCTTGGGCAAGCTGGCGCGGACCGGTTTTGTAGCTGGCTGGCATTCGCGTAATGTTGTTTTATGTGTTACGGTTGAGGGAAGGGCCGTGCCACAAAATGCATCACCCCGCGCTCACGATGGGACATCATGATCTTTGCCGCCGACACCGAAGAATGTTCGCTGCTCGTCTTCCCCGACGCGCTGACAGCGTCCGCCTATTGCAATCCGGTCGACGTCGAGGCGGCCCTGTGGCGTTTCTGGGACGATGAAGGCGCACCGCTGATGCCGGCCTTCACCGTGCCCAACGAGCGCCACCTGTTCACCACCACCACAGGCGTGTACAGCCTGGTGCCGGTGAAGGAAGGGCAGTATGAATTTTTATGGGATGCATTGCGGCATATCCGCCAGGTCATCGGGGAAATGCCATTTACCGACGTGCGCGCGGTGCGCGACTACCTCGTCACGCAGTGCGGCGGCCAGCTGTCGCCGTGCTGAACGTGGCGCCTGCGCCCCGCGCGGACGGGGCCAGGCGCGAGGCGACCGGCCGCGGCTTGAAGCGCGGCCTTGCGCCCGCAGAATCAATTACTGGCGATTCGGATTGTTCGGCCGTGCATCTTCGCGGTTCGGGACGCCGTCGCCGTCATTGTCGCGCTGCCCGCGCACCCAGTTACCGCGCTGCATTTCCCAGCGGCCATCACGCTCCTGCCAGGCCGGCGCGGTGTAATGGTAGCCCTTGCGGTCGCGGATCCACGAGCCGCGTACCCACACATGATGGTTGTTGCGCCAATCCCAGTGTCCCGGTGCCCATACATAACCGCGCCGCGGTGGCGGCGTGCGTTCGGAGCGCGGTTCCGGCGGCGCCTCGCGCACGATGATCACCGCCGAGCTGGCGGGAATGGCGGCGCTGCCGAGCGAGCCGGCGATCAGTGCGGCAATTAAGAGTTTCTTCATCATCTTCGTCTCCTGGTTATGAACAGTGTTCTAATCTTATACCCCTTGCATAAACGCATGTATGTGCGGATTCACGCATAAGATTGCGGCGGCAAAACGTTGACTTTTGCGTAGCGCGCGCCTATCGTCATCGCCACCATCACCACACGAGAGCAAGCCCATGATCCTGCGCACCACTGCCATCGTCCTGGCCAGCGCGCTGGCGCTGCCCTGCCGCGCGGGCGACACCCCGGACGCGCGCGACGCCTTTTTCGCCAACCTCGGCAAGTTGTGCGGCGCCGTCTACGAAGGCACGTCGGTCGCGCCCGACGATGGCGGCGAGGCCTTCGCCGGCAAGAAGCTGCTTGCCACCGTGAGCGCGTGCAATGCCAGCGACATCCGGATTCCCTTCACCGTCGGCGAGGATACGTCGCGCACCTGGATCGTCACGCGCACGCCGTCGGGCCTCACCTTGCAGCACGACCACCGCCACGCCGACGGCACGCCCGACGCGCAAACGATGTATGGCGGCGCGGCCGGCAGCGACGGCAGCGCGATTGCGCAATCGTTCCATGCGGACGCCTACACGGCCCGTTTGATTCCCGCCGCCGCCGGCAATGTCTGGACCCTGAGCGTCTCGCCCGACGGCCTGAAACTGAGCTACGCGCTCGAGCGTGACGGCAAGCTGCGCTTCAGGGCCGAACTGGTGCAGACGCGCGTGCCGAACCGATGACCGTTCCCGAGCTCGATGCCGTCATCATCGGCAGCGGCTTCGGTGGCCTGTGTGCCGCCGTGCGGCTCAAGCAGGCCGGCATCGACAATTTCGTGATCCTCGAAAAAGACGCGCAGTTCGGCGGCACCTGGCAAGTCAATACCTATCCCGGCTGCGCGGTCGACATCCCCAGCCATATGTACTCGTTTTCGTTCGCGCCCAACCCGAACTGGACGCGCCGCCTGGCCAGCCAGGCCGAACTTCTCGACTACACGCGCGCCATCGTGCGCGACTTTGGCCTGGCGCCCCACCTGCGCCTGGGCACCGCCTACGAAGGCGCGCAGTTCGAGGAAGAGGGCGGCTACTGGCGCTTGCGCACCAGCGCCGGGCCGCTGACGGCCAAGTGCGTGGTCTCGGCCCTGGGCGCGATGAACCGCGCGGCGCTGCCCGCCTTGCCCGGCATGGAGACCTTCGGCGGGCCGTCGTTTCATTCGAGCCGCTGGAACCACGACGTCGACCTGCGCGGCAAGCGCGTGGCGGTGATCGGCAATGGCGCCAGCGCGATCCAGTTCGTGCCGCAGATCGCGCCCATCGTGGCGCAGCTCGATGTGTACCAGCGCACCGCGCAGTGGATCGTGCCGCGCCACGACCGCGCCATCGGCCCGCGCGAACGCTCGCTGCTGGCCAGGCTCGCGCCACTGCGGCTGCTGTACCGCGCCTTCAACTACACGATCTACGAAGCGAACGCGCCGCTGTACCTGTACCTGCCGCGCCTGTTCCGCCTGGCGCATGCGGTCGGCCTGCGCCACCTGCATCGCCAGGTGGCCGACCCGCTCCTGCGGCGCCAGCTCACGCCCGACTACACCATGGGCTGCAAGCGGGTACTGGTGATGAGCGACTACTACCCGGCGCTCACGCGCGCCAACGTCAGCCTGGTCACCAGCGCGGTGGCCGAGGTGCGCGCCAACAGCATCGTCGGCGCCGACGGCGTCGAGCGCGCGGTCGATGTGCTGATCTACGCGACCGGTTTTCATGTCGGCCATGCGCTCGGTTCGATCGAGGTGCGCGGGCGCGGCGGCAAGCGCCTGTTCGAGCACGACCAGGATTGCTACAAGGGTTGCGCCGTGGCCGGTTTTCCCAACTACTTCACGGTCACCGGACCGAATAGCGGGCTGGGGCACAATTCGATGATCTACATGATCGAGTCGAGCGTGAACTACGTGGTCGAAGCCATCAAGGCGATCCGCGCGCAGGGCCTGCACTCGGTCGACGTGAAGGCCGACGTGCAGCGCGACTTTGTCGCGACGGTGCACAAGAAGCTGCGCGGCACCGTGTGGAGCAGCGGCTGCAAAAGCTGGTATCTCGACGGGCGCGGGCGCAATTACGCGGTCTGGCCGGGTTTTACCTTCACCTACCGCTGGGCCACGCGCCGTTTCGACATCGAAAACTACGACGTCGTACGAGCCTGAGCTCGCCGGTTTTGCGGAGCTGCGCGCAATTAATTGGGTAAATGTCGCGTTAGTGCGACGTTGCAGCCCGACTGATGACGCAGGCTCAAAATTAATTAAATCGCAATCTTATTCCCGGTAGACTCCAGATCGGGCCAGCGTTTGTTTATCGAAACAAAGCCTGGTCCTCTTTCCGATATGCGGGCCGTCGATCGGATGGCGGCCACGGCATTGCGGCAGTGATGTCCATCGTTCATGGCGGTGATACGCGAATGACCGGATCGATTTCTCATGCTGGCCTTGTCCATTATTCATGCAGGAGTTTGTTAACTGTCATCCCCATTCATGCAGCCACCACCTCTGGAGTAAAACATGTTCATTAAAGTTATTAAATTCCTCTCTCCGCGCTCCGCCACATGGTTATGCTTGATAGTGCTGGCCGGGGCACTGCTGCTGTTTTTCTCCACGGCGCCGGCGCGCGCGGCCGATATCGACAAGGGATCGACTCTCAGCGGTGGCAATTCCATTAAAACAGGGGAGTATCTCAGCTCGCCGAGCGGGGAGTTTTTCCTGACCACGCAGAGCGATGGGAATTTTTGCGTGTATCACGAGTTCGATGGCGCCTATGTCTGGTGCACGCGCTCGAGCGCGGCACCGTCGGGGAGCTACGCCACCTATATGCAGACCGACGGCAATCTGTGTACCTACCGAACCGACGGATATGTCGCCTGGTGCCTGTCGAACCAAGCCCGCAATGACGGGCCGTTCTACCTGGTTTTGCAAAATGACGCCAACGTCTGCATTTATAAAGGCATAGCCGGCCAGTCGAATAACGGCACGGTATGGTGTTCGATGGCGACCGCGCACGCGCGCGTCCACGCTCCGGTCTTGCGGTATGGTCAGATTTACCATGCGCAGAACGGCTACAATAATTGGAGCGGAGGTTATCTCGATGTGCGCGGCGCCAATTGCGAAGGCAATGCCTTATGCGTTTCCACGGCGCAGTCGGATAATCGCGATCAGGGCAGCGGTAATTGGATGATCGTTTCCGCCGGGACGAAAATTGCGGGTTCCCAAGTCAAGCCGGGCGATCAGGTGTATGTAAAAAGCCAATATCCCCTGGCGAACGACGACATGCCGCCGTATCGGCTCTTCGGCGGCTATCTCGACGCGCGCGGCGTTGGCTGCCAGGGTAATATGTTTTGCATATCGGCGTCCCTGACGAAAAACACCGGCATTAATTCCAGCATCTGGACCGTGGAAGCGCCGCGCCATAATGTCTATTCAGCTCAGGGTATTCGCCTGCTGAATAATTTTGCTCCGTATGGCGTCTCTTCTTATCTGGATGTGCGCGCCGCCGGATGTAACGGGAATGTATTTTGCGTATCGGGCAGCACGACCCGTGACCGCGATGGTGGCAGCGGTACCTGGCGTTTTATAGAAAGTAACTAGCCCGCCAGCGGCATCACCAGCACGATGCGCAAGCCACCGCCGTCGCGGTTGCTGACCTGGAGTTCGGCGTTGTGGCGCGAGACCACCCGTTCCACGATCGCCAGTCCCAGTCCGGCACCGTTGGCCTGGCCGCGCGCGCTGTCCATGCGCGTGAAGGGCTTGAGCAGCAGTTCGATATGGTCGTCCGGCACGCCCTGGCCGTGGTCCTGCACTTCGATCACCACGCGCTTGCCCAGGCCGTGCGGCTTGATGCGGCAAGAGATATCGAGTTCGGTAAAGTCGCCGCCCTCGGTCTTGCCGTAGCGGCGAGCGTTTTCCACCAGGTTGTTGAAGACGCGCCGCAGGTCGGTCGCGTTGCCCATCACGTGCACGCCTTCTTCGATGTGGGTCGTCACGTGGATGTCGAGCATGCGCTCGGCCTCGCGCGCCGTGTCCTGCAGCAGCTCGCTGATATCGACCGGGACGAAGGTGGCCGCCTCGGTCGGCTTGGCGTAGTCGAGGAACTGGCCGATGATGGCGTCCATCTGGCCGATATCGGACTGCATGCCTTCGCGCGCTTCGTTACTGAGCTTGGCCATTTCCAGTTCGAGCTGCATGCGCGCCAGCGGCGTGCGCAGGTCGTGCGAGATGCCTGCCAAAATCACGGCGCGGTCCGATTCGACCTGCTGCAAGTCTTCCACCATCTGGTTGAAGCTGCGATTGGCCTCGATGATCTCCTTCGACCCTTTTTCGGGCAGGCGGTCCGGCTTCTTGCCCTGGGCGATGGCGCGCGCGGCCGCGGTCAGGCGCGCCAGCGGCAGGTTGACCAGGCTCGAAATGAGCGCCGCGCCGACCACCGACACAGCGCCCACCACCGTGGCCCAGCCGAGCCACTGCACGCCGGTCAAGCCTTCGAGGCGTTCGCGTTCGAGCATCAGCCAGTAACTGTCGTCGTCGATTTTAAAGCTGATCCAGAAGCCGGCGGTGCCGTTCACGCGGCTGGAAAAGCGCGTGTCGGCGCCCAGCTTGGATTTGATGATCGCTTCGATTTCCGGCATCAGGGCGCTGTCGGGCGGCGGATCGACCGTGTCCGAACTTTCCAGGGTGAAGATGCGGATGCCTTCGTTGCTGACCAGTTCAAACAGCAGCTCGCGCCGCAGCTCGGGCGCCGAGTGGGTCAGGGCGGCCTTGGTGATGGTCACCACCGAGATCACCAGGTCGGCCGTCTGCTCGACCTGCGGCCCGCGCTGCACGGCGCTGATCATGCCGATCCACGAGGCCATGGACACCGTGGTCAGGATGCTGAGCAAGAGGAAGGTGCGCCAGAACAGGCCGCTCCTGAGCCAGTTCAGGCGCGTCCCATGGGGCGTGGTCGAATCGCGCGAAAACACTAGCGTGGCTGGCCTTCAGGAATGAACACATAGCCCAGGCCCCACACGGTCTGGATGTACAGCGGCGACGAGGGATCGGGTTCGATCAGTTTGCGCAGGCGCGAAATCTGCACGTCCAGGCTGCGGTCGAACACTTCGTATTCGCGCCCGCGCGCCAGTTCCATGAGTTTTTCGCGCGAGAGCGGCTGGCGCGCATGGCGAGCGAACACCTTGAGCACCGAGAATTCGCCGGTGGTCAGGGGCACCGTTTCGCCATTTTTCTTGAGCGTGCGTGTGCCCAGATCGAGCACGAACTGGCCGAATTCGAACGACTGCGGGGTTTCGGACGGCGCGCCGGGGATTTCGTCCGGGCCCTTGCGGCGCAAGACGGCGCCGATACGCGCCACCAGTTCGCGCGGGTTGAAGGGTTTGGGAAGATAATCGTCGGCGCCCATTTCGAGGCCGACGATGCGGTCCACGTCTTCGCCTTTGGCGGTGAGCATGATGATCGGGGTCTGGTCGCCGGCGCCGCGCAGGCGGCGGCAGATCGACAGGCCGTCTTCGCCTGGCAGCATCAGGTCCAGCACCAGCAGGTCGTAGCGCTCGCGCAGCCACAGCTTGTTCATGGCCGGCGCGCTCTCGGCGGTGACCACCGAAAAGCCTTGTTCGGTGAGGTAGCGGCGCAGCAGATCGCGCAGGCGCACGTCGTCGTCGACTACCATAATTTTGGCGGCATGGCCATTGGCGTTGGCCTGCGTTGTATTGTTGCCTGAGATCGGGGTCGAGGGTGTGTTCATTTGGCTGTCAGATTTGTCAGATTCATGTCGCTATGGTAACGTCATATCGCCCGATAAAACACCCTGCGCGTAGGTCATTACATACTGTTACAAACTTTACCCAATTCGACTTATGCCTTGGTGCAAATGGTCATACACTGGGTTCAAGCAGGTCAAGCTTATATGTTTACCAGGCACCGCGGAAGAGGAATCATGATGAATAACGCGCACATTCAAACCAAGGCAGTCGCAAGCGCTCAAGGTTGCGGGCGTGCGTTCGTCCGTCGCGTGGCCGTATGCTGTCTGCTCGCTTGCGCCAGTTTGTCGGTGGCCCAGGCCAACCCCGGCGACAAGGAACGCGAAGCCCAGCGCATCGTCGATGCCCAGCGTGCCCAGCAACAGCAGCGCCAGGACACCCAGCGCCAGCTCGATACCCGCGCCGAGGATCAGCGCCGCCAGCTTCAGGCCCAGCAAGAGCAGAATGCCCAGAACACTGCCGACCTTGCCCGCCGCGGCGGGCGCATGATGACGCCCGACGAGCGGCGCGACCTGCGGCGCCAGATCAACGAAGCCGGCGTCGATATCTACAAGAACGCGCCGCGCCGCTAACCCCCTCCCGGGCGCGCCACGGCGCCCGTTCCCGCCCGTACCATCCCCGCTGTCCGCCTCCCCGCCCAAACGTTACATTTGTTGAATATTCCGCATCCAAATGTTTCTTTGGCCGACACAACCTGTTACGCTAGAAAAAACTTACCAATAGCGAAATATACTTGCCAGGTATATAAGCCCGTAATGGAGCGCCGTCGTGTCGAATGAATTATCTGGCGTCAGTGCGCCGCGTCCGCCTACGGTGGCGGAGACTGCGCCTCTTGAGCTGGACCAGTGCATCATCAAGCGCCCGGACGGCGTGTACGGCGACCCGAGCGTGCTTGGCACGACCTTCAGCGCCGCCATTGACCGCATCTTCGCCACCAGCTACCTGGTCGAGCTCGACTATCCGCTGCTGATCAAGGCCATTTACGGGGCCGGGCCGCCCTTGCCGCGCTCGCCGGACGGGCACGCGATCCTCCGCATCGCTGCCGATATCAAGCCTTTCAGTGCGCTGCGCCGGCCGCTCTACAAGGCGGTCAAGATCAACCGCGGCAAGGCCGAATACTTTTTCGAACCGGTGTACGTGCCCAACCCCGACGATCCGGATGGACCGGAAATCGTCGCCCGGCTCGATGTGGACGAATTCATCGCCGACATGTGGGGCAAGGGCATCCGCTTCGGGATCGACGTCGAGGCGGTGCGCGCGGCCATCGATGCTGGCAAATCCGAGCGCGTGGTGGTGGCCAGCCTGCTCGAACCGCGCGCCGGGCGCGACGCTCATGTGATCGAAGTGACCAGCGACCTGCATCGCAGCGACGCGCCGCTGCAACTGGCCAACGGCAAGCTCGATCTGATGGCGTTCCAGAACCGCTTTCCGCAAGTCGACAAGGGCGTGCGGCTGCTCAAGAAGGTGCCGCGCGTGCCCGGCACGGCCGGTTTCGAGCTGTCCGGGCTGCGCATCGATCCGCCCATTCCCGAGGATACCGAAGTGGCGCCCATGGCCGGCCCGGGCACCGTGGTCGAGGTGTCGGGCGAGGGCGAATTCCTGATCGCCCAGCAGGCCGGTTTTTTGAACGTGGACAGCGCGACCGGGCGCATTTCGGTGGGCGACAAGATCGTCAGCCGCGATGGCGTGAGCGCGCGCACCACGGGTAACCTCAAGCTGACCGGCGACTTCGAGGAATTCGGCGAAGTGCAGGAAAAACGCGTGGTCGAAGGCGAGGGCATCATCATCCACGCCGACGTCTTCGGCAGCATCATCTCGCGCGGCGGGGAGGTCCTGCTGAACCGCAACCTGGTCGGCGGCAGCGCGCACAATGCGCGCGGCGATATCCGCGTCAAGGGCGTCGCTTCCGGCTCGGTGATCCAGGCCAGCCTGGGCGACGTGGTCGTCAACCGCGCCGAGAGCTGCATCGTGTCGGGCACGCGCGTGTCGATCACGCATGCGGTGAACTGCGAGATCATGGCCGACGAAGTCGTGATCGGCCATGCCGAGGGCTGCGCCATCGCGGCGCGCACGGTGTCGATCGACAGCGCCGGGCCGCGCCGCCAGAGCGAGATGAGCATCTTCGCGCTGCAGCCCGATACCGCGCGCCTGGACGAGGTGATCGCGGCGATGTCGGCGCGGGTCGCGCAGTTCGGCGAGCTGGCGGCGCAGCGCAAGGCCGAGATGGAAGCGATGACCAACGAGCCGGAGGTGCGCAAGTACGTCATGCTCGCTTCCAAGGTGCGCAAGAAGGAACTCATTCTCACCGAGGAGCAGGTGCCGATGTTCCAGAAGATGGCGCTGGGCGTGGGGCCGGCGTTGAAGGCGATCGCCAAGGTGTCGCTGGACGTGAAGGCGGCCGAGACCGAGCAGCAGGCCGGCGCCGCGCTGGTGGAGGACCTGGTGCGGCAGCGCAGCGACAGCAGCGGCGTCAGTTCGGTGGCGGTCAAGCAGATCGAGGGCGAAACCGTGGTGCGGTCGATGACCTACAACCCGGACGGCAGCAGCATCTACGACCTGCCCGCCAAGGACATCAAGCTCAAGCTGCGCACCAAGCGCGCCGAGGGCGATGTGATTTTAGTCGCGGACGAGGGGGCGGTGAACTGGCAGACCGGGGTATGAATTAGCGCGTTCGTGTGTCCACTACCGTCGCCTTACCGTCGCGCCACCGCCGCGCTACCGTCACGCCACCGTCGCCCCCCCGCGCAGGCGGGGGCCCAAGTCCTCCGCTCAGCCGTCGGCGCCAGAACGAACTTGGGCCCCCGCCGAGTGCCGCCTTGGCGCGGGGGCGACGGAGCGACAATAGCGGGGGCGACGGCGGCGCTTACTCGCTGACCTTCCCCCGCATCGCCTTGGTCTGCCCGCTGCGTGTCTTTGAGTCGAGCCGCTTGCGCTGCGAGCTGCGGGTCGGCCGCGTCGCGCGGCGCACCGTGGGCAGCACGGCCACGCTGTCGACCAGTTCCTGCAGCCGGCGCAGCGCGTCTTCCTTGTTCTGTTCCAGGCTGCGCGACTGCTGCGCCTTGAGCACCACCACGCCCGCCTGGGTGATGCGCTGGTCCGACAAGGCCAGCAGCCGTTCCTTGATCGGATCTGGCAGCGACGACGCGCCCACGTCGAAGCGCAGGTGCACCGCGCACGACACCTTGTTCACATTTTGCCCGCCCGGCCCCTGGGCGCGGATCGCGGAAAACTCCACCTCGCCCGGATCGATGGTCGCGCTCACGGCGCCGGCGCCGCGGGCGCTGCCGCCACGTCGTCATCGATCGCATCGAGCTCGCGGTAGCATGCCATCGCCCGTGGCGAGAGGCCCTTGAACAGCACCGGATCGTCCTTGCCCAGGCGCTCGTTGTCGACCAGGATGCGTACCTTGCTCAGGTAATCGGACTGCGTCAGCAAGCGCCCCAGCGGCGACACCGGCACGCCTTTGCGCATGCCGGCCTGTTCGCCGATGGCGGTGACCACGCGCTCGGGGAAGTTCCATTCGCGCCCGATGCTGCAGGTGAGGATGCGGGCGTCGCGCACCAGGCGCGCGCAAAACATCTCCGAACCGAGTTCCTTCTCGCCGCGGCTCATCTGGTCCATGATGCGCAGGGTGACGATCAGGCCCACGTTCTGCACCAGCCCCGCCAGGAAGGCTTCGAAGGGGTCGATGCCCATGTCCTCGGCCAGCATGCGGTTGGCCACCGCGCAGCGCTCGGACTGGTCCCAGATGCGCGGCGCCAGCAGGCGCGTGTACTGGCCCGAATTGAGGTCGATGATGGGGCGGAAGGCGACGCTGGTAATCAGGTGGCGCAAGCCTTCCTGGCCGATCAGCATGACCGCGTGTTCGACGCTGGTGATGGTGGTGCCGCTGCCCTTGAACGAGGTATTGGCCATGCGGATCACGGCCGCCACCAGCACCACGTCGTTGGAAATGGTGCGCGACAGTTGCGCACCAGAAAAATTATCGCTGCGCAGGCTTTGCAGCAGTTGCGGCAGCAGGCCGGGCAGGCGCCGGACCAGCGCCGCGCCCGACTGCTGCGATGCCAGGATCGCGGTCAGCGCATCGAGCACCTGGTTTTCGTGCGGCGTGGTATCGAGGCCGGTCACGTCGGCGTTGTCAAACAGCCAATTGAAGTAACTGCCGTTGACCCCGTCGCGCTGCTCGAACGACAGCTGGGCTGGGCTGCCCGCCGGCGCTGCGCTGGCAACGGCGGGCGCCGGCTGGCTGGCTGGCACCTGGCCAGGCGCATCCGGCGTCGGCTCGGAAGCCGAAAAAAATCGCTTCACCCATTGATACATTGTGCACCCTTCAAGTTTGCAATTGTCCCCCCGGAATATCGCCGCCCCATTGTAAAGCGTTCCCGTTGCATTGCAAGCGCAGGCGGACCGCCGGAAACCTTGATCGCGCTCAACGAGAGCCTTGCACACGCGCATTACGATGGGGTTTCGCGACCTTGCCGCATCCCCGCAAAGACGAAAGGACCACCATGCACACGATGTCAACGCAGTTTGCCCCCATCGGCAAGATGGAGTTCCTGAGCTTTCAGTTGGGAGGCATGGAATACGGGGTCGACTTTCGGAAGGTGAAGGAATTGCGCACATTCAAGTCGCTCGAACGCTTCGCCTCGGAAGGCACGATCGTCAAGGGGGTAGCGGTGTCGCGCGGCGTGATCATGCCGCTGGTGGACATGCGGGTCGCGTTCAACGCGCGCGCCGCCTCGCCCGACCCGATGACCGACGTGATTATCCTGCAGCTGTCGAGTTGCGTGATGGGGATGGTGGTCGATGGGGTGACCGATGTGGTGCGCCTGTACCCGAACCAGATTTCGCCGATTCCGGGCCTGACCCGCGACAGCGATTGCGACTACCTGATGGGACTGGGCGAAACCGATGGCCGGCGCCTGATTTTGGTAGACATCGACAAGCTGATGTCGATCCGGCGCGAGACCGTCGCCGGCGCGCAAAAAGCCGCGTAAGAACTGCCCCCACGGCGCGCATTTGACGCCGTGTCAGCAAGCACTTTGTTCTCCCGCTAACCTCAAAACCGTCGCCCCCGCGCCAAGGCGGCACTCGGCGGGGGCCCAAGTTCGTAATTCTCCCGCTAACATCAAAACCGTCGCCCCCGCGCCAAGGCGGCACTCGGCGGGGGCCCAAGTTAGCTCCGTAGTTAACGACTGAGCCACGAACTTGGGCCCCCGCCTGCGCGGGGGCGACGAGCTAACAGTTAAGCCGCCAGACCTTCCAGCTGCTCCTGCAATTCCATCCATTCCGCTTCCAGCTGCGCCAGGTCCTTCTTGTAGAACGACTGGTCCGCCAGCAGCGTTTTCAGCTTGGCCTTATTGGCCGCTTCATAGATGCTCGCTTCGCCCAGCTTGCCGTCAACTTCCGCCTTTTGCTCGTTGCGCTTGGCGATCTGCTCTTCCAGGCGCTTGATCTTGCCCTCGATCGGTTTGCGCAGCGCGGCCGTGCGCTGGCGCTGCTCCGCGTCCTGGCGCTTCTGGTCCTTCTTGTCGGCCACCGGCGCGGCCGGCGTGGCCACCGCGGTGGCGACCGGGAATGCGGTCTTGTTGTCCTTGCCCGCCGCCGGCAGCACGGTGGTGCCCTTGCCAAGCTTGGTCTGGAACAGCCAATCCTTGTAGTCGTCCAAATCGCCGTCGAACGGTTGCAGCTTGCCGTCGGCGACGATGATGAACTGGTCGGTGGTGGCGCGCAGCAGATGGCGATCGTGCGATACCACCACCAAGGTGCCCTCGAACTGCGCCAGCGCCATGGTCAGCGCCTCGCGCGTTTCCAGATCCAGGTGATTGGTCGGTTCATCGAGCAGCAGCAGGTTAGGGCGCTGCCAGACGATCAGCGCCAGTGCCAGGCGCGCTTTCTCGCCGCCGGAAAACGGGCGGATCGGGCTGGTGACCATATTGCCCGGGAAGTTGAAGCCGCCCAGGAAGTTGCGCAGCTCCTGCTCGCGCACCGTCGGCGCAATTTTCGCCAGGTGCCACAGAGGCGATTCGTCGTGACGCAGCATCTCAACCTGGTGCTGGGCGAAGTAGCCGATCGACAGGCCCTTGCCGAGCGTGGCGTCGCCGGTCAGCGGCATCAGTTCGCCGGCGATGGTCTTGATCAGGGTCGATTTACCGGCGCCGTTTACACCCAGGAGGCCAATGCGCTGGCCGATCTGCAGGGAGAACTTGATACCCGAGACGATCACCTTGTCGCCGACCTTGTCGCCATGCTCGTCGAGGATGTGGTAGCCGGCGTCCACGTCTTCCATGACCAGCAGCGGATTCGGTGCGGACAGCGGCTCGCGGAATTCGAACGAGAATTCGGCGGCGGCGCGCAAGGGCGCCAGTTCTTCCATTTTCTCCAGGGCCTTCATGCGGCTCTGGGCCTGGCGCGCCTTCGAGGCCTGGGCCTTGAAGCGGTTCACGAACGATTCGAGGTGGGCGCGCTGGCGCTGCTGCTTGGCGAGGGCGCCGGCGGCCAGGATCATCTGGGCCGCGCGCTGGCGCTCGAAACCGGAGTAGTTGCCCGAGTAGCGTTTCAGCCTGCGCTCGTCGATGTGCACGATGACGTTGACGATTTCGTCGAGGAAGTCGCGATCGTGCGAAATGATGATCAGGGTGCCGGCGTAGCGTTTGAGCCAGTCTTCCAGCCAGATGATCGCGTCCAGATCCAGGTGATTGGTCGGTTCATCGAGCAGCAGCAGGTCGGAAGGGCACATCAGGGCCTGCGCCAGGTTCAGGCGCATGCGCCAGCCGCCCGAAAAGCTGGCGATCGGCTGCTGCATCTGCGACAGCGAAAAGCCAAGGCCCAGCAGCAGCTGTTCGCCGCGCGACTGTACCGTGTAGGCGTCGGCGTCGGCCAATGCGCTGTAGATCTCGCCGATGGCGATGCCGTTCTCGGTCGATTCCGGCTCGGACTCCAGGCGCGCCAGTTCCGCTTCCAGTTTGCGCAGATGGACGTCGCCGTCGATGGCGTAATCGAGCGCCGCGCGTTCGAGCGGCGGCGTTTCCTGGGCCACGTAAGCCATGCGCCATTTGGCGGGGAAATCGATCTCGCCCTGGTCCGGGTGCAGTTCGCCGCGCAGCATGCCGAACAGGCTCGATTTGCCGGCGCCATTGGCACCAATCAGGCCGATTTTATCGCCCGGGTTGAGGGTAAGGTCGACGCCTTCCAGCAGCGGCTTGGTGCCGCGCATCAGGCTAACGTTCAGGAAACGGATCATGTTCTACTTTTTGTAATGAGTGGGGATTACTGTGCTTGCAATTGTTCTGCGGTAAGCAGGAAAACCATGTCGTCGCCGGCGCTGGTGGTCACCCAGGTCAGGCCGAGGTGGCCGAAGGCCGCTTCCGCGTAATCGCGTTCGTTGCCGATTTCGACCATCAGGATGCCGTTCGGCGTGAGGCGTTCGGCCGCGCCGGCGACGATCTTGCGCACCAGGTCCATGCCGTCGGCGCCGCCGTCGAGCGCAATCTGCGGCTCGCGCAGGTACTCGGGCGGCAAGGATGCCATCGACGCCGAATTGACGTACGGCGGGTTCGAGATAATCAGGTCGTATTTTTTGAACGGGACATTCTGGTACAGGTCCGAGGCGATCGGGTTGACCCGGCCTTCGAGCTTGTACTCGCGGATATTGCGCTCGGCCACGGCCAGCGCATCGGTCGAGATATCGACCGCATCGACCACGCTGTCGGGGAAGGCGTCGGCCATCATGATCGCCAGGCAGCCCGACCCGGTGCACAGTTCGAGGATGTTCTCGACCGCGTACGGATCTTCCACCCAGGGGCTGAACTGGTGCGGGATCAGTTCATGGATGAAGGAGCGCGGCACGATCACGCGTTCATCGACGTAGAAGGCATAGGTGCCCAGCCACGCTTCGTTGGTGATGTAGGCGGCCGGCACGCGCTCGTTGACGCGGCGTTCGATCACGGCCAGCACCTGCAGCACTTCGTCCGGCAGCAGGCGGGCGTCGAGGAAGGGATCGAGCTTGTCGAGCGGGAGCTTGAGCGTATGCAGGATCAGGTAAGCCGCTTCGTCCAGCGCTTCGGCGCTGCCGTGGCCGAAAAACAGCTTGGCGCCGTTGAAACGGGTGATCGCATAGCGCAGCAGGTCGCGCGGGGTGGTAAACAGGGTAGTGTTCATGGCTGTTCTCGGGTCATGTGTTGGGTGGCGCGCTCGCCAGCAGGTTGTCGAGCGTGCGGCGATAGATATTCTTGAGCGGATCGATGAAACGCACGTCGATGTGCTCGTCGATCTTGTGGATGCTGGCGTTCGGAGGGCCGAATTCTATCACCTGCGGGCAGATGCGGGCGATGAAGCGGCCGTCCGAGGTTCCGCCCGTGGTCGACAATTCGGTGTGCACGCCGGTCTCGCTGAGGATGGCGCTCGAGAGCGCGTCCGACAGGGTGCCGCGCGGGGTCAGGAACGGCAGGCCGGACAAGGTCCACGCCAAGTCGTATTCAAGGCCGTGCTTGTCGAGGATTGCATGTACGCGCGCCTGCAGGCCGTCGGCGGTGCTGGCGGTCGAAAAGCGGAAGTTGAAGTCGATCGTCACGTCTCCGGGAATCACATTGTTGGCGCCCGTGCCGGCGTGGATGTTGGACATCTGCCAGGAGGTCGGCAGATAGTATTCGTTCCCCGCGTCCCACTGCTCGGCGGCCAGTTCGGCCAGCGCCGGTGCGCTTTGGTGGATCGGGTTGCGCGCCAGCTGCGGGTAGGCGATGTGGCCCTGGATGCCCTTGATCACCAGCTTGCCCGACAGCGAACCGCGGCGGCCATTCTTGATCATGTCGCCCAGTACGTGGGCCGATGTCGGC
Organism: Massilia antarctica; assembly: GCF_015689335.1. Lineage (GTDB taxonomy): Bacteria > Pseudomonadota > Gammaproteobacteria > Burkholderiales > Burkholderiaceae_D > Telluria_A > Telluria_A antarctica. The sequence continues at coordinate 6,896,935 of NZ_CP065053.1, read as the reverse complement.
TCGCCCACCAGGCAGTAATCGATCTTTTCGCCGCGCTCTTCCAGCAGGCGGCACACCACCACGGTACCGTCGGTGGCCGGGCCTTCCTCGTCGCTGGTGATGAGAAACGCGATCGAGCCAAGGTGGTCCGGGTGGGCAGCGATGAATTCTTCGCAGGCCACGACCATGGCCGCGATCGAGGTCTTCATGTCGGCAGCGCCGCGGCCATACAGCTTGCCGTCGCGCTGGGTCGGAATGAAGGGTTGCGATTGCCATTGTTCGACGGGGCCGGTCGGCACCACGTCGGTATGGCCGGCGAAGACGAACACCGGCGACGCCGTGCCCTTGCGCGCCCACAGATTGGTCACGCCGTTCGATTCGATGGTCTCGCACACGAAGCCGAGCGGCGATAGCAAGTCGATCAGGTGCCGCTGACAGCCTTTGTCGTCGGGTGTGATCGACGAGAGCGCAATCAGTTTTTCGGTCAGCGCGAGGGTACGGGAAAAGGTCATTGTGGTCTTTGGCAGGGCATTACAGTGAAAAGATCTGGCGGTACTGGTCGTCGGAGAAGCCGACCGACAGCTTGCCGGCGCCCGCGAGGACGGGGCGCTTGATGACGGAAGGCTGTTCGAGCATCAGTTCGAGCGCGCTGGCCTTGTCGACGATGGCGGCGCGCCGCTCGTCGGGCAGCTTGCGCCAGGTCGTGCCCTTGCGGTTGACCAGCACTTCCCAGTCGATTTGATCGAGCCAGGCGGCCACGGTGGCGCGTTCGAGTCCCTGCTTTTTAAAGTCGTGGAAGTCGAATGCCTGCTCGTGCTCCGCCAGCCAGGTGCGGGCTTTTTTGACGGTGTCGCAGTTGGGAATGCCGTACAGGGTTTTTTTCATGGTCGATCAGGAGCGCGGCCAGCCGGCGCCCGGCATGCGGGCGTGGTTGCCTGAGTGTTCTTGGGGAACCCGGGAGGATACCACAGGCGCGCCCTTGCCAGCGCGGTGGCAAGGGTGGCGATCGCTGCGCGCGGTGCGCAGGGAGGGCGGCTGGCGCCGCCGGAATCAGCTGTTGAGCGTAAACTCGGTGAACGAGGACGATTCCTCGACCGGCTTGGGCGCCGCCTCCTGGGTGCTGGCCGCGCGCACTTCCGGACCGTTGTTAAGAAGCCACAACAGATTGGTGGCCGAGTCGGCATTGGCCAAGCCTTCTTCCTGGGTGATCAGGCCGCTCTTGACCAGTTCGTACAAGGCCGATTCGAACGTTTGCGAGCCGGGCGACAGGCTGTTTTCCATCGCTTCCTTGATCTGGCCGATCTCGCCATTGTCGATCAAGTCGGCAATGTAACGCGTGTTGACCATGATTTCCACCGCTGCCTGGCGCGTGCCGCCGGCCGCCGAGCGCACCAGGCGCTGCGACACAATCGCCTTGACCGCCGACGACAAATCCTGCAGCAGCGCCGGGCGGTTTTCGATCGGATAAAAACTGATGATCCGGTTCAGCGCGTTATAACTGTTGTTCGCGTGCAAGGTCGCCAGCACCAAGTGGCCCGACTGGGCATAGGCCAGGGCGGCAGCCATGGTTTCCTTGTCGCGGATCTCGCCGATCAGGATGCAATCGGGCGCCTGGCGCATCGAATTGCGCAGTGCCGTATAGAAACTGGCGGCATCGCTGCCGATTTCGCGCTGGTTGACGATCGATTTCTTGTTCTTGAACAGGTATTCGATCGGATCTTCCAGGGTCAGGATGTGGCCGGCGCGCAACTCGTTGCGGTGGTCCAGCATCGAGGCGATGGTGGTCGACTTGCCCGAACCGGTGGCGCCCACCAGCAGCAGCAAGCCGCGCTTTTCCATGATCAGGTCGGCCAGCACGTGGGGCAGGCCGAGGTCTTCCAGCGCCGGAATGACGGCCGGCACGAAACGGAACACGGCCGAAATCGTGCCGCGCTGGCGGAAGGCCGACAAACGGAAACGGCCCAGGTTGGCGACCGAAATACCCATGTTGAGCTCGTTTTCGCGCATCAGCTCATCCATCTGCGCCTGGGTGCAGATTTCGGCGAGCAGGGCGGAAATATTGTCCGGCTCCAGCTTTTGCTGATTGATGGGAATCAGGTTGCCGTTGATTTTGATGTGGACGGGCGAATTGACCGCGAAGAACATGTCCGACGCGTTTTTTTCTTTCATCAGATGGAACAAGCGGTCCATTGCCATTTTTTTTCTCCTGGTTTGGACTTTTACTGTATCAGATACCGCGCAGCAATTCGTTGATACCGGTTTTCGCGCGTGTCTTGGCGTCCACACGTTTCACGATCACAGCGCAGTACAGGCTGTAGCTGCCATCTTCCGATGGCAGGTTGCCCGACACCACCACCGAACCGGCCGGCACGCGGCCGTAGGTTACTTCGCCGGTGGCGCGGTCGTAGATCTTGGTCGACTGGCCGATGTATACGCCCATCGAAATGACCGAATTTTCCTCGACGATGACGCCTTCGACGATCTCCGAACGGGCGCCGATGAAGCAATTGTCTTCGATGATGGTCGGATTGGCCTGCATCGGTTCGAGTACGCCGCCGATGCCCACGCCGCCGGACAGGTGCACGTTCTTGCCGATCTGCGCGCACGAACCGACCGTGGCCCAGGTATCGACCATGGCGCCTTCATCGACGTAGGCGCCGATGTTGACGTACGACGGCATCAGGACCACGTTCCTGGCGATGAAGCTGCCGCGCCGGGCGACCGCCGGCGGCACCACGCGGAAGCCGCCACGCGCGAAATCGTCGGCCGTGTAGTTGGCGAACTTGGTCGGTACCTTGTCGTAGAACTGCATGGTGCCGTCGGACGTCATCACGCTGTTGTTTTCGAGGCGGAAGGAGAGCAGCACCGCTTTCTTGATCCATTGGTTGACCACCCAGTCGGCACCGGTTTTTTGCGCCACGCGCATGCTGCCGTCGTCCAGGCCCGCGATCACGTGGGCCACTGCCTCGCGCAGTTCCGCCGTGCCGTTGGCCGGGGTGATCTCGGCGCGCTGTTCCCAGGCGGTGTCGATGAGGTTTTGAAGTTGTTGGGTCATGATCGGTATCTTATTAAGTGGTGTGGCGGATTCGGTGCGGCTGGTTCAATGCGGCTTGAGGGCTTTGCAAAACTGGACGATGCGCTGGGCCGCTTCGACACCCTCGTCGACTTCGGCGACCAGCGCCATGCGAATACGGTCGCTGCCCGGGTTGATGCCGTGGGCGTCGCGCGCCAGGTAGCTGCCCGGCAGCACCGTGACATTATATTCCGCGTAAAGACGGCGCGCGAATTCTGTGTCCGACAGGCCGCTGCGGCGCACATCGGCCCACAGGTAAAAGCCGGCATCGGGCAGCTCCACGTCCATCACTTCCTTGAGCAGCGGGGTGACCAGGGCGAATTTTTCGCGGTACTTGACCCGGTTTTCCTGGACATGGGTTTCGTCGCCCCAGGCTGCGATGGATGCCGCCTGCACCGGCGGCGACATGGCGCCGCCGCAGTAGGTGCGGTACAGCAGGAACTTCTTGATCACGGCCGCATCGCCCGCCACGAAGCCCGAGCGCATGCCCGGCACGTTGGAGCGCTTGGACAGGCTGGAAAACACGATCAGGTTCGCATACGGCGTCTCGCCGCCGCTGCGCCCCAGCTGGTGCGCCGCTTCCAGCGCGCCGAGCGGCGCTGCGCTGGTGTGGTAAATCTCCGAATAGCATTCGTCGGCGGCGATCACGAAGCCATGGCGGTCGGACAGCGCGAACAGCTGCTTCCAGTCTTCCAGCGACAGGGTGGCGCCGGTCGGATTGCCCGGAGTGCACAGGTACAGCAACTGCACGCGCGGCCAGATATCGTCCGGGACCTTGGCGTAGTCGCAGCCGAAATTGCGGCCCGGTTCCGAATTGACGAAGTACGGTGTAGCCCCGGCCAGGTAGGCCGCGCCCTCGTAAATCTGGTAGAACGGATTGGGGCAGACGATCAGCGGCGCCGGCCTGGAGGCATCGACGACGCAGTGGGCGATCCCGAACAGGGCCTCGCGCGAGCCGTTCACCGGCAACACCTGGGTGGCCGGATTGAGGGCCGGCAGGCCGTAGCGGTGTTCCAGCCAGGTGGCGATGGCCGAGCGCAAAGCGTCGCTGCCGGCCGTGGTCGGATAGGTGGCCAGTCCCGCCACGCCGTGCGCCAGCGCCTTCTGGATGAAAGCGGGTGTCGGGTGTTTCGGCTCGCCGATGCCAAGGCTGATGGCGGCGTAGTCCGGGTTCGGGGTCACGCCCGCGAACAACTGGCGCAGTTTTTCAAAAGGGTAGGGGTGCAGTTTGTCGAGATGTGGATTCACGGCGTTGCCAGGTTTGGCGCAGGGGAAGCGCAGGGTTAGCGTAGATCGGGACAGCGACGTATTATAGGCGCAAATGGCCGCTGTCGCGCCATGCTCCGGGATTTACGCCGGACCATTCCTTGAAGGCGTGGGAGAACGCGCTTTGCTCCTGATAGCCCAGCAAAAACGCGATATCGACCAAGGACAGGCTGCCCTGGCGCAGGTAATCGGTGGCCAGCGCGTAGCGCGCCTGGTCGAGCACCTGCTGGAAGCTGGCCCCCGCTTCGCTCAGTTTGCGCTGCAGGGTGCGCGGCGAGAGCTTCAGTTCCCCGGCGATGCTGGCCAGCCGCACCCGGTCGTGCGCCAGGTTGCGGATGATGGCCGCATGCACCTGGGCCACCACCCCGTCGTCGCGCCGGCTGCGTTCGCGCAGCAGCTGTTCGGCGTGCTGCTGCAGCACCGGATACAGGCCCACATCGGCATTCGGCACCGGCCAGCCAAGCAGCCGGGCGTCGAAACCGGCCGCGTTGACGGGCGCGCCAAAACGCGGCAGCGTGCCGAAAATGCGCTCGTACTCGGCGCCGTCGGCCTGCTGCGCGTGCATGAACCCCAGTTGCGGGGCCGGCAGCTCCGCCCCGGCCAGCCAGGTGCTGAAGGTGCGGATGCCGGCAAACACGCTTTCAACCAGATGGCGGTTGCCCTCGGGGTAATTGCTGACCCATTCGTAGTGCGCCTGTTCGCCGTCCAGATGCAGGACAGAGCGTCCCAGGTCGTGCGCCAGCTGCTCGTAGCGCAAGGTCTGCTGAAATGCCTGGCCAAAATCGCGGCACGACAGCAAAATCAGTCCGTACACGCTGTAAGTGCCCAGTTTGACCCGTTCCCCGACGTGCAGCCCGAAATGCGGGTCGTCCGCCAGTTCGGCACCGGCGCCCAGCAGGCGCACGTAATCGGCCGCGCCGAGCGAGTCGGGCAGGCGCTCGAGCGCCGTCGCGGGCAGGCCGGCGGCGCAGGCCAGGGCGGCCGGCTCCACGCCGCGCGACTGCGCCGCTTCGAGCAGCGGCTGCAGATAAGACCCGGTGACGCGGCGCAGGTCAGGCCGCGGCACTGGCGGAAGCACTGGCATGTTTGAACAAAGCGGTTGTCATAAAAGCGCAATACGTGAAGCCCGCCTTCGCATACGCTGGCGGCCGTGGATGAACAGTCAAGTATAACGGGAAAAAACGATGAAGCGGTGGAACGGATGGGGCGACGATGCCATTGAATTTGCGCTGAACCTTGACGCGCTGGCGTTTCTGGGCGAGCGCCTCGGGCCCGCGAGCGCCGGCGCAGAGACCAGCCACGCCGACGCCTGCGCGCGCATCGGCGGCAGCCGCCTGCCGCCGCATCCGCTGGTCGATACCTCGGCCGCGGCGCGCCTGGCCAATGCGCTCGGCCAGAGCCTGCCCGACTGGCTGCGTCTTCGCTACGGCAAGATCGATACCGCGCCGGACGGCGTGGCGTATCCCGAAAGCGGGGAAGAAGTGCGCGAGCTGCTCGACTTCGCGGCCCGCAGCGGCGCCATCGTCATTCCCTATGGCGGCGGCACCAGCGTGGCCGGCCATGTGGGCGTGGAGGCGGGAGCGGCGCCGGTCCTCACCATCAACCTGACGCGCATGCGCGCCCTGATCGACCTGGACAAGGAAGCGCAGCTGGCCACCTTTGGCGCCGGCGTGCTGGGGCCGGACCTGGAAGCGCAACTGCGCGCCTTCGGCTACACCCTGGGCCACTTTCCCCAATCGTTCGAGTATTCGACCCTGGGCGGCTGGGTGGTCACGCGCTCCTCCGGCCAGCAGTCGCTGCGTTACGGGCGCATCGAACAGCTGTTCGCCGGCGGAAGGGTCGAAACGCCGGCCGGCACGCTCGACCTGCCGACCTTTCCCGCGTCCGCCGCCGGAACCGACTTGCGCGAGATCGTGCTCGGCTCCGAAGGGCGGCTCGGCATCCTCACCGAAGCGACGGTGCGCGTGAGCCGCCTGCCGCAGTACGAAGCCTTCCACGCCGTGTTTTTCCCCGACTGGGAAGCGGCGGCCGCCGCCACGCGCGAACTGGCCCAGGCCAAACTGCCGCTGTCGATGCTGCGCCTGTCGAATCCCCTCGAAACCTTGACCATGCTGACCCTGGCCGGGCACAAGCGCCTGATCGGCGTGCTGGAAACCTGGCTGCGCTGGCGCGGCTGCGCCGACGGCAAATGCATGCTGATGATCGGCGCCAGCGGCACCGCCGCCAACGCGAAACACGCGCTGCGCGCCGCGCTGTCGGTCGCGCGCGCCGGCGGCGGCGTGCACGTGGGCCGCACCATGGGCGACAAATGGAAGCAGAACCGCTTCCGCAACGTCTACCTGCGCAACGCCGCCTGGGAGCACGGCTACGCCATCGACACGGTGGAGACGGCGGTCGACTGGCCTGGTGTCACGCCGATGATGCACGCGCTGGAGGAAGCCGCCACCCAGGCCATGGCCGCCTGCGGCGAACGGGTGCACGCCTACACCCACCTGTCGCACCTGTATGCGCAGGGCGCCAGCGTCTACACCACCTTCGTGTACCGCCTCTCGGGCAATTACGAGGAAGACTTGCAGCGCTGGCGCCGTTTGAAGAGCACCGTTTCGGAAGCGATTATCGTCAACGGCGGCACCATCAGCCACCAGCACGGCGTCGGCACCGACCACGCGCCCTACCTCGCCTCCGAAAAAGGATTGCTGGGCATGAGCGCCATGCGCACCTTGTTCCGCCACTTCGATCCGGACGGGCGCATGAACCCCGGCAAGCTGGTGTCGCCATGAGTGCGGCCTTGCGGGCGCATTGGCAGAACGGCTGGCACAGGGGTTGGCAAAATACCCTGCCAGCGCTGCTGGCGCGCGAATGGGACTTGTTGATCATCGGCGGCGGCATCACCGGCGCCGGCATCCTGCTGGAAGCCTCGCGCCGCGGCCTGAAGGCGCTGCTGGTGGAGCAGCGCGATTTCGCCTGGGGCACCTCGAGCCGCTCGTCGAAACTGGTGCATGGCGGCCTGCGCTACCTGAAAGAGGGGCGCTTCGCCCTGACCCGCGAATCGGTGCATGAACGCGATGCGCTGCTGGCCGCGGCCCCCGGCCTGGTGGAGCCGCAAAGCTTCGCCTTCGGCGACTACGTGGGCCGCAAGCCGGGCCGCAAGACCTTTTTGCTTGGACTGGCGATCTACGACCTGATGGCCGGCAAGCGCGAACGCCACTACGTCGGCGAGGGCGATTTTGCGATGATGACGCCTAACGCCGCGCGCGCCGGACTGCAGGGCGGCATGCTCTACACCGACGCCAAGACCGACGACGCGCGCCTGGTGCTGCGCGTGCTGCAGGAAGCCCAGGCCCATGGCGGCGTGGCGATCAACTACATGGCGGCGCGTTCGCTGCTCAGGAGCGGCGGCACCGTCAACGGCGCGCTGCTGCAGGGCGGGCGCGATGGCGCCACCCACGAGGTGCGCGCACGCGTGGTCGTCAACGCCACCGGCGCCTGGGCCGACGAACTGCGCGGCCATGCCGGCGCCGCGCCGCGCCTGCGCCCGCTGCGCGGCAGCCACCTGGTGCTGCCGGCCTGGCGCCTGCCGCTGGCGCAGGCGGTCAGCCTGATGCACCCGGCCGACGGTCGCCCGGTGTTCGCCTTTCCGTGGGAAGGCGTCACCCTGGTCGGCACCACCGACGTCGATCATGGCGACGGCCTGGCCAGCGAGGCCGCCATCACGCGGGCGGAACTCGACTACCTGATGGCGGCGCTGCACGCGCAATTTCCGCAACTGGCGCTGCGCGAATCGGATGTGATTGCGACGTACGCGGGCGTGCGCCCGGTGATCGACAGCGGCGCGGGCGATCCGTCCAAGGCCTCGCGCGACCATGCGGTGTGGCTGGAAGACGGCTTGTTGACCGTCACCGGCGGCAAGCTGACCACGTTCCGCGTGATCGCCCTCGACGCGCTGCGCCACGCCATGCCTTCGCTGGCAGGCTGGCGCGACGACCTGGCGCCGTGCCCCGTGTTCGCGCCATCGCCAGCGCTGGTGGCCCCGTTGCGTGCGGCGGCCGCGCGGCGCCTGCGCGGACGCTACGGCGCGCACGCGCAGGCACTGATCGATGCCGCCCATCCCGGCGAGCTCGATACCATCCCCGGCACCGAATCGCTGTGGGCCGAACTGCGCTGGGCCGCACGCACCGAGGCGGTGCAGCACCTGGAAGACCTGCTGCTGCGCCGCACCCGGCTCGGATTGCAGTTGCGCGGCGGCGGCGTGCGCCACATGGCGCGCATCCGCGCGATCTGCCAGAACGAGCTGGAATGGGACGATCCTCGCTGGAACGCGAGCGAAGCGGCCTATCTGGCGTTATGGCAGGCGCACTACGGCCTTCCGGCCTGACCGACAGGATGAACAGCCATGACTGACAAAACCATTCTCGCCATCGACAATGGCACGCAGAGCGTGCGTGCGATCCTGTTCGACCTGCAGGGTAATATCGTCGCCAAATCGCAGGTGCACTTCGAGAGCTATTTTTCCGAGCATCCCGGCTGGGCCGAGCACGACCCGGAAGATTACTGGCAGTCGCTGTGCCGCGCCTGTAACCAGCTGTGGCAGCAGCCCGGCGCCGACAAGGCGCTGGTGCAGGGGGTGGCCGTCACCACCCAGCGCGGCACGGTGATCAATGTCGGCCAGGATGGCAAGGCGCTGCGCCCGGCCATCACCTGGCTGGACCAGCGCCGCACCGATTGCGCGCCGCGCGTCGGCATGTGGTGGAACGCCGCATTCCGGCTGGCGCGCGTGAAGGGCACGATCGACTATTTTCGCGGCGAGGCCGAGATCAACTGGATCAAGGCGCACCAGCCGCAAATCTGGGAGCGCACGCACAAGGTGCTGCTGTTGTCCGGCTACCTGAATTACCGCCTGTGCGGGCGCTACGTCGATTCGACCGGGTCGCAGGTGGCGTATCTGCCGTTCGACTACAAGCGCCAGCGCTGGGCCGGGCCGCGCGACTGGAAGTGGCAGGCGCTCGCGATCACCCCGCCAATGCTGCCCGAGCTGGTGGCGCCGGGCAGCGTGATCGGCCTGATTGGCGACGCGGTGGCCGCGCTGACCGGCATCCCGGCCGGCACCCCGCTGCTGGCGGCGGCTGCCGACAAGGCGTGCGAAGTGATCGGGGCGGGTTGCCAGGCGCCGCATATCGGCTGCCTCAGTTACGGCACCACCGCCACCATCAACACCACCACCAGCCGCTATGTGGAAGTGACGCCCTTCATTCCACCGTATCCGGCCGCCATTCCCGACACCTACAGTACCGAGGTGCAGATTTTTCGCGGCTACTGGATGGTCAACTGGTTCAAGGAGCAGTTCGGCCATCACGAACGCGCGCGTGCGCTGGAAGAGGATGTGGCGCCGGAGCAGTTGTTCGATGAACTGGTGAACGCGGTACCCGCCGGGGCCATGGGGCTCATGCTGCAGCCTTACTGGAGTCCGGGCATCCGCGTGCCGGGGCCGGAGGCAAAGGGCGCCATCATCGGCTTTGGCGACGTGCACACGCGCGCCCATGTGTACCGCGCGATCCTGGAAGGGCTGGCGTATGCGCTGCGCGAGGGGAAGGAGCGCACCGAAAAGCGCAGCGGGGTGCCGATTACCGAGTTGCGCGTGTCCGGCGGCGGTTCGCAGAGCGACGCGGCGATGCAGCTGACGGCCGATATTTTCGGGCTGCCCACCGCGCGTCCGCATGTGTATGAAACGTCGGGATTGGGCGCGGCGATCGCGGCGGCGGTGGGGCTGGGTTTGTATCCGGACTTTGCGGCGGCGATTGCGGGGATGACCCGCATCGGGCGGGTGTTCGAGCCGATCGCGGCGAACCAGGTCATGTACGACCGCCTGTACAAGCTGGTGTACCGCAAGATGTACGCGCGGCTGCAACCGATGTATGCGCAGATCGCGGAGATTACGGGGTATCCGAGGAAGCCTTGATGTCACGTCGTTCCCGCCAATTTTGCACCCAGCCGACGGCTCGACAAACTTGGGTTCCCGCCTCTCCAGGAACTGGCTTCTGGACGCGATGGCGTTAGGTTCAGCGCTTTTCTGACCACAAACTTCAAGACCGTCATTCCCGCGTAGGGCTAGGCGCCCCCACGGCAATCCAATTCCGTAGCGCAGTCACAGGCGGCTCCACGAACTTGGATTCCCGCCTCCGCGGGAATGACGGAGCTTAAGCTAGCGCCATTTGGAAGCGGCCTCTGACTTTGCACAGTTCCAAGAGATTTGAGGAGTTTCCTTGAAACTGGAGGCTGCGCGGGAACGACGAGGGTGTGGGTGGGAACGGCGAGGGTGCGGGAGGGAGCGGCGCTGCTGGCTAGCCAGCCTGCGCTTTCTGCTCCCAGCCATCGACAAACACCAGGTCCTCCAGCTTGCGGCGCTTTTCCCAGCCCTCCATTTCGAGCATCGGGATCGGATAAAATTGTTCCACATGGCCGATGCAGACCACCGCCACCGGTTTGGCCCCCTCCGGCATTGACAGCAGCGCGGCCAGCCTGGCGGGGTCGAACAGCGACACCCAGCCCATGCCCAGCCCTTCCGCGCGCGAAGCCAGCCACATGTTCTGCAGCGCGCACGCGACCGATGCCAGGTCCATCTCGGGCAGGGTGCGGCGGCCGAACACATAGTCCTCGCGCCGGTCCATGAGCGCGGCCACCAGCAGCTCGCCGCATTCGCGGATGCCTTCGACTTTCAAGCGCATGAATTCCGCTCCTCGCTCGCCCAGCGCCTCGGCCGTGGCCAGGCGTTCCTCGTCGACCAGATTCACGATGGCCTCGCGCACCGCCGCGCTGCGGATGCGGATGAAGCGCCACGGCTGCATCAGCCCCACGCTCGGCGCCTGGTGCGCCGCGTTGATCAGCCTTGCGAACAGCGCCTCGTCGACGGCGCCCGGCACGAAGTGGCGCACGTCGCGCCGCGCGGCGATGGCGCGGTAGACGGCGTCGATATCGCTCTGGTTGAATTGGTCGGTCAAGGTCGTCTCGCAAGCTGTGGCGGCGCGAGGTGCGCCGCTTCGAACCGCATTATCCGGCAGCGCGCCTACTTGAGCAAACGCGCGACGAAGGTCCGGATCAGCTCCGTGCTTTCGCTCGCCGCGCTCATATGCGGGCAGTGCCCGATATTGTCGACATAGGCCAGCCAGCTCACCGGCAGGTGCTTGCGCATGTATTCACCCACTTCGCGAGGGGCGATCATGTCGTCGGTGCTTTGCAGGATCAGGGTCGGCGTGTGCGAGCGCGGCACGTCGGCGCGATAGTCCGACAAAAACGTGACGCGCGCGAAATGCCTGGCGATCTCGGGATCGTTGCGGCAAAAGCTGGCCGTGAGCTCCTGCTGCAGATCCGGCTGGTCCGGCGCGCCCATGATCAGCGGAGCCATGTTGGCGGCCCATTTCAGGTAGTTGTCGTGCATGAGGTTCAGCAGGGCGTCGATGTCTTCGCGGTTAAAGCCGCCGATGTAGTCGCCATCGTTGATGAAGCAGGGCGACGGACCGACCATGACCTGGCCGGCGAACATGGCCGGTTCGCGGATCGCGGCCAGCATGCCGATCATGGCGCTGACCGAATGGCCGACGAAGACCACCGGTTCGTTGGAAAATTCATGGATGATTTCAAGCAAGTCTTCCGCATGGCGGTGCAGGCTGCCGTAATCGAATTCGTTGTAGGCCGACAGGTCCGACTTGCCGCTGCCGACGAGGTCGTAAAGGATGACCTTGTAGCGCTCGCTGAACGAGGGCAACAGTTTTCGCCACATGCTCTGGTCGCAGCCGAAACCGTGACCGAATACCAGGGTGGAGGGACCACTCCCGTAACAGTTGACGTTGTTGCGGTGCTCAATATTCATGGCGAATCCACGAGTGTGCACAGCATGGGCTCCGCTACCTGTCAGAGCGCGCTGCAGTCAGCTTATTGTATTCCTGTTATCTATTCAATTGCGTCCGTTACGGCGATTGTGTGGCTTTATGCCTGCCGGGTAAATGGCGCCGCTCGCGGCCCGTCCGCCCATGGCGCGCAAGCATGCAAAAACGCCGTCCGCCAGCGCGCTGGGGGACGGCGTCGACACTGGCGCGGCGGCGCTTACATCTGTGCGGCGATCAGCTTGCCGAGGATGGCGATGCCTTCACGGATGCGTTCCGGCGGCACGGTCACGAAGGACAGGCGCAGGGTATTCGTCTCGGCTTCGTTGGCGTAGAACGGCGCGCCCGGTACGAAAGCTACCTTGGCCGCGATGGCCTGGTCGAGCAGCTTCATGGCGTCGATATGCTTGGGCAGGGTCACCCAGATGAACATGCCGCCTTCGGGCTTGGTCCAGCTGACCGTGGCCGGGAAGAATTCGGCGATCGCGTCCAGCATCGCCTGGCACTGGTTGGCGTACAGCGCGCGGATGGTCGGGATGTGCTGGTCGAGGAAGCCATCCTTGATCACTTCGTAGACCACCATCTGGGTCAGCTGGGCGGTGTGCAGGTCGGCGGCCTGCTTGGCCAGTTCCAGGCGGCGCACCAGCGGCAGCGGCGCGACCACGTAGCCGAGGCGGATGCCGGGAGTGAGCACCTTTGAGAACGAGCCCATGTAGATGACGCCGTCCGGATTCATGTTCAGCATCTTGGGGAAGGGCTCGCCCTTGTAGCTCAGCGCGCCGTACGGATCATCCTCGATCAGCGGCAGGCCGAGGCGGGCGCAGGTTTCGACCAGTTCCTGGCGGCGCTCGATGGACAGGCTGCGGCCGGTGGGGTTCTGGAAGTTCGGCAGCGCGTACAGCAGGCGCGCGCCTTCGGCCACAGGCGCGATCGAGGACGGCACCAGGCCATGCTCGTCTGTTGCGACCGACTTGAATTCGGGACGGTAGACCGAGAACGCCTGCAGCGCGCCCAGGTAGCTCGGCGTTTCGACCAGCACGCGGCTGCCTTCGTCGATCAGCACCTTGCCCAGCAGGTCGAGCGCCTGCTGCGAGCCGGAGGTCATCAAGACTTGTTCGGGCAGGATCTTGCAGGTGGCGGTGGAGAGCGAATTGGCGATCCATTCGCGCAGCAGCGGGTAGCCGTCGGTCGGGCCGTACTGGAGCGCCACTTTACCGTTGTCGGTCAAGACCTTGTCGAAGGCCGCCTTCATGTGTTCGACCGGGAAAGTGGCAGGCGAGGGCAGGCCGCCGGCGAAGGAGATGATCTCCGGACGCTGGGTGATCTTCAGGATTTCGCGGATGAACGAACTCTGAAGCTGGCTGGCGCGCTCGGAAAAACGCCACTCGATCGGGTTTGGGTTTTCGATTTTCATACTGGTCTCACAGTCAAGGCGGCCGGGTTCGCAATGGGCCGATTATAGAGCACGCTGGGTAAGCGGCTGGAAAGACGCCGCCGGATAAGCAGCGTCCGGGATGTTGATGATAGGTTAAGCGACTTCCACAATCATTTCGATTTCCACACAGGCGCCGCGCGGGTTCTGGGCCACGCCGAAGGCCGAGCGGGCATGCTTGCCGGCATCGCCGAAGACTTCGCCCAGCAGTTCGGACGCGCCATTGGTGACGATGTGCTGGTCGGTGAAGCCGGGGGTCGAATTAACCAGGCTCATAAGTTTAACCACGCGCTTGACACGGCCGAGGTCGCCGCCACAGGCTTCCTGAAGCGTACCCATCAGATCGATGGCAATGGCGCGCGCGGCGGCGGTGCCCTGTTCGGTGGTGATTTCCTTGCCCAGCTGGCCGGCGTTCACGGAGCCATCGGCGTTCTTCGCGATGTGTCCGGAAATAAACACCAGATTTCCTGTCTGCACGTACATCACATACGCGGCGACGGGTGCGGCGGGCGGGCTGAGGGTGATATTGAGCGATTTCAGTTTGTCGTAGACGGTCATGGCGATTCCTCGATGCGGATGGAAAGAACAATCCAGTATTGTACGTCGGGCACGACCGGGCTGCCCACCGGAATCTCGCCCTGGTAAAAACTCGGCTGGTCCCCAGGCGCAGTCCGACAAAACAACTGCTAAAACCCCTGCAATCGGGGTTTGACCCCGACCCTTCCGACATCCCCCGCCAAGGGCGGCCAGTCCGCTCATCCGGAACGCGAAGCCGAGCAGCGATGGGCAACAAGGCTTCGGGCAGGAGATGGGCGGATGGAAGTGAGCACGGATGGTGCGCTGCACGGATGGCGACGCACGCGGCGGCAGACCGCGCCATGCTTGCTGCCGGTCGCGATAAAATCCGCGGTACAGGAATGGTATTGAACGGATCAGATCCAGAAACAAAAAAAGCAATTACGATTGCTCGTAACTGCTTGATTTGACTACTGCTGTATTCGTGGTAGGCCGTGCGGGATTCGAACCTGCGACCAACGGATTAAAAGTCCGCTGCTCTACCAGCTGAGCTAACGACCCGAAGAAGCAAGATTATAGGGGGCATCCGTGCTTCTGTCAAATGCCCCTGCATACATTTTTTACCGCCGTGTTACATCGCGCTGTTACTTGAGCACGGCCAGCCGGTCCTTGGCCGCTTGCGCCGCGCTCGAGTCCGGATACTTGAGCACCAGTTCCTTCAGGGCTTTCTTGGCGTTCTTGATATCCTTCAACTCGGTATAGCAGCTGGCAATGTTCAGGATGGCGTCCGGTGCCTTGGCGCTGTCGCGGTACTGGCTGACCACCACTTCCTGCGCCGAAATCGCGTTCTTGTAGTCGCGCAGCGCGTAATACGCATTGCCCAGCCAGTACTGGGCGTTGGCCGCATAGCCCGAGGCCGGATAGCGGCGCACGAAGTCGCCCAGCGCCGCCGCCGCGGTTTTGTAGTCGCCGCCCTTGAACAGGCCCATGGCCGCATCGTAGGCGCGCTGCTCGTTCGGATCGACCGCCGCTTCGCGCCCGTCGATGGTCACCTGGCGCGGTTCGAGCTTGCGCATGCGCTCGTCGAGGTCGCCGTATAAATCCTTTTGGCGCTTCTGGGCATTGGCCAGTTCATTGCTCAGCACTTCCACCTGGCCGCGCAATTTGGCGATCTCGGACAGGGCCTGTTCCTGCTGGTTCACCATGTCGAGCGCGCTGCTGCGGTCGGCCTTGGTGTCGATGCGGGCGTTGAGCTCGCGCGTCAGGTTCTCGACCTTGGCGCGCAGGTCGAGGATGGCCTTGCGCGCTTCATCGTCGTCGAGCAGGCCGGCGTGGCTTTGCAGCGGCATCCAGGCGGCCAGCGCGACACAGGCGGCGGCGATGCGGGATTTGGACAGTGTGATCATGATCGTGACTCTTTCAAAACCGTTGAAACTGAAAACCACGGGACCGCGGCGGCGGACGGCGCCGCGCAAGGTCAGCGGGGCGGCCACAGTTCGCACTGCGCGCCGCCCCGATGGTCCGGATGCCGCTTACGGCAAGCGATTAATAGACGATATCGGCACGACGGTTTTCCGCCCATGCCGCTTCGTTGCTGCCGCTCGCTTTTGGCTTTTCTTCGCCCAGCGAGACCGCTTCCATCTGCGACTCGGCTACGCCCAGCGATGCCATCGACTTGCGCACGGCTTCGGCGCGTTTCTGGCCCAGTGCCAGGTTGTACTCGGTGCCGCCGCGTTCATCGGTATTGCCCTGGATGATGATCTTGCGGCTCTTGTTCTTGCTCAGGTAGCCGGCGTGGTTCTCGACGATCGGCTTGCCATCTTCGCGCACGACATAGCTGTCGAGGTCGAAGTAGATGCTACGGGCTGCCAGGGCGCCTTTTGGATCGTTGAGCGGATCGACCGAGCCGGTTTCGACCGGGCTGACATCGCGCTTGTCGGCGGCAACGTCGGGCTTGGCGACGACCGGAATCTCGGTCACGGGGGTCGGGGTTTCCTTGACTGGGGTGTTGCAGGCTGAGAGCAGGGCGGCGCTCGTGATGATGAATGCTAGGCTTTTAAAATTGCGCATGGGTTCTTCTCCTGGTCGGTGTTAAAAATGACGTGAATGACGTTGGGACTTGGTTTCTTTTTACTTCATGAAGGGACCCCAGTTGGGCTCCCTGATGTTTCCTGCCTGGGTTGTTAAGCGCTGCTTGACCCTTCCATCGACCGACACCACAGCCAGCGAAGTACGGCCGCCGCCTTTGGTTGCGTACATGATGTATTTGCCGTTGGGCGAAAAACTCGGTTCGGTGGCCGCATCGGCCAGGCGCAGTTCCTGGCTGCTGGCCAGGTCCATCGCATAGAGGGAATAGCCACCGTCGCGCTGGGATACCCAGGCCAGGGTTTTGCCGTCCGAGGAGACGCGCGGGCTGATATTGTAACTGCCATTGAAGGTGACGCGTTGTGCGTTGCCGCCGGCCGCAGGCATTTTGTAAATTTGTGGACCGCCGCTGCGGTCGCTGGTGAAATAAATGGTCTGGCCGTCAGCCGAAAATTGCGGTTCGGTATCGATGCCGTTACTGTTCGAGACGCGCCGCAGGCCGCTGCCATCGACACCCACCACGTAGACCTGGGTATGGCCGTCCTTCGACAGCGCCACCGTCAGGCGGGTGCCGTCAGGCGACCAGGATGGCGCCGAGTTGCTGCCTTTTTCATTGACCACGATCTTGCGCCCGCCCGTTACCAGGTCCTGGACGTAGATGATCGGCTTGCGTTTTTCGAACGAGACGTAGGCGACCTTGGTGCCGTCCGGCGACCAGGCAGGGGAAATGATTGGTTCGTTCGAGCGCACCGCCACCTGCACCGCTTCGCCATCGGCATCGGCGATTTCGAGGCGGTAATCGTGCGCGCCGCGGTTTTCGTTCACGTAGGCGACGCGGGTGGCGAAGGCGCCCCGGCTGCCGGTCAGCTTTTCGTAAATATCGTCGGCGATCTTGTGGGCCGACAGGCGCGTGTATTTCGCTTGCGCGGCCTGGGTCAGGCTCGACAGCTGGTTGGTCTTGATGGTGTCGTGCAGCTTGTAGCGCACTTCAAAGCGGCCGTCGGCCAGCTTTTGCACGCTGCCCACCACCAGCGCATCTGCGCCGCGCGATTTCCACTGGCTGTAATCGATCGTCGAGGTTTCCGACAGGGTGCTGCCGCCATCGATAATCTTGAACATGCCGCTGCGTTCGAGGTCGGCGCGGATGATGGCCGAAATCTGCGCCGGCGCCACGCCTTCCTCGGCGAAGGCGGCAATGGCGATCGGAATCTGGTTGCTGCCGACGCCGATGACTTCCACGCGCATTTGCGCGTAGGCCGACGAACCGGCGATCAGGGCGCCGGTCAGGATCAGTGTGCTGAGTTTAGTCATGGTTTTTCTGGGTTTCCTTCAATTTGAATGCCGCGGGAACTGAACGATCTACCGTACCATCTTTTTTCCGTGGCAGCGGCGACGATTTGGCAATCGCGTTTTCCACCGCCTGGTCGTACGCCGGCACACCGCTGCTCTTGATCTTCTTGACCGACTTGATTTCGCCGGTCGGCCATTGTTCGATCTGGTAAATCGCTTCCGGATCGCCGGCCATGCTGGTGCTGCCCGTGTAATTCAGGTTGCTCTTGATCTTGGCGCCGATCGCGCCGTAATAACTCGGATCGCCTTTCGGCCCACTCTTGTGCTCGCTGTCACCAGGGCCGCCGGGGCCGCCCGTGATGCGGCGCATTTCGGCATCATGCAGCTGGTCGAGTTTCTTCTTTTCCTCGGCCAGTTTCTTGTCCTTGGCGGCTTTCTCGGCCTTGGCGGCTTTCTCCTGGGCCAGCTTCTCGGCCTTGTCGGCGAGCTTGTCCTGTTCCGCCTTTTCCTGTTCGTGCTTCTTCTGATCGAGCTTCTTCTGCTCGGCCAGTTTCTTTTGCTCGTCGAGTTTCTTCTCGTCGCGTTTCTTTTGCTCGGCCAGCTCCTTGCGGGCTTTCTCGAGGTCGCGCTTTTCCTCGGCCAGGCGCTGCTCTTGCTTGAGTTTCTGTTCCTTGAGCTTCTTTTCGCGTTCGAGCGCGATGTCCGGCGGCTTGACGGCCGGCGGTTTTTCGACCGCTTTTTCCACGGCCTTCTCCACCGGCTTGGGCGGCGGCACCGGCTTGACCACGCGCGGCGGCGGTGGCGGCGGGTCGTCGCGCGCCGACGGTCCGGCTTGCTGCACTTTCATGTCCCACACTTCGGCCTCGGTGGTGGTCGGGGCGACGTTCTGCCAGCTGATGCCGGCCCACAGGAACAGCAGCAAGCCGGCGTGCACCGCCAGCGCCAGCAAGATGGCCGGGGTGCGGCTCGGCTCCGGCGGAACAATGTAAGGGCCGCCAGCATGGGCGGCGGGGGTCAGGGGCGCCATCGTCTTCACTTGGTGGCGAGGCCGACCCGGTTGATGCCCATCTTCTTCGCTTCGGAAATGAGCTGGATCACGTCGTCGTACTTGCTCTCGCGGTCGCCGGCAATCATGACCGGGTACTCGGGGTGCTCGCCATGCAAGGTGCGCAGGCGGCGCAGCACGGCGGCGCGGTTCGCCAGTTCCTCGGGCGCGGCGCTGTTCTTGCCGTTCACGCCGATGCTCAGGCTGGCGTTGGGCTTGAGCACGATCTGGATATAGTCGTCAGGCGGCAAGGACGATTTTTCCGCGCTCGGCAGGTTGATCACGCTCGGGCTGTTGGCCGGCGGCACGACCATGAAAATGATCAGCAACACCAGCATCACGTCGATGTAGGGAACGACGTTGATTTCGGACTTGAACTTGCGTTTGCGTCCGCCGCGCAGGCTGCTGGAAAACGATGCCATGAGTGCCTCCGATCAGCGCGACTGGCGCTGCAAGATGTTCGAGAATTCTTCGACGAAGCTCTCGAAGCGGATGGCCAGGCGGTCGATATCGTGGGTGAAGCGGTTGTACGCGACCACGGCCGGAATGGCCGCGAACAGGCCGATGGCGGTCGCGATCAGGGCTTCGGCAATGCCGGGCGCGACGGCGGCCAGGGTGGCTTGCTGCACGTTGGCCAGGCCGCGGAAGGCGTTCATGATGCCCCACACGGTGCCGAGCAGGCCGATGTAAGGCGAGACGGAACCAACCGAAGCCAGGAAGTTCAGGTGCGAATCGAGGCCGTCGAGTTCGCGCTGGAAGGCGGCGCGCATGGCGCGCCGGGCACCGTCGAGCACGGCGCCGGTATCGAGCGGGTCGCGCTGGGAAGAGGCTTGCTTGCCCTTGATGAACTCGCCCATGCCGGCCTCGAAGATGCGCGCCAGCGCGCCGCTTTGCTCGCGTGTGGTGCTGGCGTTCTGGTGCAGGGTGTGCAGGTTGCCGCCGGCCCAGAAGCTGCGCTCGAACTGTTCGGTCTGCTGACGGGCGGCGCGCACGGCAAAGGCTTTGCGGAAGATATAGGTCCAGCTCATGATGGACAGGCCCAGCAAGAGTGCCATGATCAATTGCACGATCAGGTGCGCGTTACCGATCAGGGCGAGAAAGGAAAGGTCTTGGGCTGCATTCATGGGCGTTGGATTTTTCTAGATGTGAAGTGTCAGGCGGCACGCATTTTAGCAGCGGTTGCGTCGGGCAGGGCGCGTGGCCGCAAGGATGCGGCATCGACGCAACCGACCTTGACCCGTGCGCTGGCCAGCAAAACGTCGCCGTGCCAGGCTTGCTGGAGGAACAGGACCGATGCGTGCCCCAGTTTTTCTATGCTCAATGTCAAGTTTAATGCATCATCGAGGCGGGCTGGCGCGTGATAGTCGATGCTGGCATTCTTGACGACGAAGATCGCGCCGTGTTCGTCGCGCAGCGCCTGTTGGCCGACCTTGGCCGCGCGCAGCCACTCGGTGCGGGCGCGTTCGAAGAATTTGAGGTAATTCGCGTAAAAGACGATGCCGCCGGCATCGGTGTCTTCGTAATAGACCCGTACCGGCCAACTGAATACTGAGGGCATTTCATTTGCCATAAGTGAATATTGGAAACATTTTACGCGATTTCCGGGCTGTAAATGTACGCAAGCGTACATAAAGATGACCCAGCGCGGGTGGGGTGGGGCACAAGTAGACGTGAGTGATAGCGAAGTGCCAAGTTCTGTAACAATCGCTTACATGGGCTGTACTTGTGTTACTTGCCGCTCCGTCGTACCCGCGCAGGCGGGTACCCAAGTTCTGCTGTAGCCATCGGCAGATCGACATACTTGGGTCCCCGCCTGCGCGGGTACGACGTGGGAGGCCTCAGGTGCGCTTGATCGCAAACGGCGAGAACCCCTGGCAAGTCGGCATCATCTCGATCGTATTGATATTGATGTGCGGCGGCAGCGTGGCGATCCAGAACACCGTCGCCGCGATATCCTTGGCCGTGAGCGGCACCGTACCTTCGTACACCTTGGCCGCAGCCGCATCGTCGCCCTTGAAGCGCACATTGGAAAACTCGGTCCCCCCGCACAAGCCCGGCGCCACGTTGGTCGCGCGCACGCCCGTGCCCGCCAAATCGGCGCGCAGGTTGAGCGTGAACTGGTCGACGAACGCCTTGGTCGCCCCGTACACATTGCCGCCCGGGTAGGGGTAGTGGCCCGCCACCGAGCCCAGGTTGATGATCAAGCCGCTGCCGCGTTCGACCATGGCCGGCAGCAGGGCCCGCGTCATCGTCACCAGCCCGGTGCAGTTGGTCGCGATCATGGTTTCCCAGTCGGCCAGCGGGGCTTCGTGGGCTGGCTGGGTACCGAGCGCCAGCCCCGCATTGTTGATCAGCACATCGACCTGGCGCCACGATTGCGGCAGCATCGACAAGGCTTCATTGATCGATTCCTTGCAGGTGACGTCCATGACGATCGGCAAAGCCAGGTCGCCCAGCTCGGCCGCCAGGGCGTCGAGCCGGTCCTTGCGGCGGCCGCTGATGACGACCTGATGGCCGTGATTGACGAAAGTACGCGCCATTTCGGCGCCGAAGCCGGCGGAGGCGCCGGTGATGAAAACGATCATAGGGTGTCCTGAAGAAGTACGAAGCTGTGCTCAATTGTAGTCCAAGTCACTGGATTGACCGCTAGCTGCCATTTAGGCAAGTCCATTCCTTGCCCTATTCGAGGACTTAACTTACAATTTGGGCTCCATTACGTCTCACGTAACTGGCGAAAAGTCGCGGCGCATTGCTGCCTGGCGGCGAAAGGTGGGCATCCACCGGGGAACGTGAGATTTCATCAGCCGTTCGCCTGGGCAGCCACCGATGGAAGCGCACGATGAGGCTGCCTGTTCCATTTCCGACGGCTCCCCTCATTCGATCCTTGCAATCAGGTGCCTCGCACTCTTATCGATTGGAGTTTTTTCATGTTTTCAAAAGAACACACGCTCGCCCATGTTGACCCGGAATTGTGGGGTGCAATCCAGAAGGAAAACGCACGCCAGCAAGATCATATCGAACTGATCGCGTCCGAAAACTATACCTCGCCAGCGGTCATGCAAGCCCAGGGCTCGCAGCTGACCAACAAATATGCCGAAGGCTATCCAGGCAAGCGCTACTACGGCGGCTGCGAATTCGTCGACATCGCGGAACAATTGGCGATCGACCGTGTCAAACAACTGTTCGGCGCCGAAGCGGCCAACGTGCAGCCGAATTCCGGCTCCCAAGCCAACCAGGGCGTGTTCTTCGCCATGCTCAAGCCGGGCGACACCATCATGGGCATGTCCCTGGCCGAAGGCGGCCACCTGACCCACGGCATGGCGCTGAACATGTCGGGCAAGTGGTTCAATGTGGTGTCCTACGGCCTGACCGAACAGGAAGACATCGACTACGAGGCCATGGAGCGTCTTGCGCATGAGCACAAGCCAAAAATGATCATCGCCGGCGCATCGGCCTTCTCGCTCAAGATCGATTTCGAGCGCTTCGCCAAGGTCGCCAAGGCCGTGGGCGCGTACTTCATGGTCGACATGGCGCACTACGCCGGCCTGATCGCCGCCGGCGTGTACCCGAACCCGGTCCCGCACGCCGACTTCGTCACCTCGACCACGCACAAGTCGCTGCGCGGCCCGCGCGGCGGCATCATCCTGATGAAAGCCGAGCACGAAAAGGCCATCAATTCGGCGATCTTCCCCGGTATCCAGGGCGGCCCGCTGATGCACGTGATCGCCGGCAAGGCCGTCGCCTTCAAGGAAGCGCTGGAGCCATCGTTCACCGAGTACCAGAAGCAGGTCGTCAAGAACGCCGACGCGCTGGCCAAGGCGCTGATCGCACGCGGCCTGCGCATCGTTTCCGGCCGCACCGAATCGCACGTGATGCTGGTCGACCTGCGCGCCAAGAACCTGACCGGCAAGGAAGCTGAAGCCTTGCTGGGCGCCGCCCACATGACCTGCAACAAGAACGGCATCCCGAACGATCCGCAAAAACCGTTCGTGACCTCCGGCATCCGCCTCGGCAGCCCGGCGTTCACCACGCGCGGCTTCAAGGAAGAAGATGCGACCACGGTCGGCAACCTGATCGCGGACATCCTCGACAATCCGAACGATGCCGGCGTCGTCGAACGGGTCAAGGCCGAAGTCAAGAAGCTGACCGACAAGTACCCGGTCTACGCGGCTTGATCTAAGCTCACCTCACTTAACAGCGAGCCCGGCGCCCCATGAAATGTCCTTTCTGTCAGCATGAAGACACGCAAGTGCTCGATACGCGCGTCTCCGAGGAGGGCGATTCAATCCGGCGCCGGCGCCGCTGCGTCAAGTGCGACAAGCGCTTCACCACCTATGAACGGATCGAATTGTCGATGCCGATCATCGTCAAGAAAAACGGTAGCCGCACCGAGTACGCCTCGGCCAAGCTGCGCGGCAGCCTGATGCTGGCGCTGCGCAAGCGGCCCGTGTCGGCCGAAGCGATCGACGGCGCGGTCGCCTCGATCGAGGAAAAGCTGCTCACCAGCGGACAGCGCGAGGTCGATACCGGCCACGTGGGCGAACTGGTCATGCAGGAATTGAAACGCCTCGACAAGATTGCCTACATCCGCTTCGCCTCCGTGTATAAAAACTTCGAAGACCTGGCCGAGTTCCAGGAAGCCATTGCCGAAGTAGGCCACGAGCGCAAACCACGAAAATAGTTCAGCTCACACGCTTGAGGCAGGCCATGCGCGCCTGTCCCCACCGCTGTTAACGTAGCTCCCACGCGATCCGGATCATTCGACCACGCACCTTGCAGGCACGCCTGCGCGGCCGCGGCGCCATGACCGGATGTGTCTGTTCAACGTTGCGGGGGAGTCATGCGCTTACTGCGAAAACGTGTCACTGGCGGATTCACGCTGATCGAAGTGCTGGTGGCGGTGCTGCTGCTTGCCGTCGCCATCCTGGGCGCGCTCGGCACGCAGCTTGCGGCGCTGCGCACGCGCCAGGGATCGGGCCTGATGTCGCGCGGGGTGCAACTGGCCAGCAGCCTGGCCGGGCGCATGCAGGCGAACGCCGGCCAGATGCTGCGCGACGACCTCGGCAACCCCTACCTGCAACTGCGCTACGATGCGGCCGACGGCGCGCCGCCACCGGCGCCCGCGCAATGCTATGGCATGGACCGCTGCAGCAGCGCCCAGCTGGCCCAATTCGACATCGCCGACACGGTGGCCGCGCTGCATGCGGGCTTCCCCGGTGGACGCATCGCGGTCTGCCGCGACGCCGCCGTGTGGGATGCGTCGCGCCGGGCGCTGACCTGGGAATGCGCCAGCGCGGCCGGCGCCCCCGTCGTGATCAAGCTCGGCTGGCGCGCCAGGCGGGCCGATGGCGCCGCCGATGCCGCGGCCGGCGCACCATCGGCGCCGGCCGTGGCGCTGATGCTCGGTACGGGTGCGCCGTGAGCGCGCATGCGGCGGCGCGGCGCGGACCGCTCCAGGCCGGGCTGACCCTGGTGGAATTGCTGGTCGCGCTGCTGCTCGGCCTGCTGGTTTCACTGGCCGCGGCATCGGTGCTGGTGTCGGGCCAGACCGGCTACCTCGCCCAGGTCGAACTGGCGCAGGTGGACGAGGCCGGCCGTTTTGCGCTGGACATGATCGAACGCGCGGCGCGCCAGGGCGCTTTTGTCGACCTCGACCGTGAAGACGCGCCGCCGTCGCCGGCCAGCGTTGCCGCCCGCATCGGCGGGCTGGATGACCACGTGCTCGGTGGCGGGGCCGGCATCGACAGCGCGCGCGCGGGCGGCGTCAACGGCAGCGACGTGCTGGCGCTGCGCTTCGATGGCGTGGGCGAGGGCGCCGAGGGCGATGGCAGCATGCTCGGTTGCGCCGGCTTCGGCGTGGGGGCGGGCGGCGAGGGCTGGAGCATTTTCTATGTCGCCCAGGCGGCGGGCGGCGAAGCCGAGCTGCGCTGCAAATACCGGGGCCAGAAAAACTGGCGCAGCGATGCGCTCGTGGCGGGTGTCGACACCTTCCAGGTGCTGTACGGCCTCGACACCGATGCGCCGGCCGACGGCCTGCCCAACCAGTATCTCAGCGCGGACGCCATCAACGCGCTCGATGCCGCCCTGGCGCTCGATGGCGCGAGCCCGGCCGAGCGCGAGCAGGACTTGCGCCGTAAAACCCACTGGAAACGGGTGGCCAGCATCAAGGTGGCGCTGCTGCTGCACGGCGCCCGGCGCGGCATGCCAGAGCGCGAGCCGCAAGCCTACGACCTGTTCGGCGCGGGCTACGGCGGCGCGGCCGACCCCGGCACCCGGCCCGATGAAGCGCGCATGCCGCCTTCGCTGCGCTGGCGCGAACGGCGCAGCTTCGCCGCCACCATCGTGCTGCGCAATGCGGCCCTGTGAGATGTCATGACGCACGCTCCCCACCTCCTCGACCGCCAGGATGGCGCCGTCCTGCTGACGGCACTGTTCGTGCTGCTGGCGCTGATGATCATCGGCGTGTCCGCCGCCCGCAACGCGCTCGACGGCGAAAAATCCGCCCGCCACGAGCGCGACCGGCACATCGCCTTCCAGGCGGCCGAGGCCGCGCTGGCCGATGCCGAGCGCGATATCGAAGGCGGCAGCGATCCTCTGTCGGGGCGCGCGGCGCTGTTTGCCCGTGGCAGCGCGCTCGGTTTCGTCGACGGTTGCGGAGCCGACACCGAGGTCAATGCCGGACTGTGCCGGCATGTGCCCGCGCGAGCGGCGTGGAAAGGCGCCGACCTGTCGGGTAATGACGGACCGGTGCCGGGCGGGGTCGAATACGGCCGCTTCACGGGCGCGCGACTGCCATCGGGCAAAGGCACCTTGCCACTGAAGCTGCCGCGCTACCTGATTGAACTGTTGCCACCCACCCGGGCCGGCGCCGATGCCGCCCGCCCGCCGGCGAACTTTTACCGCATCACCGCCATCGGCTTCGGCGCGCTCGACACTACCCGGGTGGTGCTGCAATCGTTCTATCTCAAGGCCGTGCCGGAGGAGGCGCCATGAAGCCGCTGCGCGCCTGCGTCGGCCATTTGCTGGCACTCGTGCTCGTTTGTGGCGCCTGCCTGGCATGGGCCGCGCCGCCCTTGGTGTTGCCCGACGGCGTGCTCGGCGCGCCCGGCCAGTTGCCGCCCAATCTGCTGCTCAACCTGTCGCTCACGTTCGAGGATGCCGGCGCGGCTTACCGTGGCGAGTACGCGAACGGGCTTGACTATCCCGGCTACTTCAATCCGCGCCTGTGCTACCAGTACCCGACCAGGGCGCACTCGCGCTCCGTGCGCGAGCCCGACCTGGATGAGCGCAACGGGTATTTTTCGCCCGCCGGGCCGGCCGATGCGCACCGCTGCGGCGGCGACTCTTTCAGCGGCAACCTGCTCAACTGGGCCGCGGCATCCACCCTCGACCTGGTGCGCCTGGGCTTGACCGGGGGCGACCGTGTCATCGATGAGCCCGGCATCACCGTGCTGCAGCGCGCATGGCTGCCCGATGGCGCTGTCCATCCCGATTTCTACGCCCATCCGCGGCATTTTCCGCGCAAGAAGCTGGCGGCGGCGGACAGCGCGACCTTGACGCCGTTCGGCAATGCGGACCTGTACATCGTGTCCTGCCGCAACCGCGTACTGTTCAGCGGCACCGGCAAGGGCGGCAACTGCGATTCGCCCCGCTACGGCGCCAGCGGCGCGCGGCTGGTCTCCGACAAATTCCATGGCGAATTTCTCGCGCGCGTACGGGTCTGCAACGTCGACGACAGCACCAGCCGGCCCGGCTTGTGCCATCCCTACGGCGCCGGATACAAGCCGGAGGGTGCGCTACAGCGGCATGCGGGGGCGGTGCGCATCGGCCTCATGGCATATCTGGCGGCGATGCGCGAGAAAGGCGCGGCGCCGGACGGCGGAGTCCTGCGCGCGCCGCTCAAGTTCATCGGCGAGAAGGCCTTCGATGCGCGCCATGAAGCGCAGGCCAACCAGCGCGCCGAATGGAACGCCACGACCGGCGTGCTCGTGCCCAATCCCGACCGCAGCAGCGGCGCGGCCAGCGGCACGATCGCGGCCATCAACCTGGCGGGCAGGAGCCATCCGGCCACTGCCGGCAGCTATGCGGCCAGCGATCCCGGGGCCGAGCTGTATTACGAAGCCCTGCGCTACCTGCAAGGGCGCGAACCTGGCGTCGGTGCGGGCGTAGCTCCCGGCGACGGCTTGCCGGCGTGGTCGAGCCGGGCCGACCCGGTCAGCGCCGCCTGCCAGCGCAACGTCATCGCCACCATCGGCCACACTGCTTTCATCGACGACCGTCATGTGCCCGGCAACACCAGGACCGACCACAACGATACCGCGCGCGCCGTCGACACCTTCGCTCCGGTCCGCTTCGACGTCATGCAGGCAACGCGCCGCGTGGGCGACATGGAAGCTGACCGCGGCGGCGTTTTCGGCAACGGCGCGCCCAGGCCGGACTTGAGCGGGCTCGACCTGCGCAACGACGGCCCGGACGGCGCGGGCAGCCTGTATCTGGCCGGTGCGGCGTACTGGGCGCACACCAACCCGATCCGGCGCGACAATCCCGTCACGGTCAGCAGCATCGCGCTCGAGCTCGGCCCTGAATCGGACAAGGGCGCGAGCGCACTTTACCTGGCCGCCAAATATGGCGCCTTCACCGACCGCAACGACGATGGCAATCCCTTCATCACCTCCGGCAACCGGCACGACAATACCGAATGGAGCGCCGACGGCAGCACCCCGGCGGGCTTTTTTGCCGCGCGGGACGCGCATGCGATCGGGCCGGCCATTGACGCCCTGTTCGCCGCGGCCGGCAATGCCGGCGGCGCGACGCCGGGCGCCACCGTGGTCAGCCCGGTGGTCAAGGGACGCGGCTTCATCCTCCAGGCCAGTCACGACCTGGCCGCCGGAAGCGGCACTCTGCAGCGCCGCGCGCTGGCCATCGGCAAGGGCGGCGAACCGGCCATCGCCCCGGCGCCGGACTGGGACGCTTCCGACCTGCTGAGCGGGAACGCCAGCGCAGCGCCGCCGCTGCCACCCTTGAACCCGGCGGCGCGCAAGATCTATACCCTGGACTACCGGCCGGACAAGACGGTCACGATTCCTTTTGAATGGCCGAGCCTGCCTCAAGACTCGCGTGCGCTGCTCGACGTTTCCCTCGCCGGTGGCGCGGCGGACGGGCTGGGCGAAGCCCGCACCGCCTTCCTGCGCGGCGAACGCGGCATGGAGGAAGGGCGCAAGGGTGGCGTTTTCCGCCGCCGCGCAAGCGTGCTTGGCGACATCGTCCACAGCGTGCCCTTGCTGGTCGGGCCGCCGCCGGCATCGCGCTCCGACCCGGCCTATGCCGATTTCTACCGGCGCCACCATGCGCGCCCCGAGGTGGCCTACGTCGGCGCCAACGATGGCATGCTGCACGCCTTCGACACGGCCAGCGGCGCCGAACTGTTCGCCTATGTGCCCAATGCGCTATTGCCCGCGCTGCCGCTCCTCGCCAGCCCTGGCGTGCGCCACCGGCCTTATGTCGACGCCAGCGCCGGCAGCGGCGAAGCGCTGGTGGACGGGCGCTGGCGCACCATCCTCGCGTCCGGCATGGGCATGGGTGCGCGCGGCGTGTTTGCGCTCGATATCTCCGACCCCGCCGCCTTCCATGCTGGCTTGGGCGCGCTGTGGGAATTTACCGAGCGCGACGACCCGGCCATGGGCCATGTGGCCGCGCCGCCTCTGGTCGCGCGCTTTCGCGTCGCCGTCAAGGATGGCGTGCCGCTGTACCGCGACTTTGTCGTTGTCAGCAGCGGCATCAACAACGGCAGCGCCGATGGCGACGGCGCGCTGTTCCTGCTCGCGCCCGACAAGCCCGCCTCGCAGCGCTGGCGGCGCGGCGTCAACTATTACCGCTTCGATGCGCCGGCGTCCGACCGTGCACTGGCCAACGCGCTGTCGCCCCCGGCGCTGGCCATGGCCGGCGACAGCAGCGTGCGCCACGCCTACGCGGGCGACTTGCAGGGCCGGCTGTGGCGTGTCGATTTCAGCGGACCGGCGCCATGGGGTTCGGCCGTCTCGCCCCTGTTTGACGCGCGCGACGCCGGCGGGCGGCGCCAGCCGATGACGCACGCGCCCCGCATCGTGTTCGCCCCCGGCGGCGGCTACCTGGTGCTGTTCGGCACCGGCAAGTTCCTGGAACAGGCCGATACCGAGCGCAGCAGCTTTCTGCCGCAATCGTTTTACGCCGTCCACGACGCCGCCGGCAAGCCGCTGCCGCCCCTGTCGCGCGCCCGGCTCGCGCCACGCACCCTGACCGGCACGGCGCGCTACACGGTCACCGGCGCGCATATCGAGTTCGGCGGGCCGGAAGCGCCGGACTCTCCCAAGGGCTGGTTCTTCGATTTCCCCCAGACCGCGCTGGACGGCGAACGGGTTGTCGCCAGCCCGCTGTCCAGGGCCGGAACCTTGATCGTGGACACCTTGCTGCCCGGCGCCGACCTGTGCACCGGGCCGGCGTCGCGCAGCTACGTGATCGACGCACTGAGCGGCTTTGCCATCGGCCCCGACGGCGTGGCCCGTTCCGGGGAAAGCACGGGCGAGCGCTACGCCGCCCTTGCCGGCGTGGCGCCGCTGATGATCGCGGCCGGCGTCGACAGCGGGGTGCCCACCGCCACCGGACGCGCCGAGGCAGTCCACACCTACGCCATCGTGCGCCCGCAGGAAGGCGGCAAGGCTGCGTCGACGCAGCAGGTCATCGTCAGGTTCCCGTCGCGCCGCCTTGGCTGGCGCGAAATACCCAACTGGCAAGACCTGCACGACGCCAGCAAGAAAAAATGACCACTGAGCGAAGGGAGTCGGCAATGAAACGCAGCCAAGGCTTTACCCTGATCGAAACGATGATTGTAATGACGATCGTCGTCGTGCTGGCCGCGCTGGCCTATCCCGGCTACCAGGACTTCATCATCAAGGCGCGCCGCGCCGAAGCCCAGGCGGTCCTGCTTGAACTGATGCAAAAGCAGGAGCGCTATTACACCCAGCACAATAGCTACCTGGCGTTTTCGGCCGACGCCGGCAGCCCGGAGCAGGCACACTTCAAGTGGTGGTCGAGCGGCAGCGCCAAGTCCAGCGCCTACGAGTTGCGCGGCCAGCCTTGTCCGGGCCAGACGATTACGCGCTGCATCGTCATCGAAGCCATCCCCGGCACCGACCGGGTCGACTCCACCTTCCGCGATGGCGACTGCAAAACCCTGGCGCTGAGCAGCGGGGGCGAACACACGGCCAGCGGCGCCGCCGCCGGTTGCTGGCCATGAACCGTGCGCGGGCTTGCCCCGTGCAGGCGTTTTCGCTGGTCGAGCTGATGACGGTGCTGTTCATCGCCGCCATCGTGCTCGCCGTCGCCATGCCCGACGTGCGCGCGCTGATCCGCCACTACCGGTTCAACGCGGCGGTGAACGACCTCGCCGGCGCCATCGACATGACGCGCACGCAAGCGATGGCGCGCGGCCAGCGCGTCATGCTCGCACCGGCCGACCCTGGCGGCGCCGACTGGAGCCTGGGTTGGGTGGCATTCGTCGACCGCGACGGCGACCGCCGGCCTGGCGCCGCCGACGAACTGGTTTCCATGCACGGCCCGGTCGGGAGCGGTATCGTCGTCAGCGCCGTGTTCACCAGCCAGAAATTGCCCGACTACCTTGCCTACAACCCTGCCGGGCGCAGTTGCAGCGCAAACAGCAGCGCCGCCGCGCGCTGGGGTACGCTTTCGCTGTTCCAGGACGGACAGACGCGCCGCATCAAGATCAATATGCTCGGCCGCGCCCGCGTGTGCGACCCCGCGCGCGACGGCGCCGACTGCGCTGGCGAAGAGGAAGAGCCTTAGAACGCTTGATAAAACCTCATACTTGCGACGAGAGCAACAACCGCGTACACTTAGCTATTCCGGCCGTCCGCTATCGGCCAAAAGCGGACATCACAAGATCAAATCAATCGGGTATCGGTAGCGCAAAATCAAACCGGGTGTGATCTGGGGAGCAATTGTCACATTTTGACGTGTATCGGCTGGTACAATTGCTCTTTTATAGGTGTGTTACCTGCGCTAATGTAAGGGGACACGTATGTCCACGCAACGCCAAAATCCGACTCTCCATCAATCTCATCCTCCACCTCATTTCGTACGCTTCTACCAAGACGAGGTCACGCTTCTGAGCGAGGTTGCCGAGTTCATTGAGCAGGGATTGCGCACTAGTGGCACGGCAATTGTCATTGCTACCAACGATCACATAACTGCGTTGCAAGATCAGCTGCAAGGGCTGGCTTCCTTGAACGGCGAGGAACAACCCCTAAAGCACCTGATCGTGCTGAATGCGGAAGACACGCTAGCGCTGTTCATGGTCGACGACTGGCCGGACGAGCGGCTGTTTGACCGCACGGTCGGCAGTGTCGTCCGCAGTGCCTGTGATTCTGGAACAGTAGTTCACGCGTTTGGTGAAATGGTCGCTGTACTATGTTCCCGCGGCCTGTATAACGCAGCAGTGCGGCTTGAAGAACTGTGGAACAGCTTGGCTCGGGAATGCCGGTTTGCGCTTTTTTGTGCCTACCCATGGCAACAATTTTCGAGGCCCGGAGACGCTGCTGCGTTTCAACGCATTTGCTTCGCGCATGACCAAGTCTGTCATTCGATCCAGGCTCTAGAGAAGAGCGATCCAGATGTGTCTCGACAGCTCGCCATCCTGCAGCAGGAGAATCATGCTCTGCGCTGTGAGGTTGTCCGAGGCAGAGAAGCGGAAGCGACACTGCAGGACCGCGAGCGGGAATTAATGGACTTCCTGGAGAACGCTGCCGAAGCCCTGCACCGCGTTGGACCAGACGGTACGATCCTATGGGCTAACAAGGCCGAACTAGCGATGCTCGGTTACCGATGGGATGAATATGTGGGGCATCACATCTCGGAGTTCCATACCGACTCCGATGTCATCGCGTCCATCCTGACCCGCCTGCAGCAAGGACAAACTTTGCTTGACGAGCCAGCGCGGCTGAATCGCAGGGACGCCTCAATCCAGCATGTGGTCATCAGTTCAAACGGTTGCTTCGAGAATGGCCACTTGCGCTACACCCGTTGTTTCACACGCGACGCGACCGAACGCCACTTGCTGGTACAACTGCACCGTGAGCGAGAAGTCCTGGTAACAAAACTCTCCGAAGCCAACCGTGCGAAGGACGAATTCCTTGCGATGCTCGGCCATGAATTGCGAAATCCGCTCGCGCCTGTCAGCGCAGCTGCAGAGGTGCTCAAAATCGTCGCGAACGATCCTGAACGGGTGCAACATGTGGCTGGTGTCCTCAAGCGGCAAGTACGGCACATGACTGGCCTGGTTGACGATTTGCTTGACGTCGCTCGGGTCACGCGGGGTCTGATCGCTCTCGACACGTCCGTGCTCGATCTTCGTGCGATCTTAACTGATGCCGCAGAGCAGATTGCCTCGCGTGTCCAAGCTAGCAATCAAAGCTTGCAGCTCGACATCCCGCGCGAACCAGTGCTTGTCATGGCCGACCGCAAACGCATCGTCCAGGTTGTGGCTAACATCCTCGTCAACGCCAACAAGTTCACACCAAATGGCGGCACCATCAATATGCGCTTGCGTGCCGATGTGGGCGAAACAGAATTGATCGTGTCAGACACAGGCATTGGCATGGATGAGGAACTATTGGCACACTTATTCGACCTGTTCGTGCAGGGGCGTCGTACGCCCGACAGAGCTCAGGGGGGGCTAGGTCTTGGACTTGCCTTGGCGAGGAGTTTGGTGGAGCTACACGGAGGGTCGATCGCTGCTGCCAGCAAGGGTACCGGTATGGGAAGTACATTCATAATCCGCTTGCCGCGGTTGCCGAACGATCTTGGCAATGCAGATAATGAGCGAAGTGGACCCAAACTCGTCCCAATCCTTGGATAGCGGAGCAAATTGGATCTCTTCAATGGTGGCGCTGACGCTGATCAATCGCCGCGTGCTGTGATGTCGTCACCGGGACAGGCATCCTTCAATTATTCTCAGAACAAAAATGAAAAAGCAACTTCTCGGGTGTTCCATGTTTTTCTTAGGAGCATTCCTCACCGCTGCCAGTGCGGCAGACTGGTATGCGCCGCAAGACCCTTTCCGATTGCTTGGAAATACCTATTACGTCGGCACGGGCGGGATAAGTGCTGTGCTGATGACGTCGTCCGCGGGACACATCCTCGTCGATGCCGGCGGCCCCGAGGCAGCGGCCCAAGTTGTGGCGCATATTCGCAAGCTGGGCTTCCGGGTTGAAGATATCCGCTACATCCTCAATTCGCACGCCCATCAGGATCATGCTGGCGCCATCGCGGATTTGCAGAAGCTGAGCGGTGCAACCGTGCTGGCCAGTCCGGCCGCGGTCCTGGTGCTTGAGAGCGGTCAGCCAGATCGGGCCGATGCGCAATATCCGAACTTGACTCCCATGTCACCAGTCGCACACACTCGCGTGGTGCGTGACGGCGAAACCATCCACCTCGGGCCGCTGGCCGTGACCGCGCACTTCACGCCAGGACACACCAAAGGCGGAACCAGCTGGACCTGGCAAGCCGAAGAAAATGGGCGGACCGTGAATGTCGTGTTTGCCGACAGCCTGACTGCGCTAGCCGCCAAAGGCTTGCGTTTCAGCGGTAATCCGCTTTACCCGCAGGCGCAGGCGGACGTCGAGCGCTCGTCCGTCACCATCGAAGCGCTGCCTTGCGACGTCCTCGTCTCTGCGCATCCGGAAGCTGGCGGCCTGTGGGAGCGCAAGGCTCAACAGGCGGCACTCGGCAATGCCGCCTTCATCGATGCCGACGCCTGCCGTCACTATGCGGCCAAGGCGCGCGCGAGCCTTGCCCAGACGCTCATTGCTGAGGCGGCTCTCGGCAAGACGAGCGCAAATCAAAGGCCCACATCCGGCCAGTAAAGGCAAGCCCGGCGCCAAATACCACGTCCGTGGATGTGGCTTCATCGATTCTGCGGACTGCGCATCAGCCACGAGCGGCGGGCGGACAATCACCAGGCCGTCCTTTCGCTTTCCCGCTCTCTCATCTGTTGGAGCTGCGTCGAGAGGTTTTGCCGGGCGTTCCCGGCCTGTTCCGGCGGGCAGGCGTTGCCGCCGGTACGCCCAGCGGGCGGGAACGGCTGTCTTGGCGTAAAATCGCGGTCAGCCATTTACGCTGGGATATCCGTGCAATTACTTACCGATTCTGCCGCCATGACACTGGCCCTCGACTGGGCCGCCAAAGGGCTGTACACGACCTCGCCCAATCCGCGGGTCGGCTGCGTCATCGTGCGCGACGGCGTGGTCATTGGCGCCGGGCATACGCAACCGGCGGGCCAGGCCCATGCCGAAATCGATGCCCTGCGCGATGCCGAGGCCCGCGGCAACGACGTGCGCGGCGCCACCGCGTACGTCACCCTCGAACCGTGCAACCATCATGGACGCACCCCACCGTGTTCTGAGGCGCTGGTGCGGGCCGGCTTGGGCCGGGTCGTGGCCGCCATGGTCGACCCCAATCCCCTGGTCGCTGGCCAGGGGCTGGCCAAGCTCGCCGCCGCCGGCATCGCCGTCAGTTCCGGCCTGCATGAGGCCGAAGCGCGCGAACTCAATGTCGGCTTCCTGTCACGCATGCAGCGCGGTGTGCCCTGGGTCCGCCTCAAGACCGCCGCCAGCCTCGACGGCATGACGGCCCTGCACAATGGCGCCAGCCAATGGATTACCGGACCCGAGGCGCGTGCCGACGGCCACGCATGGCGCGCGCGCGCTTGCGCCATTCTCACCGGCATCGGTACCGTCAAGGCCGACGACCCACAATTGACCGTGCGCGGCGTCGATACCCCGCGCCAGCCGCGCCGCATCATTGTCGACAGCCGGCTCGAGATCGATCCCGCCGCCCGCGTGCTGGCGGGCGCCCCTTGCTGGATCGTGGCTGCCGTGCCCGATCCCGCCCGGCAAGCCGTGCTGCGCGCCGCCGGGCACGACGTTATCCTGCTGCCCAACGAAGCCGGCAAGGTCGATCTGCCGGCCCTGATGCGCGAACTGGGTCGGCGCGAGATCAACGAGCTGCACGTCGAAGCCGGCGCCAGGCTGGGCGGATCGATGATCCGCGAGGGCTGTGTCGATGAACTGCTCGTCTACCTGGCGCCTAGCCTGCTGGGCGAAGCCCAGGGCATGTTCGCGCTGCCCGCCTTGAGCAGCCTCGACCAGCAACAACGCCTGCGCTTTCACAACGTTCACCCGCTGGGCGAGGATCTGCGCATCCTCGCCCGCTTCACTCACACCAAGGAATAGACCAGCATGTTTACAGGAATCGTCGCCGCCGTCGGCAAGATCAGCTCCGTCCAAGCAATCGAAGGCGGCCTCGATGCGGGTGTCCGGCTCGACATCGATGCCGGCGGCTTGCCGCTGGCCGACGTCGCCCTGGGCGACTCCATCGCCATCAACGGCGCCTGCATGACCGTGGTTGCCAGGACCGACACGGCGTTCAAGGTCGATGTCTCGCGCGAAAGCCTCAACTGCACGGCCGGCCTCGATGTGCCCGGCGAGGTCAACCTCGAAAAAGCACTGACCCTGGCCGAGCGCCTGGGCGGCCATCTGGTATCCGGCCACGTCGACGGGCTGGGGCTGGTGCACCGCTTCGAGGCCGTCGGCGAATCATGGGAACTGGTCATCGACGCCCCGCACGACTTGGCCAAATTTCTTGCATTCAAGGGCTCGGTCGTCGTCAACGGCGTCTCGCTCACGGTCAACCGGGTGGAAGACCTGGACCTCGCTTCGGGCAAGCTGTGCCGTTTCTCGATCAACCTGATTCCGCACACCATTTCCGTCACCACGCTCAAGCATTTGCGTGCCGGCAGCAAGGTCAACCTGGAAATCGACCTGATCGCCCGCTACGTCGAGCGCATGCTCTCGGTCGGCAAGGCCTGACCGGCATCATTTTCCGCGGCCGGCCCGCGCGGCCGCGCCGCTGCCACCTGGTTCAACCGCGCTCCAGCGCAATCCAAAAAAAGCCGCCGATGATGATCACCCTGCAAGCCGTAACCGAAGACAATTTCGACACGATTGTCGAGCTGCCCTTGCTCCCTGAGCAGCAAGACTACCTCGCCAGCAACGCCTATTCGATCGCGCAAGCAAGTTTTTACCCCGACAGCTTTTTCACACGCGCCATCTATCTCGACGACAAGCCTATCGGATTCCTGATGTACGTGTCGCTCGCCGACGAAGGCGAGCCGGGCGCGTACGCGATCTACCGCTTCATGGTCGACAGCGGCGAGCAGGGCAAAGGCTACGGGCGGCGCGCCATCGGCTTGGTGCTCGACGAAATCCGCAGCCGTCCCGATGCAAGGGTCATCCAGATTTGCTACTGGCCAACGAACCCGACGGCAAAAGACTTCTACGCCAGCCTGGGCTTCGTTGAAACCGGCCTGGACGAGGAGGGCGAAATGTATGCCGAAATCCGCCTTGACGGCGCCGCCCCGGCTGCTTTATAACCATTTTCGGCGTCAGTTCCGGCGTGCGGGTAGGACCTTAGGCGATCCAGTCTTTCACACACAACAGCACTCCAATGGCACACCTGCACACAATCGTGTTCTCCGCCATGATGGCCGCCGCCGCTCCCGCGCTGGCCGAGCCAGCCGCCCTGCGCGACTACCGCGGCCTGGCCATCACCGCCGACGGCAAGCGCATCGCCACCCTCGAATCGCTCGATCCGGGCGGCCTGCCGCTGCGCCCACACGCCATCGTGGTCGTGCGCGACGCCGCCAGCGGCGCCATCCTGGCCCAGTACGACCCCTGCGCCACCTGCATCTACGACCATCCGGCCTGGTCGCCCGACCAGCAATCGCTGGCCTTCATCAGCGCCGACACAAGGGCCGGCAGCGCCACCGTCTACGTCGCCGGCTCCGCGGGCGCCATGCCGGTCGCCTCGATCAAGGGCGTGGCCAGCACCGCGCGCTGGTCGCCGGACGGCAAGCTGATATCCTTGCTGGCCACCCTTGGGGCGAAAAAGCTCGCCGGCGCGGTCGAAGCGGGCGCGCGCCAGATCGGTGAAATCGGCACCCAGGAAGACGCCCAGCGCCTGGCCTTGATCGCCCCGCGCGGCGGCGAACTGACCATGCTCTCCCCGCCCGACAGCTACATCTACGAATACGACTGGACCCCGGACGGCAAAGGCTTCGTCGTCACCAGCGCCAGGGGCAATGGCGACAACAACTGGTGGGTCGCCACCCTCGGCCACGTGGATGCCGCCAGCGGCGCGCTGCGGGTGCTGGCATCGCCAAAGATGCAAATGAATATTCCGCGCGTCTCGCCCGACGGGCGCAGCGTCGCCTTCATCGGAGGCATGATGAGTGACTTCGGCGCGGTCGGCGGCGACGTCTATACCGTGCCGCTGTCCGGCGGCGAGCCGCACAACGTCACCCCGCGCTTGGCCGGCTCCTTCAACGGGCTGGCCTGGCAGGGCAGGCAGTTGATTGCCTCGGCGCTGGTCGGCAGCGAGCACGCGGTGCTAAGCATCGACCCGGCCAAACGCAGCACGCGCACCCTGTGGTCGGGCGCCGTCGGCGCGGCCGGCTCGCGCCAGGGACGCTTCGTCTTCAGCGCCGATGGCGCCATCGCCGCCTCCGTGCATGAAGATTTCGCGCGCGCGCCACGCATCGTCGCCGGACGCTTGCCGCGGCTGGCCGCCATCACGCGCGACAACGATGGCTTCGCGCCGCAGGTGCGCGCCACCAGCGTCGAATGGACCAACGAGGGCTTCAAAATGCAGGGCTGGCTGCTCGCGCCGCTGGCGACCGAGCCGGGTAAAAAATATCCGATGGTGGTACAGGTGCACGGCGGACCCGCATCGGCAGCCTCGCCGCGCTTCGTCTCCGGCGGCGAACAGGCCAACCCGCTGCTGCGCGACCTGGCGCGCAAGGGCTACTACGTGTTCCTGCCCAATCCGCGCGGCAGCTTCGGCCAGGGCATTGCCTTCAGCGGCGCCAACAAACGCGATTTCGGCGGCGGCGACTGGCGCGACATCCTGGCCGGCGTCGACGCCGTGCTCAAGACAGCGCCGGTGGACGCGGGCCGCCTCGGCCTGATGGGACACTCTTACGGCGGCTTCATGACCATGTGGGGCGTCACGCACAGCGACCGCTTCAAGGCCGCGGTGGCCGGCGCCGGCATCGCCAACTGGATCAGCTACTACGGCCAGAACGGTATCGACCAGTGGATGATTCCCTTCTTCGGCGCATCGGCCTACGACGACCCGGCCGTGTACCGGGCCGCCTCGCCGATCGAATCGATCAAGGCCGCCAGGACGCCAACCTTGCTGTACGTGGGCGAGCGCGACGTCGAAACGCCGCCGGTGCAGTCGATGGAGTTCTGGCACGGCTTGCGCGCCATGGGCACGCCCACCGCGCTGGTTGTCTACGATGGCGAAGGCCACGCGATCCGCAAACCCGAACACCAGCGCGACCAGCGCGCCCGCACGGTGGGGTGGTTCGAGCGCTATCTCAAGTAAGGAGCTGGGCGCGGCGCATCATTTTTCCGGATACAGCACCAGCTGCACGTAATTGTTCATGTCGAAGTAGCGCCGCGCGGCCTGCTTGAGCTGCTCCGGCGTGATCGCCTCCACCTTCTTCGGATACGCCAGGATCTCGTGCGGATCGCTGCCCTGCAGCTCGGCCGCCTGCAGGCGGTTGATCCAGTAACCGTTCTCGCGCAGCGATTTCTGGTGGTTCTGCAGCCAGTTCTGTTTGACCTTGTTCAAGTCCCCCAGGTCCGGCCCTTGCTCCTTCATGCGCGCAATTTCGGCCATCGCGGCGGCGATCACCTTGTCCACATTGGCCGGCCCGGTCGGCAGCGAGGCCGTGATCAGATAATTCTCGTACGGGTATTTGCTCAAGCTGCCGTTCATGCCGCCGCCGTAAATCAGGGCCAGCTTTTCGCGCAGGATGTCGGTGATCCGGATGTTCATCACTTCCAGCATCGCCTGGAAACGCATCGCTTCGTCGTCCGAGTACGGCGCCTCGCCGCTGAAATTGAGCGACACGCTGCTCTTCGCTTCCGAGCCGCTGCGCACTTCCTTTTTCACCACCCCGCGCACCGGACGTACGCCGGCATCCTTGTAGCCGATCTCGATATCGCCTACCGGCAGCGCGCCCAGGTAGGTCGCCAGCAGCGGCTTGACCTTGGCCATGTCAAAACTTCCCACGAAAATGAAGGTCATGTCTTTCGCGCTGAAAAAGCGCGCGCGGTAGACCGCCAGTGCGCGTTCCAGATCGAGCTTGTCGAAGTCGCCCGGGCGCGCCGTACGGCCCACGCGAGGATTGTCCTGGTACAGGGTGCTCACCAGGGTGTCGCGAAACACCGATTCCGGCTGCGCCATCGCATTGCGCGCCGCCTCCATCTGCTTGCCGACGAAGGACTTGTACAGGCCCTCGTCGCGACGCACGCCCGTCATGCGCAGGTACACCAGTTGCAGCATGGTTTCCATGTCGTCGTTGGCGGTGCTGCCGGTGATGCCGTCCACATGGTTCCCCAAGGTGACGTTGACCGTGGCGGCCTTGCCCGCCAAAATTTTCTGCAGCTCGAGCGGCGAGTGGTCCTTCAGGCCCATCGTGCCTACCACCGCATTCGCGTAGCGCGCGTTGATGATGTCGGCATCGCCGAACAGGGTCTGGCCGCCGAAGCGCGCCGCGCTCATGATCACTTCGTCGTTGCGGAAGTCGGTCGGCTTGAGGATCACTTTCACGCCGTTCGACAAGGTCAGCCTGGTCAGTCCCAGCACCTTGTCTTCGCTCTGGGCGACGATGCTGCCGCCCGCCGGCGGCTTGTCCATCAGCTCCGTGGCCAGGGTCTTTTGTTCCAGCGCGCTCACTGTCACTTTTTCGGCCGCCGCCACCGCCGCCAGCAGCTGGGCGCTGCTCGGCGCCGGGGAATCGCCCTTGGTGCTGCCCATGTACACCACCAGCTTGGCCGAGTCGGCCGGAATGGTGGCGCGCGCGTAGCGGTTCATTTCGTCGAGGGTGATCGCCGGCAGCAGTTCGCGCACGTAGGCGAATTCGTTCTCGATGCCAGGGATGCTTTCCTGTTCGAGGAAGTTGCGAACGTATTCGCCGACATAGCTGCTCGAATCGGTCTTGTCACGTTCGTTGTAGGCCAGTTCGTAGTGGCGCATCATGTTCTTGCGCGCCCGCTCGAATTCCTGGGCGCTGAAGCCGAACTGGCGCGTGCGCGCGTTTTCCTGGATCAGCGCCTCGATGGCCGGCGTGGCGCCGCCCTTGCCGAGGGCGGCGAAGGCGTTGTACGAGTTGTAGCGCGGCGTGAGCTTGCCCACCGAGCTGCTGCCGGCCATGAACGGCGGGTCGGCTTGCTGCGCCAGTTCCTGCATGCGCTGGCCCAGCATGCCGGTAAACAGCGCCTCGACCAGCTTTTCGCGGTAGGCCCCGAACGTGCCCTTGTCGATCGCTTCCTTCACCGGATAGCGGATCAGCAGCGCATTGGCGGTCGCTTCCTTGTCGGTGACGACCAGCGCCTCGGTATGGGCGCGCGTGGGAATGGCGGCGTAAGTGCGCGCGCGCTCCCTGGCAGGATTTTTCAGCTGCCCGAAATGCTGTTTGATGCGCCGCTCGGCATCGAGCGGGTCGATGTCGCCCACCACCACCACTGCCATCAGGTCGGGCCGGTACCAGTCCTTGTAGAAGCGCCGGATAGCCTCATGCCTGAAGCCCTTGATGATGCGTTCCTGCCCGATCGGCAGGCGCCGGGCGTACTGCGAGCCGTTGTACAGCTTCGGCATGAGCACCTTGTTCATGCGGTCGTTGGCGCCTTTGCCGAGCCGCAGCTCTTCCAGGATGATGCCGCGTTCCTTGTCGATGTCGGCCGCGTTCATGGTCAACCCGCCGGCCCAGTCCTGCAGCACCAGGAAGCCCTTGTCGATGTTGTCGCGGTTGTCGGTGGGGATGGGC
This sequence comes from Massilia antarctica, assembly GCF_015689335.1. GTDB lineage: Bacteria > Pseudomonadota > Gammaproteobacteria > Burkholderiales > Burkholderiaceae_D > Telluria_A > Telluria_A antarctica. The sequence continues at coordinate 6,856,426 of NZ_CP065053.1, read as the reverse complement.
AGGATGTACACCGTTTCGTCGAAGCTGGTGTAGGCATTCAGGTCGGCGCCGAACTTGACCCCGATCGATTGCAGGTACGAGATCAGTTCGTGTTTCTTGAAATTGGTCGAGCCGTTGAAGGCCATGTGTTCGGTGAAGTGGGCCAGCCCTTGCTGGTCTTCGTCTTCCAGGATCGAGCCGGCCTTGACGACCAGCCGCAGTTCGAGTTTTTTCTCGGGCTTGGCGTTGTTCTGGATGTAGTACGTCAGTCCGTTGGCCAGCTTGCCCACCTTGACCTGCGGCCCTGCCGGTATCGCGTCGCCCAGCTTGATCGCGGCCTGGGCGCCGAAGACACACGCCATCAGGAGGGTAGCCGCACAGGCGGATCGAACGAAATACTTGGTCATCGGCGTCTCTGCAATATGTTTGGTGGAGCGCGGATTTTACTCCTTTGGCAAAACACCTACCGGCGGTGGCAAGGTCAGGCGCGCATCGGACGCCATCAAGGTCGCCATCGCGTCGGCGGCCAGCGGACGGCTGAACAGGTAGCCCTGTACCTCGTCGCAGCCGATGCGCTGCAAAAATGCCAGCTGCTCCACTGTCTCCACGCCTTCGGCCACCACCGCGAGCGACAGCCCGTGCGCCAGCGCGATAGTGGCCTGGGCGATCGCGGCGCTGCGCGGGTCGCTGATGATGTTACGGACAAAACTCTGGTCGATCTTCAGCTTGTCGAGCATGAAGCGCGACAGGTAGCCGAGCGAGGAGTAGCCGGTGCCGAAGTCGTCGAGCGAGATCGATACGCCCATGCCGGTCAGTTCGGCCAGTTGCGTTTCGGCCGCCTCGCTGTCGCGCATCATGACGCTTTCGGTCAGTTCGACTTCCAGGTACTGCGCCGCCAGGCCGCTCTCGCGCAGCGCCTCGCGCACCACGGCGGGCACCGTGCCGGCCGTGAACTGGTGCGCGGACACGTTGACCGCCACCTTCAGCGGCGGCAGGCCGGCGTCCTGCCAGGCTTTGTTCTGCATGCAGGCTTCGCGGATCACCCAGTTCCCGATTGGCAGGATCAGGCCCGTGTCCTCGGCCAGCGCGATGAAGTCGCCCGGTCCTACCTGGCCCAGTTCCGGGCTGTTCCAGCGCAGCAGCGCTTCCATGCTGCACATGCGGCCGCTGGCCAGCGCCACCTGCGGCTGGTAGTGCAGCGACAGTTCCTTGCGTTCGATGGCGCGCCGCAGGTGCGTTTCGAGCGCCATCCAGCGCAGCGCGTGGGCGTTCATCTCGCCCTTGAAGAAGCGAAAGCCGTTGCGTCCCGCATCCTTCATGTGCGACAGCGCCACGTCGGCCGCTTTCAGCAGCTCGCTCGGGTTGGCGCCGTCGCGCGGGTAGATGCTGATGCCCACGCTGGTGGTGACGATCAGTTCATGGCCGTCGGCCTGGAACGGCAGCGCGATCTCGTCGATCAGGCGCCGCACTGCCACGATGATGGCGTCCGAGTCCAGGCATTCGGTCAGCAGCAGCACGAATTCGTCGCTGCCCAGGTGCGCCAGCGCGTCGGCAGGACCGGCCAGCATGCCGGCGCGGCGCGCCACTTCGCGCAGCAGGGCGTCGCCGGCTTCGTGTCCCAGGCTGTCGTTGATGCGCTGCAGGCGGTCGATATTAAACAGCAGCAGGGCGATCTGGCGGTCGCCGTGGCGCGCCGAGGCGATCGCCTGCTGCATGCGCTCGACCAGCACCGCGCGGTTCGGCAGCAGGGTCAATGGATCGTGGTTGCTGAGGAAGTCGACCTGGTGGTGGGCGGCCTTGAGCGCGCTGATGTCGCTCGATACCGATACATACGCGTCGATCGCGCCACCAGCCCCGCGCACCGCATTGATGCTGAGCCGCTCCGGGTACACCTGGCCGTTCTTGCGCCGGTTGGTGATGTCGCCGCGCCATTGGCCGCTAGTGGCCAGGCTGGCCCAGATGGCGCGGTAAAAGGCGCTGTCGTGGCGGCCCGACTGCAGCAGGCGCGGATTGCGTCCCACCACTTCCGCTTCGCTGTAGCCGGTAATGAGCTCGAAGGCCGGGTTGACTGCGATGATGGTGCCCATCGCATCGGTCATCATGATGCTCTCTTGCGTGCTTTCAAAAATGCGGGCCGACAGGCGCAAGCGCTGTTCGCTGTCGCGCAGGGCGCGGTCGGCTTGCAGGCGCGCCGCCGCTTCCAGCTGCAACTGGGCGGCGTGGCGCTGCACCACTTCGTACAGGCCCATATTTTCGTACGCCACCGCCAGCTGGGCGCCGAGGGTCACGCCGATGCGTTCATCTTCATGGCTGAACGGGGCCGCGCCGCGCGCGCGGGCGCAGTACATCCAGCCGTACAAATGGTTGCGGTCGCGGATCGCCAGGCCCAGGAAGCCATGCACCGCCGGATGGCCGTCGGGCAGCGCCGCGCCCTCCTGCAGGCGCAGCGCCAGTGGTTGCAGCAGCAGGGCGCCGGGCAACTGGTGCGCATCGAGCGCGCGCGCGGCCAGCAGCGCGCTGTCGACTCCGCGCGCGGCCAGGTGGCGCACGCGCTGCTCGCCGCTGTCGAGCAGGCACACGGCCACGCAGGCGCAATCGAGGATGGTGGCCGCCGCCTGCAGGAACACGCCGATCATCGCATCCGCATTGCGCTCGCCCGTCATGCGCAGACTCATGTCTTCCATGGCGCCGAGGCGCGCGGCCAGGTTGCGCAAGCCGTTCATGCGCTCCCCCAGCAGGGCGCCCAGGTCCGCCTCCAGCGCCGCATTGGTGGCGCCATGGCGCTGCAAGAGGGCGCCCAGCGCCTGGCGCGCCGACACTAGCGCGTCGTCGATGCTGCTGCTCATGTCCTCGCCCGGGCTGGGCATATCCTTGCCGGGAACGGGGAGCTGTTCGGGCACCGGGCCGTCCACCAGTCCCAGTTCGCCGTGCACGGCGGCCAGGATGTCGTCCGGGTCGGCCGGCTTGGCCAGCACCCGGGTCACGCCGCAGCTGCGCGCCAGCGCGGTCGTTTCGCTCATGGCGTAGACGGCTGAATAAAAAATCACGCGGGTGGCGGCCAGGTCCGGGTCGGCGCGCAACTGCTGCACGAATTCGTAGCCGTCCATGGCCGGCATCAGGATATCGGTGATGATCAGGTCGGGCCGCTCGGCGCGCACCTGGGCCAGCGCGTGCGCGCCGTCGTACGCTTCGAGCAGGCGGTGGCCGGTGTGGCCGAGCAGGGCGCTCAGGTAGCGCCGGTTCGACGGCCGGTCGTCGACGATCAGGATGGTCGACATGCGCCTGGCTCCGGGTGCCGGGATGGGGCGGAATGAGATTGAAAAGATGCTGGCATCAAGGGCTCCGGGCATCGCTCCGGCATGCAAGAAGCACGGAAGGCGAGGCCTGCTGTGATGATAATGCAGGTCGGCGCACACTCTCCGGATTTGTTTCGCAACACCCGGTAAAACGTAACATTTTCTTATCATTCACGCCATATTGTTGTCACGTGGCAACAAATCGAGGTGTGCCCGGCTTGCGCCGCCGCGCCTGTTCGACAATCTTCCCAAGCTTGGGGCGGTTGAAGTCGGGTAAATCCTTTAAAATAGCGGATTACGCTCCAGCAGCTTTGTCGCCTCAGAGGATCTTTCATGTCTATCTCCAGTACCCCCGAAATCGTTGAAGAGTTGCGCGCAGGGCGCATGGTCATCCTGGTCGATGAAGAAGACCGCGAGAACGAGGGGGACCTGGTGCTGGCGGCCGATTTCGTCACCCCCGAAGCCATCAATTTCATGGTCAAGCATGCGCGCGGCCTGGTCTGCCTGACCCTGACCGAAGAGCGCTGCAAGCAGCTCAACCTGTCGATGATGACGTCGAGCAACGGTACTTTTTACGGCACCAACTTCACGGTCTCGATCGAAGCGGCCGAGGGCGTGACCACCGGCATTTCGGCGGCCGACCGCGCCAAGACCATCCAGGTGGCGGTGGCCAAGAACGCCAGCCCGGCCGATATCGTCCAGCCGGGCCACATTTTCCCGCTCAAGGCCCAACGCGGCGGCGTGCTGATGCGCGCCGGCCACACCGAAGCCGGCTGCGACCTGACCGAGATGGCCGGCCTGACCCCGGCCTCGGTGATCTGCGAAATCCTCAAGGATGACGGCACCATGGCGCGCCTGCCGGACCTGCTGGAGTTCGCCAGGGAACACAATTTGAAAATCGGCACCATTGCCGACCTGATCCACTACCGGGGCCAGAACGAGTGCCTGGTCGAGCGCATCGCCGAGCGCACCATGCAGACCGCCTACGGCGAGTTCCGCCTGATCGCCTTCCGCGACAAGCCGAGCGGCTCGGCCCACCTGGCCATGGTGCATGGCGACCTGGCGCCGAACCTCAATGCACTGGTGCGCGTGCACCAGCCGGTGTCCATCCTCGACCTGCTCGACAGCGAAGCGACCACCCACTCGTGGACCATGGCCTCGTCGATGCAGGCGATCAAGCAAGCCGACCGCGGCGTCATGGTGCTGCTCAACTGCGGCGAGACGGCCGACCAGCTGTTCGCCCAGTTCGCCGCCCTCGACGCCGGCGCCAAGCCGACCGGGCGCGCCGCCAGCATGGATTTGCGCACCTACGGCATCGGCGCCCAGATCCTCAAGGACTTGGGCGTGGGCAAGATGGAATTGCTGGCCAGCCCGCGCAAAATGCCGTCCATGACCGGTTTCGACCTGGAAGTGACCGGTTACCGCGCCAGGCCGAACGGCGAGCCGAACGGCGAGCTATCCACCAAATCGGTCGCCTGAAGCGGTACACTTCTCATTCAATCACACATATAAAAGGGGTCTGCCATGACCGTAGGAACTTATGAAAGCAATCTGACCGGTGCAGGCCTGCGCGTTGGCATCGTCCAGGCGCGTTTTAACGCCGATGTGGGCCATGGCCTGCTGTCGGCCTGCCTGGCCGAACTGAAACACCTGGGCGTGAGCGACGAAGACGTGCTGCACGTGACCGTGCCCGGCGCGCTGGAAATTCCGCTGGCGCTGCAAAAAATGGCCGAGACCCAGCAGTTCGACGCCCTGGTCGCGCTCGGCGCGGTCATTCGCGGCGAAACGTATCACTTCGAGCTGGTCTCGAACGAATCGGGTTCCGGCATCACCCGCGTCGGCCTCGACTTTGGCATCGCCATCGCCAACGCCGTGCTGACCACCGAAAATGACGAGCAGGCCGAAGCGCGCATGGCGGAAAAGGGTGCCGAAGCGGCGCGCTGCGCCGTCGAGATGGCCAATCTGCTGATCGCGCTCGAAGAGCTGCAAGCCGACGAAGATTGAATTGTCCCTCCCAGAACACCTCGTCAAGAACAAACGGTAATAAGAAGGTAAGAACACCATGACAGAGAAAACCTTGCACGCCAACCCCAGCAAGAACCGCACGCCGCGTCACCGGGCGCGCGAGTTCGCCTTGCAGGGGCTGTATCAATGGCTGCTGAACAATGAAGACGCCACCACGGTCGTGACCAACATCCGGGCAGCGCACGGCTTTGAAAAGGCCGACGCCGACCACTTTGCGGTCTTGCTGTACGGCGCGATCAAGGATTCGGTCGCCCTGCGCGAAGCGTTTGCGCCCCTGATCGACCGCGGCGTGGCCGAGCTGTCCCCGATCGAGCACGCCGTGCTGCTGATCGGTGCGTTCGAGCTGAAGAACAACCTGGATATTCCTTATCGCGTTGTCATCAACGAAGCGGTCGAGCTGACCAAGTCGTTTGGCGGTATCGACGGACACAAGTACGTCAACGGCGTGCTCGACAAGCTGGCGCCGAAGCTGCGCGCGGACGAAGTCGCCGGCGACACCCGCCGCTAAGACGTCCTTCCCACCCATAAAAAAAGCCCGATGCATGCATCGGGCTTTTTACATCGTGCGCCCGATATGGGGGCTCGGGGAGTCTGTTGTGATTACTGGGGCCGTAAGGGATGCGGATAGGTATAGGGGGTATAGTCCGGCCGTGGCGTAAGGAAGAAATGCGTGCCGGCGACAATTTGCTTGGAGCACGGATTTGCAATTTTTGCCGGATTCGTCTCCCATATATAAGCGTCTTGAACCTGATCTTGCGGAGCTGGGCTAACCACCGTCGTAGAACAGCTCATCTGCGCATTGTAGTATGCCTCCGTCAGCAGCTTCACATGCGCCGCAATGTTTTTCCCATAGGTGTTCCCAAAAATAACACCGGCCCCCCCACGGATGCCAATGGCATCGTTTGCGAAGCCGGAGCCAGGGGGGAAATCGGTTTGGAAATCGTTGTTGTAGATTTCCCAACTACGTGTGCCGGTCTTTGATCCATTGCCCAAACCATGTGCATCAAGCTGTGGAAAGTTTCTGGTTTGCATGTTAGCGACAGCTGTGTTATGACGGAAGACGTACTTGGCTCCATTATTCGAAGCGATGTGATGCCGGTTGCCATACATGTAATTATTTTCCACATAAACAGCGTCAGCAGTACCAAGCGCGACATCGGTCCAAGCACCCAATGCATTCAAGACGACCCCATAACCAAGGTTATGCAGCGTTGGGTTATAGTTATTAACAAACTCATTTCCATATATAACGCCACGTTGGCGGGATGGTCCGATGACTTCAACACCAGCGGCGACAAATCCTTCAAAGCGAGAATGCCTCACGATAAAATCAACGCACCCCCCAGCAAGCTGCAGCCCCTTGTGCCTGTCTGTACTGTTCAGGTGGCCTTTCAGTGTGATTCCTGAAAATAGCGCTTGTTTACCTCCGGAATAGCATTGCATCTGGATCATTGCTTCTTTTGAATCCCATTCCGTACGTTCCAGGATGGTTGCATGGACACCAGCACCCCGGATCTCGATACCCGCATTGACCACCAGTTGATTCCCGTGCCAGTCGCATGTGCCTGCCGGGATCGCCAAGATTTCGGCGCCGGCGGCGGCGGCGGTGGATGCTGCGCTTGCCACGTCCGCGAATTCGCAGCTCGCTGCCGTGATCGTTGTAGGACTCGCGTTCGCATTGTTCGCACCGCAAAGAAGCGTGGTGCCGATTACCAGGCTGCGCAGTAGGGCGTTAGGACGCGATGTTGAAACGTGAAGGAAATGTTTGCTGGATATCATTGTCGAATGCTGTTGAAGGTTAGGTGAGCACGCGGACTGCCATCGCTGCGGCGGTCTGCACGAAGGCACGATCAGACCCACTCGGCTTCTAGCCGCAGTGGCAATCCTTGTTGAACATGCACAAATCGTAACATGACTATGTTAAATAAATGAAAACAAATCCTGTTCCTTGCGGCGGGCGAGCATCCATTCGGGACGGCGGATCGACAAGCTGGCACCGAAGCTGCACGCGGACGAAGTCGCCGGCGACACCTGCCGCCAAGACGTCCTTCCCGACCATAAAAAAGCCCGATGCACGCATCGGGCTTTTTTACATCCATATATATAACAGCACCTTACAAGCGGGCGATCTGCTCCTGCGAGGCTTTTTCGCCCATGACCGGCTTCGGCGCGGCGGGCGTCGTCACGGTCGGCACTTTTTTGCCGCTCGCAACGAGCTTGAGCTTCTGATATTCGTTCATCACGCGCGAGCCGTAACCCTGGTCGGTTTCAAAGGCGGCGGCGCCCACGTACGTCTTCAGGCCGGCTTCCACCGAACCGCCGCGTTTCACGTATTCCTTGAGGATCAGCGAGCCAACCCGGATATTTGCCACGGGATTGAGCGCAGCCTTGGTGCCGCCCATGTCCTGGAACTTCTCATGGTGAATCTTCGACATCACCTGCATCAAGCCTTGCGCGCCCACCGGGCTCTCGGCAAACGGGTTCAGGCCTGATTCGATGGCCATCACCGCCAGGATCAGGAGCGGATCGAGCTTGATTTCGCGCGCCGTCGAATAGGCGGTCGACACCAGCATGTTGGCGGCGTCGCCAGCCACGCGGTAGCGCTTGGACAGCCAGGTGGTGACGAACTCCTGCTGCTTGCGGTTCGCTTTGCTTGCCTTTTCGTCGAGCGCCAGGATCGGCGGCTCGTTCGGCGCCAGCACGGCTGGTGCGGGCAAGGGCGCCGGTGCCGGCGTTGGCGCCGTCATCAGGGCCGACAGGGCGGGCGCCTGCACGGGCGCGCGCACGACGACGGGCGCCTGCTTGTGCGGCGGGGCCAGCAGTTGCGACGCTTCGTGCGCCACTTCCGGACGCAGATAGAGCAAGGCCATCATGGCCAGTGCGGAAACACCGAAAAACGTCAGTGTGTGCTGCATTGTAGTCAAGAGACCACGCGCCGTTTTGCTCACGGAAGACCACGTGAATGGCTGGCTGGCCATGGTTTGGGCGAGCTTTGCTGTCGCCCCGTTGAAACGATGTATCATCGAATTCCCCTTTGTCGCGGAAAAAGCCATCCCGGCACCGCGCGTTAGCGCAGCGGGCAGACTTATGCCGTGCATCAGAAATATCGTCCATCGCCGCCGCATGGGCGCGCGATTAACGCCGTCATTGCTCGCCTCAGCTGGTCGTTCCCTGTGGTATTGGACCAGTAGCTAAACAACTGTTTCGGGGGAGAAGGCAGACGCCTATTGAAAACACTCCTTAAAATGTCATTGGGGCCCCGACCCCGTGAAGTTATGAGACAGGCTAGAATCGAGTCCGTAGACAGTGCCTGCTCATCAAGTAGGGCGAATTGTAGAAGCCGGTATATACTAAGTCAATACTAGCACGAACGTTCTATATTACTTTTAAATCTAGCTTTTAGTGCTGCGTTGCAGCAAAGTCCTATGAAATCAACCACTTGCCATGGCTAATTGAACAACCATGCTTACATGAAAAAAAGAATTTAAAACCGATGAATTACGTAGACTTGCGCGATTTCATGTCGAAAATGCAAGAAATGGGCGAATTGAAGCGCATTTCCTTGCCAGTTTCCCCTTATTTGGAGATGACGGAGGTGTGCGACCGCGCTTTGCGGGCCGCCGGACCGGCCATTTTGTTTGAAAATCCGACCGGCCATACGATTCCGGTCCTTGGCAATCTGTTCGGCACGCCGCGCCGGGTGGCGCTCGGCATGGGCGCCGACGATGTGAGCGAGTTGCGAAAAATTGGCCATGTCTTGGCCCGCCTCAAGGAGCCGGAGCCGCCCAAGGGCTTCAAGGATTTGATGGGGCTCGGTTCCCTGGTCAAGGCCGTGTGGGACATGTCGCCCAAGGAAGTGCGCGGCGCCGCCTGCCACGATATCGTCTGGGAAGGCGCCGAGGTCGATCTGGCGCGCCTGCCGATCCAGCATTGCTGGCCGGGCGACATCGCGCCCCTGATCACCTGGGGCCTGGTGATCACCAAGGGCCCTAACAAGAAGCGCCAGAACCTGGGCATCTACCGCCAGCAGGTGATCGGGCCGAACAAGGTTATCATGCGCTGGCTGGCGCACCGCGGCGGCGCGCTCGACTTCCGCGAGCATGGCATCGCCACCAAGGGCCAGCCGTATCCGGTGGCGGTGGCGCTGGGCGCCGACCCGGCCACCATCCTCGGCGCGGTCACGCCGGTGCCGGACAGCCTGTCCGAATACCAGTTCGCCGGCTTGCTGCGCGGCAGCCGTACGGTGCTGACCAAGGCCATCGGCAGCGAGTTGCGTGTGCCGGCCTCGGCCGAGATCGTGCTCGAAGGGCATATTTACGCCGATCCGAACCATCCGACCGGCTACGAGCACGCGCTGGAAGGGCCGTTCGGCGACCATACCGGCTACTATAATGAGCAGGACAGTTTTCCGGTGTTTACCATCGACCGCATCACCATGCGGCGCGACCCGATTTATCACTCTACGTATACAGGCAAGCCGCCGGACGAGCCGGCCGTGCTCGGGGTGGCGCTCAATGAAGTGTTCATTCCGCTGCTGCAAAAGCAGTTCAGCGAAATCACCGACTTTTACCTGCCGCCCGAAGGCTGCAGCTACCGCATGGCCGTGGTGCAGATGAAAAAGCAGTACGCCGGCCACGCCAAGCGCGTGATGTTCGGCGTGTGGAGCTTCCTGCGCCAGTTCATGTATACCAAGTTCATCGTGGTGGTGGACGAGGACGTCGATATCCGCGACTGGAAAGAGGTGATCTGGGCCATCACGACGCGGGTCGATCCGCTGCGCGACACCTTGCTGGTCGACAATACTCCGATCGATTACCTCGATTTTGCCTCGCCCGTCAGTGGGCTGGGCAGCAAGATGGGGATTGACGCGACCAATAAATGGCCGGGCGAGACCAGCCGCGAGTGGGGTACGACGATCAGCATGACGCCGGAAGTGAAGGCGCGGGTCGATTCGATCTGGCAGGAACTGGGTATTTGAGCTGGGTATGTAAGTTGTAGAAGCGGGGGGGCTTGGCTTCCAGACCCCACTTCGGCCTCCGCCTTGTCGTCGGCCAGCTCGTTGAGCCGGGGGCATGGGATGCGGGGCGATCCGCACGCGCGGCCGTTCGGACCGTGGTGACAAGCTCGTCGGTTTCAGTGTATTCTTGCACTGATTAAGTGTTGTTATAGTTGTATTCTTGTGGATTCGTTCAGCAGCAAGCTGGCACCGATAACAAGCCCGGGCGCACACTGGCGTCCGATGACAAACCGGAAAAGGCGTGCCGAGGCACTGGCCTTCACCAACCAGGTACCAACCCGCCATGTTTGAAGCCGCCCGTCTCACCGACCCCATCGCCCACAGCAGCGCCCTGGCCGGCTTTCTCGTCGGCGCCCTGATCGGCATCGCGCTGATCGCCGCCGTGGCGTTTGCCACCTTCACCTGCGGTTTCGGCGTCGCACTGCTGGCCGGCCTGGCGGCCGGCGTGGGCGCCTCCTTGATACTCGGCATAGGCGAGGCGATCGGCAAGTCGTTCATGTCGCCCGCCGGCACCATCACCAGCGGCTCGCCCACGGTCTTTACCAACAGTCGGCCGGCCGCCTTCGCCAAGGCCAGCACGGTCCTGTGCGACAAACACAGTCCGGTGCCGCTGGTGGCGGAGGGTTCGACGAATGTCTTCATCAACGGCTTCGCCGCCGCGCGCAAGAAAGACCACACGACCTGCGGCGCCGAGATCGATGACGGTTCCTCGAACGTGTTCATCGGCGGCGGCACCAAGGCATACCTGCCGGTCGCCGACGAAGTGCCGCCATGGCTGCGTACCACGGTCGACTGGGCGTTCGCGCTGGCCGGGCTGGCGGGCGGCCTGGGTGGCATGCTCAAGGCCGCCGGAGGATTGTCGCGCGCGGTGCTGCCGTGCGCAGCGAAATTCATCGCCGGCTACGTGGCCGGCGAAGCGGTCGGCCGCTACGTGGCCGCCCCCATCATCTCGCGCGTGATGGGCGGCCTGCTGGGCAACCCGGTCGAGGTGGCGACCGGACGCAAGGTGCTGCTGGCCCAGCACGAAATCGACGCCGTGGTCCAAAGCCCCATCCCGCTGGTCTGTTCGCGCTTTTACGCCAGCGACCTCGCTTTCGAGGGCAGCCTGGGCAAGGGCTGGGTGCTGCCCTGGGATTTGCGCCTCCAGCAGCGCGACGGCAGGATCTGGTTTGCCGATGGCCAGGGCCGCGAGACGGGCTTCCCGCTGGTGCAGCCGGGTCACTGCGCCTACAGCGACGCGGAGCAGTGCTACCTGTCCTGCACCGCGACCGGACAGTTCATCCTGTATGACTTGAACGAGGTGTATCACGACTTCGGCCAGCTCGACCCCGGCGGCGCCATCGCCTGGGTGCGGCGCAGGGAAGACCGCACCGGCCAGTGGCACAGCTACCTGCGCGACGACGCCGGCCGCGTGAGCGTGATTCGCACCAGCGGCGGCCAGCAGCTGCAACTGCACTACGCGGACGCCCCCTCGCGCCTGACCGCGATCGACTGCACCGATGGCGGCACCCCCGGCACCCTGGTCGGCTATGGCTATGACGGCGCGGGCCAGCTGGTATCCGTCACCGACGCCAACGGCGCCGTGGCGCGCCGCTTCAGCTACCTTGACGGGCGCATGGCCAGCCACACCAACGCCCTCGGCCTGGTTTGTACTTACGAGTGGGCCGAGATCGACGGCGCCGCGCGCGTCGTCGCCTGCCGCACCAGCGAGGGCGACCACACCAGTTTTCGCTACGACCGCGAGGCGCGCCAGACCTGGGCCCAGGACGAACAGGGGCGCACCGCCCACTGGCAATACGATGCGCAGTTCCAGATCACCGCGTGCACCGATTTCGACGGCGCCAGCTACCGCATCGCCTTCAACGATGCCGGCATGCCGCAGGCGGTTTCGCTGCCGGGCGAGCGCGCAGTGGCCTTCGAATACGACCTCGCCGCGCGCATCATCGCCGAAACCGATCCCCTCGGCCGCGTCACCCGCACCAGCTACGACACAAACAGCCTGCGCATCAGCGAACTGATTCTGCCCGACGGCTCCCGCTGGCGCGCCGAGTACGACTATCTGGGGCGCCTGCTGGCGACCACCGATCCTCTCGGCCGCGAGGAACGCAATGAATACCCGGATGGCCTGAGTCCCTGGCCGGTCGCGCACATCGATGCCGGCGGCGGGCGCCGCCAGATGGAATGGAACCGGCGCGGCCAGATGACGTCGCACACCGACTGCTCGGGCAAGGTCACGCGCTACCAGTACAACGCCGACGGCCAGTTGGCCAGCCTGACGGACGCCCTGGGCCAGACCACGCGCTACCACTACCTGCGCACGGGCGAGCCGACCCAGGTGGTGCTGGCCGACGGCAGCACCGAACAATTCGCGTACGATGCGGCCGGCCTGCTGGTCGAGCAGCGTGGCGCCGGCCAGCAGCCGCGCCGCTGGGTGCGCAACGCGCGCGGCCAGGTGCTCGATGTCATCGATCCGGCGCAGCATCATCTGCGCTACCGCTACGATGTGCGCGGGCGTGTGGTGGAACTGGCGCGCGGCGAGGACGCGCGCTACCGCTTCGAATACGATGCAGGCGACCGCCTGGCGCGCGAAGTGCGCCCGGACGGCGCCGAGCGCCGCATGCGCTACGACCCGGCGGGCGAGCTTCAGGAGATCGAAAAAATTGGCGCCGCCCAGGGCCAGGGTGCGCGCCGCACGGTTGTCTATGAACGCGACAAGGCCGGGAGGATGCTGGCCCAGACCACGGCAACGGCCACCACCCGCTACACCTGGGACGATGGCGACCACCTGCTCGAAGCGGCGTCCGAGCCGAACGCCGATGGCGCCGCGCTGGGCGTGGCGGCGGGCGCGGTGCGCTTCGAGTACGACGCGGCGGGCCGCATGGTGGCCGAACATGGCGCCGAGGGCACGGTCGGCTATGGACTCGACGCGCTCGATAACCTTGTATCGCTGGCGCTGCCGCACGGCCAGCGCATCGACATGCTCACCTACGGTTCCGGCCACGTGCATCAGATCCGCTGCGCCGGCCAGGTGATTTGCGACTTCGAGCGCGACGACCTGCACCGCGAAGTCGAACGCACCCAGGGCCGCCTGACGCAGCGCATCGGGTACGACATCCTGGGCCGGCGCACCTCGCAGACGGCGGGCAGCGCGCCGGAACTGGCGGCCGCGCAGGCGCGCCTGTGGCGCAGCTATCGCTACCATCCCTCCGGCGACCTGGCCGAGCAGCGCGACAGCGTGCGCGGCGCGATCGATTTCCAGTACGATGCGCTCGGCCAGTTGCAGCGCCAGACCCGCCACGCCGACCAGCAGCAGGAACGTTTTGTGTGGGATGCCGCCGGCAACCTGTTGCAGGACGCGGGCGAAAAGAGCCGCGGCCAGGTCGAGGGCAACCGGCTCAAGGTCTGGCAAGACCTGCGCTTCGAGTACGATGCCTGGGGCAATATGGTCACCAAGCGCAAGGGCGCGCATCAGGTCCAGCGCTTCAGTTTCGACGCCGAAGACCGGCTGGTGAGCGTGGTGACGGAAAACCCGCACGGCGTGTCGGAAACGCGGATGGCGTACGATCCGCTGGGCCGCCGCATCGCCACCACGGAGACCCGTGCGCAAGCGGGCGGGCGCGCGCGCACGGCCGTCAAGCGCTTCGTCTGGCAGGGGCTGCGCATGGTGCAGGAGCGGCGCGAGAATGCCGTGAGCAGTTATGTGTTCAGTCCCGATGCCACTTACACGCCGCTGGCGCGGGTCGATGCGGTGATCGCCGCCGCCGCGACGGCCGCCGCCATCGCCACCGCGCAAAACACGGCGCGCGTGTATCACTTTCATACCGACCTGGTTGGCGCGCCGCTGGAAATGACGGACGACGCGGGCGAGCCGGCATGGGCCGGCACCTACCAGGCCTGGGGCAAGCTCGGCACCGACGACGATGTGGCGCTCCCCGGCGCCATCGACCAGCCCTTGCGCTACCCGGGCCAGTACGCCGACGAAGGCACCGGGCTGCATTACAATACCTTCCGCTTTTACGACCCCGACATCGGGCGCTTCATCAGCCCCGACCCGATCGGTCTGGCCGGCGGCGACAATCTTTATGCGTACGCGCCCAATCCGTCCGGCTGGATGGACCCGTGGGGGCTGATGCCGTGGGTCGATCCGGTCAATGTCGGGCACCACCTGGTGCCGCAAAGCCTGGCCCGCTCGACTGGCCCCAGCCTGGTGGCGACCCTGTTTGGCAGTAACACCCAGACGCCGACCTTCTTCTTCTCGAAGCCGTATGTGTCGGGCAGCCATGAAGCCATTCACGCGGCCCAGAAACCGTTTGTCGGGCGCCTGACAGGGTCGTGGAGCGGCAAGCCGATGGACCTGGTCCGGGCCGCGGGCAAGGGCTTGGATGCGGTATCGCATATCCGCGGCGACCTGAAAATACCGGCAACGGGTGAAGTCATCGCGCACAATGTCACGCCGCGCCAGGCTTTTTCTGCGCTGCTGACGTGGGGCAGGAAGCAGGCAATGCCGCCGCGGCCCCCGTCAGGCGGCTGCTGATTACAATAGGACAGTGGAGCTATGAACATGCAGCAATTCGAGGTGGTCGTCGACTTTGGCGGCATCGTGGTGTTCGACGACAAGGGCTTGCAGGCGTATTTCGGCCACATCGCCGAGGGCGACAATCTTTATACGCGCTTCACCACCAGCGACGATGGCGACAAGGTGGTGGAGCAGGGGATCGTGATTCCCATCATTGGCGTGAACGACAGTATCTACCGGGTGCTGGTGCGCATGGACGGGGAGCCGTCCGCCGTTCCTGACGAGCTGATCGTTGTGAGGAATGCGTGGTTCCCGCTGCGGGTCACTGGCCGGCTCATCATTGCGGACCTGGCCGTGTTCCTCGAATGGTATCCGGAAGAGGGCTGGCAGCGCATCGATGTGCCGCACGGATGCTACGCGGCCGCGGTCAACGGTTTCCGCAAGGTGGAAAATAATGTGGTGGTCGACTTCGGCTTCGAAATCGTCCTCACACAAGCCGACGCGCTGCCGGCCATGACCGCCCAGTTGCAGCAGAACATGCAGGTGCTCGAACTGCCGGGATGAAGGTGCAAGCTGTTTCACACAAATTCTCCCGGTCGGTTATAATTGTCGCTGGCGGGCCCCTGCGCATTGTGGCATGGCTAACCTGGTCAGGTCGGGAACGAAGCAGCCACGGCCGTTAACCATAAGTGCCGCAGATCAGGCTCGCCTTTTTGATCTCCCTGTTGTCCAGTCTCCGTTCTACCTTCCCCCAGCACAGTCGCAGATCGTCCGCACAAGCGGTACTTTCGCATTCCCGCGCGCTCTTGCTACAATTGCCTTTTCGGGGAGCGGGAATCCCCGCCGCGTTCGCTATCTACGGTAAAATTCAGCATGTCCTATCAAGTCCTCGCCCGCAAATACCGTCCCAAGAATTTCGACACGCTCGTCGGCCAGGAGCACGTGGTGCGCGCGCTGACGCACGCCCTGCAAACCGGCCGCCTGCACCACGCCTATCTGTTCACCGGCACCCGCGGTGTCGGCAAGACGACCTTGTCGCGCATCCTGGCCAAGTCGCTCAACTGCATCGGCCCTGACGGCAACGGCGGCATCACCGCCGACCCGTGCGGCGTGTGCGACGCCTGCACCGCCATCGATGCCGGCCGCTTCGTCGACTATATCGAGATGGATGCCGCATCGAACCGCGGCGTCGACGAAATGGCGCAGCTGCTGGAGCAGGCCGTGTACGCCCCCTCGAACGCGCGCTTCAAGGTCTACATGATCGACGAGGTGCACATGCTGACCAACCACGCCTTCAACTCCATGTTGAAGACCCTGGAAGAGCCGCCCGAGCACGTCAAGTTCATCCTGGCGACCACCGATCCGCAAAAAATTCCCGTCACCGTGCTGTCGCGCTGCCTGCAGTTCAATCTCAAGCAGATGCCGCCGGGGCATATCATCAGCCACCTCGATAACATCCTCGGCCAGGAAGGCATCAGCTTCGAGCAGCCGGCCCTGCGCCTCCTGGCCCAGGGCGCGCACGGTTCGATGCGCGACGCGCTCTCGCTGACCGACCAGGCCATCGCCTACGCGGCCGGCGAAGTCACGCTCGACGCGGTGCAGGGCATGCTCGGCGCGCTCGACCAGACTTACCTCGTGCGCCTGCTCGATGCGCTGCTGGCGCAGGACGGCGCCGACCTGATGGCGGTGGCCGACGAAATGGCCAGCCGCAGCCTGTCGTACAACGGCGCGCTGCAAGACCTGGGTACCTTGCTGCACCGGATCGCGCTGGCGCAAAGCGTGCCGTCCGCCGTGCCCGAAGACTTGCCCGAACTGGCCGACATCCTGCGTCTGGCGGCGGCTTTCGACGCCCAGGAAGTGCAGCTGTTTTACCAGATCGCCGTCCACGGCCGCAACGAGATCGGCCTGGCGCCCGACGAATACGCCGGCTTCACCATGACCTTGTTGCGCATGCTCGCTTTCCGCCCCGGTAACGGTGGTGCCGAAGGCGCGCCGCCGACAGGTTCCGGCGCGGCCCGTTCGCCCACGCCGGCGCGCGCCGCCGCTGCTGCCGCCGCCGCGCCGGCACGCGCCGCATCGGCCGCCGTCGCCAGCCACGCCGTGGTGAGCGCGCCGCCGCCGGCGCCACGCATGCCACCGCCGCCAGCGCCAGTAGCGGCGGCACCCGCGCCGGTTGCGGCGCCGGCGGCCAGCGTACCGGCCATGAATTCGGCGCGTGCCGCGATCAACGCCGCCCTGGAAGCGGCACGTTCGGCCAGCCGTGGCCAGACCTCCTCGCCGCGCCGTCCGACCGCCATGTCGAATCAGGCGGCCGCCAACGCCGCCGCCGCTGCCTCACCGCAGGCGGCCCCGGAAACAGCACCGGAATCCGCACCCGCGGCACCGGCCGCGCCAGCCGCATCGAAGGCGCCGCCGCCGTGGGAGCAGGGCGAGCCCCAGGCTGCCGCGCCCCAGGCCGCACCGCCGCCAGCGCCACCGATGCCCGAAGCGCACTATCCCGAGATGCCGGATGACGAGCCGCCGTCGTGGGTTACCGAATTTTCCGACGACACCGCCGTCGCACAGGAAGCGCCACCGGCCGCGGCCCCGCGCGCGCCCGCGCGGCCGCGCCCCGCTTACGTCATCACCGCTGTGCCCGAGATCGACTGGGATGGCAACTGGCCGGGCCTGGCCGCCGGCCTGGCCTTGCGCGGCGTGTCGCAGCAACTGGCGCTGCAAACGGAACTGGTGTCCTGTGTGGTGGACGGTAACGTCACCACCTTCAACCTGCGCGTGCCGATCGACACCCTGCGCGCCAGCGGCAATACCGAAAAACTGTGCGCCGCGCTGCAGGAACGCTTCGCCACGACCAAGATCCACCTCGAGATCGACATCGGCCAGGTGTGGTACACGGCCAGCGCCGAAGCGATCGCCTACCGCGAAGAATGCCAGCGCGTGGCCGAGGAAACCGTGGCCAACGACCCGTTCGTGAAAGACGTGATGCGCGACCTTGGCGCCTTCATCGTGCCCGGCTCGGTGCGTCCCGCCCCAAGCGCGTCCGCCTGACCCCACACCCCTAATTGACTATTTTTTGAATCCCGGAGAACCACTATGATGAAGAACCAGCTCGCAGGCTTGATGAAACAGGCGCAAGCCATGCAGGACAACATGAAGAAGGCGCAGGAACAGTTGGCCAACGTCGAAGTCGAAGGCCAGTCCGGTGCCGGCCTCGTGAAGATCGTCATGACCTGCAAGAACGACGTCAAGCGCGTTTCGATCGACCCGTCCTTGCTGGCCGACGACAAGGACATGCTGGAAGACCTGGTCGCCGCTGCCTTCAACGACGCCGTGCGCAAGGCCGAAGCGACGTCCGCCGAAAAAATGAGTGGCCTCTCGGCCGGCATGCAGCTGCCGCCCGGCTTCAAGATGCCGTTCTAAATGTCCAAATCGCTCGACTTCCTGACCGAAGCGCTGCGCCGTTTGCCTGGCGTTGGCCCGAAGTCGGCGCAACGCATGGCCTTCCACCTGCTGCAGCACGACCGCGAGGGCGCAGCCATGCTCTCGCGCGCGCTGTATCAGGCGGTCGATTCGGTTCACCACTGCGCCCTGTGTAACACCTTCGCCGAAACCGAAGTGTGCGACCTGTGCCTGGACGACCAGCGCGACACCACTCTTCTTTGCGTGGTCGAGACGCCGGCCGACCAGATGATGATCGAGCAGACCCTGACCTTCAAGGGCCTGTACTTCATCCTCATGGGGCGTCTGTCGCCGCTCGACGGCATTGGCCCGAAAGACATCCACCTCGAAAAACTGCTGGTGCGCGCGGCCGACGGCGTGGTCGGCGAAGTGGTCCTGGCGACCAATTTCACCAACGAAGGCGAAGCCACCGCCCACTACATCAGCGAAATGCTCAAGGCGCGCGGCCTGAAAGTGAGCCGCCTGGCGCGCGGCGTGCCGGTCGGCGGCGAACTCGAATACGTCGACCCGGGCACCATCGCGCGCGCGATGCTCGACCGGCGCAGCACCTGATGACGGCGCCGCCATTCAAGCCTGGCGCACTGGCCGGTATCAAGGTGCTCGAACTGGGAACCCTGATCGCCGGCCCGTTCTGCGCGCGCATGCTGGCCGAATTCGGTGCCGATGTGATCAAGGTCGAAGCGCCCGATGGCGGCGATCCGATCCGCCAGTGGCGCATCCTCAAGGACGGCACCTCGCTGTGGTGGTCGGTCCAGTCGCGCAACAAGAAAAGCATCACCCTCAACATGAAGGATGAACGCGGCCGCGCCATCGCCAGGCAGCTGGCCTTGGAAGCGGACATCATCATCGAAAATTACCGCCCCGGCGTGCTCGAAAAATGGGGCATCGGCTATGAACAGATCAAGGCCCTCAACCCGGCCGCGATCATGGTGCGCCTGTCCGGCTTCGGCCAGACGGGCCCGATGAAGGACCAGCCGGGCTTCGGCGCCATCGGCGAATCGATGGGCGGGCTGCGCTATGTGTCCGGCCATCCGGACCGCCCGCCGGTGCGGGTGGGCGTGTCGATCGGCGACTCGGTGGCCGCGCTGCACGGCGTGATCGGCGCCATGATGGCGCTGCGCCACCGCGATGCCACCGGCGGGAGGGTGGACGGCGAAGGGCAGATGGTCGACGTGGCCCTGTACGAAGCCGTGTTCAATCTGATGGAGTCGCTGGTGCCCGAGTTCGACCACGCCGGCGTGGTGCGCGAGCGTACCGGCGGCGCGCTGCCGGGCATCGTGCCGTCGAATACCTACACCACCGGCGACGGCGAGAACATCGTCATCGCCGGCAATGGCGACGCCATCTTCAAGCGCCTGATGCTGGCCATGGGCCGCATCGACATGGCGGGCGATCCGCAGCTGGCGCGCAACGATGGCCGCGTGCCGCGCAGCGCCGAGATCGACGAGGCTATTCAAGCCTGGTGCGCCACCCAAAGCATCGATAGCGCGCTGGCGACCTTGCAAGCCGCCGATGTCCCGGCCGGCAAGATCTATTCGGTGCGCGACATGATGAGCGACCCGCAGTTCCTCGCGCGCGACATGTTCGAGCAGCACCACTTCGCCGACGGCACGCCGGTCAAGCTGCCCGCCATCACGCCCAAGCTGTCGGCCACGCCGGGCCAGACCCGCTGGCTCGGCCCGACCTTGGGTGAACACACCGACGACATCCTTGCCAGCCTCGGCTATGACGCCGATGCGATTGCCGCCCTGAGACAGGCCAAGGTGCTGTAGACGCATCCCGGCGGCGGGCAGGCCGGGCTCGCAGCTAGCGGTTTCCACCCTGGCGCCGCGCGGCGCGCGTTTGCGTGCGCTCAAACTCCACCCGCTGTCCGCTGCTATGGTGTGCTCTCCCAACCGAGTCCACCAGCATGCACCTCGTCGACATCACCATGTTTTATGCCGCGCAAGGCGGCGGCGTGAGCACCTATCTCAACGCCAAGGCCGCCTGGCTCGCGCAGCGCAACCGGGTGCGCCACACCATCCTCAGTACCAATGTCGACAGCCGCGACGGCACACCGGCATTGCGGCGTGTTCCCGCCATCGCCTTTCCCGGCGTGCATGGCTTTCGCATGCCGCTCGCGATCGGCGCGTCCGCGCGCATCATGCTCGGCCTGCGGCCGGACCTGATCGAAGCGGGCGACGCCGGCCATGGCGCATGGGCGGCGTTGCGCGTGCGGCGCAAGCTGGGCGTGCCGGCGGTCGCCTTCTACCATTCCGATTTGTCGCGCCTCGTGCTCGACCGCTTCGGCCAGGCCGCGCGGCGCGCCGCCAGCGCCTACCTGGCCCATTTGTACGGCCAGTTCGACCTGGTGTTCGCGCCGAGCCGGCTGATGATGCACCAGTTGGCCGGCATGGGCGTGCGCGACGTGGTGCACCAGCCGCTCGGAATCGACATCCACACGTTTTGTCCGCAGCGCCGCAGCGCGTCCCTGCGCGAACGCCTCGGAGTGGCGCCGGATACGCGGCTGCTGGTCTACGCCGGCCGCTTCACCGCCGAGAAAAAGCTGACGGTGCTGATCGACGCCGTGCGCAAACTGGGGGCGCCATACCACTTGCTGCTGATCGGCGGCGGCGCCGCGGTGCCGCGCTGCGCCCGCACCAAGGTGATCGCCTTCCAGCGCGACCAGCGCGTGCTGGCCGGCCTGCTGGCCAGCTGCGATGTGCTGGTCCATCCCGGCGACTGCGAAACCTTCGGCCTGATCGTGCCCGAAGCGATGGCGTGCGGCTTGCCCGTGGTGGGCACGCGCGGCGGCAGCGTGGCCGAACTGATCGACGACAGCACGGGCATCGTGGTGCCGCCCAACAGTGTCGACAGCCTGGCGCAAGGCATCGAGGCGATCTTCGGCAAGGACCTGGTATCGATGTCGCGCGCGGCCTCGCGCAAGGCGCACGATTATTACGACTGGAACCGCATCATGCCGCAGCTGATGAACCGCTACGCGGGCTTGCTGGCGTCGCGCGCGCGGGCCGACCTGGAGGCCGAGCGTGTCTGCGCCGCTGAATGAGCAGGCGGCGCTGTGCGTCGTCATCCACGACGTCGCGCCGGCCACCTGGCCCGACTGCCGGCGCCTGCTGCTGGCCGTGCGGGCGGTGGCCGATATTCCCGTCACGTGGCTGGCGGTGCCGCGCTGGCATGGCGGCGGAGGGCGCTCGCTTGCGTGCGATGCGACGCTCGACAGCCTGCTGGCCGATGGTCACGAAATCGCGCTGCACGGTTACACGCATGTAGATACGGCCGCGCCGGGTGGCGGCTGGCGCGGCCGCTTTTTGCGCAGTGTGTACACCGAAGGCGAGGGCGAATTCGCCGCGCTCGATCCGGACGAGGCGAGGCGCCGCATCGAACTGGGACTGGCTTGGTTCGATGAGCGGGGCTGGCCCGTCAGCGGGTTTGTCGCGCCTGCGTGGCTGCTCAGTGACGGTGCATGGGAGGCGGTGCGCAGCTACCCGTTTCTCTACACGACCACATGGAGCCATTTTCACCTTCTGATGCCCGCGCCATCGCCCCCCGCCTTGCTATCGCCATCCCTGGTGTATGCGGCGCGCAACCGCACCGGGCGTATCGTTTCGCCCCGGCTCGCCTGGACCCTTGCCCGGCTCCTGCACGCGTCGCCACTGATACGCCTGGCCCTGCACCCGCGCGACGCCCGCCACCCCGCGCTGGTGCGCCATGCGCAGCAACTCATCAACCATTTGTTGCAATCGCGCGTGGCGCTGACCAAGAGCGGCTTTGCCCGTCAATGGGGCGCGGACCTTACCAGTAAGGCCCCCAATAGCCGCCCAGCGACCAGTGCGACCGGCCCAGGGCGCCGTCATAGTGCGGATAGCCGTAGCGCTCGAGATCGTCCCGCGCGCTGAGTTGCAGTACGCAATTGCGCCACGAATCCGAGCTGGAGGGATAGCCGAGCCTGGAACAAGCCGGGCCGTACACGACTATCATCCGCTCCATCTCCGCCTGCGCCGCGGCGGCCCGTTCCTGCGGCGTGGCGCAGCCGGCGAGCAGCAGCGCGCCAATCCACACCGTCATGAGCTTACGCATCACTATCTCCTTTCCGCACGCCCACTTTGCGCGCGGTCGTGCATCTCCTTGACATAGCTTAAGTGGACGGTTGGACATGGGCGTGATCCATATCAAACGGTCAAGGGGAACCTCGCACATGTTCCAGTCTCGCGCTGACGGTGATATCAACAATGTTTGCGCGCAGCCGGTTTTTTCTGGCAAGATGCCTTGCGAAATCAACCCCGGGGAATCGTATGCGTACGCGTGGAATCAAAGTCTGGTCCTTACGGCTGCTGCTCGGCCTGCTTGTCCTGCTGGTGCTCGCCGCGCTGGCCGTGTGGCTGTACCTGCGCGCCAGCCTGGCCCTGCTGGACGGCGAGATCCGGGCTCCCGGCCTGTCGGCCCCGGTCACGGTGGCGCGCGACGAGCGCGGCGTGCCGCTGATCACAGGCGAGCGCCGCGCCGACGTCGCCTACGCCACCGGCTTCGTGCATGCGCAGGAACGCTACTTCCAGATGGATTTGCTGCGCCGCGTGGGCGCCGGCGAACTGGCCGAACTGTTCGGCGCGCGCGCCTTGCCGCGCGACCGCGCCAACCGCCTGCACCGCTTCCGCGCGCGCGTGGCCGCGTCGCTCAAGCTGCTCGCTCCCGCCGACCGCCAGCTGCTCGAGCGCTATGTCGCCGGCGTCAATGCCGGCCTGGCGGCGCTCGGCGCCAACCCATTCGAATACGCCCTGATCGGCGTCAAGCCGCGTCCCTGGAGCGCGGAAGACTCGCTGCTGGTGGTGTGCGCGATGTACTTCGACCTGCAAGGCACGGTCGAACCGCGCGAACTGACGCGCGGCTGGATTCGCGACCACAGCGACGCCGCGCAACTGGCCTTCCTGCTGCCCGAGGCCAGCAAGTGGGATGCCCCGCTCGACGCCGACGGTGTCGCCGTCGCGCCGGTGCCGGTCCCGCCGCTGCCGCCGGCATGGTGGGGCAAGCCGCGCCACGCCGACGTGCACAAGAGCGCCGCTGCCGACTTCATCGATTCGGTCGGCAGCAACAACTGGGCGCTGGCCGGCAGCCGCAGCAAGGATGGCGTGGCCATCGTCGCCGACGACATGCACCTGGGCCTCTCCCTGCCCAACATCTGGTACCGCCTGGCGATCCAGTACCCCGACGCCAAGGGCGCGCCGCGCCGCATCGTCGGCGTCACCTTGCCGGGCGCGCCGCCGGTCATCATCGCCGGCAGCAACGGCCATGTGGCCTGGGGCTACACCAACAGCTACGCCGATCTGCTCGACCTGGTGATGCTGGGCCAGGACGCGCAGCACCGGGACCAGTTGCGCACCCCGGCGGGCTGGGAGAAGCCGGCCGGCGTGGTCGAAACCATTTTGGTCAAGGGCGCGCCAGCCGAGCGGATGACGGTGCTCGACACCTCGCTCGGCCCCGTGCGCGAGAGCGGCGGGCGGCCGTATGCCATCCACTGGCTGGCGCACGCGCCGGCCTCGCTCAATCTCGATCCGATCCGGCTCGAGATGGCCGACACGCTTGATGAAGCCTTGTCGATCGCGGCCACCATCGGCATCCCGTCGCAGAATTTCGTCGGCGGCGATGACAAGGGCAATATCGGCTGGACCATCTCCGGGCCGCTGCCGCGCCGCGCGCAGCCGGGCAGCGGCGCCACCTATCCGCTGGCCGTCGATGGCGGGCAAGCCACGTTTGACGGTGCGCTGGCGCCAGCCGATTATCCGCGCGTGGTCAATCCGCCCGGTGGCCAGCTGTCCACGGCCAACAGCCGCCAGTTAAATGGCGCGCAGGCGCAGATCCTCGGCGACGGCGGCTTCGACATCGGCGCGCGCAACCGCCAGATCCGCGATGGACTGGCCGCGCTGGGACCGAAGACCGACCTGGCGGGCGTGTACGGCGTGGCGCTGGACGACCGCGCACTGTTCATCGCCCCGTGGCGCGCGCGCGCGGTCAAGGTGCTCGATCCTGCGGCGCTGCGGGACAAGCCGCAGCGCGCGCAGTTCCTGGACCTGTTGAACAAGAGCTGGAGCGGACGCGCCAGCGTCGATTCGGTCGGCTACCGGCTGGCGCGCCACTTCATGTGGGCGGTGGGGAACGTGCTGTTCGAGGGAGCCGACGGCGAACTGGCGGCGCTGCATCCGAAGTCGAACATGGCGCTGGCGACGTCGCGCTGGCCGGAAGTGGTCGCGCGCCTGCTCGATGAACAGCCGCTGGCCTGGTTACCGCCGGGGCATGCGAACTGGCAGTCGGTGCAGCTCGAAGCGATCGACAGGGTGATCACGGAACTGGCGGCCGATGGCACGCCATTGTCCGCTGCGACCTGGGGTCAGCGCAATACGGCGGCCATTGCGCATCCGATTGCCGCCGCCGCGCCATTCCTGGCGCGCTGGATCAGCGCACCGGCCGACATGCTGCCGGGCGACGCCAACATGCCGCGCGTGGCGGGTAAAAATTTCGGCCAGTCGGAGCGGATGACGGTGTCGCCGGGGAAGGAAGAGCAGGGCGTGTTCAACATGCCGGGTGGGCAGAGCGGACATCCGCTGTCGCCGTATTTCATGGATGGTCATGCCGATTGGGTCAGTGGGAAACCGACGCCGTTGCTGCCGGGGGTGGCGCGGCATACGCTGACGTTCAAGTGACCCTGATTGAACCGTGGCCTACACGCCGTCTTCCTCGCCCAGCATCCCGTTCCGTCGTTCCCGCGCATGCGTTCCCCCTATAGCACCTTCGTTCAGTTGATGTGATATGGGTTCCCGCCTGCGCGGGAACGACGGTTTTCAGGATAACGGTGTGAGGATGCGGCCCGCTCTATTTCATCGCCAGCGCCATCGCACTGGCCTTATTGAGCATCAAGGTGATCGATTCATGCGGCGACGGATGTCCCAGATAGAAGCCCTGCACCAGGTCGCACCCGTACTCCTCCAGCAGCACCAGCTGTTCATCGGTCTCGACGCCTTCGGCCACCACCACCATCTTCAATCCATGCGCCATGGCGATGATGGCGCGCGTGATCGCGGCGTTTTCCGAATCCTGCGGCAGCCCGCAAATGAAGCTCTTGTCGATCTTGAGTGCGCGCACGTCAAAGCGCTTGAGGTAATTCATCGACGAGTACCCGGTACCAAAATCGTCGATCGACAGGTACACGCCAATCCCGCGCAACTGCTCCAGGGTCCCCATGGTCGCCTTGGCGTCGTCCATCAAGGTCCCTTCGGTCAATTCCAGCTCCAGCATCTTGGGATCGAGTCCCGAATCGTGCAGCGCCGAGAGCACGATCTGGGTCAGGTTTTCATCCTTGAACTGCTTGGCCGACAGATTGACCGCCATGCGGATCGAGCGCCCGGTCGCCTTGTGCCAGGCCTTGGCCTGGTTGCAGGCGGTGCGCAGCACCCACTCGCCGATCGGCACGATCAACCCGGTCTCCTCGGCCAGCGGAATGAACTCGGTCGGCGAGATGATGCCGCGCTCCGGATGACGCCAGCGCACCAGCGCTTCGACGCCGACGATCTCGGACGAGCGCACGTCGATCTGCGGCTGGTACAGCAAATACAGCTCTTCGTTCCTGAGCGCCTTGCGCAAGCCCACTTCGAGCTTCACGTGGCTCATGATCTGCATCGTCAGCGAGGAACTGTATAGCTTGGCGTTGTTCTTGCCGCAGTTCTTGGCGTGATACATGGCGGTGTCGGCGAACTTGAGCAGCGAATCGCAATCATCGCCGTCCTCGGGGAACAGCGAAATGCCGATGCTGGCCGTGACAAAAATCTCGTGTCCCTCGATCAGGAAGGGGCGGCGCATCGCTTCCTTGACCCGGTGCGCCACATTGAGCGCGTTCTCGACCCGCTCCAGGTCGGGAATCAGGATCGTGAATTCGTCGCCGCCCAGGCGCGCCAGGTTGTGCGACTGGTCCCCGCGCGAGACCAGGTCGCTCGGGCGGATGGTTTCGCGCAGGCGCTCCGAGACGATCTTGAGCAGATGGTCGCCCACGTTGTGGCCCAGGGTGTCGTTGATGCGCTTGAAGGCGTCGAGGTCCATGAACAGCACCGCGAACTTCTTCTTGCCGACCTTGGAGCGGTGCAGCTCGCGTTCCAGGGTTTCGAGAAACGCCTGGCGGTTCGGGATGCCGGTCAGGCTGTCGCAATAGGCCAGGCGGCGGATCTGTTCCTCGGTGCGGCGCCGTTCGCTGATGTCGCGCACCAGCCCGAGCACTTCATTCGGCCCGGTGGCCACCAGGCGCGCCTCGAAGTGCTGCACCAGCCCGAAGCTGACCAGTTCATATTCGACCGAGCGCACGTGCTGGGTATCGAGCACGCAGTGCATCTGTTCGAGCAGGCGCTCGGCGATGTCGCGCGGGAGCACCTCGGTGATGTGCTTGCCCACGCACAGCTCCGCCGGCATGGCGGCCGAGGCGTCGTGACCCTGTTCGTAATCGAGGTAGACGCCGTCCTTGCCGAGCCGGAAAAAGGTGTCGGGGATGGCGGCCAGCACCGCGCGGTTGTGGGCGTCGGCGATGCGCAGCCGCACGATGGCGTCGCTGGCGCGCAGCACGTACAGCACGCGGTGGCCCAGGATTGGCCAGTTGATCGGCTTCGACACGAAGTCGGTGGCGCCGGCCTCGTAGGCATTGGTGACGGCTTCGATGTCGTCGCCGCCGGTGACCATGATGATCGGTACCGGGGCGCCGGTTTCGATGCGGCGGATTTCGCGGCAGGCCGAGAAGCCGTCCATGTTGGGCATGTCGACGTCGAGCAGGATCAGGTCCGGCGCCATGCTCTGGTAGAGGGCGACGGCCTGCAGCCCGTCCTCCGCTTCGATCGCGTCCAGGCCGACCTGGCCGAGCATTTCGAGCATCAGCAGGCGCATGACCGGATCGTCGTCCGCCACCAGGACGACGCCGCGCTTGATTGGGGTAGCAGCCATTTTTAATGTTCCTTCTCTAGGAGGGCATTGAGCGAGTGGCACACGGCCTGGAATTCCCGCTCCATGTCGGTAAGGATGCCGGACGCGCCTTCGGTGGTATCGGTGCGGCCCAGCGTTTCCATGTCTTTGCACATCTGCGCCAGGGTTTCGGCGCCGACGTTGGCGCTGCTCGATTTGAGACTGTGCGCGACTTTGCGCAGGTTGCCGGGATCGAGTCCGGTGATGGCCTGGCGTAAGGTGCGCAGGTGCTGCGGCGTGTCGTCGACGTACGCCGCAATCACTTTTTGCACCAGCGCGTCGCCGCGCTCCTTGCTCAGCGCCCGGATGTTTTCGAGCGCGTGGCGGTTGATCACGTCGCGCTGCAGCGCGCCCGGCGTGGCGGGCAGGCGCGCGCCAGGCGGCCTTGGCTCGACCTCGCGCAGCACGGCGTCATGCGGTCCGGCCTGGCGCGGTGCGGCATCGGTGCGTACGGCCGGCGGCGCGGGCGGGGGTGGCGCGGCCGGCGGCGGCGCCATCGCCGCGCCGCCGTGGATCGCACTGGTGGCCAGCGGCAGCGCGATCCAGCGTCCCAGCACGGCGGCCAGCTCCTGCTGGCTGAATGGCTTGCTCAGGTAATCGTCCATCCCGGCCGCGAGGCAGGCTTCCTGGTCGCCCTGCAGCGCGTTGGCGGTAATGGCGATGATGGGCAGGGTGCGCGCGCGTCCGCATTCGCGTTCGTGGCGGCGGATTTCGGCGGTGGCGGCAAAGCCGTCCATCACCGGCATCTGGCAATCCATCAGCACCACGTCGTAGCCGTCGGTGCGGGCGGCGGCCAGCGCTTCGGCGCCGTTGCGCGCGCAGTACACGCCCAGGCCGAGCGAGTCGAGCATGGCGGTGGCCACTTCGACGTTGACCGGGTTATCCTCGGCCAGCAGCACGCGCTGGCGCCGCAGCTTGCGCCCGGCCGGCGCGAGCGGCGCATGCGCCGCCGGCGCCGGTACCAGGGAAACGGCCGGCTTGCCGCGCGGGCGCGTCATGATGCATTCGAACAGGTCGGCCGCGCGCGCCGGTTTGATCAACTGGTAGGCCACGCCAGCGTCGCGCCGCTGCACCGGATCGGCCGCCAGGCGGTTGTCGCTGATGAGCATGATGCGGGTGGCGCTGGTGGCGGGGTCGCCCTTGATGCCGGCCGCCAGCGACAGCCCGCTGGTGCGCTCCAGGTCCATGTCGATGATCGCCACTTCGTACGGGCGCCCGGCGTGGGACGCGGCCAGCAGGCGGTCGACCGCGTCGCGCGCCGACACCGCGCTGTCGCTGGCGACCTGCCACTCGGCCAGCTGGTGTTCCAGGCTGGCGCGGCTGTCGGCCTGTTCGTCGACGATCAGCACGCGCATGCCCTCGGTCATGCGCAGGCTGGCGTCGAGCATGTTGGGGTCGACCCGGCGCTTGTCGAAGCTGACCGTGAACCAGAAGATCGAGCCCTGGGTGGGGGCGTTGTCGACCCCGATCGTGCCGCCCATCAGTTCGACCAGCTGGCGCGAAATGGCCAGGCCGAGTCCGGTGCCGCCATATTTGCGCGTGGTCGAACTGTCGGCCTGGGAAAAGGCATCGAAGATCCGGCTGCGCGCTTCGCGCGAGACGCCGATGCCGGTATCGTGCACCTCGAAGCGCAGGCCGACGCTGGCGCCGTCCTCGGTTTCGACATCGACCTTGGCCAGGATCTGGCCGCGGTCGGTGAACTTGAGCGCGTTGCCGATCAGGTTAGCCATGATCTGGCGCAGGCGGTTGGGGTCGCCACAGATGGCGATCGGAATATCGTTGGCGATCGCAAAGTCGAGCGCGATGCCCTTGGCCTGGGCTTGCGGGGTGTAAATGGTATTGATGTCGTCGAGCAAATCCCACAGGTTGAAGTTGATGTACTCGATCGACAGCTTGCCGGCCTCGATCTTGGAAAAATCGAGGATGTCGTTGATGATCACCAGCAAGTGTTCGCCGGAGCGCTTGACCAGCTTGGTGTAGTTGCGCTGGGTGTCGTTAAGGGCGGTGCTGAGCAGCATTTCGGTCATGCCGAGCACGCCATTCATGGGGGTGCGGATTTCATGGCTCATGGTGGCCAGGAAGGCGCTCTTGGCACGGCTGGCCGCTTCGGCCGCGTTCTTGGCCTTTTCCAGCTGCTCGGTGCGCACGCTGACCTGGCGTTCGAGTTCGTCGCGGTGGTGGGTGAGGGCGGCGCCGCGTCCTTCGATCTGGGCCAGCATCGCGTTGAAGCTGTCGATCAAGGTGCCCATTTCGTCGGTGCGCTCGTGGGCGATGCGCAGGTTGTAGTTCTGGCTGGCCGAGACCTTTTGCGCCGCGTTGATCAGTTTGGCCACCGGGTCGGCGATGCTGGCCTTGAAGCGGCTGGCCAGCATCAGCGACATCAGCAGCGAACCGCTCATGGCGGCGGCGATCACGCCCAGGCTCTTGAGGATGTCGAGCCACATCAGGGTCAGGTCGGCTTCGATCATGACGATGCCGACCTGGTAGTTGGCGTTGATGACCGGGCGGTACAGGCGCATGCGGCTGGACCAGAAGCGGCTGCCCTGGCGGGTCGCCTCGGCCAGCACGTCTTCGTCGAGGTTCATTTCCGGCGCGCTCGGTTCCGGTTCGGCCTGGGCGTTGCGCACATAGCGGGCGAACAGCTTGCCTTTGCGGTCGAACAAGACCGCGTTGGAAATTTCGACCTTGGCCTTGAGCGCGGACAAGGTGGCCGTGGCTTGATCGCGGTCGTTGAACATCAGGGCGTCGACGCTGTTGGTGCCGATCACGCCCGCGAAGGAGGATAGCTGCATGCCTTCATCCTTGCGGTGGCCCAGGACCGAGGTGACGGCGAAGGCGATGAAGACAAAGAACAGCGCGGTGCCGGTCGACAGGAACGAAATGATCGTCAGTTTCTTGTTCAGGCTTGAGCGTTCAAAGTTCAGCATGGGGACGACCCGGCAGATGGTGGTGAGATCCGGGAAATATGTCCCGCAGGAAAAATATACGGGGATTGATCTGGCACGACTTTGACAAGGAACAAAGGTGCCGGGGCGGTGTCAAAAAATGCGACAGGTGGAGCTGCATTGGTGCCGGTGGCGTCCGGCGGGTGACGACCGGTGCCCCCAAGCTTGAGCAGGAGATTGACATGCTTACGTGGCGGCATTAACTTGGAGGCGCCCAAGATGACAACGGTATTTCTCGCGGGGTCGATCAAGATCAGGCATCTGCACGACGAAGTGCAGGTGCGCATGATGAATATTTTATCGATGAATTACGACGTGATCGTCGGCGATGCGGACGGCGCGGACAGCGCCATCCAGCAGTTCCTGTTCGATCAGGGCGCCCCGAAGGTCACGGTCTACTGCAGCGGCGACTTGCCCCGCAATAACTTCGGCGGCTGGCCTGTGTGCCAGGTCACGACCTACCATGCGAAACACTCCCGTGCCTACTTCACAGCAAAAGACGTGGCGATGGCAAACGCGGCCGACCTGGGGCTGATGATATGGGATGGCATGAGCACCGGAACGCTGAACAATGTCATCGAACTGCTGGCCCGCAAGCGTAATTCGCTTGTCTTCATCAGCAAGGATCAGCAATTTCATCGAATTCTGTCGGTCAATGACCTCCAGGAACTGGTCGCCCGCATGGCCAGTGCGGCGCGCGCCAAAGCCGACACAAGAATCGCGCTTTCCTCGCGCATCAAGGGCCTCCGCTCGCGCGCCATGCAGGACAATATGTTGGCGCTTCGCGCCGCGCGATCAGACTTGTCCAGGCTCGCGCCTCTGGAGCCCGATTCCGTCGTTCCATCGTAACAAATGCTTGTTGGTCGGGTTGCGTTCCGTTCGCTTGCCCGGCCCGACCCTGACATTCGTGGCGGCGTACCCTGGCCCGGGTCGAGGCGCGCAAAGAGCAAGGGACGCCGAAGCGTCCCTGTTGCCGTCCCCCTGCGGCCTGTCAGCAACACCCGCCGCGCTTGCCCGCGCCGCCATAACGCGCTTCCTGGCGCTCGCGGAAGAAGGCTTCGTAGCTCATCATCGGCTGGTCCGGATGGGTCGCCTCCATGTGCGCCACGTAGGTGTCGTACTCGGGCAGGCCGACCATCAGGCGCATGCTTTGCCCGAGGTAGCGGCCGGCCTGGGCCAGATCGCGCCCGGCATCGAGCAGGGTGCTGAACATGCTCATGCCAGTGTGGCCGCGTTGGCGACGAAGGCGGTTTCCTGCGAGCTCGGCGCGGCAGCGGCGCGCGCCTTGAGCACCGTGCGCACACCGAACACCAGCACCGACAGCACCACGAACATGAAGAAGCCCGCCAGCGACGCATCGAGGACATCGTTGAACACGATCTGGTGCATCTGCGCCATCGACTTGGCCGGCGCCAGCACGCTGCCCTGGTCGATTGCTGCCTGAAACTTTTTCGCGTGGGCCAGGAAGCCGATGCGCACGTTGTCGTGGAAAATCTTTTGCCAGCCGGCGGTCAGGGTGCAGGCCAGCAGCCAGGCGGTCGGGACCATGGTGACCCAGGCGTATCTGGCGCGCTTCATCTTGAACAGCACGCAGGTGGCGAGGATCAGGGCGATCCCGGCCAGCATCTGGTTGGCGATGCCGAACAGCGGCCACAAGGTGTTGATGCCGCCCAGCGGATCGGCCACGCCCTGGTACAGGAAGTAGCCCCAGGCCGCCACGCACAGCGAGGTGGCGATCAGGTTGGCCGGGATCGATTCGGTGCGCTTGAGGGACGGCGCGAAGGTGCCCAGCAAGTCCTGCAGCATGAAGCGCCCGGCGCGGGTGCCGGCGTCCACCGCCGTGAGGATGAACAGGGCTTCGAACAGGATCGCGAAGTGGTACCAGAAGGCCATCATGGTCTTGCCGCCGATGACGTTCGACAAAATATTCGCCATGCCCACCGCCAGGGTCGGGGCGCCGCCGGCGCGCGAAATGATGCTGTGTTCGCCGACATCCTTGGCGGTCTGGATCAGCATCTCGGGGGTGATGACAAAGCCCATCTGCGTTACGGCCGCGGCCGCCGATTCGGCCGTCGTGCCGAGCAGCGCGGCCGGGCTGTTCATCGCAAAGTAAATGCCGGGCTCGATGGTCGAGGCGGCCACCAGCGCCATGATGGCGACGAACGATTCCATCAGCATCGCGCCGTAACCGATGAAGCGCGCATGTTGCTCGTTTTCAATCATCTTCGGCGTGGTGCCGGAGGAAATGAGGGCGTGGAAGCCGGACACCGCGCCGCAGGCGATGGTAATGAACAGGAAGGGGAACAGGCTGCCCGACCAGACCGGGCCGCTGCCATCGATGAACTTGGTCACGGCCGGCATTTTCAGGTCCGGCGCGACGATCAGGATGCCGATCGCCAGGCCCATGATGGTGCCGATCTTCAGGAAGGTCGACAGGTAGTCGCGTGGCGCCAGCAGCAGCCAGACGGGAATCACGGAAGCGACGAAGCCGTAGCCGATCAGCATCCAGGTCAGTTCGGTGCCGGTGAAGGTAAACATGGGGCCGAGCACGGCGTTTTCCTGCACATACTGGCCGCCGGTGATGGCCAGCATCAGCAGCACGAAGCCGATCAGGGACACTTCGCCGATGCGCCCGACCCGCACGTAGCGCGAGTACACGCCCATGAACAGGGCGATGGGAATGGTGGCCATGACGGTGAAGCTGCCCCACGGCGAGCCGGTCAGGGCCTTGACCACGATCAGGGCCAGCACGGCGAGAATGATGACCATGATCATGAAGGTGCCGAGCAGGGCGATCACGCCGGGAATGTCGCCCAGTTCCGATTTGATCAGGTCGCCGAGCGAACGGCCGTCGCGGCGCGTGGAAATGAACAGGATAATAAAATCCTGCACCGCGCCGGCCAGCACCACGCCGGCCAGGATCCACATCATGCCGGGCAGGTAACCCATCTGCGCGGCCAGTACCGGGCCAACCAGGGGGCCGGCGCCGGCGATGGCGGCGAAATGGTGGCCGAACAGCACGTATTTATTGGTGGGAACGTAGTCGAGGCCATCGTTGAACTTGTAGGCCGGGGTCTGGCGCTTGGGGTCGAGCCCGAGCACCTTGTCGGCGATAAACTGGCTATAGAAGCGGTAGGCGATCAGGTACACGCAGAGCGCAGCGGCGACGATCCAGATTGCATTGATGGCTTCGCCGCGCCTGAGCGCGATGTAGCCGAGCGCGCAAGCGCCGAAGATCGACAGCCCGGCCCAGCCGAGCTGGCTTGACAGACGTTTCATGGTGACTCCTCCAAGATGTTTTTTTATGGTCCATGCCGGTTGACCGGTCACAGCCGGTTTTTGACTCCGCACAAGGTGAATCAGTATCGAATGGGACGTTCCGCCGGGCAAGCGCACCACTACGCAGAGCAATACGTATTACTACGTAAGCAGCCGCGGCCGAAGCGACGTAGAATGTGGCTCATTTCACAAAGCCGTCAACGGCGGGCCGGGCGCTGCATGAAACTAAGGCAAAAGGTCATCTTTCTCGCGATCACGCCGCTGATCCTGGCGCTGTGCACGATCGCGCTGTTCGTGCGCCATCAAGCCATCACCCTGGCCCAGCAGCAACGCGACACCATCCAGCAAGCCTACCTGGCCAGCAAGGAAGCCGAACTCAAGCACTACGTGGAGCTGGCCACCCGCTCGGTGGCGCATCTGGTCAATTCCGGCAAGCGCGACCAGGCCACCCTGGACGAGGCCAAGCGCATCCTGTCGACCCTGAGCTACGGTGACGATGGCTATTTCTTTGTCTACGATTACCAGGGCAATAGCCTGATGCATCCGCGCCAGCCGGAACTGGTGGGGCGCAACCTGTGGGACATGCGCGACGTCAATGGCGAACCGACCATCCAGCGCCTGATCGCGCGCGCCAAGTCCGGCGGCGGGCTGCAGCGCTACATCTGGGCCAAGCCCTCGATCAACAAGCCGGCGCCCAAGCTCGGTTATGTGATTCCGATGGAAAACTGGGGCTGGATGCTGGGCACCGGCATTTATCTCGATGACGTCGATGCCGCCCTGGCCAAGATCGACGCCCAGCAGTCGCGCAATATCCAGGGCACCCTGCTGTGGATCGCCGTGCTGGCCATTGTCAGCGCGCTGGTGGTGGCCAGTTCCGGGCTGGCCTTGAATATCAGCGAGCTGCGCGTGGCCGACGCCAAGCTCAAGGTGCTGGCCCAGCGCGTGGTCGAGTCGCAGGAGCAGGAGCGGGCGCGCCTGTCGCGCGACCTGCACGACGGTATCAGCCAGTGGCTGGTCTCGATCAAGCTGCAGATCGAGGCGGGCGTGATCCGTCTCGGCGGCGACGCGGCCCAGCAGCAGAAGGCGCGTACGAGTTTCGAGCATACCGCCGGCCAGCTCAACGATGTGCTGGGCGAAGTGCGGCGCATCTCGCACAACCTGCGCCCGGCCATTCTCGACGACCTGGGGCTGGCCGCCGCGCTCGACCACCTGGCGCACGAAGCGACCCAGAACAGCGCCTTGCCGGTGCGTTTCCTGGCGCGCGGCGCCAGCGACGGCCTGCTTGACGTGGCCAACACGGTGCTGTTCCGCATCGCCCAGGAAGCGCTGACCAATATCGAACGCCATGCCGGCGCGCATCAGGTCGGGATCACCCTGGCATGCGAAAACGGTTGCGTCACGCTCACCATCGCCGACGACGGCGCCGGGTTCGACGCGGCCAAGGTCGCCATCCACCCCAAGCGCGGCATCGGCCTGCGCAACATGATGGAGCGCATGGACGCCATCGGCGGCCAGCTCGTCATCACCTCGTCCCCGGCAGGCACCACGGTGCAGGCTTCGGTTCCGCTTCCACCCACCGCCAGGCGCTCATGACCGACCTCATTCACATCCTGCTGGTCGACGACCATCCGCTGGTGCGCGACGGCTTGCGCGCGCGCTTGGAGGCGGTGCCGCACTTTCGCGTAGTGGCCGAAGCCGATGGCGGCGAGGAAGCCTTGCGCCAGGCCGGCGAGCATGCCATCGACCTGGTGCTGATGGACATCAATATGCGCGGCCTGAGCGGCATCGACGCCACCGCCCAGTTCCGCCTGCGCTACCCGGCCATCGCCGTGCTGATCCTGTCGATGCACGACAAGATCGAATACGTCAGCCAGGCCATGCAGGCCGGCGCGCGCGGCTACGTGCTCAAGGATGCGCCCGGCAAGGATATCGTGTTGGCCATCGAAACGGTGATGTCCGGCGGTATTTACTACAGCGCCGCGCTGGCGCGCCAGCTGGCCCGCCCGAATGTACAAGATAAGCAGTTATCGGCGCGCGAACACGAAGTGCTGCAACAACTGGCCGGCGGCCAGTCGAACAAGCAGATCGCGCGCGCGCTCGACCTGTCGGTCCGCACGGTGGAGACGCACCGGCTCAACATCAAGCGCAAACTGGGCATCGAAGGCCAGGCCGAATTGATCCGATACGCCGTGCAGCACGCACGTTTTGAAGGAAGCTAGTATCCTTTTGCATTGACGCGAAATAATGATGGCGAACTGCTATTGCAGGCACCACGTACGTGAGGCACTTACGTGAGGCACTTACGTGAGGCACTTACGTGAGGTACGAAGTGGTTGCCTCGGATCATTAACTCAACTAAGATTACCGAACCCCCCCTAATTCAAAGATGCCGATGGCTGCCTTCGACACAACACCGTTCCCGTTGGTAGAAATGCAAGCGGCGGCCAACGCGCAAAACGAGTGGCTGGCGCTGAGCGTGCGCATGAGCTGCGGCCCCGGCCTTGACCAGGCCGCCGCCCTGCATGCCGTGTTCGGCGCGCCCGACCTGCTCACCGCCATCGCGCCGCTCGACTGCATCCTGCACCTCGCTTCGCCCGCCGTACTGACGCCGGCATTGCTGGCGCTGATGCCGCCGCACCGCGTGATCTTCGCCATCGATGCCGGCGCGCTCGGCGCCGAGGCGGCGCTCAAGCACGTGCTGGCGCTGCACGACCAGGGCTACCGCGTGCTGGTCGACGGCCAGCCGGCCGACGGGGTCAAGCTGCCGCCCGCCTTGCGCGCGGTCGCGCTCGACTGCAGCGCCGGCTTGCCGGTGGTACGCGGCGGCAAATACCAGGTCTTGGCCCTGTTCGGTCCACACCTGGCGCATGGCGTGCACAGTGCGGCGCGTTTCGCCGACTGCGCGGAGGCCGGTTTCGAATGGCTCAGCGGCGAGTGGCCCCTGCATCCCGCGCCCAATGTCAAGCCGCACGATGGCACCTCGCGCAAGCGCTTGCTGGCCTTGCTGGGCCTGCTGGCGCGTGACGCCGAATCGCGCGAACTCGAACAATTGCTCAAGCAAGATCCGGCGCTGTCCTATCATCTGCTCAAGCTGGTCAACTCGGCCGCGTTTGCGCTCAGTACCCAGATCACCAGCTTCGGCCAGGCCATCAACCTGCTGGGCCGGCGCCAGTTGCAGCGCTGGCTGCAATTGCTGCTGTACGCGCGCCAGCAGCCCGACGGCATGGCTAATCCGCTGCTGCCGCTGGCGGCCTTGCGCGCGGCCCAGCTCGAATGCCTGTGCAAGCTCCAGGGCGGCGCGCGCGACGAGCAGGACATCGCGTTCATGACCGGCGTGTTTTCTCTGCTCGACGTGCTGTTCGGCATGTCGATGGAAGATATCGTCGGTGCGCTCGGCCTGGCGCCGGCCGCGGCCGAAGCGCTGCTGCTGCGCGAAGGGCGCCTCGGCGAACAGCTGAGCATGGTGGAACAGCGCCTGCCGGGACCCGCGCAACTGGCCGCGCTCGGCATCAGCAACGAACAATGGTGGCAAAGCCAGCTGCACGCCTTTCACTGGGCGATCCAGGTCGGCAGGAACTTGTAGGATGCATGTCAGCGCCGCGACCGATTTCCTGACCAGCAGTACCGCCTTGTGCGCCGCCGTGCTCAAGCTGCGCGGCGAGCAGCTTGCGGCCGAACTCGGGCGCATCGCGCGCGACTTGCTGGCCAGCCCGCAGGGCAGCTTTGTCTTGCCCGGCCAGCCAGCCGGCGGCGCCGTTCCCCAACTGGCGTGCGAGGTCGTCAGCGGCGCTCACTGTCACGGCCGCTTCGTGGTGAGCGGGCGCGCCGCCTACGACGAGGGCGACCGGCGCCTGCTGGCCGCCCTGGCCGAACTGGCCGCCAGCCTGCTGCAGGTCAACGACTTCGCGCTGCGCTCGACCCGGGCTTACCTCGACCTCGAAGCGGAGCTGTCGCAGCAGGCGCAAATCCTCGACCAGATCCACGAGTCGGTGCTGACGATGGACCAGACCGGCTACATCACCAGCTGGAACAAGGGCGCCGAGCGCCTGTTCGGCTACAGCGCGCAGGAGGCGGTGGGGCGTAATATCCTGTTCCTGTATGCCGAGGAAGACACCGGTTTCCACGATGCCTTCGTGGAGCAGGGCGGGCGCATGATGGAAGTGCGGCGCCGCAAGAAGTCGGGCGAGGTGTTCTGGGCCAGCCTGTCGCTCTCGCCCCTGCACGACCGCGAGCAGCGCGCGGTCGGCCTGATCGCCTACCTGACCGATATCACCGAACGCAAGTACGCGGAAGAACGCCTGCACCACCTGGCCTACTACGACGCGCTGACCGGCCTGCCCAACCGCAGCCTGATGGCCAAGCTGGTCGACCAGGCCCTGATGGCGGCCCAGCGCAAGGGCGCCACGGCCTGCATCCTGTTCGTCGACCTGAACCGCTTCAAGATGTTCAACGATACGCTCGGACGCGCCACCGGCGACGAGCTGCTCAAGCGGGTGGCGCAGCGCTTTCGCCAGGTGCTGCGCGAGCAGGACGTGGTGGCGCGCCTGTCGGGTGACGAATTCGCGGTCGGCCTGTTCGACATCCGCGAGCATTTCGAGGCGACCACGGTGGCGCACAAGCTGCAGGCGGCGCTGGTGGAACCGTTCATGATCGAAGGGCACGACCTGCGGGTCGGGGCCAGCATCGGCATCAGCGTCTATCCGCAGGACGGGACGGACGCCGAAGCCTTGCTGCGCGTGGCCGATATCGCCATGGCGCGCGCCAAGCCGGGCGGCGATGGCGACAGCGTGACCTTTTACAGCCACGACATGAACCAGGGCATGCAGGAACGCATGCGTCTCGAAACGGGCTTGCGCCAGGCGCTGGCCAATGGCGAACTGCTGCTGCACTACCAGCCCAAGTTCGAGATCAGCACGCGCACGATGGTCGGGGCCGAAGCGCTGGTGCGCTGGCTCGACCCGCGGCGCGGGCTGGTGCCGCCGGCCGAGTTCATTCCGCTGGCCGAAGCGACCGGCCTCATCGTCCAGCTGGGCGAGTGGGTGCTGGAAGCGGCCTGCGCCCAGGCGGCGCTGTGGCAGGCGGCCGGCCTGCCGCCGTTCCGCCTGGCCGTTAACGTGTCGGCGCGCGAGTTTTCGGCCGCCTTGCCGGGACGGGTGAGCGATACCCTGGCGCGCTACCAGCTCGATCCATCGTGGCTGGAACTGGAAATCACCGAAAGCACCCTGATGCACGACATCGAGCGCGTGATCGCCATCATGGACCGCATCACCGCCCTCGGCGTGAGCCTGTCGCTGGATGACTTCGGCACCGGCTATTCGAGCCTGTCGTACCTGAAGCGCTTCCCGATCGACACCCTCAAGATCGACCGTTCGTTCACGACCGGCCTGCCGTTCGACGGCAACGACTGCGCCATCGCCAGCACCATCATCAGCATCGGGCGCCAGCTGCGCCACAAGGTCATCGCGGAAGGCGTGGAAACGGTGCAGCAACTGGAATTTTTGCGCGACGCCGGCTGCGACGAAGTGCAGGGTTACCTGTTCTCTCGCCCCTTGCCTGCGGCCGACTTCGAAACGCAGTTGCGCGCAGGATGGTTGCATCCTGGCTGATTTTTTTATCCACATCGTCATCACCGCAGGTGCCGGCAGCAATCTCCGGCAAGCTGTTTGCAAGCATCAGTAAAATTTCCTTCTGGACACGGCTGGTCCGCACAGGCATGATAGCAAACTTAATATAATGCTACCACTCCTCGCTGACTGTTCAGCGTGCAATTACCTTAAGGATGACCAATGACGATTTTCCCTTCCACAATGCCTGTGCGTGCCGTTCCGGCCTACCGCGCCAACGCCAGCGTGGTCCAGGACGCCAGCCCGGCCGCAGGCCTGCAGCTGATCGGGACCGAGGGCGCCGACCAACTGAGTGGCGGAATACTGGCCGACTTCATCAGCGGATTGGGCGGCGATGACACCCTGACCGGTCTGGCTGGCAACGATACCCTGTGGGGCGCCGCTGGCAATGATGTTCTCAGCGGCGGAGAGGGCCGCGACCAGCTCGATGGCGGCGAGGGCAACGACATGCTCGACGGCGGCGCGGGCGATGATCGGCTGCTCGAATGGAGCGGTGACAATGTGCTCAGTGGCGGCGCGGGCAATGACTTTCTCCTCGGCGGCGAAGGTAATGACACGCTCGATGGCGGTACTGGCGACGACACGATCAGCGCGGGTACGACGAGATCGGCGGCGACGGTGCACGTCAGGATATTCGGCGGCGCGGGCAATGATGTCATCCAAATCCAATCCGAGCCGGCGACCAAAACCCTGGAAATTGCGGGCGGCAGCGGCAGCGATATTTTCTATTTCACTATGGGTAAGCACGCCGAAAATGTCGTGATCGATGATTTCCAGGCCGGTATTGGTGGCGATCAATTTAACTTGTTCGGTGTGCCCTCCGGTTACAATAATCCATTCGGCGCGGCCGGCTATCTGCGCCTTGTCCAGAGCGGCAACGACACCTTGCTTCAGGTCGACGACGACGGCGCCGCCGGCAGCGTCGACAGCTTTCATACGGTCGCGACCCTGCGCGCTGTTCTGGCTACAAGTATGCATGGTGCCAACTTCGTGAGCGGAATCAGTCCCGATGGATCGGAAAGCGGCCGCTATGTCGTGGGTACCACCGGCGATGACTTTCTCTTCCTCAGTGGTCGTGACAACACGGCATTTGGCGGCCTCGGCAATGACGATATCGCCGGCAGCTCCGGCAACGACACGCTCGATGGCGGCGCTGGCAACGATAAGCTCGCCGGCGCGGATGGCGCTGACCATCTGCTTGGCGGCAGCGGCAATGACACCATGGATGGCGGCGATGGAAATGACCAACTGTTCGGCGGCGATGGCGACGACGTCCTCACCGGCGGCTTTGGATCCGATACGCTTTCCGGCGGCAATGGCAACGACCAGTTGACGGCGCGTGAGGGCGACACCATCCTCGACGGCGGCGCCGGCGATGACACCCTGGACGGCGGCTACAGCAATGCCCAGATCAACGGCGGCAATGGCAACGACTACTTGAAGATGATCGCCTACGGCGACAGTGGCCTGTATGGCGGCAACGGACGCGACATTCTGGACATCCGCGTGGGCAACGGGCGCGTGGTGGCGTCGGGCGGGGCCGACGACGATATCATCATCCTGCGCCGCGATATGGATGGAAATGCTGTTGTCACCGCCAGCGGCGGAACGGGCATCGATACCTATGAGCTGCACGGCAAAAGCCATACCGGTAGCCTGACGGTCAAGGACTTCAGCGCCGGCGCTGGCGGCGACCGCATCGACGTGCTGGCGCTGTTCACGCCCGCCATGCAGAGCGGCGATCCGCTCGCGGCCGGCATCGTGCGCTTCCTGCAAAGCGGCAGCTCGACCTTGGTGGAGTTCGACCGCGATGGCACGGCCGGCGCCGACAAGGCCTACACGCTGATGACCCTGCAAAACGTCATGGCCAGCAGCCTGACAGCCGACAATCTGATCTACGTCAAGGCTCCGGCCTTCGCTGCCATGGCGCCGCTGGAACTGGTCGGCGTGGCGGACGGCCTGACCGACGGCATGGCCTTCATCGGTTAAGCCGGCAGCTTGCGAAGGTGGCGGCGTGGCGTTGGTCGTGTTGCCGCTACTGTCATTTACTGGCTTCCCTGGCAGTGAGCATGAGCGTCACGCCGGCCGGCGTGCGGGGGGGCGGACGATGATGGCGCTGCACGAGGTGGCGGCGTCGCCGCGGATGCCG
This sequence comes from Massilia antarctica, assembly GCF_015689335.1. GTDB lineage: Bacteria > Pseudomonadota > Gammaproteobacteria > Burkholderiales > Burkholderiaceae_D > Telluria_A > Telluria_A antarctica. The sequence goes on along the minus strand of NZ_CP065053.1, from coordinate 6,815,155 downwards.
GCGAGCCCGACTGGCGTCGTCGGATGGGGTGTGGGCGGAGCCGGGCCTGGTCGGGGTAGCGCGTAGGGAATCGGGCGTCGGATCAGCTGTGACTGCCCAAGGACGGGGGTTTTCTGTATAATCGCGTTCTGCAGGAAGCGTGGCCGAGCGGTTGAAGGCACCAGTCTTGAAAACTGGCGACGGTGTGAGCCGTTCGTGAGTTCGAATCTCACCGCTTCCGCCAAGAAATCATTCCAGACGGTATTGCAAAGTCCCAAAGCCCGTGCTTTTCCTATAGAGAACGTGGGCTTTTTGTCTTGGGACGTCCCAACAAGCGCATCAGATGTAACGCTGGCCGGCGCCAGGACAGAGCGTAGCAAGATCGAGCAGCAGCAGGCGTCTGGGCCGTAAATACTTTCGCCTGGACACCGGGACAACTAAATTAAAGATTCTAAGTCTCTGATTTATATATCTATATTTGTCCCGGCAACTATCTAAAATCGCCGGGACCACAGCGGGACAGTATCAGGATATCGATGCCGCCTTTTGCGTTTCAGGCCTGAGCTTCAGCCCGTGCCTGTCAGCAAGTCGGACTCGGACCGGTGGGTACGCCCAAGTTCTGGGTGAAGGTCGTGTAGTAATTCACCCGGGTCTGCATCTGTGCCGGCCCCTGGTACTCGCTGCCGCCTGCGCATTCGCGATTGCCGTTAATGGCATTGATGGTCTGGCCGAAACCGTATCCGCCCACCATCGAGTCATGCGCCGGCCTGCCGGCGCGGCCCGGTTGGGTCATCCAGTACCACACCGCACTTCGCCAGGCGATGGTGGCGTTGGTGGCCAACAGTTCCGGATTGTTCACCAGTTGCTCGCCCAGGCCCATGGCGTTGCCCAGACTGCGGTAGTTCGAGGTCCAGCTGATCTGGATCGGGCCGCGGCCGAAGTACTGGTCGACCATGTTGGTGCTCTTGCAGGTGACTCGTACCCAGTTCACGTCGCAGTACAAGGGCCAGTTGGCGGTGTTGTATTCCCTGACTGCCCTCAGGTTGTCCGACTCGTGTTGCAGGTTGGCGAAGAAGGCGGCCACTTCCTGCTTGTCCAGGGTGGCGTTGCCCGACTTGGCAAAGTTCGGATAGTAACCCGCTGCGGCGACGAAGTCGGCGTATTGGTAGAACGAACTGCGGCTGGGGAACCATGCTTCGAACTGCGCTTTTGACAGGCCGGCAAAACTACCTGCCGGGTCGGGAGTAGGCGTCGGAGTTGGCGTGCTGCCACAAGTAGTTTGCTGCCAATACCAGGTGCTAATGATCGGATCAGTACCGTCGGAGCCGTTGGTGCCGCTATTGACGACCTTGTAGAAATTGCCGTTAGCTGGGTACTTCACCACGGTGCCCAAGCTGTAGTTCACTCCTGCGGTCCAGGTCTGGGATGAACAGGTCGGTGTCGGGGTGGGTGTCGGGGTGGGTGTCGGGGTGGGTGTCGGCGTAGGTGTCGGAGTCGGCGTGGTGCCGCACCAGCCACTCACCGTCCATGGCTTGCCGCTTCCAGCGGCCCCGCTGTTGGTCGATGGATTGTCGCCCTGCGTCCAGTAGGCGGCCGTATAGTTGATCCCCCCGTAGCTGGCCGATTTGCCGCCATCATAGACGGTGGCGCTGTTCCACGCTGCGTTACAGACGCTCGTCGCCGCCAACATCTTGCTTTGGGATGACTGGGTGCCGGTGGACGTATTGCCGTCGCCGCCGCCGCACGCGGCCAGCGACCCGCCCAGTACGCTGATGATCAGGCTGTGGATGATTGTTCTGTTCAATTGAGGCTCCCTATCAAATTGTCGGGGCACTTGCGTGCCGGAGATAAACCTGGTCGATCCGTGTGCCGCGCGTCACTCCGTGCCCGCGCGGTGATGGCGGAATCGGTTTACACGACAATTCCGATGCCTTATGTGCAAGATCGATATACCAATATAACACCAATAACCGGATATATGCATGCCAAACTGAAGGAAATTAATACCAAAATGAGCCGCTGAGGAAATGAGAGAGACCGTAATGCTTCGCACTTCGAAGGGCGGGTCGCTCAGGTCAATTACCGTAACATTGGCGCCCGCTCCGTTATCGCCAAGTAGTCCCTTGAGCGTTCTCTCAA